>CAZGNJ010000052.1:22102-25800 GCA_964526985.1 uncultured Ginsengibacter sp. | reverse complement strand
GTTGCATTCGCATAAACTACGATTATAAAATATCCTGATGATCCCGCAGTCATTGATTTGTTGATATTGAGCGAATAGGCATGCCCGCTTGCAAATGCGGCACCACTATTGCCCATAAAGGCAGCACCGGTAAGTGTGGGTGTACTATTGTAATAGATATACACGTATTGAAGATCATCGGCATCGTGTGTGCCCGTCATCGTGAAATTGATCTTGTTTACAGTAACCGGTTCTGTAGCCACATCCATCTTCACTGCATACGTCATCACGTTCTGAGATCCCTGGTTGATATCAGCATCGGAAATGTGAGAAGATGTATATGTGATATCTGCTCCCTGGATGGTGAGCGTACCACCTCCGCCTGACTGGTTATTCGTAATGTTTGGTGCAGTATTATAACCAAATGTGACAGGATTTACATCGGCATCCACTTTTACGGTACTGTTATCTGTAGCTGTTGCATTCGCATAAACTACGATTATAAAATATCCTGATGATCCCGCAGTCATTGATTTGTTGATATTGAGCGAATAGGCATGCCCGCTTGCAAATGCGGCACCACTATTGCCCATAAAGGCAGCACCGGTAAGTGTGGGTGTACTATTGTAATAGACATACACGTATTGAAGATCATCGGCATCGTGTGTGCCTGTCATCGTGAAATTGATTTGGTTCACTGTAACCGGGTCTGTAGCCACATCCATCTTCACTGCATATACAATTACATTTTGAGAACCCTGGTTAATATCGGCATTAGCGATGTGGGAGGACGTGAGCGTAACAATTGGAACTGCAAAAGAGATATATGTTATGAAAAAATAAAGAATCGTAAAAAATGAGTGGAGTAGTATTTTATTTTTCATACCGAATCTATTTTAAAGTTGAATTGAACATTCCCTTCAACATCTCTTCGGTTAATTTTGGTCTATTCTCAATTTGAATAATCATGCTTCACGGTTTTGCCTGCAGTACCGGTATTTCAAAACCTAACACCAAAGTAGAATATATTATTTCCAGAAAATAAGGGAATGAGGGAATGGATGCTATTAATGAACTAATGGTAACCAGACTCATCTTTACAGGCTGTCAAAGTCATTCCAAAGCCAGGAAAATATCTGGCTTACATCTGTCCGGTCAACATCTAAGATAATTCTGCTGTCCGTTACCGTTAAATTATTGAGGCAAGCCGTAGGATAACAATTTAAATTAGAATAAACCTTAATTCCTAATTTTAGTTAGCGATATATCTCATAGGTTTTAAAGAACAGCAACCGGTCAGACAAGATAGCTATTACCGGCGATGATAAAGCGTTATCAGTATTACCTTTTAAGCAGTTATGAGGCTTTTAAAATTTCTTATTGCAATATGTGTGTGGCTCTCGAGTCACCAGTATTGTACAGCCCAGAACGATTATACTTTTTCCACTTTTACCGCTGAGAACGGACCAGTATCTGCAGAAATTTCTGTTCTCTTTCAGGATCACCAAAATTATTTATGGATCGGCCATCGTGCAGGCATTACCAGGTATGACGGATCTCAATTTGAAGATTTTTTGTTTGCTGCAGATCACCAGGTTGGTAAAGTCTATGCAATTGCTGAGTATTTGAAAGGATACGTTTGGATTGGAACAGAACAAGGATTGTTTTTATGGAAGGATGAGAAACTTCATTACATTGAAACCGGTAGTTTAGTACGGCCTGTTTATGCACTTCACTTTGACAAAGTAGGTGGGCTTTGGATTGGGAACAGTGATGGCCCCTACTATATTCCGGGCAAAGAACTTCATTCAATTTCAGAATCGTTCCACACAGACCTTAATGCCTTTCAACTACAGGCATGGAGAACACCCTTCCCTCATATCAATAGGGTAAAATTCATCAGTATTGCAGCAGATAATTCCATCGTTTTCGGCGATGGTGATGCGGTATATCAGTACCAGCAAAAAAGAATAATCCCGATCTGGAAGAGTACCGGCAGATTAGATATCCTAAATGGAATTTGGGCAAAAAATAAGGATACTGTATTCATTTGCAGCCTTAGTGGTGGCATTGAGGTTGTGGAACATGGCATTCCGCGTAAGCCACCATCTATCCATCCATATTTCTCAGTAAGTATGCAGGAGGATGGAGGTCAGTTTTATGAATTAACAAGTGAGGGCATTTATGAGACAAACCCACTGACTTTAAAATCAACAAGAATTCTGGAATTGCCGGAATTCGCTAAGGTTTGGGGCACGTGCCTGCTGAAGGATAGAGAGCAAAATTTTTGGGTTGGTTCAGAAGGGCAATTGAATTATGCCGTCAGGAACTTTTTCAATAATGTGCAAGTGGACAAAGAAGGATCAGTCAGGGATTTTTATTCTATGGCTCTATTGCCCGGTAAGGAAATGCTCTTTGGCTCCAACCAGGGAAAGACTTTTATTAAAGGCAGTCAAGACAGTACACTTCGGCAATGGAAACAAATATTTCCACATGCAGAGGTCACCGGATTCCAGCAGTTAGAAAATGGAGGTCTTTGGATCTCAAGTTCTCACGAAGGAATTGCCTATATCTCTGATGATAAAATAAGGAGATTTACCATTCAACAGGGACTCCGTGACAACAGTAATTTCTTTTTTCTAAAAAGTGGCGCCAATGAACTACTAACAGGTGGTGACAGAGGCGTTACAAAAATCATTCAATCGAAAAATGGTGAAATATATTTTACAAATTATTCATTCGAGACCGGAAGTTCTGATTATGTAGTCATCAAATCCGGTATTACAACACAAAATGGGCACCTATTGTTTGGAAGTAACCGTGGGCTTCTCGAATTGAAAAATGATAGTCTGAGGCCCATTGAAATAATAGGTGCACAACATCAAATGCATAACATCACCGACCTGAAGACAGATGCTCTCATGAATATCTGGATCAGTACTATCGGAGATGGAGTATTGATTTGTCGATTTGATAATGGTACTGTAAGGCTCTTACAAAAACTGACTACTCAAAACGGGTTACCATCGAAAATTGTTTTACGACTTCTGATAGATTCTAACGGGGATGTATGGGCGGCAGATTACCATTCAGTTTTTAAGATCGGGAAAGTGAATGAACGGGATTACTTTGTATCCCAATATGAAAAAAAACAGGCATCAAACAATTTACCTTTCAACAGGGTAAATATGTTACAGGCAGATGATGGAAAAATATGGTTGACATCCACTTCGGGCATATTGAATTTTTCTCCGAAGGACAATTCTTCAGAGGTCGTACCTAAACTCAATCTTTCCAGGATTGTCATTTCCGGCAACACAAAAGTTATTGATACACTGGATCTGCGAATCAATCCCACTTTGCCTTCAAAGGCTAAAAAAATCACCTTCCAATTCAGAGGCATAAGTTTTTCAAATCCGGAAGCTTTGAGGTACAGTTACCGGCTGCTGGGAGCAGATACGCTCTGGTCACCGGCAGGAAAATCGCAAACAGCTAAGTTTGAAAATCTGCCACCAGGACAATATACCTTTGAGGTAAGAGCCCAGGTAACGCCACACCGGTGGAGCAAAAGTATTCAGTACTCTTTTGCAATAAAACCCCGTATCTGGGACAGTAATTGGTTCATTGCAATTTTGAGCATTGCTGCAGCAGCACTTTTGATCCTGATAGGCATCGGATGGAAGCGACGTATCCAAAGGATTGCGGATTCTAAGTTAAGA
>CAZGNJ010000052.1:8577-22092 GCA_964526985.1 uncultured Ginsengibacter sp. | reverse complement strand
GCAACAAGCCATTGCAGACAACCTGCAATACAGGCTGGAAACTGAAAAAATAATCAACTATTTTGCTATATCCATTTCCGAGCAACAGACAGTGGATGACTTAGTTTGGGATGTAGTAAAAAATTGTATCTCACAACTGGGATTTGAAGATTGTGTTATTTACCTGTATGATGCAACCCGTAATATCCTTGTACAAAAAGCGGCATGGGGGCCTAAGACAGACCAGGGGATCATTATCAACCCGATTGAAGTACCTATAGGCAATGGGATTGTAGGAACTGTAGCCCTTAACAAAAAAGGTGAAATTGTAAATGACGTCAGCATTGACTCCCGCTACATTGTTGATGATATACCAAGAAGTTCAGAAATAGCTGTACCGATTTTGGCTGATGGAAATCTACTGGGTGTCATCGATAGTGAAAATTCACAGAAAGATTTTTATACTTCCCGTCATTTCCAGGTACTCACAACCATCGCATCCCTCTGTGCCGATAAAATCACCATCATCAAAACAATTGCAGAGAAAAGAAAGGCGGAAATAGAAGTGATGGAAAATAAGCAGAAAGCCACCATAGCAAGACTGCAGAGTATGCGGCTGCAGATGAATCCACATTTCCTGTTCAATTCCTTGAACTCAATTCAACAAATGATCCTGACCGGTGATGAAACAGTAGCAACAAGAAGCCTTTCAAAATTTTCGCGACTATTGAGAATGGTACTCATCCAGAGCGATAAAGAGAAAATATCATTGTCGCAGGAAATGGAGATGCTGCAATTATATATCGAATTGGAATCTCAACGATTCAAAGAAACATTTGAATACACAATCCAATGTGATCCATCCATCGATCGTGAAGAGACACTCGTGCCTACATTACTTATCCAACCTTTTGTGGAAAATGCAATATGGCATGGACTTATGCACAAGGAAGGGCTTCGTAAATTATCAATCGAATTTATTGACGAGGGTGATGTCATTGTATGCATCGTAGATGATAATGGCATTGGACGGTTGGCGTCTCAACACATCAAAGAAGGCTCAGTAGTAGAAGACCTGCATACAGGGAAGGCCATCGGGTTGGCAAAAGACCGGTTGAAAATATTTGATGAGTTTACTAAAATCAAAAGTCAACTCACTATTTTGGATAAAAAGGATGGGTCAGGAAGCCCAACAGGGACAAGGGTTATAATCAGATTTCCAAACTAAAATTTAATCATGATAAAAGCATTATTGATAGACGACGAAGAAAGAGCCACAGACTCTTTGAAGATCATGATTGAGAAATTCATACCGGAAATTGAATCGGTAGGTATTTGCAATGATGCCCGTCTTGCTGCTGAAATGATTCACCGGGAAGCGCCGGAACTTGTATTTCTCGATATCAGGATGCCGCACCTCTCAGGTTTTGATCTGCTGAATAATATCCCGGACAAGAAATTCAAAGTCATCTTTACAACGGCATATAATGAGTATGCGATCAAAGCCATTCGATTCAGCGCCTTCGACTATATTCTAAAACCGATAGATATTGAAGAGTTGATCAAAGTAGTGAGACGGTATGTACAATCAAGGAATGATTTTGATCAGCAACAGGAATTATTACAAAACATCATGTATAATCTGACTACCGGAGATACACAGTCATTGAGGCTTGCGTTGCCGGTAAAAGGCGGAGTACATTTCGTAATGCCTCATCAAATTATTCATTGCGAAGCGCTCAGTAACTATACAAAAATCTATGTGGAAGGCAATAAACAGTTTCTGATCTCAAAAAATCTGGGTGAATATGAAGAACTGCTCGCCCCCTACCAATTTATTCGCACACACAAATCACACCTGGTCAATAAGCGTTTTATTTCCTACATCGACCATAATGGATTCATTGTATTAAAAGACAATACGGTCATAGAGGTATCACGCAGACGAAAGGAAGAGGTGATGAGCAAACTCAGGTAAAGACAACTTCGATTTATTTGTTTCGCCATTCAGCCAGAGAAGCAAGGCATACAATTGTAATAACAAGGGAACTATCCGCAAAAAGCAAATAAAATGATAAAGCAAAAATTATCTTCTGAAGAAAAAACATCAATCCTGAAAACATTAAAGGAACGCTTTGAAAAGAATCCCAATCGCCACAAGGGAATCTCATGGAGCCAGGTGCTGATGAAACTGGAAGCTAATGAAACAAAACTCCGGACGCTTCAAATCATGGAAGAAACAGGTGGCGAACCGGATGTGACCGGATATGATAACAGGAATGACCAAATCATTTTTACAGACTGCTCACCTGAAAGCCCCAAAGGCAGAAGGAGTATCTGTTATGATCGCAAGGCATTGGATGCAAGGAAAGAAAACAAGCCACGGGACAGTGCAATAGAGATGGCAGATGCAATGGGAGTAACAATACTGAATGAAGAGCAATACAGGTCATTGCAGAAACTGGATAAATTCGATCTCAAAACTTCAAGTTGGATAGAGACGCCACCTGAAATCAGAAAGCATGGTGGCGCTGTTTTTTGTGATCGCAGATATGGCCACGTGTTCACCTATCACAATGCTGCAGAATCTTATTATGCAGCAAGAGGTTTCAGGGGTATGTTGAAAGTATAAACTCTAAGAAATAGCCGGTTCATTGCAAATGCATCGAACCGGCTATTTCTTTTCATTAAACAGGTAATATCATGCTCCCTTCGCAAGGTCAATCATGGCAGACAATTCCTGAACCAATCCGTCATCACTACCGTTGAACCCAACTGACTTGAACCGGATGATACCATTTTTATCAATCACAAATTTTGTTGGGATGCCATCTACATTGAATTGCTCCACTACTTTATTTTCATTATCCATAAGCACATGAAAATCATATTTATTGGCAGTGATAAAATCTTTTGCATTTTTTTCTTTGTTATCTCCACTTTCCCAGGTATCAACAAATAAAAATTTTACAGAAGGATCACTCTTGTAATTAGTCACCATCTTCTGCATTCCAGGGAAAGATGCCTTACAAGGGCCACACCATGTAGCCCAGAAATCTACAACCAGTACTTTTCCTTTCAAATCAGCCACATTCACATTATTACCTTCCATATCCTTCAAAGCAAAGGATGGGCTTTGATCGTTGAGCATGGATTTTTTCAATTCAGCTATCATCTTCTCCAATGAAACTCTCTCTAACGCTACCATATAATTTTTATACCCGCTTTCTCCATGTTTCTTGATGTACTGCTCTTTCAAAATGTCTTTTATGGCTGTAGTTGATTTTCCGTCTTTCACCATTTTTTCAAGAACAGGTACATATTTCTTTGCATTCAAAACTTTAGATGCAAGCAATGCATAAGTATTATTCTGATCCGCACTCTCACCCTTATTTATTTTTAATGCAGCGTCTTCGGTATATGGAAATCCTTTTTCATAATTGCCGAGTTTGTACTGAACCATCGCGTAGGTGTCGGCATACATTGCATAGGTTCTTTCACGGTTATCTTTCCACTGGCTCTCTGAAAGGTATCCGGGTTTTTTCTCATCCGGTTGGCTAATGTCATTCTTGGCCCAGTTCGTAGCATAAGTTGCCATTTTCAATGCCTCAGCTAAGTCCTGATCTTTTTTCTGCATTTCCCAGGAATTATTATTGTATTCAGATGCAAGCGCAGCACCGGAAATATTGTACTTCTTCACTGCTGCCTCCAACCCACTCCAGTCTTTATCTTTAAAATATTGAGTCAGCAATGTCCCTTCAAAAATGCCTTTGGAAGGTTGCAGGTATTTCCAATCAGGATTATTATCAATATTGTTGGATATGACCTTCCACAAATCAGCCTTCTTACCTTCATCATTTTCAGCAAAAAAGTCCTGCAACGTTTGGTTGATGGTCCATTTGCCATCCGGATATTTTTTTTCAATGATCTGCTTAATGAACTTTGACTGCTCGGTAAGCCTGTTCAATGCATACAGCGCTTGCAACCTTGTGTAATCATCTTCATCTTTCAATCCTGCCTTCAATGTGGCTTCAATAATTTTTTGAACTTCTTTGTCTCCTTTATCAGGATGAACTGTTTTGTACACTCTGAGATATGTAAGGATATCGCCACTGTTTTTTTCTTCCGGGTAACTTTCAAACTCTTTATCCATGTATTCTAACGCTTTCTCCGGCACGGGATCTATCCCCATATTTCGTCCTACATTATTGTAAAATTCTCCCATGGAAAAGTTTGCGCCTTTCTGCAGCATTTCACCTTTGTAAAGTGGAATCACGTAGCCCTCATTCTTGTTATTATCAATATTATCTCCACTCGAAATTTTCAGCATTACCAACTGATCTTTAGTGTCGGTAGGTATTGTAGCTACGTACAGGTTGCCTTGTTTTTTGAAGGCGCCATCATTAGCATTAAGACCACTACCCTCTCTCATAGTATAATAGATCAGATTCACTGGTTCTGTAGTACCTGCCAGCAAGCCTGATGGCGTGTAAGAAATGGTGATAGATTGCCCGGCCTGGGGCTTTTCGGGAGTATAACTAAATGATTGCGCTGAAACTTCTACTGATGCCATGATCAGCAGTGCAAGAAAGATTTTCTTCAGATACATGTCCAATGATTTTGGTGAATAATCAGGAAGCACTTAAAGGTAAACCTTTTTAAAAGAAAACTAATCTTAAAAAAGACAAGGCCCTCTTAAAAGAAGGCCCTGATAAAAAGCTACAAGCCGATAAGCCGGCTTCTGTATCGCGCCATAGGCGGATGGTTGTCATTTATCTGGCCGCTCCATTACTGAAGCGATCGTAGCTGCCTACCCGTTTCTGCGCCTGTTAGGGAGGCGTCAAGCGGGCCGCTTTCCTTGTGCAAGGTAGTTACACAAACAGAAACTTATTCGGCATTGCAGCACACAAGGTTTACCCATGATTCCGGTTACCCGGAATCATCGTAAGCTCTTACCTTACGTTTTCACCCTTATCCGCCGTGGCGGACGGTTATTTTCTGTGGCACTTTCTTTCGCCAAAGACGAACCGGCCGTTAACCGGTGTGTTGCCCTGTGCTGGCCGGACTTTCCTCCTTCCGCATTGAGCGGAACGCGACAACCTGGCTTGCAGTATTGATAAAAGTAAGATTAATATTTTGTGTACCGGGCAAAGAAAATTTTAAAAGAAAAAGGAATAACCTGGCCTGTCGCCCCATGCTACTGCTTTGAAATAATTAAAAATGGTGTTACGTCAAATTTTTAGCAAGGATTTGCAGGTATTGTGTCCAACCAGGTGCACAGGAATTATAACAAGCCACTTCAGGATTCAACCCTTCATGAGTGAATATGATGGAACTCTTGTCATTCTTTTCGGAGATTTCGAAGCATATTTTTGTTCCCGTCCATTCATTTGGTTTTTCCAAAAAGCTGAGATGACTGTCTGTAACAAGCCAAACGATTTTCTTTCCGGGAATGAGCTCCACTAATTTTTGTTTGGAATAGTGTGCCCCATCACCGGCACTGAATGTAAATTCATCACCATTTTTTTTAGTATCACCCTTAATGATCTCTGCATGCAGTCCTGTCCACCACCTGCGAACATCGAGCAAATGATCAAAAGCATCCATAATACTGAAAGAAGATTCAAAATAGAATGTGTAGTCACCGGAATTTTGATTACTCATAGTTTATTTTTTTGTTTTTCTGCCCGTGAAAAGATTGTTGAATTGATTGGGTATCTCAATTTCTATTTCCAGAACCAAAATGAAAAACATTTATTAAGTAGATATTATTTTTTCCCCTGCATCTCAAATAGCTTCTGGTGAATCTCCAATACCTGTGGAATCAACATTTGCTTTTCATCATTCACAACTACAAAATCGCACAGGCTCATTTTATTGTCCGGATCCATTTGCTTCTTCATCCAGAACCTGATCTCTTCGTCCGTCTTATTATCTCTATTCCTGAGCCATTTCATTCTCAATGATTCAGGAGCTGACACGCCAATTACATAATCGAGATATTTATCTCCTCCCGTTTCAAAAATGATGGCAGCCTCCTTGATAGAATAGGGCGTTGACTGTAAGTCCATCCATGCACTTGCATCTTTGAAAACAGCAGGATGAATGATGCTGTTCAACTTCTCAAGATTTATATCATCATACAGCACCTCCGAAATGAGAAAGGAACGGTCGATCTCCGTTCCTTTATAACTTCTTTCTCCAAAAGCATCAATAATTGCTGCTCTCACTTTTGGGTCATTGTTCATCAATTGCCTGCCTGCTATATCAGCATAATAAACAGGTATGCCAATGACTTCAAATATCCTGGCAACTGTTGACTTTCCGCTGCCGATACCACCTGTAAGACCGATACGCAGCATGATGATTCATTTATTTGATGGGTGCAGCAGTTTGCACCTTGTTGAGATTCGCTGTCATCTCCATACTCACAGCACTCTTTTCCATTTTGATATAGCTTCCGGGATTTACTTCAAGCATGAACGTACTGTCCTCATTGAGTTTGTTAACTGTACCGTGAATGCCTGAGATAGTTACTATCTTATCACCTTTCTTAAGGTTTTGCATAAAAGCTTTCTGCTGTTTTTGTTTCTTAGCCTGTGGCCTGATCATAAAAAGCCAGAACACCAGGATCATTAACCCGATAAATATGAACTGAAATCCTGAGCCACTTTGCCCCTGGCCCATCATTAAAAATACTGAAGCTACATTCATGTTTGTTGTTGATTTATTTTGTGGTTTTAATAAAATTAATTGGCCGTCACCTCACCCGAAAGGATCAATGGCGGAAACGAAGGTTGCGCATTGGATGACACAAAAACTTCTTTGTGTACAGGACCTACCCTGCCTTTGCTGTCAAATACTACCTTAATGGTTGCCAGTTCTCCCGGGGCTATCGGGTGTTCCGGTTTTTCCGGTACGGTACATCCACAACTTGCAGAGGCGGCAGAAATCACTAATGGATGCTCGCCTGTATTTTCAAACCGGAAGTTGTACACTACTTTTGCTCCGTCTTTCACCTTGCCAAAATTGTAAACGGTATCTATGATCTTCACAGAGGTCTTCACATCTGTATTAGCTACCACTTTACCTGAAGGTTCGTCTGTGGGCTTAGTCTTGGTATTCCTGATATCGCAGGATGCAAATGCAAGCAACAATGCCGCGGCGATAAATATCCTGGTCTTCATTGAGCAATTTTAATTTACTGAGTTATTGAAAGATGTTTTTTGAATTTTATTTTGAGCAGCGAGGTCTTTATAAATATTGTCAAGAATTCCATTTACAAAATTTCCGCTCTTTTCAGTACTGTATTCTTTTGCTATGTCGATATACTCGTTGAGCGTAACCTTAGTGGGTATGGTTTCGAAATACAGTAACTCGCATACACCCATCTTGAGCAGGATCATATCAAGTAATGCAATCCTTTCGGCTTCCCAATTTTTCAATTTAGGTTTGATCAGGTCAAGACAAAAATCATTTTTTTCTATCACAGTCTGTAGCAGATCATGCCCAAAGGCAAGTTTATCAGTCCCCGGCATTTCCAAAAAATCTGTTGAAGCTGGTTTATTCAATACAGCTTTCAGCAGATGAATCGCAGTTTCCAGGTCGTCGTCCCAATGGATGAATTTCTCTTCACCATCATTGATGAAGTCCGCATTCTGAAGCATAAGATTTTCAAGAATGATTTCCAATATCTGCTTTTCACTCTTCTTATCCCGGCCCGGTGAGTTGATATATTGTTTATAGTCGTCTGAATCGATCAATTGCAGGAAATATTTCTTGACCATTTCAGTATCAATAAGATACTTCGTCTTGAACTTTTCAATAGCTGCCTTGTAAGTATTGTTTTCTCTGATATCCCACACGATGGTATTGCCTGCCAGTTTGGTATTCACTTCGAGGTCGCTTTGTGTAGGTAAGTGTTTTTGCGATTTTTTAATGGCGTAAGATTCAGCATACAAGGCAATTTCGGTAAGAAATGTCGCCAGGTAAGCCAGCAACTCCTGTGTGTCTTGAATTTTCTTGTCAAAAATCTTTTTAGGCTCCCCTGCTTTTGCCTGCTCCACCGACTCCAACCCATACAGCGTTTGCATCACTTTCACCCTGATATTTCTTCTGCTTAACATTCAAAAAGAACTTTAGGGCTGCGAAGATATTGTAATAAAAGCGCTTTTTGAAATAATGGGATGGCAATAGTTCAGAAGGAATAATTAAAAGCTGAATGGATGGGCTGTGATGTAATAGTTATTTACGTAAAGAGGCAGTACATATCGCTTCACTGTTCCGCGAATTCCACTTGCATACAAGGAGAATCTGAAATAGGCCAGGTTGATTCCAGCAAAAAAGCCGTTCCAAAACTGAAACGGCTATATACTAAATCTAATCTGCTATTTACTTCTGATCTTCTTTCTTTCCTTTGCCTGCATTTGCCTTCAGGTAGGCTTCAAAGGCAGCTTTATTGGCAAGAGCTGTAGCATCGTTAGGATCTACTTCCAACACCTTCTTGTTATAAAAGAAAGCGCTGTCAACATTCTTTTGGATATTGTAAAAATATGCCACCATATACCTGTATGCCGGTATCAGCATATTTTTAATAGAATCCTTGTTGGCAATTCCTTCAGAGATTTCAATGATCTTATCATACGCCGGCTTCGCCAGGCCCTGCGCACCTGTGGTATCTATACCTTCTTTGGAACGAGCACCATAATACCATCCAATCAATCCATCAGGGTATTTATTTTGATAAATCTGAAACAAAGAGTCCGCGGTAGGATATTTACCTGAAAGATAATTGGTGATCCCTGCCCAATACAAATCCACTTTACCATAGGATGTATCCATCTTCAGCAATTTGGTGTACCACCTGGCTGCCTCCGGATAATTTTTCTTCGCATACATCGCTTTTGCAATGTCAGTCACATATTCTAACTTCTTTGTCTTTACTGTATCGGTTTCCACTGCTTTGTCGATCATTTGTTCAGCCAATTCCCTTTTGTCGGGAAATTCCAGCAACACCTTACCATAGGTAGCATAGTCGTTAGGCCCTATCACATCAGGGTTGGCCCGTGAAAAGAATTCTTCAAAACTCTTCAACGCATTGTCCTTGTCATTCAGCTTATCATATGCATACGCTTTCAAACCAAACAAATTTGGAAATGGTTTCTCGCCTGATGCACCAACTATACATGAATCGGCCTTGGAAATAGTTTCCTTATACATTTTTGAAACATAGTACAAACTTGCTTCTGCATAGCAAAGCTTTGAATTTGGATCTGTAACAGCAACATATTTATTCAGGTATTCGCGGGCTTTGTTTACATCCCTTTTATAGTAATACATATACAACCAATAATATACAGGTGCAAACTTGGGATCTGCTGCTATGGCATCGTTATAAAAGCGCATGTAGATTGGCTCTTGTGTCAACCCCTGGGTTTCATAAATCCTTCCTATCATAAAAGCTGCACGTGCAGCATGAGGATCCAGTAAGAAGGCATTCTGATAGGCGGTAGTAGCATTTCCTCCATCAATCAGTTTGCGATAGGCATCACCCAGTGCTATGAGAATAGCAGGGTTTTTCTTATCACGGTCACTAGCCAGCTTCAATTGCTGAACAGCGTAATGCGCGTCACCGGCCTTAGTGTCCACATTGGCTCTGCCTACTGCTAGCAGGATGTCAGCCAACTGCTTCTTCTTTGTAGCATTGATGGCTGCCTCAAAATGATTGCGGGCATCATTTGTTTTGCCTTCCATCAACTCCACTTCAGCCACACCCACCATCATCCAGGGATCATTCGGATTGGCCTGCAGCGTCTTTTGATACAAAGCCTTTGCTGCCGCAGTGTCTGCATTTTCTACATTCTGAATATAGGTTTGGCCAAGCCAATAAGCAGCTTCTGTATTGCCCGGATCCTTTTCTACTAAAGCCTTGAAAATCTTAGAAGCACTTTGAAACCTCTCATAGTCCAACATCTTCTTTCCTTCATCGAGCTGGGCAAAAAGGCTTCCTGCAATCAAAATGAGAAATGTAAAAATTCCGATTTTTTTCATTGTCTAAATTTTACTGTTTGATATGTTTTAAAATTACTGGTTTAATATGTTACCTGCCTTATCGTAAAGTTTAATTTGGCAGGGCCAAGATAAGATCTGCGAATGATCAATTGTCCTCTTTCTGATTCCAGAAAATTTCCAAAAGCGCTTCCTAATCCTACATAGTTTTCTTTTAAAATAAAATACACGCCCCTGGTAAATGGATACCTGTGCGCAACAATATTTGCCTGGTAAGGTTTTACAAATGCCTTCTCAGGGCAGGTACATTGTACGCTTGCAATATTCACTCTTGTCAAAAAACTCATCTGTGTGGTATCTTCCGGATTGCCTATCCAGCTAACGCCAATAAAGCCAATCAGGTTCTTGTCTTCCTCCACTCTTTTAATAACTTCTGTGCTGCCATTGACACCAAATGCTCTTGTAGAATCCAATGACTTGCCTCTCAATAGAGAATCTTTGATGTAGGTCAAAACACTGCTTCCACTTACTCCATCGAAAACTGCTTTCTTATTTCCTCCTATACTGCCATCCAAAATAGATTTCAGGTCAGGCTTGTAAAACATGGTGTCTGGCGCTTCCTTGCTTACAATGATCGCAATAGCATCATAAGCTATTTTGCTAATAGTTGGGTAAAAGTAGTACTTATCCTTATAAAATTTTTCTTCTGCCTGAGTTAATGTCCTTGTTACAATGATCATCCTGGTACTATCCTTTTGCAGGTCTTTGAAACATTCCCCTTCAGGTTTGTATTCCGCGATGATCTTGGTCTTAGGATGCAGCGCTTCATACACCTGAATCTCAGAATCTATCAACGGCCTGAAAGACTCATCCACACTGATTCGAATCGTTCCTGAATCAGCAGTATCCAGGTCCACACGCTGATCTCCTCCACTGCAACCGCCAAGCATAATCAAAACGATCGTACCACAATACAATAATATCTTATTGGTAACCACTCTAATCATTCTGCTTAAAATAATTCTTTTTATAACCGCGGTACACTCTCCATGCACCGTAAATAATCGCAAACCCTGCAAAAACCTTTGCCCATATCGTCATAGCAAAGTCATTCTTAAAATTAAGCTGCTTCGCGAAAAGTATCAATACACCTATTCCAATATAAATAAATCCCATGCCAAAATCTGTGATACTTCTCATCAGGATATACCTTTTGGTTTTGGAATCCGGAGCTTTTTCAAATTCTTCTAAACTCATGTATCAGTTTTGTGTGGTGGGCAAGATAAAATAAAATGATGAAAATGTTAATATGCATTTCAATTATCTACGTTGCATATTTCTCAATCAAAAGATGCTAAAGCAATTTCATTAGTTGAAAATAAAATGTTAATAAAATTAGAATGATGGAGATTTACCTGAACAACTAAATTTGCCGAAAAGGATAATTACTAAAGATGATGAAGCCATCACTGCCGCAAGGAACTCGTGATTTTCAACCGGAAACACTTCGCAAGCGGTATTACATTATTAATACGATCAGGAATAAATTTGAGCTATACGGATTTGCCCCACTCGAGACACCAGCTATGGAAAACATAGAAACCCTGATGGGTAAGTATGGAGATGAAGGTGATAAATTGATTTTCAAAATTCTCAATAACGGATTAGATCATCCATCCAGGAAAGAATCTGCTGAAACTGCTTTTCAAAACATACTTGATGGCAAAAACGATAAAGACATCACAAGCCGGGCATTGAGATATGATCTCACTATTCCGTTTGCGCGGTTTATGGCAACGAATCATCAACAATTACCCATGCCATTTCGACGCTACCAGGTACAACCGGTATGGCGTGCAGACAGGCCACAGAAAGGCAGGTACCGGGAATTCTATCAATGCGATGCTGATATCGCCGGCACTACTTCCCTATTGGCAGACGCTGAATTAGCATTGCTGTACCGCGATGTATTTGCAGCGCTCAACATACCGGTTTCTATCAGGATCAATAATCGAAAAATTCTTTCTGCCTTATCTGCTTTAGCGCAAAAAGAAGGAGCTAACTGCAATATCATTGCGATCATTGACAAATTAGACAAGATCGGATTGGATGCAGTTAAGGAGGAACTGGCAGAAAATGGAATCAGTGAGAAAACTGTTGCCGCAATCGGCTCTTACCTTACAATTTCCGGTAGCAACCCGGAAAAGATAAACGCACTGAAGCATTTCTTTGAAGGGAATGAAATCGGAATGAAGGGAATCGCTGAAATAGAAAAGGTGCTGCAAGTGGTAGCCGCTGGAGATTCCTTTGCTCTGGATCCGGCACTTGCCCGTGGATTGGATTATTACACCGGTACTATTTATGAAGTACAGGCCAAAGGTGTAAAGATTGGAAGCATCGGTGGAGGCGGAAGATATGATGATCTGACAGGACTTTTTGGTGTAAAAGGAATTCCGGGCGTTGGTATCAGCTTTGGGATAGACCGTATTTACGATGTAATGGAAGAATTGAATTTGTTTCCTTCATCACTTACTGTTTCTACTACTGTACTATTTTTCAATTTAGGGGAAAGTGAGTCTGCATTTGCATTCCAGCTAATGAACGATTGCCGCAGTAAGGGAATTGCAGCCGAACTGTATTATGATAAAGCGAAATTGGAAAAGCAATTTAAGTATGCTGACAAAAAGCAGATCCCTTTTGTAGTGATCATCGGTTCTCAGGAAATGGAGTCCGGTACATGCAAGATCAAAGAGTTGGCTACAGGAGAAGAAACTACCATGAAAACAAACCAACTCTATGATTTTCTGAATAAAAAATCTACTTTTAAAACTTTTTCATAATCAACCCATAAAAACAATCTCTATTATTATGTACAAATATTCAAGAATCATTTTACTAACTGTTGTCATCAGCGCATTCTTATTTTCCTGCAAGCAAAAAAGTGAAACAGCTAAGATGATACCATCAGACGCTGTGGTAGTAGCCTACTTCGATACTAAGAGCCTGATGAACAAACTTCCATTTGAAGATATAAAAGCTACCCAGATGTACAAGGACGTTGCGGCAGACAGCAGCATACCTGCCTGGGGAAAAGAATTCCTCGATGATCCCCGTAAAACAGGGATTGATATGGATAAAGGAATGGTATTCTTCACGACAAAAGGAAATAGCGAAGATTTCAATTTTGTGATGGAAGGCAGCCTTCGTAATGCCGCTGATTTTGAAAAACTAAATCAAAATCTTGATCCATCACAGAAAGTAGCAGAACTAAAAGGAATCAAATCACTCACCATGAAAAATAATGGTGTGGTAGCATGGAATGATAAAAACTTTGTGTACGTTTTCAACACCACCACCGGCCAGAAGGATTTTGAATCATGGAGCGAGGATACCACCATGATGCCAAAAATGCCGAAAGGAAACCTGGACCAGGCACTCAGTTATGCTCAAAAGTTGTTTACCCTGCCTGCAGATTCAACGATTGGAAAAGAAGACAAATTCAACACTTTGATGAATCAAAGCGGAGAT
>CAZGNJ010000052.1:0-8554 GCA_964526985.1 uncultured Ginsengibacter sp. | reverse complement strand
GTTGAACTATGAACAAATGTTCAAGTTGTCTCCTCAACTGGGAATGCTTGGCATGCTTAAATTAGATGCTTTGATCAAGGACAGCCGCTCCACTTTCGTTGTTAATTTCAACAATGGAGAGATCAATGTAGATCAGAAAGGATATTACGGTAAAGAAATGACAGACCTCATCAAGAAATACAAAGGAGAAGCTGTAAAGACAGATGATTTCACAAAAATTCCTTCCACTGACGTTTTGGGTGCAGCGGCGTTTAACTTCAAACCCGAAGGATTGAAAGAAGGTTTGAAACTGATGGGATTGGATGGTATGCTCAATACGTATGGCGCTCAGATAGGATTGACCTTAGATGATGTGGTTGGAGCCATCGATGGCCGTGTACTTCTCTCATTTAGTGACCTAAACATGAACAAACAAGGTGACAGCACTTCATTGACTATGGGAATACCTGACTTCAATTTCCTGTTCAAAATCGGAATTAAAGACAAGGCAAAACTTCAGAAGGTATTGGACGGAGTTAGCAAGGCAATGGGTATCACTGCTGCCGATGGATTTACAATGAGTGATAAAGAATTTGTAATCAGTAATCACAAAGAATTTGCAGAAAGTTTTCTTGCCGGTAAATCAAATAATAAACCTGAATGGGCTAATAATATTTCCGGAGAACCGGGGGGCTTTTATCTCAATATCAATAAAATACTTTCCAGCATAGACTCACCAACTAAAGATAGCATTGGCAATCTCATGTTACAAAAGAGTAAAGCAGTATGGGGTGAAATATTCAACAAGAGCGGGGACATCAGCGACAACGCATTCACCGGAAATACCCGGATCACATTATTAGATAAAAATACCAACAGTCTTAAAACGCTTAACACTTACTTTGATCAGATGTATCAATTAGGCAAGGAGCAGAAAAAGAAATGGAATGTACCGGCAACTATTGATACAACAGCATTACCTCCGGTGGCAGATAGTACAGCACCTATAAAGCCATAGTAATATTTTTATTGGCGATGCAATTGATATTAAAAAACCTGCTGCCTCAATTTATTCCTGATGTGAAGCAATCAGAAATATGGGGCAACGAAATAGTCATTGACCAGGGTGAGCACATACACATAGTAGCGCCATCCGGGAGCGGCAAGACTTCACTCATTCATTTTATTTACGGGATAAGAAATGATTACGGCGGCAGTGTTTTGGTAAATGGAACAGCAGTAAAAGAATTGTCTGGTGAAAAAAAATCTGGCATCAGACAGAAACATCTGAGCATCATATTCCAGGATCTTCGACTTTTTGCGGAAGAGACAGCCCGTGAAAACATTGAAATAAAAAGAAGATTATCGCCGTACCACAATGCAGAAATGGTAAACATCATGGCGGGTCGGTTGGGTATCGCACACAAACTGGATCAGAAGGCGGGCACCTGCAGCTACGGAGAACAGCAACGAATTGCCATCATTCGTGCGCTCATGCAGCCATTCGATTTTTTATTGTTAGATGAACCATACAGCCACTTAGATGAATTGAACAGGGAAAAGGCTATGGAATTGATTTATGAAGAATGTGCACATAGAAACGCCGCGATGATTTTTGCCGACTTGAAAAATATCGACTTATTGAAAAATGAAAAAACCTACTACCTCTGATTGAAACTTCATGCCAAACATATCAGATCGCTTATACGAAATGAAAGTCATCTCACTAAATGGATTGGCTACATTGGGCTTGGTATCGGCATTCTATTGCTTCTGATCTCGGTTCAGATGTTTGTAAATATTCAACAACTGCTTGGTGAAGAAGCGCCACGAAAATCAGGAGGTTTCGACTATGTGTCTGTTTCCAAACAGATCACCAACTCGAACATGGGAAAGGATAACCGCTTTTCTAAGAGCGATTTGGATTTACTAAGTCAGCAACCGGAGATTGCCGGAGTCGCTCCACTATACTCCAATCAGTTCAGAGCCGAGGCTACCGCAGGAAATGTATTGCCATTTAGTACCGATTTGTTTTTGGAGAGTCTGGACCCATCATTTCTTGACACGCTACCGGCAGGCTTTAGCTGGAAGCCCGGGCAAGAAGATGTACCTGTAATTTTTTCTTCTGATTTTTTGGAAATGTATAATGTCTTTGCTCCCTCGCAGGGATTGCCACAGGTGTCTGCAAAAACAATTTCATCAGTAAATATTTTCCTGCAATGTTCAGGCCCATTGGGCAATCAGAATTTCAGGGCAAGTATTGTGGCACTGAGCGACCGTGTCAATTCTATTCTTGTTCCCGAAAGTTTTCTCAAATGGGGTAATGTTCATTTTGCCGGAGACACCTCATCGCTCGTATCACGTATTTACATCAAGACAAAAGATGCCAACAATCCGCAACTGATCAAATTTCTTGATACACACAATTATCATATCAATAAAGACAAGATCAGATTTGGACGCATCAAGGGCATGTTGCAAAATACTATCGGTGCCATTGCAGCATTGGGTGTACTCGTTATTCTACTTGCATTGATCCTGTTTGGTTTTTACCTGCAATTGATGATAGCCAGGAGTAAGGAAAACGTGAAACTATTGCTGTTGCTTGGTTATTCACCTAATTGGCTTTCGAAGAGTTTTTCTTCTACATTTCTACCGGTATATCTTACAATTATCGTGATATGCCTGGTACTGGCTTCCATATTTCAAATTTATTTCAGCCGTTTGTCCATTGGGGGAAATGGACCGGGAATTTTACTGCACTGGGGAACCTGGCTCACAGCCGTTTTAATGTTCCTGCTCACTATTTTCATCAACCGAAAAATGGTGAAAAAAGAAATCAGGCAATTGGAAAAGACTCCTTAATATCTGTCCTGACAGTTCTCGAATATCATCGCTGCCCCCTGCCCTACACCAACGCACATAGTGGCAAGGCCATACTTAGATTTTCTTCTTTGCATTTCATGCAAAAGTGTTGCTGCGATCCTTGCTCCACTGCATCCCAATGGATGACCTAATGCGATAGCCCCTCCGTTCACATTTACTATGGAAGTATCCAATCCCAGGTCGCGAATACAGGCAATGGATTGTGATGCAAATGCCTCATTCAATTCTATCAAATCCAGGTCACTAACGGTAATGCCTGCACGAGATAAGCATTTTTTAGTTGCGGGAACGGGGCCAATGCCCATTATAGAAGGATCCACACCTGCTACTGCCATCGATCTTACTTTCGCCATTGGTGTCAAATTGAATTTCTTCAAAGCGGATTCACTCACGACCAACAGCATTGCAGCGCCATCATTGATTCCACTGGAATTTCCGGCAGTAACAGTTCCTCCATTCTTAAAAGCAGGTTGTAACTGGGCGAGCTTTTCCAAAGAAGTTTTTCTCGGATGTTCATCCGTATCGGCAAACGATGTCTCTTTCTTGCCAATCTTTACTTCTACCGGAGTGATCTCGTCTTTCCATTTTCCGGAAGCCAATGCTTCGAAATATTTTTGCTGGCTTTCGAATGCAAATACATCTTGTTCTTCACGGCTGATTTTCCATTGCACAGCTACATTCTCTGCTGTCTCTCCCATAGAATAAGGGAAAAATTTTTCAGATAATTTCCGGTTAGGAAATCTCCAACCGATTGTCGAATCAAAAATTTCCGGCTTACGGTGAAATGCAGTATCAGGTTTGCCCATCACGTAAGGTGCCCTGCTCATGCTCTCCACACCACCGGCCAGGTATATGTCTCCATCACCACACATCACCGCTCGCGAGGCGTCCATTACAGACTGCAATCCGCTTGCACAAAGCCTGTTGACTGTATTGCCTGCCACTGTAACCGGAAGGCCCGCCAACAAAGCAGCCATACGGGCTACATTCCTGTTGTCTTCTCCTGCCTGGTTTGCATCCCCGGCTATTACCTCTTCTATTATTTCCGGATCAATACCGGGATTCCTTACCAATATTCCTTTGATGATTCCTGCCAACAAATCATCTGGCCTTACAGCACTTAATACACCTCCAAATTTTCCAATTGGGGTACGGATGGCATCAATAATAAATGCTTCTTTCATAACGAAAATAATTACTGCAAGATAAACGATATTCGGTGGCTCTATTACACTGACAAAACATGAATCCTCAATATCCTGATTGATCGCTGTTGCAGATCATTTTCTTCCCACAATTATTTGGTTATTTGGGAAATACCACTGATTATTGTTGTCTAATTAAGACAAGCGACCTGTAAGACACTTTTTCATTTTTTATCCTGAAAATTAATTCTAATGAAAAAGATATTCTGGTACTGGTTAGTTCCCGCATTAACCATCGCATGCAATCAAACAGGAAAGCAATCAAGAGAGAAATCCAATATATCGAAAGAGAATATTGTTGCCTGTGCTCCGCAAACCACAGACAAGGCCTGGTACACGTCCGGGAAAAAAGCGCCTTTATTAGCCGGGCTTGAAGGTATTGATTTCAAAGTCACCACCGTAAGCAACGAGGCACAGCAATATTTTAACCAGGGCATGATGTTATCTTACGGATTCAACCATGCGGAAGCAGCCCGCTCCTTTTATGAAGCGACGCGCCTTGATTCTACCTGCGCCATGGCCTATTGGGGTTTTGCTTATGTATTAGGCCCCAACTATAATGCAGGCATGGAAGACGATAACTATGAGAGGGCTTACCTGGCTGCACAAAAAGCAATTGCACTTTCGGGAAATTGTACGGAAAAGGAAAAGGCGCTTATCTATGCGCTTGCTCTTCGTTATACTCCTCAACCTCAGAAAGACCGTAGCCAACTCGATCTCGCTTATTCCCTTGCTCTAAAAAAGGTATATAATACATACTCCAACGACCCGGATATTGGCGCGCTCTATGCAGAATCTATAATGAACCTGCATCCATGGAACTTGTACGATAAAAAAACTAAAGAACCACAGCCATGGACACACGAAATTGTAACGGTTCTCGAAAAACTGATACGCCAACATCCCCGTCATCCCGGAGCGCCACATTTTTATATTCATGCTGTAGAAGCCTCAAAGACCCCGGAAAGAGGGCTTGCGAGCGCCAACCTATTGATGACGCTTGTACCCGGTTCCGGCCATCTTGTTCACATGCCTTCTCACATCTACATCTGGACAGGTGATTACCATCTTGGCGTTTTAGCCAATATGGAAGCCGTAAAAATTGACAGCGCTTATGTAACGAGCTGCAATGCGCAGGGTGCCTACCCGATTGCCTACTATCCACACAATTACCATTACCTGGCAGCAATGGCGACATTCGAAGGCAATTCGAATCTCGCCTGGTCTTCAGCAAAAAAAGTTCAGGAAAAAACGGTTAAGGACATTTTATTAGAACCCGGATGGGGAACGCTCCAACACTATTACGCAATTCCATGGTTTACCGGAGTGAAATTAAACATGTGGGACAGCCTCCTTTCTGTTGAGCCATTGCAGAAAGAATGGATATATCCGCGCGCCATTCTTCACTATGCAAGAGGCATGGCTTACCTGGGAAAGAAGGATGTATCAAAAGCCGAAGGTGAACTCACACAATTGAAAGAACTGGCAAAAGACCCTGTCCTGAAAGAAACTACTATCTGGGGCATCAACACCATGCACGATATTGTTCAAATAGCTGTGAATGTACTGACTGCTGAAGTATGTCAACAAAGCAAGGAGTACGACAAAGCAAATACTGCCTTCCTGCAGGCAATTGCTATCGAAGACAACCTCAACTACAACGAGCCACCGGATTGGTTTTTTTCGGTACGCCATCATCTCGGTACTGCCTTGCTCAAGCAAGAGAAATATGCGGAGGCCGAAAAAATATTCCGGGAGGACCTAAGCAAGTGGAAAGAAAACGGATGGGCGCTTTATGGCTTGTATCTTTCGCTTCAAAACCAGGGAAAACCTGCCGATGCACAAAGTGTAAAAAACCGTTTTGACAAAGCCTGGAAGCATGCAGATTTTGATATCAGCGCATCATTTTTGTTGTGATTGAAAAGACATCAATACCGATCTAACCTTTGGTACCAACCGGTTTTACGCATTTTCTTTCCTGGCCGGCCATTTATGCCGGTCTGCCTGCACCTCCTTTTTTCTAATTCAAACTAAATATCTTTACCACCTTATCATTCACTCATGATCTATAGAAGTAAAGCTCCTTTGCGCATTGGACTTGCAGGTGGCGGTACAGATGTAAGTCCCTACAGCGATCAGTACGGTGGAGCTATTTTGAATGCAACTATTTCACTCTTTGCGTATGCCAACATAGAACCGATCGCAGAGAACAAAATCATTGTAGAAGCAGCAGACAGGAAGGAACGGCAGGAATTCAATTTTCAACCACAGTTACCCATAGACGGAAAACTTGATCTCCTGAAAGGCGTGTATAATTCCATCCAAAGAGACTACGGTAGCATCCGCTCGGGATTTCGTTTAACCACTTCCGTAGATGCTCCGGCAGGTTCGGGGTTGGGCACTTCTTCTACCCTCGTTGTAGCTATCCTTGGCGCTTTCGCCGAATGGCAAAAACTGGCCTTAGGTGATTATGATATAGCACACCTCGCCTATCGCATCGAAAGAAATGATCTGTCATTATCAGGTGGCAAGCAGGATCAATATGCAGCTACTTTTGGCGGAGTTAACTTCATGGAGTTTTATGGTGGCGATAAAGTCATTGTGAATCCGCTCCGTATCAAACCGGAGTACATGCATGAACTTGGCAATAATCTGGTATTGTATTTTACAGAGACCAGCAGGCAGAGCGCTGTTATCATTGATGAGCAGGTAAAGAACGTCAATGATAAAAATCAAAAGAGCATTGAAGCCATGCATCAACTGAAAGAGCAGGCAAGGATGATGAAAGAAGCGTTGCTAAGAGGAAAACTGAATGAGTTTGGCGACATCCTTGATTTTGGCTTTCAACAAAAACGAAAAATGGCACACAACATTTCTAACCCTATGATCGAAGAAATATATGACACTGCAAAAAAAGCAGGAGCTACCGGTGGCAAAATCAGTGGAGCAGGTGGCGGTGGCTTCATGATTTTTTATTGCCCGGACAATACAAGATTCAGTGTCATAGAACAACTGAAGAAATTTGGAGGCACAGTCAGAGAATATACCTTTACAAAATACGGGTTGACCACCTGGAATATCTAATTAATTTAAAAACTGAAATTGGCTATGGAAGAGATTCGAAAAATAATGGAGCAATCCATAGAGGTGAAGCAGAAAATACTGGAAGATGATCTGTTCATTCAATCCATCAAAGAATGTGTTGAAGTAATAGTCGCTGCATTTAAGAATGGCCATAAAGTCTTGTTTTGTGGTAACGGTGGCAGCGCTTCTGACGCACAGCATCTGGCTGCAGAATTCAGCGGAAGATTTTACCTGGATCGGGATGCATTGCCTGCTGAAGCACTACACTGCAATACCAGTTATCTGACAGCAGTGGCAAATGATTACAGTTATGATGTAATCTACAGCCGGATGATCATTGGTATTGGAAAAGAAGGTGATGTACTCATCGGGCTGAGTACATCAGGCAACAGCAAGAATATCGTCAACGCCTTCGAAGCTGCACAGGAGAAGGGAATGACTACCATTGCCTTCACAGGAAGTACAGGAGGCAAGCTCAAAGACCTTGCGGATATTTTATTGAATGTCCCGTCCAATGATACACCTCGCATACAGGAAAGCCACATTATGATCGGGCATATCATCTGTGAACTGGTAGAGGAAAATTATTTCAGCAAAACCGAGCAATGATCAGCGAAGCCATCATACTGGCCGGCGGTCTGGGCACACGGCTTCGCAGCGAAGTGAGTGATGCACCCAAATGCCTGGCACCGGTGAATGATGTTCCATTCCTATCGTACCTGATCCATTACTTGCTCTCACAGGGAATACGGCATTTCATTTTTTCTTTGGGGTACAAAAGTGAAAAGATCATCGACTTCCTGAACAGGGATTTCGCATCACTCTCCTACTCTCTTTCCCTTGAAGATAAGCCACTCGGTACCGGCGGTGCAATCAGCCTTGCCTGCAATAAAGTAATGACAAAGGATGTGCTCGTTTGCAATGGAGATACAATGTACAAAGTGGATGTATTTTCCCTTGCTGATTTTCATGCAGAAAAAAATGCTGCCTGTACCCTGGCATTAAAACCAATGGAAGATTTTGATCGGTATGGTTCTGTCTCTGTAGCCGATGATGGCAGGATTACAGCTTTTCATGAAAAGAAGTATTGTACTTCGGGCCTGATCAATGGAGGTGTGTACATGCTCAATGCAGAGCAATTTATGAGACAATCATTTGAAAAGGTATTTTCTTTTGAAAAGGATTACCTGGAGAAATTTAGTGGAAAGGAAGGTGCCGTATTTGGATGCGAACAGGATGGTTTTTTCATTGATATAGGCATTCCGGAGGATTATCGCAGGGCATTTACGGAAAGGGAACTGAAAAATGTTTTATTGTAACAGAACGGGAAAAGAAACCTCTAACTAAATTTTATCAGATAGCGGTGCGGGTAAAGTA
This sequence comes from uncultured Ginsengibacter sp., assembly GCA_964526985.1. Taxonomy (GTDB): domain Bacteria; phylum Bacteroidota; class Bacteroidia; order Chitinophagales; family Chitinophagaceae; genus Ginsengibacter. The sequence continues at coordinate 23 of CAZGNJ010000052.1, read as the reverse complement.
ATATTTTGCTATTTTTGCGCTCC
>CAZGNJ010000051.1:0-27056 GCA_964526985.1 uncultured Ginsengibacter sp. | reverse complement strand
CTCCCCTGGTTGAAATATTGAGCAGGCGGGCTATTTCCTTGCTCGAGAGATTCAATCTGACATAAGCGCAGAGTTTCAGTTCGCCTGCAGTAAGCGCAGGATATTTTTGTTTGATCTTTACGATGAAGTCGGTGTGTACCTTATCGAAGTGCATTTCAAAATGATTCCAGCTTTCGTCAAGCTTATTATCCTCACCCAGGGCTTTCAGCAGGTTTTTGCCTTTCCTGACGGTTTCTTCATTGTCAATATTTCTCAACATGCCATTGAGATCGTCTCTTAATTTGTCCATCATCTCCTTCTTCTGCAGCAGGTGCATGGCTGAATTAGCCAGTTCAAAATTTTTGTGTTCGATCTCCGTTTCCAGTTTCTCATTTTTCAGTTTTACGATCTCTTTTTCATTTTTATCATTTTCTAACTGGTGCAGGTAGGTGAGATGCTTTTGTCTTTCCTCATATTTCTTTTGCTGGGCAAGGAATTTTCTTTTTTGAAATTGAACGAGCAGGTAACCACCGATGACCACCAATAATAAATAAATCACTTTAGCAGGCAAAGAAAGGTACCAGGGCGGATCGATCACAAATGAATAACTGCTGATAGCTGACTCATTGCCCAGGTTGGTTCTTGCCTTTACTTTGAATTCGTAATCTCCCGGAGGCAAATTGGTATAATCCTTCTCTGCCTTGGACGACCAGGCAGACCAATTCTTGTCAAAGCCCTTCAGGTAATAACTGTATTCGATATTGGCCTGCTGTCCGTAAAAGATAGCTGAAAATTCAAGGCGCAGGGAATTTCGTCTGTAGGGTAATGTTATGATTCCGGGTTTGCCATATCCTGCATACAAGAGACTGTCAGTGCCGGATATGGTCATGACTTCGCGTACCTGAATGTCCAGCGTCTTTTTGGTTTGTTTGTATTTTTCAAAGTCCACATGATAAAAACCTTTCTCACTGCCGATCAGAATATTGTTTTTGTCGATCGGATAAATATTTTCGAATCCATTCACCATTCTGCTATTCAGCTCAGGAAAGTCAATTACACGGCTGGAGTCATCAGAAATATCCAGGACAGACACCTGCTTACCATGTACAAACCAGATATTGCCATCAGTGTCTTCTTTCAGATAAGAAATATTTCTTGCTTTGATCTTGTCGTTCAAAAACTGCGAAGGCGCAAACCGGTCTTTGGATAGATCATACTCAAACATTCCATCCTGGGTGGCTAACACTATTTTATTCCTGATCCTGAAGATGTAATTGTTATTCAAAGTAGGCAATCCTTCATTTTTCAATATCGTTTTCACAACAGTACTTCCATCTGCGTTAATGTGTATTCTGAAAATTCCCTTGTATGGATGCGCTACCCAGATTGTATGATCATCCTCGATAACAACAAACCGGGCAGATTCGAACTTCAAAAAAGTTCCTTTGTTGAGAAACCGGTTTCCTTCCCTTTTGTAAAATGCCAATCCGAGATAATTACCAGCGATCATCGTATCAGCAGGGCTTTGCTGGGAAAGTGGCTGAAACGTCCAGAAGCCGATGGTATTGTCGAACAATACTGCTTTGCCACCATCTATCGTGTAGGCTCCGGTATGATGGCCCATGAAAAGCTGTCCGTTAACAATGGAAAGATTCCAGGCTTCACCTTCCGAATGAAGCACTTTTTCGATTTCATTTTTATCAAAGCTGATGTCTTTGGAATCGTCCATTCTGAATCGGTACAGTCCATTCGAAGTAGCCAGGTAGATGTAATTGTTGAAAGTAATGGCCGAGTAACCGGAACCCATGTTGAGTGCTCCTGGGTAAATATGTTTGATGGCATTGTCATAAGCTACAAAATCGATTCCATTCTCTAATCCCAGCCAGAGGTTCTTGTCTTTGTCCTGGAAAATACTCCGGAGATTGTTATTTTGAAGGCCTTCGGCAAGAGTCAGTTTCTGAATGATTTTTCCTTCGGGACTCAAGATAAAGCATCCTCCCATACTGGTGGCAATGGCAATATTGCCATCATTCAGCTTTAGGGCCTTATAAATATTGAGAGTAGATAAGTAGGTGATATCCGGAGTCGCCATAGGTACCAGGTCCATCTTCTGGTCACATACAAAAAAACCATTCCGGATCGTCGTGATCAGTAAATGTTCATCATCCAGGGAAATGATGGATGAAATCAATGCATGGTATGGCAGTATTGAATTTCTGAAAATCGGAATCCATTTCCCATCCTGAAATAAAAGTGCACCATGTTCCCGGTCTTCGGCAAAAAGTTTTCCATTGCAGGTGGTAATGTACCGCCATTCTGACTTGGTAGGATACACTGTGATCTTCTCATTGGTGAGTTGAAAGATCATTCCGTTAGAACGAAAAAAGAGAGAGCCCTTGTAGTAGCACACGTTCCACACATCGTCAAATGCCCTGTATTTCTCCGGGATCAGGTGTATTAAAGAATGGTACTCAAGATTTCCTCCTTTTCCGGAAGAAAAGTACCCGAACTCATTCTGGCCACCGACGTAAATTTTGTTATCAGGCGCTATCTCAATAGATCTTACTATGGTCTTGTTGGGTAAAGGATATATCTTCCAGAAAGTACCGTCAAAACTCAGCAGCCCTTCATTGTTACCAAAATAGATCAAACCATTAGGGCCCTGCCTGATTTCCCAGTTTTGAGATCCGGCATTATACAACTGCTTTGAATAATTGATCACCTCCGGTAGTCCTATGGTATTTTGCCCATTGGTAGTGAAGAGACAGCAGCAAAGTAAAATGCATAGTAGATTTCTCATAAACCCGGCATTTTTGGGGTTGTGAATTTAATAATTTTCCCATGAAGTATTATTGACGTAGTAAATTTTCCGGTCAAAAAGGCATTTGCATAATATGAAGTACCCATGTAGTACCTCAATTTTTGATGAGAGGGTACACCTTCCCTTAATTTTATAACATCGACTTAACATTCATTTTTCACAAAAAATAACACTGCGTATGAAATTGAAAATTACCGCGTTGTTTGTAACCTCCATTCTCCTTCTTACAGGATTCAAATCAGAGGGCCAGAACCGGGAAATCCAGGGAACTGTTACGAGTAGTTCGCTGGGCGCCCCTCTCCCCTCAGCCACCATCACTGTAAAAGGAACAACCATCGCGACACAAACGGACATCAATGGAAATTTTACCTTGACTGTCCCTTCCAATGCCAAAGCATTGGTGGTAAGTTATACAGATTATGTATCACAGGAGGTATCACTCACTTCCGATAATCTTACATATAATATATCACTGGTACCCACCAATAAATCCCTGAGCGAAGTGGTAGTGGTAGGATATGGTACACAGAAGAAGTCGAATGTAACCGGCGCTATTTCTTCTATCAAGGCATCTGATCTCGATGATGTACCTAATGGAAGGATAGAACAGGCACTGCAGGGGCGTGTGTCTGGGGTAACCATTATGCAGAATTCCGGGCAGCCGGGATCGCCCTCCACCATCCGTATCCGCGGTATCACCACCTTTAATGATAATGACCCTCTGTACGTAGTGGATGGTGTGGTAGTGGACCCGGGAGGTATCGGCTATCTCAACCAGTCGGATATTGCCTCTATAGAAGTATTGAAAGACGCTGCTTCAGCAGCCATCTACGGTACGAGGGCAGCAGGTGGCGTCATCCTGATCACAACCAAAAAAGGGAAGGCCGGACACATGCGTGTCAACTATAATGGATACTACGGCATTTCACAACCGGAGCGAATCCTGAAATTATTGAATGCCACAGAATATGCGGTGTTGAGAAATGAAAGTTCAGTTGCCGCGGGAAATGGAATTCTCTTTCCTGATGTAAGCAAATTGGGTAAGGGTACCGATTGGCAGAAGGCTATCTTCAACTATTCTGCACCACGGTACTCCAATGAAATAAGCCTTAGCGGTGGAAACGACAAATCTACTTTCTATTTTTCTGCGGGAATGCAGTCGCAGGATGGTATCGTAACTACCGATATTTCCAATTATAATAAATTGAACCTGCGATTGAATTCAACCCACAAGATTTCTAAAATTTTCACTTTCGGCCAAACCTTAGGATATACACATCAAAAATCAACCGGTTTGGGAAATACCAACAGTGAATTTGGAGGACCTTTGAGTTCAGCAATCAACCTGGATCCATTGACACCGATTGTAGTAACAGATGTTGCTTCTCAACCCAACGCGGCTATATATAATAATCCCAATGTCATCCGTGATAAAAATGGCAACCCTTACGGTATCTCCAATTATGTAGGACAAGAAATGACCAACCCTCTTGCATATATCCAAACAAGATTGGGACAATCCAACTGGTCTGATGACTTTGTAGGTAATGCCTTCCTGGAAGCGAAGCCTATATCTACATTGACTTTACGTTCTACCATTGGTGTGAAAAAAGCATTTTGGGGTAATATCGGTTTCACTCCTGAATATTTCCTGAGCAATACTGTGCAGACCAACAAGAACAGCTATGGCAAAGGAGAAAACAAAGCCTATAGCTGGAATATTGAAAACACCATCACATACAGCAATACATTTGGCGATCATGACCTGACTGTGTTGGTAGGCCAGGGCGCTTATGTAGAAAATATTGGTGGTTACACCGGAATGACTTTTTACAATTTACCGATCAATAGTTATAAAGACGCTTCCTTCGGTTTCGATGTAGGACTTGCTAACAGGGATGGTTATTCGGGAGATTTCATTGAGCATAAGATATCATCTTTATTCGGAAGATTGAATTATTCCTATCAAGACAAGTATCTGCTGACGGGGATCATCAGAAGGGATGGATCTACCAAATTCGGTAGTAATAAAAAGTACGGGATATTCCCTTCTTTCTCTGCAGGATGGAATGTACACAGGGAAGAATTCTTTAAAAATATTTCAGCCGTCAATACTCTGAAGATCCGTGGTGGATACGGTGTGGTAGGTAATGATGCTATGGACGACTTCAGGTATCTCTCTCTCGTGGTTGGCGGGTTCAACTATTCATTGGGAAACAGCGGTGCTGTTACCACAGGATACGCTCCTGAAACACTGGACAATCCTAACCTGCACTGGGAAGAGACAAAATCTGCTGATGTTGGGTTTGACGCTACTTTCCTGAATGATTTCAACCTCAGCTTCGATTGGTTCAATAAAAAAACTTCAGGCATTCTCAGGCCAGTTTCCATTCCCGGATATGTTGGTGTTTCTTCATCACCATGGGGTAATGTGGCGGACATGAAGAATACCGGTATAGAATTAGAGTTAGGTTATCACAAGAGAATAGGTGATTTCTATTTGTCTGTAAATGCCAATGGTTCATACCTGAAAAATACAGTTACCTATGTATCGGCTGATACTAACTTTATCGGAGGCGGTGCCAGCTTTCAATCCATGAGCACTGTTACACGCATACAGGTGGGTCAGTCATACAATAGTTTTTTTGGATACAAAACACTGGGCATTTTCCAAAACGAACAGGAAATACAGAGTTACACAAACAAGGCCGGCGGATTAATACAACCCGATGCAAGGCCGGGAGATTTCAAATGGGCTGATCTCGATGGTGATGGTGAAATCACCAGTGGCGACCTTGATAAAACTTTCTTAGGAAGCAATCTTCCAAAATATACTTTTGGATTCACCATCAACCTGGACTACAAAGGATTTGACCTGATGGTATTCGGACAAGGCGCCGCAGGCAACAAAATATTCCAGGGATTGCGCAGGCTGGATATCCTCACTGCCAACTACAGCACCAGGGCCATGAGCCGCTGGCATGGTGAAGGAACTTCTAACACATTCCCACGACTGATCGATTCTGATCCTAACGGCAACTTTACCAGGATGTCTGATTTCTACCTTGAAGACGGAGACTACCTGCGACTGAAACTACTTCAAATAGGATACACTATTCCAAATCGTCTATTAAGCAGAGCAGGCATCAGCAAACTGAGAGTTTATGTCACCGCTGAAAACCTTGCGACACTGACGAAGTACAGCGGTTACGATCCTGAAGTGGGTGGCGGTGTATTCGGAATTGACAAAGGACAGTATCCGCAAGCGAGATCATTTATGGGTGGTATTCAACTTTCATTTTAAAAATCCATTAAATCGAATTATATGAAACGAATTCAGATACAAGTTGCACTGCCGGTGATCCTTCTATTTACGATGCTGGCTTCCTGCAATAAAGATTTTATAACACTGGAACCCAAAGGCCAGTTTCTCAGTGAAAATTATTATGCCAACCGCGACCAGGCCTATGCGGGTTTAGTAGCTGTGTATGATGTATTGAGAAAAAATGCCGGCGGTTTTGAAAACATGATCACAATGATGAATGCCGGTTCTGATGACAACTATGCTGGTGGTGGTAGTTCATCTGACGGAGCAGGCATACAGGGGTTTTCAAATTATACATTGAATCCCAACATCATGCCCGGAAGCTTTTGGAGCGATCATTACCAGGGCGTGTTCAGAGCAAATATTTTGCTGAAGAAACTTCCTGATGTGCCTATGGACGCATCAGAAAAAGCACGATTTATTGCAGAGACAAAAGCACTTCGTGCTATTTATTATTTCAACCTGGTGAGGATGTTCAAAAATATTCCATTGATCATCGAACCATTGAGCACAACTGATATCTACAATGTTACACAAGCGGCTCCGGCAGATGTGTACGCGCAAATCGAAAAGGATTTGTCCGAAGCAATTACAGACCTGCCTCCTTCAGTGAATTTAGCAACAGAAGCCGGACGTATTACGAAAGGTGCAGCACAGGCAATGCTGGGAAAAGTTTATTTGTATGATAATAAGAAATCAGAAGCCGCTGCAATGCTTGCCGAAGTAAATGGCCCTACACCCGGACAACCCAACCAATATGGTAATTACCTGCTGCCTAAGTTTTCAGACCTGTGGGTATTTACCAATAAGTTCAACCCCGAATCTATTTTGGAATGTGTACACACCGATCAATCCAATGCTGACTGGGGTTTCTGGGGCAGTAGTGCAGATGAAGGAAACTCTGTAAACCAAATGGTAGGACCAAGAAGTTACCAGAAGAAAGGTCCCCAAGCGCCGGATATTCCTTCAGGATGGAGCTTTAACGTATGGACACAGGATTTTTATGACCTCATCAAAAATGATCCGCGCTTTTCCGCCACCGTTCTCGACATGAAAGCATTGGAAGCTGACGGACAGGCCGGTTATATCGAAGGGTATAAAAACACAGGCTATTTTCTCAACAAATTTATTCCGCGCATGTCTGATGTGCGCACCGGTGGTGGAGCGATGGAACTGAACTTCAAACAGGACGATTATATCATCAGGCTTGCTGACTGCTACCTGATGGAGGCCGAGGCACTCGGCGGTACCGGAGCCCGCGCACAGGCCCTGTTGAATGCAGTGAGAGCAAGGGTTGGATTGCCTTCCGTACCTGTAACGATGGATGCCATCAAAACAGAACGCAGGTTAGAACTTGCCGGAGAAGGCCATCGCTTCTTTGATTTGGTAAGATGGGGCGATGCTGCAACGAAACTTGCGAATCGCGGATTCGTAGCCGGTAAGAATGAAATATTCCCAATCCCTTCAGGTGAACTGCAGGGCACCAAACTTGTTCAAAATCCTAATTATTAAAAGTTATGAATATGAAACGAATTTTTCTATTCCTGTTTCTGCTGGCAACGACAGCCTTCGTAGGTTGCCAGAAAGATGGAATCGATGATGATACATCCTTTATCAATACAGCCAAAGTGGACAATCCCGGGCAATTGATGCAAATCACTAACGACAACAGTGGTAAAGTGACCATCACTCCTACTGCAGAAGGCGCATCATCTTTTGTAGTGAAATTTGGTCATGGTACAGGGGCTGATGCAGAAGCCGATGTAATGCCCGGGCACAATGCAGTGCATTATTACCCGGAGGGGAAATACACTGTAACTATTATTTCCAAAAGCCTTTCCGGTGAGGAAGTTACTTCCACCTATCCATTAGATGTCTTGTACCGTGCACCGGAAGACCTGAAGGTGAATACTGACGTGAATACACACACGCTAAAAGTAAGTGCCTCTGCACTGTATGCTGCTTCATTCGTGGTTTACTTTGGCGATGTAGCAAATGAAACAGGAACACCGTTTGCAAAGGGCGCTGAGGTTTCACACACTTACACCGACGCAGGCAATTATAATGTGAAGGTAGTGGCCTTGAGTGGTGGCGCTGCTAAATCAGAAAAGACTATTCCTGTAAAAATTGTAGATCCATTCGGTTTGCCGATAACATTTGACAATCCAAACATTGATTACTTCTTTGGAACCTTTGGCGATAATCAACAATTTTCTTATGTAGCGAATCCTTCGTCCTCCGGACTGAATACCTCGGCAACAGTCGGAAAATTTGTAAGGGGTGCACAGGGATGGAGTGGCACCTACAGCCCGCTTGACAATCCAATAAACATGGCCAATGGCAAGAAGATCAAAGTACTGGTGTACAATCCTGATCCGGCTCTCATTGGAGCTAAACTCAATGTAGAGCTGGAATCCGGATCAAGTATTTCTAATGGTGTCGCAGTATTAAAAGTGCCGTTAACCAAATCGGGACAATGGGAAGAACTTGTATTCGATTATGGATCTATCGGAGCGATTCCTGCCAATGAAAAATTCGGGCAGTTGGTATTGCGCTTCAATGATGCTGTGGATGGTGCAGGTGCTATCATTTATGTTGACAACTTTATCCAAACCAATTAAAATTATTGACATGAAAATATTTAGAAATTATGCAGTACTGTTTTTTCTTGCCACTCTATTTTTGGGCAGTTGCAAAAAACAGGAATTTCACATGGGCGCATTAACAGCTCCATCTGAGGTAGCGATCTCAGTAAAAATAATAGGACAAGACGCTACACATCCGGCGGGTGATGGATCTGGTGATGTTGACTTTACCCTCAGCGGTAAAAACGTTTTATCCTATATGATAGACTATAATGCGGCAGATGGTATCAACCTCCAACACCTGGACAAACCGGTAGTTTCAAAGAAGTACACTACATTAGGTTTGAATAAATACACCGTAACTGTGGTAGCTTATGGGCCTGGTGCAACAGCTACAACGGTAACTAAAGAAATAGAAGTTAGGAGCGATTTCACACCCGATCCTGAAATTGTGAGTGACCTGACAGGAACAGGCTCTAAGACCTGGAGAGTGAACAAAGATGTAGCTGGACACTTTGGAGTAGGCCCATGGAGCCCTACTTCAGTTACACCGGAATGGTGGTCTGCCGCAATCAATGAAAAAGTCGGATGCTGCAATTGCTTTTATACAGCAAGTTTCACCTTTACTAAGACATCAGATGGCTTTACGCTTACTACCAATACACCTGATGGCGCATTCACCAAAACAGGTGACCTGGCAGGCGGGCTTCCCGGTATTCCTTCGTCAGGCGGTGAAGCATGTTACAGTTACTCCGGAGGATCATCAGCATTTTCGTTTGTGCCTTCCAGTTCAGGCGTAGCGGCATCAGCACCCTCCACAAAAACGGCCATCCAACTTTCCGGAAATACAACGTTTATCGGTTATGGTGCGCTCCTGAAGGAATATGAAATAATGACGATCACTCCTACTGATATGTACCTGCGTGTGCAAGGAACTGAAACAGGAAACGCATGGTATTTGAAAATGAAAGCACAGTAAAGAAGGTTTAGAGGAGTTTAGAGTTTAGTCCGCGGCGGCGGATAGGGTTTAGAGTTTAGTTTTTGAAGAGTGATTTGTGAGAGGGGCAATATATTTAAATGAAAATTTTGAATGGCAATTACCATAATACAGGCAACGAAAAAGTGTGGGCTTTTGTTTTTTTTGCTGGCAGTCGTTTTATCATGCAGTAAAAAAGAAGATCCTGCACCGGCTGTGAAGCCATCGATTAAAATTGAAGACGCTTCGCAGGCAAGGGGAGCATCAGTAAATGTGATGCACTTCAGAGTAACGCTTGACAAAACAACTACTATCAGTGTTTCCGTGGATTATTCTCTGAAGGACGGAACTGCTAAAGCCGGCAAAGATTACACATCCGCATCAGGTACTGTTACCTTTGCTCCCAATCAATCCAATGCAGAGATCACGGTTCAAATCACCGGCGACCCGACAGATACAAGAGAAAATAATATCGGGTTCACTGTACAATTGAGCAATCCTAAGAATGGAACTATCGGCGATGGTACTGCTACGGGTACCATCATTACGGAAAACGGATCCAACTTCGTTACAGATAATTCCGGTTATTCTACTCCCGATAATTATCCGGGATATGCACTTGCATGGAGCGATGAGTTTAATGGAAATACGCTCAATACCAACGACTGGAATTATGAAATTGGAAACGGCGCCTCGGGTTGGGGGAATAACGAATTGGAATATTATACCAATAGTCCGAAAAATGTTCTGGTATCGAATGGCAACCTCATCATTGAGGCACGGAATGAAAGCATGAGTGGATTCAATTACACTTCAGCAAGATTGACCACACAAAACAAAAAGCAGTTTCAATATGGAAGAATAGACATTCGTGCAAAGCTGCCAAAAGGAAAAGGAATATGGCCGGCGCTTTGGATGCTGGGAAGCAATATCAATACAGTGCCCTGGCCCGGCAGCGGAGAAATCGACATCATGGAACTGTTGGGACACGAACCTTCTAAAATGTACAGCACCTTACACTACGGAACTGCAGCACACGCCTCCAGGGGAAATTCATATTCGCTCAGCAACGGATCTTTTTATGATCAGTTTCATGTATTTTCCATGAAATGGCAGGCTGATAAGGTACAAGTGTTAGTAGATGACAACCTGGTACTCGAGGTCAACAAATCTGATGTAGGAACTGACTATCCATTCAATGCGCCTTTCTTTTTTATCATGAATGTGGCTGTCGGTGGCAACTGGCCCGGATCTCCTGATGCAACCACCACTTTTCCCCAACGGATGATCGTGGATTATGTCAGGGTATTTCAATAAAATGAAACAAGATTTTTTAGAAAAAACAAATGACTTAGAATGATGAAAACGTCTTACCTGCTTCTTGCCATCATTTACCTGTTGGCAGTTCCTTCCGGCAATAAGAAGCATTCTGATATCATAGATGCACCTGTACGAATTTTCACAACAGCAAAGGGTACGCAACTCCGGCTTACTGAACAAAAGCCCACGGGGTTTGGAGCATCATCGCCGATGGCTGAGAAGAATGTATATATTTTTCTCGATGATACACATACTTTCCAGACCATGCTGGGAATCGGCGGAGCTATTACAGACGCATCCGCAGAAGTGTTCGCGAAACTAACTCCTGAATTACAAAAAAAGTTCCTTCAGGCTTATTATGATTCTACTAACGGTATAGGCTACACGCTGGCGCGTACCAATATTCAAAGTTGTGATTTCTCCAGTGGCTCCTATGCTTACGTTGAACAGGGCGATAAATATCTTAAAACATTTTCCGTAGCACATGATGAAAAATACAAGATTCCACTGATCAAAAAGGCAATAAATGAGGCAGGCAAATTGACACTCTTTGCAAGCCCATGGTCGCCTCCGGCATGGATGAAAGATAACAACGACATGCTGCATGGTGGGAAACTATTACCCGAATACCGCCAATCATGGGCCAATATGTATGTGAAATTTATCCAGGCCTATGAGCAGAGAGGAATTCCCGTTTGGGGATTATCTGTACAGAACGAACCAATGGCAGTACAGAAATGGGAATCCTGCATCTATACCGCGGCGGAAGAAAGAGACTTTATTAAGAACTACCTCGGCCCTACCCTCGTGAAAAACGGAATGCAGGATAAAAAATTAATTGCCTGGGATCATAACAGGGACCTGATCTATCATCGAGCCTCGACAATCCTGAACGACCCTGAAGCGGCAAAGTATGTTTGGGGTATCGGTTATCACTGGTACGAAACCTGGACCGGTGGTGGCATGCAATTCAACAATGAAAGATTGGTCAGCGAAACATTCCCTGATAAAAATTTGATCTTTACAGAAGGATGTGCAGACGCATTCCATAAGGACAGCATGAGCAATTGGAAGTTGGGTGAGATCTATGGCAAATCCATGATCAACGACTTCAACAGTGGAACAGTTGCATGGACTGACTGGAACATTTTACTCGATGAAAAGGGAGGCCCCAATCATGTAGCTAATTATTGCTTTGCTCCTATTCACTCCATGAAAGGGAAAAAACTTTTTTATGCAAATTCCTATTTTTACATCGGGCACTTTTCAAAATTCATCAGGCCGGGAGCGAGGAGGATCAATGCATCCAGTAACAGGACCAACCTGCTCACAACAGCTTTTAAAAATGTGGATGGCTCTATTGTTGTTGTGGTGATGAATGACAGTAATACCACACTACAATACAATCTGATGATGAATGAACAATCAGCTCCTGCCACAAGCCTGCCGCATTCTATTTCGACATTAGTATTTAAAAGGTAAAAAGCAAACCATCAAAATGAATGAAAACAAATAACCGGCCTATAATTTCCCTCATTGCATGTTGTGCCTTGTTTATTTTTGGTTTTGCCAAATGCCAGAAGGGTACGAACCCGGGAGGAGGTGGTCGCCAGGATACCATTCCGGTTGTAAAAGGTACACCGGTTACTTTCTACCTTACAAAAGCTGATCAGACTGTTTTGTTTCAAAAGCAACCTGCTACAATCGAATTTAAGACCGGAACGAATGGCTACCCTGACATTACAGTTGATACCACTACCACCTATCAAACCGTTGATGGGTTTGGCTTTACATTGACTGACGGAAGCGCTCAATTAATAGATGAACTGCCTGCAGCTATAAAGGCCACACTGCTCAATGAACTCTTTGGCAAAGATGAAAATGATATCGGTATCAGTTATCTGCGGCTCAGCATTGGAGCATCTGACCTGAGCGAATCTGTATATACTTATGATGATATGCCGGCAGGACAAACCGATGTCAACCTCGATAATTTCAATCTCAGAAAAGACAAAAGCAAAGTAATCCCTGTACTCAAGGAAATACTTGCTATCAATCCGGATATCAAATTGCTGGGCTCTCCATGGACACCGCCGGTGTGGATGAAAAGCAATGAGAATTCCATCGGAGGTAGCTTGCTGCCTCAGTACTACAGCGTGTATGCGCAATATTTCGTAAAATACATTCAGGGCATGAAAGCAGAAGGCATCACTATCGATGCCATTACTCCCCAAAATGAACCATTGTATGGAGGCAATAATCCGAGCATGCTGATGCCGGCAACAGTACAAGCAGATTTCATCAAGAATCATTTAGGGCCTGCATTTCAGAATGCCGGAATCAAAACAAAAATTATTATTTACGACCATAATGCAGACAGGCCTGATTATCCACTGACAATTCTGGATGATGCTGATGCGAGAAAATACGTTGACGGCTCCGCGTTTCATTTGTATGGCGGCGATATTAGCGCGCTTTCGGACGTACACAATTATTATCCTCAGAAAAACATTTACTTCACAGAACAATACACTCCCTCCAATGGCGACTTTGCAGGGGATTTCAGGTGGCATCTCAAGAATGTAATCATTGGCTCTATGCGCAACTGGAGCCGTAATGCCCTGGAGTGGAACCTGGCAAGCGATCCAAATTTTTCAATTCATACACAGGGAGGATGTACCACCTGCAAAGGAGGCATTACTATCATCTCTGGTTACACGAGAAATGTGGGGTACTACATTGTGGCACACGCTTCCAAATTTGTTGTTCCCGGTTCGGTACGAGTGGCCAGCAACAATACCGGCAGTATTTACAATGCAGCATTTGTAAGGCCGGATGGAAAAAAGGTTTTGGTAGTTATCAATGATAAAGACAACCAGCAGTCATTCAATATCGTGTTTAAGGGACAGAGAGCAACAGTGACGTTGCAAGGAGGCTCGGCAGGTACTTTTGTGTGGTGAGGAAAGTATATCAATAGCTTATAGTAAAGATTATTGTGTTGGAGTTTACTTTCTGGAAATTTATGTCTGCCGTATGAATGCTTTCCGCCGGTTGATTTTCGGAAATATCTATGTTCCGGGGGATTGCATTTTTGAAAACCCTATTGGTTTTCATCCATCGTCAATACCCGCTTCACTATTGAATCGAGAGTAGCAGAAGATATCTTTACCGGTGGATACAAATCCTGTTTACCGGCCCAGTTTTCTTCAAACGAAAAATAATCAGGTTCCGCTCCCGGCTTGCCCTGAAGTATCGCTTTACAATCTTTCACAAACATTTCCCAGCGGGGCAGATAGAAATATTTCATTAGCCCACTCCACTCTTTGTTGGCATAGTCATGTAGATCGGTAGTAGGGTTGTCAGGTCCCCAATAAGTGATCTGTGTTTTAGCATTCCTCAAAGCACGTTTTTTCTCAGCAGGAGTTTTTCCAAAATCCTCTGCCTGCTTCAAACATGTGTATAATTGAAAATGCTTGTTCGTACTCAATAAAGAATCCTGCAATCGAATTAATGAGAGAAATGAAGCTGATTTCTTTTGAAACAATTCGGCATCTCTTTTCCAAAAAGCGGCAACCATTTCCTTATACGCCTGCTCGCCTTCATTTGCCAACACCTGTCGCACAAAATCAATTTTATCGATTTGATAGGTTTTACTATTCTTCATTGCCGATGAAGCAGACACAAATAGCTTCACACCTTCTTTGAATTCTTTCACATCATAATTTCTTGCTCTCGTTCCCCAACTGGAAACACTCTTTACATCCAATGATGGCCTCGCACAAAACACAGATTCGCCGGGCCCTTCCTGGTATTTATCAAAACTGCTGTAAACCGTTTGTAGAAATATTTGCCACGCATCTTCCACATTTTTGTCGGACATGCCATACCGAGCTGTCACGTAAGATTTTATCCAATCATCGGCATTCACCTTTTCTTTATGCCAGGCAAGGTCTAAAATAAAATCATATACCACTGGGTTGTTGGTTATGCCTTCCGGCATAATGCCCACACCTTTCATCAACGATGAAAACTCACCGGTTCTTGCACGGTAGGTTTCATTGGCAAAGCGTTGCAGCTTACCATAGAGGCCACTCTTATCTCCAAAATTGTTGACACTGCACCATACGAATGGTGTGCCTTCATAACCTTTCCTGCTGTACCAGTTATCAGTATTTTCTCCAAACAACTCTAACACCAAAACCTTTGATTTATCCAGCATTGACAATAGTTGCGATGAAGGGTTGTTTTGCCAGCCCTGCAATACCCAGGTACTTCCGGGAAAATATTCTTGCATCTCTGATTGTATCAGCAAACCATACTCTGCCACATTCACACCATTAGAATTTCCACCTTCGTGAAATGGATCACCAGCAAAATAATGAACGTCACCGCCATATAGTTTCTTCATTTCATCATAATAGATGCCCGCGATTTTTTTGAAATCATCATCAGGTTTCAGAAAAGCAGGACGCTGAAAACCTCCGGCCCATTTACCCTGCTCCAGTACATCCACACCTTTGGCTTTGACAGTAGTTGGAGCCATTCCATAAAAGCCTTGCATCACAGGCTGTATGCCCAGCGCTTTCATTCTTTTCAAAATCACTTTTTGCAGATTCATTTCCCGGTCGATCAATCCCTGGGTGACAGGGCCTCCCCAACCTTCCAGGTTGCCCATCAACCACCAGGCACTAAATGCCGGAGGGGCGATAAATTGCAAAATTTCTTTTTCACTAAATCCGAACCTTCTCAAAGTATTTTGCCATACAGCCTCTACTCCTACCGGCGCAAGCACCAGGTTCACACCATTGAATGCCATCCAATCCAATTCGTGTTCCCAATCTTTCCATTGGTAAAATGCCATCGTATAACTGACGGTGCAATAATTGAGTGCATACCGAATATCAGCATTGGATACTACTTTGACAGGTTCGTGGATCGCGGGAAGGATTTCTACAGGTGCAAGATTATCACCCATATCAGACATGGACCGGTGACAATAATTTTTCAAATAATATCCGATAGCTTTAGCAGCAGCATTGTTACCTGATGCAGCAATTTCAATTTTCTTATTCTTTGACCAGAGTACAAAAACATCTTTGCCATTTTCTTTCGGAATAGAAGAGAACGAAATTTTATTCAGCAACCACGGTACACGCCTTGCTACAAGATCTTTAACGGCAGAAAATTCCTGGGCTCTTGAAGTGGTACAAACGAGGAGCAGCAATATGGCAGCAACAATTCTTATGTTCATCATGAAGGTGTCTGCTTTTCATTTCTGCAAACGTAACCAAAGAAAAGAAAAAATGCGAACTGATCATGAACTCATTTATTGCATTCAAATTTGGGGTATGAATCTTTGAAAAGTTTGAATAATTCAGATGAAAAATTCTTAATGACACATATAACATGCATCAAAAGTTCATTCATTCGTTCTGATAAGACAAACAAATAAAACATCACTAAGGCAAGTGACTCGCTCAGGTATTACGTTTTTCCTCCAGTTCCCTGCTGATACCTCTTACTTTCTCTTCTGACAGCGGATACAATGCCATTCCGACAACGGCAAGTACACAACAAAGCGCCGGTAGAATGCTGATCATCAGGCGTTCTCCAAAGATGGTATCTGTACCCTGTTGCATTAAATCTTTATTGTAATTGAACACAAATAATAACCAACCTGTCAATGCGGAACCCAGCGCCCATCCCAACTTTTGAGACATAGATGAAGATGAAAAAATCAAACCTGATACCCTGCGCCCGGTTCTTAATTCATGATAGTCCACAATATCAGCAAACATGCTCCAGAGCAATGGCAATACATATCCTGCACACATCGAAATAATCGTTTGCATGATCATGATCCAGCCGATATGATTGGGAATCACAAAAAATATAAAACTGAAAATACCGGCAATAGCCATTGAGATCATGTAGGTTCTTTTCTTACCATATTTTAATGAAAGTTTCGGTGCCATCATCACACCAATTAAATTAGCTGCCTGGCCTACTAAGAAATATATCGTAGTGATGTCCCAGCCCGTTACCGGCATGATGTAATCGAACTTTACATAATCCCTGAAATAATAAATAGCGACCCCATCCCTCACTGCATTGAATAGTAAAGCGGCAAGCCCGGTAGCTACGAGTATCCACCATGGTGCATTTTTCATCAGGGCGCCAAGATCCTTTTTTACCATTCCTTTCTCTTCACTACTGTTGCTGACTGCCGGTTTCACTCTTTCCTTTGTCCACCTAAAACAAAAGAAAAACAAAACCGTACACAACAATCCGATGGAAGCTACCGCGAGTGTCCAGCCAATAGGTGCAGTACTGATACCCGAAGCAACCTTTGTAGCATCGGCGACAGCATTGGCATCACTCTTATCAAATGCTTTTGCAAATCCATCTACCAATGGCTGCAACAGCATGAACGTAACAAAGCTTCCTATAAATGCGAATGACATCCTGTAAGAAGAAAGTACGTTGCGCTCCTGTGAATCTGATGAAATGACACCGAGCAATGAGGCATAAGGCACATTGATGAGTGAGTAAACAATCATCATCAGTGAGTATGTCAGGTATGCATACACGAGTTTTCCGGTAGTACCAAAGTCCGGTGCAAAAAATGTAAATGCTCCCATCACCGCAAAGGGTACCGCAAACCACAACAGGTAAGGCCTGTAGCTTCCCCATTTGGTTTTTGTCCGGTCTGCAATGATGCCCACACCAATATCAAAAAATGAGTCCCAAACCCGTGCGATGAGAAACATGGTACCGGCTGCAGCGGCAGTAATACCCAGCACATCTGTATAAAAGAAAAGGGCATACATTCCAAAAATCTTCCAGAACATGGAAGACGCGGCATCTCCTAAACCGTACCCGATCTTTTCCCGTAATTTAATTTCACTCATACATGCAGTTTAAAGGTTCAGGCATAAACTCAACTCTATGGATTTGCTATTTTTTCACCTGTACCGGAGTACCATTTCCATGTAATGATAAATGATTTTTGTTTTTTGAAATGATTTCTGTCAAAGTATTCACAGAACTCTCCGACCTTAGGCCATCGGGTTTTGTATTCAGGCAATAATCCAATAATCGTTCGATAGTAGAGGTCGCTACATGCATGCGTGAGTCTGACGATGCATAATATATGAATACTTTACCATCATCATCGGCGATCCATCCGTTAGAAAACAAAACGTTGGACACGTCGCCTACCCGTTCATCATCCTCCGGAGCCAGGAAATATCCGGCAGGACTGGCGATTACTTTTTGAGGTTCATGCAAGTCAGACAGATACAGGTATAGTACATATCGCAGTCCGGCAGCGCAGTGCCTGACTCCGTGAGCCAGATGCAGCCATCCTTTTGATGTCTTGATGGGTGCCGGGCCTTCACCATTCTTAGCTTCTTTGATCGTATGATATTGACGGCCATCTACCAGTTGTTCTTTTCCTACTACAGCGTTTGTGATATCATCTATCAAAGCCCATGATATACCTCCGCCTTGTCCGGCCTCGATGAATCCATCTTGCGGCCTGGTGTATAGCGCATATTTATTGTTTACAAATTCAGGATGCAGCACAACATTTCTCTGGTGGCTTTTAGCTTTCAGATTTGGAAAGCGTTCCCATTGAATAAAATCTTTAGTGCGAACAATACCGGTGGAAGCAATGGCACTCGAAGGATCTTCCTCGGAAATATTTTCATTCTTCCTTTCAGAACAGAAAAGTCCATAAATCCAACCGTCTTCGTGTAAAGTAAGACGCATGTCATACACGTTTGTTTCTCTTTCATCGATATCCGGAAGGCGAACCGGGTACTTCCAAAATTTGAAGTGATCAATCCCGTTCGGGCTCTCTGCAATAGCGAAAAATGATTTCCTGTCGTAACCTTCTACCCGCGCTACGATCAAGTATCGTCCATTCCATTTAATAGCTCCTGAATTGAAGATGGAATTGATACCAAACCGTTCTATCAAATGTGGGTTCGTTTCTATATTGAGATCAAATCGCCAATACAGTGGTGTATGTGCTGCCGTTAGAATAGGGTACTTGTACCGTTGCACAAATCCATTATAAATGGTTGTGGGAATATTTACGACATTGAAGAGTTGTTCCTGTTCGTTCGTCAGTTTTTGCAGTTGTAGTTTGAATTGGTTATCCATAAATTATCTTGTGGAGAGGCTGCTTAGTTAGTTAAATAATTAGAGACTGTCCGGATACATGGTCATTCTTGTTACTCTGTGAAATGCGGTATTACTTGGTGTGGTTATTTCCATTTCGAATAAAACATCTTTTGTAGAAGGATCTATTTCCATCACACGTCCACCAAATCCTTTCTGTGTAGGCACTCCCATCCCCGGACAAAATAATACATGGCCTGTGTGAGAGAGCATTTGAACTCCCGACAACGCCTGTGAAAATCCATTGATCCCTTTTTCTTTCCCATAAGACCATACTTGTTGAACGGTCTTTTTGTTTTCATCAATTTTATACTCCACCACCCTGCTATAGTTACTGTTATTAGTGATATAATTCGGTATCCAATGACGGTTATACCCATTATCAAAAACCAGTATCCGGTCGTTTGACAGAGCAATGGGTGTATGTGGCCCCCATGCCCAATCAAATCCTTCGGTCGAAGCATCACCCATGATCACGGCACTGTCTGTGATAGCATTGCCATTTTCATCTACAGGACTAAGTAAATATGGCTGGTACTTTTCTCCCCAGTATTTATGTGGTGAAATGAGCCATTTTAATTTACCATCGTGCGTAAAACTGGTAATGCCCTGGTAGCGCATGGTGGCCAGGAGATCATTTCCGATTTCTGTAATACCATTATTATGTGCCCAGTTATTTGGAGATTGCGAAAACTGCGGAGGAGTAACGCCATCCGGCTTCAGATACCTGGCCGTATCTACAATATTTGCGAGATCCCATTCTTTGACAAGAGAACCACTCAGGGTATCTATTTCAATAATATGGTCTAAAACTCTTGGTTGCCCATTGGCCAGTTTGGCTCCCGTTTTATTTACGGTGATCAAAAGGTTTCCATTAGCAGCTTCCACTACATCATGATGGAAAGTATAACCTAATTTTTGCAGATCCCATTGGTGTAATAAATTTCCAAACATATCCATTTCTACTATCCTCTGATTATTCTGGTCGCCAGCGATGAACGTACCTCTTTTGGTACGCTCGAATCCTGAAGAAATAGAAATATTTTTTAAATCAGGAGATGACTTAAATAATAATATCCACCTGATCTCTCCTTCATTATCTACCATATATGGCATGGACACATCCAGTGTACTATTGCCCGGATAGTTCACAAAATTTATTCCCGGCTCCATTCTGGATTCCTGAGCACTGATTACCTGAATTTCAGGTATGCCATCCCCTGTGAGCGCATCAGTCTTGATCTTAATTTGAGTAGTGCCACGTTCACGTCCATCCTTATCGGTGTAAGTAAGATCAACTACATTTTCGTAATTCGCATACAAGCCAAAGATGGGTACATTCTGATTGGGAGTCTGTGGCTGACATAAATGTGAAATATCACCGCCATCGCCGTTCTTTCCGTGCACCGTTACTTTTATTCTGCCATAGGTAGGTAAATTAACCTCTACAATCGCTGCAAGAGGATTATATCCTGATGGATTGAGTGTAATATTCTTTACAATGAAATCCAAAGAGGTACCCTTAGAAGGTATTGGCAAATTAGAACCATTTCCAAACGTAACAGTTGTTTTCCAGTTAGCCGGATCTGCCAATATTTTTTCCACTTCATTCTTTGGTACGCTCAGATCTTGCGATTCAAAATGAAAAACATAATCGCCACCACTTTCTGAAATACTGTTCAATAGCTCCCCACTTTCTATCAATTTTTGAATCGATTGCTTAGATTCAATACCGGGTGATAGAGGAGCATCTTTTTTTGTACAGGAAGACAATAAAACTATCAGGCCTAAAATTAGACCTGATAGTTTAAAGAATGGTACTTTCAAAGGACTCATCATTGCCAAAGAGGATTTTGTTTCAAAGCGGTGTTAGCATCTATTTCTGATTGAGGAATAGGCAGTACATAATTTCTTGGTTGGAAACCATCTGCTCCCTGCTTTCCATTATCCGTAAGAATTTGTTTCATCTGTGCATAAGGATACCAACGAGCCAGGTCAAAGAAACGGTGTCCTTCAAAGAAGAATTCAAGTTCGTTCTGATGAACTACTTCTTTCATCATGTCATCAGCATTGTTCCATGAAATGTTTGCCAATCCTGCACGATTCCTGATTCTATCCAGGTCCTTTTCAGCATCAGGCAAATGACCGTTCTTGATACAAGCTTCTGCATGTAATAATAATACCTCTGCAAAGCGCATCAATCTGTAGTTCTGATTCTGATTAGATTGATCGTACATACTGTTAGCATCGGCTACGTTCTTGTAAAAATTGGTGAATTTCTTGATTAGGAAACGGCCGGTATTCCCATTAATGGTTGGATAAGTTGGTTCACCTCTTTGTCTCTTTCCTGAAGCATTTGTCCACATGTCATCAAAAGACTGGTTACCAAACCAGGCACCATCAGTCAAACCACTTTCATAATCTGAATATTTCCAGTAAAAGTTAGTGTACATCCTCTTGTCAAACTTAGTGTCAGAGCCTGAAGGGCGTGGTTCCGCAATAAAATCTCTGATGATAGATGCACTCGGCATGAACTTGAACCAACCGCCGGTACCTGCTGAACCCACAAAGTTTGGAATTACAAATCCCTGTGTACTTGTAGAACCTTCCGAACCCCACGAACCTGAACCATAGCTACCATTGTAGTTAATTTCAAAAACTGACTCTTTATTAAACTCAGTGTTCTCATTCAAATTATCATCAGGGTTAGACACCAGGTCATAAGTATATGGAGCACTTAACAGGGCAGCCAATTCCTGTTCTGCCTGCGGGTATTGTTGAGTATAAACCAAAGACTTACCAAGGTAAGCGATAGCAGCACCTTTAGTGGCTCTACCTGTTTCAGAAGAAGGTCTTGTTACAGGAAGGCTGTTCTTTGCAGTCGTAAAATCTGCAATCACCTGCTTCCAAACATCTGCAGCAGGAGAAGCTGCTTTCATGACTCCATCAGGATCATCGCCGGCAGGTACTAACCTTATAGGTACATCACCATAGTTGGTTACTAAGAAGAAATAATACAAGCCGCGCAGGAAGGATACCTCACCGATCCATTCACTCTTTTTGTTGGCATCCATTTTTACATTTCCAATGTTTTTCAGAAATACATTGGCGCGATTGATACCGGTATATAAACTTCCAAAATCACTGCTGCTGGTGTTGGGAGTGTTACCATAAGTACCATATTGCCAGTTAAATACTTCCTCGCCAAGGATGAACCAAACATCGTCTGCACGGTTCATGGTTTGAAATCCTGTGTAAGCTCCGAAGTACCCATACATTTGGCCGCGTAGCGGAGAGTAAATGGTAGGTATTGCGGACTCAGCATTTGCTGCTGATGTCCAGAAGGTTTGCTCTACAGGTTGGTTTCGATTAGTTTTATCCAGGAAGTCCTTGCGGCAACCGACAAACAATATGGCGGCAATGGCAAGGGTAAAAATTGATTTTATTAAAGTTTTCATTTTCATCATTTTTTTTAGATGGAAAAATATTTAGTCTTTCTATTTTCTGTTTAGAATCTTACTTGTAGTCCAACAGTGATTGTTTTAGCAAGAGGGAAACGTCCATGATCTGTTCCTGCTGTCATGGTACCTGAGCCTCCTCCATTCTGTCCATTATTCGCTCCCAGGTCCGGAGTATAGCCACTGTATTTTGTAATGGTAAACAGATTTTGACCGGCAACAAATATTCTTCCTGAACTCATTCCGGCTTTTGCCAAAAGACTGCTCTTAAGGGTATAACCTAATTCAACAGTTCTCAATCTGAAGAATGAACCGCTTTCTATCCAGCGTTCTGTATCACGACGCCAGTTCTTATTAGGGTCTTGTTGAGTAAATCGAGGTAAGTCAGTCTTTGTATTTGACGGAGTCCATGAATCTAACAATTTAGTTGAGAAGTTGATGATCTCATTGGTAGATTCCATTCTTGCCCTGGTGTAGTTGTATATTTTATTACCATACATGCCATCAAAGAAGAATGAGAAATCAATTGATTCGTAAGAGAATCCTGCATTCAGGCCGTAAGCCAGTTTAGGAAATGGACTTCCTACATATTGCTTATCATCACTTGAAATAGCGCCATCGTCATTAGCATCTTCAAACCTTATATCACCTGCCTTTGCGTTTGGTTGAATTACTACACCGTGAGAATTTGTATGAGCCTGCACCTCTGCATCACTTTGGAAAATACCATCAGTCTTGATCACCCAGAATCCGCCGATCGGATATCCAACCTTAGCCCATGTAACGGTACCTTCATTCTGTGGATTGTAGCCACCAAATTCCTGTTTGTTACCAACAGTAACGGCTTTTACCTTGTTCTTTACAGTTGATGCATTGAATCCTACATTATAATTGAACTTGCCTGCAGAATTCTTATAGTTCACCAAAAATTCAAATCCTTTGTTTTCGATGGTACCTGCATTCATGGTTGGTGAACCACCAAGACCTGCTGATGAAGGCATGTTGATGCTCAATAGGATATTGCGTGTTTCTCTGAGGTAGTAATCTGCACTCAGTGTTAACTTATGATCTAAGAAAGCAGCGTCCAAACCAATATTGCTGGTACGTGTTTCTTCCCATGTCAGATCTTTTGGAGAAACCCAATTAATACCTGTGCTTGCTCCTTGCCACCAGCTAGTGCTGCTTCCGCTTCCTTCCAGGTAGTTGATACCTGTGGTAACGGTGCTTTGTGTCGGATAGTTTCCTATTTCCTGGTTTCCAAGTTTACCGTAGCTAAGACGCAATTTCAATTCGTTGATCTTTTCTTTCATTGATGAAAAGAATTGCTCGTTTGCGATGTTCCAACCGACTGCCACAGATGGGAATACCCCGTAACGGTGTCCTTCAGCAAAGCGTGATGAACCATCTCTCCTTACAGAGGCTGTAAACAAATAACGAGAGTCGTAACTGTACATGACCCTTCCAAACTGTGAAATCAGAGAATACTCCTGAAGACCTCCTGAAGTATTTTGCTCTTTTGGTGAAGCTGCTCCGATAGCATCTGTTCCCAAAGGAATGTCTTTACGGCTTGCACTGAATCCACGGTTAGAATTTTCCTGGGCAGAATAACCTGCCAATAATGAAATCGTGTGTTTGTCAAATGTATTGTCGTAGTGCAGTGTATTTTCTGCTAACCACTGGTTATTGAAGTATGCGTTCTCACCTATGTAAGACTTCACTAAACCGGAACCAAAGTTATAGGCGCTATTATATTGATAGCCTCTTCCATTGGTCCTATTGATACCCAGGTTAAATCTATATTTCAATCCCTTGATACCGAGATCTACTTCTGCAAATGCATTGAGCAAAATATCTGTATTATAGGTGTGCCAGTTATGAAGTTTCAGATACCCAACAGGATTATCAATATTCTTCATCCATGGAGCAAATGGTGCGTAGCCACCCAACTGATTGGTATCATAAATCGCTACCATCGGGTTTTGCCGAAGTGCATCAGTGATGGTAAAATCAGAAGTCTTTTGATCCCCGGATTGAATCAACAATGTGTTTCCTAAACGAACGTGATTATTGAAAAATCCAAAAGTATTTTTAGTACGAAGATTGAATGCTTTGTAGCCGGTACTCATCAGGATACCATCCTGGTCTATATATCCTGCGGAAATATCGTAGGTAGAATTCTTGCCACCGCCTGATATGTTCACATTTATTTTGCTTACCGGCGCTGTTTGATAAATCTCATCCTGCCAGTTGGTACCATTTCCCTGGTAGCTTTGTGCTTGAGGAGGCAGGTAACCGGTAGATTGCATAATACCTTTCCATTGTTGTGCATTCATCACATCCAGTTTCTTTGTGATCTTCTGCCAACCGGTATATGCATTCACACTGATAACGGCCGGTGTATTTTTGCGTCCACCCTTAGTAGTTACCAACACAACGCCATTAGCAGCACGGGATCCATAGATCGCTGCCGCAGAAGCATCTTTTAACACCTGCACAGAAGCGATGTCTGATGGATCTACCAAATTGATGTCTCCATAAACTCCGTCTATCACATACAGCGGACTGTTGGAACCAAGAGAACTAAGACCACGAACATTAATGCTCATTCCTGCTCCGGGTTGTCCACCTGCATTACTTACAGTAACACCGGCGATTCTTCCCTGAAGCGCTCCCGCAGTACTTCTCGCAAGGTTTGCCTGGATGTCGCCACCCGAAACAGAAGCCACGGCTCCGGTAAGATCTTTTTCTTTGACCGTACCGTAACCAATGATCACTACTTCATCCAGCTTGGATGTAGTAGTTTGTAGTGAAATGCTAAGTGCTTCACTACCTCTTACCACTACCTCGGTCGTTTGCATCCCGATGTAGGAAATAACAATAGTTTGTCCTTTGGAGGCATTAATTGCAAACTGCCCGTTTTGATCGGTAACCGTAGCGGTATTTGTACCTTTTACAGCCACGTTGGCACCAACTAACGGAGTGTTATTGCCATCCGTAACGGTACCCTTGATCTGTAATACTTGCTGTGCCCATGCAAGTTGGAAGAAGGATCCAAGTAGCATGATGAGTATCAGTTTCTTCATACGTTTGTATAGTTTTGTGAAATAATTTTAACAAACGTACACCCCTCATCACCCTATTTTTTAAAAAATAAGTTCAAATATTTTGAACTTATAACTCAATTTCCACTTAGAAAAATTTTCACAATTTGTTTTGTTTTAAGCTATTAAAAATCATAGTTTTAGCTATTACATTTTGCAATTACAAGTCAAAATTTCAAATTTTTGGAATCGAAATTCAAGTCGGCCAAGTAAATTTTTTGAAAAATTAGCTCATTAGCTTTGAACAATTCACCCAACAGAATGTTGAAACTTTTCTTAAATGATCAGTTGTTGCTTCTGACAGTTTTCTCTAAAAACGGAAGGGTTAATGCCTACAGACTTCTTGAAAACACGATAGAAATAGGATACACTATTGAAACCACATTGCTCAGCCACATCTGTGTTTGACATTCCAACTTTCAACTTGATGATTGCAGTTTTAATTCTTCGGTCTAACAAGTAATCTGTGAAATTCATTTGCATGTGGGCCTGCAGAAAACGAGCAAATGTAGAACGGCTCATGTTCAACTCTGCTGCTACATCTGTGATGAGAATCGTTTCAGCTATACGTGATGTAGTATATTCGTGAAGCCTGTGTAGCAAATCCATGTTGCGGTTCAATTCAGGTGTCTTTTCGCTGGAGAGTTCTCTGAAATCACTGCTCTTGGATAACTCATACAATAATGTCCAAAGCCTCAGGACAGAATAGAATCCATCTTTTTCCATTGGTATCACATGTAGTAGCGGCTCTACTTTTTCTATAGTGGAATGCCCAAATGATACACCCTTAGATGCGCTCTCAAAAAGTCTTTTTAAAGATTGAAATTGATTCTTATTAAGGTGTTGCTCTATGATGGATGGATGAAACTGGATAGTGATCTCATGGATGTTATTCGACTTGCATTCACCATCCATCCACGCGTGCCTCAGTTGAGGATTGGCAATAAATACAAGATCTCTTTCTCCAATAGACTCTTGCGAATCTCCAATAATACGATGTGCACCGGGTGCTCCTGATACATAATTGATTTCATATTCAGGATGTACGTGTACGGGGAATGAGAAGTGAGTTTTACGTCGCTCAAACACAACAAAACAATCTTTTTCAGATAACGGTGTTTGTTCCTTATATACTCCAGATAAATTCATGGTTGCTGGTGATTAATTCTAACCCCGGAGAATATTCAATAAATATCAATCCGATGTTTTCTAAGTCAAATGTAGGGAAAGTCTATTAAGTGAGACATAATTGCGTAATGGCTTCCTTCTTAGTATCCTTAGTTTCTCATATGAAAAATTGGGGT
>CAZGNJ010000050.1:0-27249 GCA_964526985.1 uncultured Ginsengibacter sp. | reverse complement strand
CGGGGGTTACCCCAGGAGTGAAAAAAAGGGATTAACTCTTTTGAGACAGCCTCTTCTGACTTATACCTTTAAATTATTAATACATCACTTTAATGTTGTGGATGCCACCATCAGGTTTGAGTATTTCCAATGTATAAATACCATGAGCCATACGGTAATCCCACTTGATCGATTCTACACTGTTACCTGCCATTCGATCCACAAACTTTTCAATCACCAGCTTACCATTCATATCCGTTACTCGGAACCTGTAATGCCCTTCGGGCTGGTTCTTAAATAATAATTGGATGATGCCATTCTGTACCGGGTTTGGATACACGGTGATAGATGGAGGAACTAACGGTATCGTTACTTTTACAATACTTGTATATGCCGGTTTACCATCTTTTGATACAGATTTGATACGGTAATACAGCACACCATATCCCGGATTCTGATCCAACCACTGATACTGTGTATTCTGCAGCGCATTGGCAGGTAATGAGTGTGCGGTTTTGAAATGAACACCGTCAACAGATTTTTCAATATCATACTTATCAATGTCACCCTGGTTTTGAACAGACCAGGATACCAATACATTATCGCCCATCAGCACCGCGTTGACATTGGTGAAAGTAACCGGCAACGGGCCCTCGGCAGCTTTGAAGACGATGCGGAAGCGGTCGGATGCATAAGATGCTGCTGCAGTTGTTACTTCGAAATTGATCTCTGTAGTACCTTCAGATTCTAACAGTGTTTTCTTATGCGTAAACTGATCTTCGAGCCACGCGTCAAGTCCTGATCTTGAAAAATTGTTATTGATGAATTCTAATTTGTATGGCTGCTTCCTCATGTTTGTCATTCTGAAGAAGATCGTATCCGTCATTGTGGGCACAGGCCTTCTCTCTACGATCAGGTAGGCACCTCCTGAATTGATTCCAAAGTTTTCTCCAGTATTGATCATTTTTCTTG
The DNA here is from genome assembly GCA_964526985.1 of uncultured Ginsengibacter sp. GTDB lineage: Bacteria > Bacteroidota > Bacteroidia > Chitinophagales > Chitinophagaceae > Ginsengibacter. The sequence continues at coordinate 26,298 of CAZGNJ010000050.1, read as the reverse complement.
CATCCAGGTTATCTATACTGATACTGTAACTGTCGTTCAGCATGGAGAGCGTACCATCCATAAGTGTAGCACGGCCATCTTGCATAAGGTAAAGGTTGCTTCTGATCTTCATTACATTCCTCACCGGTGATCCCGTCCGCATCAGTATCTTGCTGCCATATACTTTAGCATTCTCATTTATGGTGATACTGCCTGGTGTTCCAGTGGTACTTTGTACATAGAAGGCCTGTCCGCTCTGGATATAGTTTTGAACACCGGCATAAGTTCCACCACCAGGAACAGCAGTGTAATCAGACCCGTCATAGGTGAGAGTTTGGTAGATACCAGTACTGTAATATCCTCTTGCCGGGTCTGTAGGATCCCAAACAATTATATCTGTACCGATATTATTGAAAGTGAACTGACGGATGTCTATAGCAGATGGATAAGGATTTCCGACTGCTTCAAATTTGTTGGGATTTACAGGCATAGTAAAGCTACCTATGTGAAGGGTTCCTTTACTTCTCAATACCGTATTAGTAGCCGGACTTGAAATACCAGTCGCTGAGCGGTCTCCCCTGATAAACATAAAATATCCATGATCATTATGTACATCATTATTGGTACTTGGAATCCCTGTGAAGTTGTCAGTGTTTGCATTGTAAACCTTCATTGATGGAGTGTATGATTTCAAGTCGAATCCGTTAGCAGACCAATTGTTACTGCTATCTGTAATCTGGGTACCAAAGCCGGGTTTGGGGTTCTGAGCTGAACTTGTTGCACCTTCCTGCAATGAATTCTTGATGCTCTGCCCTGTAGTCGGGAATGTGATCAGTTGCCATGCCTTTGCGTGCTCATCTGGTTGAGTTCCGGTGTTGATGTAGCGTTCTACGGTTACTGCGCCAGTGATGCTTTGTGTACTTGTCAATGGTCCTACCCATGCAGTATTTTGTTTGTTTGACTTGAGTGTCAGGTACCCTCCTGTTTGAAGAGATGCATTCGTGCTGTTGAATGTAAGAGAGTTGTAAATATCCACAGCGCCATTCATTGTTACACCTGAATTATTACTCAGCTTCAAATCCTTGACATCGTTGTTTACAAATAGATTTGCCGGAATTGTCTGAGCACCTGTACCATTCAGTTCCAGCGAGCCGCCTGAACAATCAATACGCGCAAGTCCTGGTGCAGTAAAGGTTCCGGCTACCTGGAACAAGGCATCATTGGTAATAGTAAGTAATGCGCCATTTTCCAAAATGATATTATTAACCGTAGCAGTGCCTCCACTGAGGATTGGTTGGTTTGGTGCGCTGGCAGGAATGTACACGTCAGGACATGATGTAGTCGGCAAAAGATTGTCACTCCAGTTGGCCGGAGTATTCCAGTCAGCACTGGTAGTACCGATCCAATAATTATGTCTGCCTACACTGAGAATGCTTGAAGTCACTTCTCCGCATCCATTGTTGACAAATACCCGATAGAGTACCGGAATTGTAATCCCTGAATAGTTTTCTGTACTTGTAGTGTTGGCAATATCTGTCCATGTAACACCATTGTCATTAGATTTTTGCCATTTCTGAACTGTACCTGACTGACCAGACAAAGTGATCTGACCAGTGCCTGTACAACTTCCGGTTGATTGTGTCAATGTACCACTCACTGAAGCAGGACTGATATTCAATGTACCGGAGACAGAAGCGGTGATAGAGCAGGTCCCACTTGTAGTAACGGTGTAATTGAATGTACCTGATTGAGTAGGTGTTCCGGAAATGATGTATTGAAGTCCGTTTGGAGTAAGGGTAAGCCCTGCCGGTAATCCGGTAACTGAAGCGCCTGTGGCAGTGCCGGATAAGGTCATCACAATATTCTGAATCGGCGTATTGATGCAAAGCGTCTGATCTTTGTTACCACTGGATTCTGAGATAGATTGAGTCGTTACTTCGATAGTTCCGGTTTTTGAATCTACATCACAGGAAGAACCGGATGTGGTAATGGTATAGTTGAATGTACCAGCCACGGAAGGTGTTCCTGAAATAGTAACATCGTTGCCGGTCTGGGAATAAGTAACTCCTGTGGGTAGCCCGGTAACAGCCGCGCCGGTTGCCTTTCCACTCAGGTGATACGTAATGGATGGCAATGATGAATTGATGCAAAGTGTATTGCTTGCAAGTCCGTTGGATAGTGTTACTTTCTGTTCAGTAACTGTGATAGTACCGAATGCGATCTTAGGATTACAACTTCCTGTGGTGCTGATCTGGTAGTTATAGGTCCCTGCTATGGTTGGTGATCCGTTAATGACCATCCTGTCTTGATCCCATACTGCGGTTACTCCATTTGGCAAGCCTGTTATAGTAGGAGCTCCGGGTGTACCATTGCCCACACCATATATGATTTGGTTGATGGGTGCATTCTTACATACTTCCTGAGCATCTGTGCCTGCAGGAGTGCTAAGCGTTATAAAAGTTGAGAGCGTTGCAAAGGAAATGTCATCTAAAGCGAAGTCATTTCCACCATGCTGGGGTTCTTTATTGATAATTCCCAGTACCACAGAATTAGTAGATGATCCTGACGTCCAGGTGCCATAAAACCGCTTCCAGTTGTCGTTAGCGGGATTATTGTCATTTGCTCTGGCAGTCAAATTCAATTGAGTCCCTACTTCAACACCATTGATTGTAAAAACCAGTTGCGCAAAAGGACTAACATTATTCAAACTTCTGGCCCATGCGGAGAAATAGTATGCGGTATTTGGAAGTACATCGACGGTTTGTTCCCAAATCTTGATACCATCATGTCCATTGACTGCCATAAAATTTCCACTTCCGCTTGAATGGTCAAATCCCCAGAACATAGGATGTACATTCTGGCCGTCGGTTGTAATTGAGTATGCTCTATTATCATTGTCAGCTACTAATTCGTTATTCCCTGCAACATCCTGTACATATAAATATCCTGATGTAAATGAACCATCATTGCCAGCTTCAAAATCTCCATTTTCCACTAATTCTTTGGCTATAGAAATGATTCCGGTGCCAACACATCCCTGCGCAGAAGTAACAGATACATCATAATTATCTGCGATGTCCACATCAATGCTTTGGGTAGTTTGACCCGTGCTCCACAGGTAGCTGCCTGTTGGAGATGCGGTTGCATTCAATCGTACTTTGCCAGAAACTGAACAATAATCAGCTGACAATGTTACGACAGGCGTTGGATTTACAGTTAATGTTGTAGTTTTTGAAACGCTGCAGCCAAAACCATTAGTTAAAGTAGCGGTGTAAATCCTGGTTCCTGCAGTGGAAGGTTTTGCATAAACCACAGAGGTAGCTGTGCCAGTATAGTTAGTGTTAGCTCCCGGATCAGTATAAAGATCTGTGGTAGGAGACCAGACTACATTGGCAGGTGATGAGGGAAGCTGATAATATACTGTAATACTCCAATTTTGAAGTACACCGTTATCTATATTTCTTCGAAAATCCTGGATTCGCAATTGCCAATTTCCGGAAGATGGTGCATAAAGGTTGCCCCATGTGTTCGTATTTGCAACACCTGTCATCATTCGGTCAGCTGCATAAGTGCCAGAATATGGATTAACTCCACTTGTTATCAGCGTTGAACTATTACTACTGATAATAGTTCCGGTAAAGTTTGATCCGGTACCTCTTCGATTAACAAGATTGAGAATTCTTCCGTTTGGAGCTTGAAGATAAATACCTAGGTCGCCTGTTCTGCTATGACTAATGTTGAATGTAACGCTAACGCCAGTAATTACAGCACCAACTGGAATTCCTGATACATTTAGGCTACTGTTTCGATAAGAGCCTCTTGGGATTGATTGATTCAATGTACCGGAACTCATCGTAACAGAGCCTGGTGTTACAGCAGTAGAAGTTGCCAGGAGGCTGATAATATTATCCTGGCAAAGCGTGGCCGACGCAGGTGTAATATTAATTGCTGCCGGTTTCGGATTCACCGTAACTGTAGCAGAAACGCCACTGATATTTTGTGTACATCCTGTAGCAGCAACCACCTTTGTTATAGCATAAGTATAAGTTCCCGGGGTGCCGGTTGGAGCATTTACACTTATGGATGGATTGCCTGAAATGGTAGGCTGTGTAATGCCATTGATAGTGTAAGTAAAGGTATAAGGCCCGGTAGCATTGGATCCTGAGAATGTTATCGCAGGTTGAGACGCATCCTGGCACACAGCAATGGTTCCTGCAATGGCCGCATTCGGCAATGGATTCACTGTTACAGTTGCTGTGCCGGAATAGGTATTCGAGCATGGATTGTTTTGCACCAATGCGCGGTATTGCCTGGTCTGCGTCAGGTTCGTGTATGCCTGATTGTTAGTCGTATTGGTAATATTGGTCCAGGTACTTCCACCATCGGTCGAATATTCCCAACGTACTATTGCACCTGTGTTCCCACTCAGGGTCAGTGTACCACTATTGGTACCAGAACAAACAGTAGTTGATCCCGAAACAGTTCCTCCAACGGAGGTGGCATTCACGAAAATGGTTACTGTGCCCGAATTGGCAATGGAGCAAACACCGCTTTGTACAACTGCTCTGTATATTGTTGATTGGGTAATGTTAGAATAGGAGAGTGTAGTAGTGGTATTACTGATGGAACTCCATGTACTGCCGCCATTAGTTGAACTCTCCCACCGGATCACATTTCCTGTTTGTCCGCTCAATGTGATGCTTCCAGAATTGATTCCATAACATACCGTTGCATTTCCGGTAAGCGCTCCGCCTACACTTATCGGATCTACCTGCACAGAAATAGTACCTGACTGAAGTTGGGTACATGCTGTGGAAGACGCATCCTGTACGCTTATCAATGTGTAGTTGTAGGTACCCGCTGTAGTGGTAGGCACATTCACCGTAGCAATCGGATTGCCAGAAACAGTTTGATTGGCCCCACCATTTATTTTGTAAGTGAAGGTATATGGCCCGGTACCATTACTACCTGTGAAAGTTACCACAGGAGCAGTACCGTCTTTGCAGACCTGCGTTGTATTTACAGCGATTGAAGCTGTTGGTAATGGGTTCACAGTTACGGTTGCTGTGCCGGTCTGAGCCTTACTGCATCCTTTCGCATCTGATACACTCACCAGGTTATAATTAAACGTACCTGCTGTACCAGTAGGAGCAGTGATCGATACTGAACTTCCGGATACAGTGGTTATTGTTTGGTTCGAACCGCCATTGATATTGTAAGTAAAGGTGTAGGGTGCTGTACCTGTTGCTCCCGTAAAGGTAATGGATGGGGCTGTAGCACCCTTACATACTGCGGTTGTTCCATTGATAGTTGCGGTAGGTAAAGGATCTATTTGTACAGAAACACTACCTGTCTGAGCCTGCGTACATCCATGATTATCGGTTACATCTACTAATTGCACGGTATGTGTTGTAACCGTAGCGCTGGAAATGGTAATGGTAGCTGTGCTTCCGGATGTAGTCGTTAACGTCTGTGTTGCACCTCCGTCAATTTTATAATGGAAAGTATATGGTGCCGTAGCATTGCTGCCTGTAAATGTTATGGTAACATCGCCGCTATTCTGGCAAACTTCCGTAGCTGATGCCGACACACTGGCTAACGGCAATGGATGCACGTTTACATTATATACTGTAGGAGAAGTAGCGCGGCAACCTGAAGCATTAGTATAATTCACCCTTACAGATTGAGTACCCGGGGTGGTCCATTTGATAGTAGCAGTATTATTTAATAGACCACCTCCAGAAGTTATGGTTCCACCAATGACGTTCCATGAATACATTGAGTTACCTGCCTCGGTAGTATAAGTTGCCGTTCCATCCTGGCAGATATCATAGGTACCGGTTATCACAGGCTGGTCAGGTGATGCCGTGTTCACCGTTACTAATGTTTCAGAGCTACAGCCATTCCCATCTTTGTAGTTGATAAAGATTGATTTTGAGCTCAAATCATTTAACCAATTTACAGTAACTGTATTGTCCGTACTGGATCCGCCTGAGGCTATTGTGCCACCGATAATTGTCCAGGCATAATCCGTCATTCCGGATTCAGTGGTGTATGTTCCGGTAGTGCCTTTACAAATCGGGTTGGGACCTGAAAGTGTAACATTTGGTAATGCATGTATCGTAATTGGTTTGGAAACGGTAGAACTGCATCCGTTACCATTTGTTACCGTATAGGATATAGTTACTGTTCCAGGGGTCACACCTGTAACAACGCCTGTGGTGGCATTCACTGTTGCAATCGCAGTATTTCCACTGCTCCACACGCCACCACCGACGCTATTTGTAAGGGTAATAGCAGAAAGATTACACACAGCATCAGGGCCACCAATAGCAGGAACGACCGGAAGTGCATATACTTCAAATGAGGTAGTAACTACAACCGTACAATTGTTTGTATTAGTAACACTGTAGGAGATGGTAATTGTTCCTGCACTGACTCCTGCAACAGCGCCTGTAGTTGGATTTACCGTTGCAATGGCAGTATTACTACTGCTCCAGGTACCACCGCCCAGGCTGTTGGTAAGCGTAGTTGTTCCGCCCGCACACACTGATTTTGTTCCACCGATAGCGCCTGGTGCAGGTATAGCATATACAGTAACATTGACTGATTTGAAATCCGTACATCCATTAGCGTTAGTTACAGTGTAGGTAATGGTGGTAGTGCCGGCTCCAACTCCGGTTACCAAACCTGAACTATTGACAGTAGCCGCAGAAGTATTGCTGCTGCTCCACACCCCGCCGGGTGTTGCATCATTCAATTGGGTAGTCGTATTGGCACAAAGTGTTGGTGTTCCCGTGATGGCGGCGACAGTGGGTAATGCATTTACGGTAATAGATACTGCCGGTAGAGTTGCATTACATCCGGCTGCGCTGGTGATCGTTACTGTTATGCTTGAATTGCCTACAGGCAAAGTCGTTGTTGTGAATGTATTGGATGATGAATTCAGCACCGTAGTGCCACCTACTTTGAATTCATAATTTGAATATCCGGCAGGTGCAGTAAATGTAATAGAGCCTCCAACACAAGTTATCCCATCGTTTGAAGTAATGCCTGAGTTTTCAGAATAGGTCATTGTGCCTGTCGGTAAAGGATTTACCGTCATCGTAATCGGAGCGTATGTTTGAATACACCCGTTAGCATTGGAAACCTCCACAGAAACCTGGTCGTTATTTACGGGAACATGGGGATAGGTAGCTGTGCTTCCTTGTTGTACCAAAGTACCATTCAGGTAAAATTTATAATTACTTCCATCAGTAGCAGTAAAGGTTACGGACTCACCTGCACAAACAGGATTTTTAGATGCTGTAAGTGTTCCGGCAGGCAGAGGATTTACAGTGATTGCAGGCGAGTTGAAGGTAGCCGAGCAACCATTACTGTTAGTAACCACAACACTGATGTAGTCACCAGTGGCAAGTGTGGAAGTGGTATAAGTGTTGACGGTCTGATTGCCATTCAGAATGGCACCGGTACCATTGAGGTAAAATTTGTAATTACTATTTCCTGAAGGGGCGGTAAATGTAACATTAGAACCTGCACAGATTATATTATTGTTGGGGGTTCCTGAATTTTCTGTAACGACAACTGAACCTGACGGTAACGCGTGTACGGTAACTGCTAATGGTGTCAGATCTTTATAACATCCGTTGCTGTTGGTGATTCGGACTCCAACGGAGCGAAGCCCGGTAGAAAGCGTACTGGTGGTAAAAGTATTAGATCCGGACGTGCCTTGTGAAGTTCCATCTACAAAGAACTCGTAAGAAGTAAATCCTGCTGTTGCGGTAAATGTGATGGAACTGCCAAAGCAGATTTGATTGTCTCCATCCGAACTTGACAAAGTTCCGGTTGGAAGTGGATTCACTGTCATGGTAATTCCGGTAGAAGTAGCCGGACAATTGGCCGGTGAAGGTGTAGTAACCGTTACTGCTACCACCTGTCCATTGGTTATGGAGTTGGTAGTGTATGTATTTGAGGTGCTACTCAGCACAGGGCTACCGTCCACGGTAAACGTATAAATGGATCCCGCAGGATTCCCTGTAGTCGCGGCCGTAAACGTGATTGATTCTCCTGCACAGATTGTTGTCTTTGGTACACTCAAAGTGGCAGTAGGCAGCGAATTCACAACCATTGTAATCTCGTTAGAGAAAACGGTACTGCCACAGGCCGAAGAAGATACTTTGACAGTATTTCCATTTGTAAGTGTTGAAATGGTAACGGCATTGAGTGGTGTTGGTGATCCGTAGGCAATACCGTTCAGGTAAAACTGGTAAGAAGTGAATCCTGTGGTTGATGCAGTAAATGTAACAGGTGTGCCTGCACAGATAGTAGTGGTAGATGCAGTCAAAACAAGTGGCACCTGGGGTCCAACTGTCAGCACTGGCTCCGTTGCCTGGCGTTTTCTGACACGAACCCAGTCAACTGATGTCGAAGTTCCATCATCTTCGGTAACTCCTATCGTCAGATGACGGATGTCGTTGTTCAATGTTGTGATACGAGTAGCCGAAGTGACGTAAGATGGATAATCAAGTGTATTCCAAACATAATTGTTAGCTACATCATTATCATTGAGTGCCCATTGAGAAATGTAATCAGTTCCTGAAAAGACATAGTTCGTTGGAGTCCAACCGTTCCCATCATCGTTAAAGAATACATGGTTACCTGTACCACCTGGGTATTTACCATCTCTAAAATAGCCATAGTCAAATCCTGTTGGGCTGCCACCATTGCTTGTGGTTGTTGCATAAAAACGGTTTCTGTAATAGAAATTCGGCACATTGAATTTAGATTCAAGATAAAATGAGGTGGATGCAGTAGTGAATCCTGAGCCTTTTGTATACAAGTAAACATCTCCACTATTTGTATTATTGAGTGTAGCATATCCTCCTGCAACTGTAAGGTTCCCTCCTGAAGTAATGGTTGACCACTTGGTTCCATCTATAGCAGTTCCCGTAAAATCATCAAACCAATCAAATGTTGCTGCTCCGTTGGATACAGCAGTCGCCCCAGCATTACCATAGTACATGGTCAGTGAGTTGGTGTTGTTTGCTTTTACCTTCACCCATATAATGGATTGGCCATTGAGGTCCCAGTGTTCTATCCAGTAAGGACAGTCATTATTGGAAGCGTCATAAATCCTGATGTCGCTACCATCATTTTTCATGTTGGTGTATTCATTATTCGTGAGTACCAGTTTCACCTGGTAGTCCGCCATTGTAGTGGGAGTGGACAGGCTGATGCATCTCGAATAGAGCCATGCAGCACCTGGTCCCTGTGCATAAGAAATCGAAAATTGAAATATCAGCATCCCGAGTGTAAGCACGATTGGAATCAACCGGCTTTTGACAGACAAGTAAATTTTCTCCATAATACCATTACTTTAGGCAAACAATTATTTAAGTGCGGGGGCACAAAACATACTTTGCTTCTTCAGTAGTAATTGGATTCTTACAGATTTAGTAGCCTAAATCGTTAATTGTGGATAGAGGAAACGAAATTGTGGGTAAAGGAATATTCTATAGGATAGACAGAACGGGTGTAAAGATTGTGGTTTTTACGGATATTTCAAAAAATATCAACATGTATTTTATTGGAGGATTTATGCTTTCAAAAGCATTCCATTACAGTATAGGCCAAGAAAATTGACAATTATCAATTTATGGATTTTGGTCGGATTGGATATCCCCGTCTGACTTTCAGTGCCGACTGGTCGCCAGCCGTCGGTACCACAGGTCAGACGTGGGATGGAAGTTGCCTACCTCTCATTGGCGCAGGCCTCCAGGCCTGTGCCTGTACGTTACTTAGGCCGGGTTTAGTTACGAAGTATCACAGGTCTGGAGACCTGCGCCAGTTGATACATTGAAAATCTAAGAAGAATTCGCACCAGTCTGATCTTTCGTGTTGACTGGTCGCAAGCCATCAGCACCACAGGTCAGACGTCGGAAAGAAGTTGCTTACCTCCCAGTCTGACTTTCAGTGCCGACTGGTCGTATGCCGTCGGTACCACAGGTCAGACGGCGAATTATTATTCTGATGCTATATCCACTATCGCATCCACCATCACTTTCCAACTGTATTTCTTTTTCTCTTCCTGCAAGCCCCGCAGGAATGCATCATTACCCATTTGAAAGAAGCGTTTGATCTTCTCCGCAATGTCTTCAGCATTTGGCTCTGCGATCAACCCGACTTTTCCATCAGGCACCATCGCTGGCAGGCCGCCCACATTCGTAACAATCATCGGTACTTCAAAATGATAGGCGAGGGGAGTAACGCCACTTTGGGTGGCATTGCGGTAGGGCTGCACCACGCAATCGGCAGCGCACAAATAATATTTGACTTGTGAATCGGAGATGAATTGTGTGTGAAGAAGCAGGTGTGGCAATAATTCCGGATCATGGAGCCATGCCGCATAATGCTTTTCATCTTCATAAAACTCTCCGGCGATCAGCAATTTCAGGTCTTCATTTCCGGGCTGCTTTATCAGCGTTTTGAATGCTTCTAACAGTATGTCCAGCCCTTTGTATTTCCTGATGAATCCGAAAAACAGTAGCACACGGTCATTCAGACCGATGTTCAAAAATGTTCGGGCTTCCTCCCTGGGTATGATGTTACCAAAATGATCATACAACGGATGCGCGATATAACGGGAAGGCTTATCCGAAACAATTGACTTCAGTTGCTCTAATACTTTTTCACTCATCGTGATGAAACCATCGATGGGTTTTAGAAAGTAGTTGGTAAACAATTTGTCTCCCGGACGTTTCTCATGCGGGATGATGTTGTCGGCAATGCAGATCACCTTTGTAAAACGATTGCGCTTTACACGGCGCAGTATGGTGCCCAGGCAAGGACCCATAAAAGGCAGCCAATATCTGACTATGATAATGTCGGGCCGCAACTTCTTTAATTCATTGCCAACACTGATCCAGTTAAGAGGATTGACAGAGTTGATCCTGACTTTAATGTCGATATCAGCAGGTGCTGGTTCCGAGGAATACTGGGTTTTTCCCGGAAACAAAAATCCCGGGTATTGATAAGAGAATGTGTAAATGGTAGTGCGATAACCAAGACTGTTGCATTCTCTTGCGAGGCGCTCATCGTAAGAAGCAAGCCCACCACGCAAAGGATGCGCCGGCCCGATGATCACAATATGTTTCTGTGATGGACTACTCATTTATTCTATGGTATCTTCCACAAGATAATGATTGCGGTCGGCAGCGTTTCTCGTAATCATTTCGCCAATAAAACCGGTAAGGAATAACTGGGTACCGATGATCATCAATACTAATGCAACAAAAAACAGGGGACGTTGTGTAAGCCCGGTAACGGCAAAGAAAAATTTGGAAACGGTGAGGTAAATAAAAATAATAAAGCCGATCAGGAAACTAACGGTACCCCATAGACCGAAAAAGTGCATGGGAGCCTTCCTGAACTTACCGACAAACATGATAGAAGCAAGATCGAGGAATCCGTTGATGAAACGATCCCATCCGAATTTGGTAACACCATACTTGCGTGGGCGATGCTCTACTACTTTTTCTCCAAAACGCCGGAACCCACTCCACTTGGCAATGAGTGGTATGTAGCGATGCATTTCACCATATACTTCTATACTCTTGACTACTTTTTTTCTGTAAGCCTTCAGCCCGCAATTGAAATCATGCAGATGAATGCCGCTTGCTTTACGTGTAGCTGCATTAAAAAGTTTCGAAGGCAGGTTTTTGGTGAGTTTATTATCGTAGCGTTTCTTTTTCCATCCGCTTACGATGTCCCAGTTTTCTTCGATAATCATTCTGCGCAATTCCGGAATCTCATCAGGACTGTCCTGCAGGTCGGCATCCATTGTGATGACAACTTCTCCCTTCGCCATTTTAAAACCTTCATTGAGCGCAGCGCTCTTCCCATAATTTCGTTGAAAACGGATTCCCTTGATCGCAGGATTGGTCTTATTCAATTCTTGAACCGTATGCCAGGTAGCATCGCTACTGCCGTCATCTACTATGATCACCTCATAACTGAAATTGTTTGCTTCCATCACGCGTTCTATCCAGTCTGTAAGTTCCGGAAGGGACTCAGCTTCATTCAGCGATGGTACTACAATGGACAGGTCCATTTATTGAATGGGTTTAATATCATCTTCAAACAAAGGATGCGGATTCTTTTTGGTAATGGCAGCTCCGATAAGAGAAGAGATGGCTCCAAAGAAAATATACCCAAGCAACGTCATGCCTATCAGCATTACCATAAAGAAACGCCTTGCTATATCAAGCCCTTGTTGTATTTGTTCTTCGGTGAGTTTTTTGTCTGCATGCATTTTTTCTGCTGCCTTCTCCATCCCCTTTTCTTTCATTTCCGGAAAGGCGAGTACAAATACAACAACAAAAAGAATCATAATAACTGTGATGATAGCCGTAACAGAAAATCCGTGTACAAAATATTTACCGAAGGTGGCATTATAATCTACTTGTTTTCCGTAGCTCATAACAGACCAGATTATACCAGCTATAAAAACTACGTAGCCGATATATTGAAAACCTCCCTGTGGATCAAAGTCCATGAAATAGGATGTAAGCCCAAGTATGATCAGGATGAGCGAAATCACAATAGCTTTTGTCAATGCAGTAGTTACTGGTTTTTCCATATTAAATTATTTTTAGAGAGACAAAAATATACGGTCTTTATTAATTATACCAAATACTTTTCCGCGAAGGGATTTATTCAGAAATGCATTGTTGCTGCACCTGGAATACAGGTCGCTTTTTGAATATGTCTTTTCCATTGCCGGATCAAACAAGGTGAGGACTGCAGCCGAGCCTTCTATTAATTCAGGATTTGCCTGGTTGAAAATAGCTCTGATGTTTTGCGTCTGCATAGCCACAAATTTTTCCACGGATACTCCGGAAGAAATAGCCGCACTGAAAACGGTTTCCAGCGTTTCCATGCCGAAGGCTGCCTTTTCAAATTCACAGACTTTATGATCGTAGTCTTGTGGACTATGGTGCGATGCAATGAAATCTACAACACCATCTGCTACTGCCTTGCGCAAATATTCTCTATCACTTATTGAACGCAATGGAGGATTCACTTTCAATTCCGTTTCATATTGCTGCAGGTCTTCATCGCAGAAATAAAGATGGTAAGGTGTAACAGAGCAGGACACTTTCAATCCTTCCTTCTTGGCTGCCGCTATCAGTTCTATACTCTTTTGAGTGGAAACACCCGTAAAATGAATTCGGGATCCCGTATATCTCGCCAGTTCAATATCACGGCTCACGAGGAGTTCTTCCGCGATAGCCGGTTTGCCCGGTAGTCCCAATTGAGTAGAGATAATGCCTTCATTCATTTGTCCATAGCGGCCTATACTTGTATCATCAGGTAACTGAATGATGGTGCCATCAATCGCCAGAACATACTCCAGTGCCTTCTGCAAAATTCCTGAAGACTGGAGTGGTTTGTATCCGTCGGAGAATGCAATAGCTCCGGAGGAATGCATATCATACATCTCACTCAGTTCTTTGCCTTCAGCACTATTGGTGATGGCACCGATAGGATGAATATTTACAGGAGTAGCAGTTCCTTTCTGGATGAGATAGTCCACCTGGCTTTTGTTATGAACTACCGGAGATGTATTAGGTACTACCATCACATCTGTATATCCACCTGCCGCTGCGGCACGGGCGCCAGTCGCGATGGTTTCCTTATATTCCTCTCCGGGGTCGCAAAAATTCGCCAAGCAATCCATCCATCCGGTAGAGATATGCAGGTTTGGGACGTCGATGACCTTATCGGCCTCCGCTTGTATGAAATCGTCTATTTTTTGAATGAACCCGTTTTCAATGAAAAGATCCTTTTGTTTTCCGTGATACGGAAGGGAAGGCGAAATGATAGTGGCTTTCCTGATTAATACCTTCATGTATGATGGAAGAAAATATTCGGCGCAAAGGTAGGGTTTAATGCATTGCCACAGGTAAGGAAATAATACCGTTCATAAATTAAGAAATATTAAATGTATGCCTGTTCAGTTTACTATCATTTGTTATTATAAATTCGCTCCTCAATTTTTACTGACACAGACTGTGAATCGCTTAATTATTGTTTGCCTCCTTGCATTCACCGGTACCTTACCGGCATTAGCCCAGCCAAAGGAGCAACAGGAACTGGCAACGCTGGCTTCATTTTACAATTCCAAATTAGACAGCACTGCATTTTTATTTACCGGTGATGAATACGTTTATCAATCGTACCTGAAAGTAGGTAGCCAGTATTTTATCTCCGACTCGCTTGCAATAGGTAGTATCAGGTACAATGGCCAATTTTATGACCATACAGAGTTGCAATGGGATATACTCCAGAATTATGTGCTTACAAGATCTTTAGATGGCTATTCCAAATTGATTCTGCGAAATGACCTGATCGATAGTTTTACTATAGCCGGACATACCATTATTAAAATGTATGAAAACAAAGCGGCCAACCTGTACAACACTGATTTTTATGATGTCTTGTACCGGGGATCCACTGCCGTATATGCCCGGCGAGCGAAAGAAACTTATAATGTCATCAGGAACGACAAAATCGTGTATCACTTCAAGGACATGGATAAATACTACGTGTACAAGAATGGATTGTTTTATCGGGTGAGCAACAAGAGAGAAGTACTTCGATTGTATTCAGCACATTCGTCCGAAATAAACCGGGCCATCAGAAAGGACAATCTGAACTGGAGAAACGACTTTGAAGCCTGTCTGCTGACTGCTGCTGTCCAATATGACCAATCAATGCAATAAGATGAAAAAAATTATTTTATACCTGGTTCCTCTGATGATTGGTTATGGCTCCTACGCTCAGGATAAAGATCTGATCTCTGCTGACTTTTACCAGTCCGGTCTTGAAGAGGTAGCGAAGCAGATTGAAGCACAAACAGACTACAGGGTTTTCTTTGATAAAAGCAAATTGGACAGTGTAAAGTTCACTCTCAAAGCGCAGCAGGTTCATTTGAATTCTTTGCTCGATAAGCTATTTGCCAATACCGGCCTTGCCTTTAGTATCGACAGGAACAAAAATATTTTTATAACAAAGGGTACAGCGTTAGCGCTCAATCTGCCTCAGGGGTATTGGCATGGGAGCGAGCCTCCTAAACCTGAAATAGTTTCCGCGAAAGGAAACAAAGAAATAGTACAACCTGTTGTGGTGTCATCGACTATTGAAAACAAAATCATAGAGATTGGGAATTCTTCAGGTTCTCTAAAAGGTGGAAGAGCCAGTATTGCCGGTTATGTGAGAAATGCTGAAAGTGGAGAAGAACTTTCCGGTGTAACCATTACCGTTGAAAACTCAAGAGTGACTGTGACCTCAGATCAGTTTGGATATTTTTCATTGCTACTTCCTCCGGGCAGGTATATCATTGATTTTACCTACATGGGTATGTTCGATACCAAACGCCAGGTCAGGTTGTTTTCCGATGGCAAGTTGGATGTAGATATGAAAAACAAAATCATCCAGTTGAAAGAAGTGGTGATAGAGCCAGAGAAGGAAAGAAACATCCGTAGCACCAATATGGGACTGGAGCGATTGAATATTTCCACGATCAAGCAGATACCGGCAGTGATGGGCGAAGTGGATGTGTTGCGGGCGGTACTGAGCCTTCCGGGAGTAAAGTCAGTAGGAGAAGCCAGTACAGGCATGAACGTTAGAGGTGGCGCTACCGATCAGAACCTGATACTATTCAATGATGCCAACATCTACAACCCAAGTCATTTGTTTGGATTCTTCTCCGCGATAGACCCCGATGTTATTAAGAATGTAAATCTTTATAAGAGCAGTATCCCTGCTGAATATGGAGGGCGCGTATCAAGTGTGCTTGATATCACCTCCCTCGATGGTAATAGCAAAAAACTCTCAGGCTCTGCTGGTATCGGTGTACTCACCAGCAAGATATCTCTCAATGGGCCGATTGTAAAGGATAAGACAACATTTGTGCTGGGTGTCCGCTCCACTTATTCTGACTGGATATTTAATTTGCTACCTAAAGACTACAGGGACAGTAAAGCTTCTTTTTATGATGGCACTTTTCACATCAGTCATAAACTGAGTTCTAAAGACCAACTCTATCTGAATGCTTACATGAGTAATGACAAACTCAGACTGAATGCAGATAGCAGGTTTGCATATCGGAACATGAATGGTAATTTGAAATGGAAACACAATTTCAGTTCGAGATTTTATTTGGTAATGATGGGAGGAGTAGATCATTATGACTACCAAACAAATGACAGTACTTATGTGCTGGATGCATTTAAACTTAAATATCAGATAGAACAATACAAAGCCAACCTCGATTTCAGTTATTTCCTCAACAACAAACATTCCCTTTCATTTGGAGCCAGTAGTATTTTATACAAAATCAAACCGGGTAATTTGTCGCCATGGGATCATTCATTGCGCATCGCAGATACGCTACAGCGGGAGCAGGGTCTTGAAAGCGCTGTATATCTTTCTGACCAATTCAACGTGTCTGAGAAACTGTCTATGGAAGGTGGCCTGCGTCTGACGATGTATAATTTTCTTGGACCACAATCAGTGAACGAATATGCACCGGGCTTACCGGTTACTATGGACAATAAGGTAGGTAATATTTCATACGCATCTGGTAAGATCATCAAAACCTATATCAAACCTGATATCCGTTTTTCACTTCGATACATGATTACCGAGAAGCTTTCCGCTAAAGCATCATTCAATACACTGCATCAATTCATCCACCAGATATCCAACACTGCTGCCGTAACACCCACAGACATTTGGAAACTGAGTGATACGCACATAAAACCTCAGACAGGAAGCCAGGTTGCATTTGGATTGTATAGAAATTTCAAAAACAATACTATCGAAACTTCTCTCGAGGTATATTATAAATGGCTGGAAAATTACCTGGATTACAAAAGCGGTGCTACCTTGCTGATGAATCATCACCTGGAAACAGATGTGTTCAATACAGAAGGAAGAGCTTATGGTGTTGAATTCCTGGTGAAGAAGCCTACCGGCAAATTGAATGGCTGGTTTAGTTACAACTACTCCCGGTCCGAAATTCGTCAAAACGATCCGCTTGCCGGTGAACTCATTAATGGAGGAAAATATTATCCTACCAATTTTGATCAGCCCCATAATGCGACTTTCATTGGTAATTATAAATTCTCGCACCGCGTGAGTGTATCGCTAAACATGACGTACAGTACAGGAAGACCCATTACACTTCCCATCGGAGTGTATGATTACAATGGTTCTCCCCGTGTGTTGTATTCCGATAGAAATGCCTATCGCATTCCTGATTATTTCAGAACAGATTTCTCACTGAACATTGATGGAAACCATAAAGTGAATCAATTGACCCATAACTCCTGGACGCTGGGATTATACAATGCCACCGGAAGAAAAAATGCCTACTCGGTATATTTTGTTACGGAAGATGGTACCATCAAAGGATATAAACTCTCTGTATTCGGCACCATCATTCCTTACATCACATTTAATATCCGCTTTTGAATATGAAAATAAATAATCAAATTCTTGCACTTTCATTTGCCATAGGAATATTGGCATCGTGCAAGGATCCGTACATACCCAACATTACACAGTCTAATTCGAATGTATTGGTTGTGGAGGGGTATATAGATGGCGCTGACTCTACCATCATTAATTTATCCCGTGTTCGAAAACTCTCTTCCCTTGATACGGCCTCAAAAAATTATGTTGTAAATGCTGAAGTATTTGTAGAAAGTGAAACCGGAGTAAAGTTTCCACTCATAAACAGAGGCTTGGGAAAGTATTCGGCATTGTATGCTTTTGATCCCGGTGTAAAATATCAGTTGATCATCAATACCCCGGATCAGCATAGTTACAAATCCGACCTGCTGGTGATGAGAAAATCTCCACCGATCGATTCTACCAATCTTCGAATAGATGGAGAAGGTGCCCTGATCATGGTGAATACACACGACAATAGTGGCGGCACTACTTATTACATGTGGAAGTGGATGGACACATGGGAATTTCACTCTACTTATGATTCTGATGTGTACTACGATCGCGTTTTGGGAAAAATGGTAAGCAGGTCAGAACAGGTATATACCTGCTGGCAATCGGATCACTCAAAAGAAATTTTGATCAACTCATCTGCAAAACTTCATGCTGATGAAGTCAGAAATTTCCCCATCAATCGAATTCCCTTTGGTGATTTCAGATTGAGTGTTCTGTACAGTATTAATGTAAAACAATATGCACTGGACTCAACAGGATATAATTTCTTTTCACTCTTAAAGAAGAACTCTGAAGAGGTAGGCACCTTGTTTGACCCACAACCCAATAATATTCGTGGAAACATTCACAGTGTAACGGACCCTGACGAAATAGTAATTGGATATATTGGCGCCGGATTGAGCACTTCCAAAAGAACATTTTTCACTGTGCCATCCTGGTTTTTCCGTCAAACATGTCCAGACCCCGTAACTGCGCCAAATAACAAGGACAGTCTTGCTGCCTACTTTGGATCCGGCTCTTATGAGCCAATGTACCCTGTGGAATCAGGTTTGGACACTACGGGTTGGGTAGGAGAGTTCCCGCCATGTGTTGACTGCACACTCAGAGGCACTAATAAGAAACCGGATTTTTGGCCTTAATTAATTAAAGGTTATGCTCAGGACAATATTTATATGTACTTCAATGCTCTTGTTTGGTAATGCATTCGCACAACAGGATGTATTGCAAAAAATTGTGACAGGTTATGAAAATCCGTATCCCCTGGCTGAGGAAGTTTTCGTCCATACTGACAAATCATTTTATGTATGTGGTGAAATATTATGGTTCAAATTTTATGTATTGAATGCAAAATCACACCATCTTCAGGATATCAGCCGTACGGGTTATGTAGAACTGATCAATGCAGATGGTAAACCGGTGCTGCAGGGAAAAGTACGCATCGATTCAGGTATGGGAAATGGCAGTTTCAATCTTCCTTCCACTCTGGAATCCGGAAACTTAACCTTGAGAGCCTATACGAACTGGATGAAAAATGACCCGTCTTCATTTTTCGAAAAAAGCATAACAGTAATTAACACACGAAAAACTCTTGATTCAACTAAATTATTGTCTTCTTCAATTTCTGTTCCCTCCCTAAACAAGGCAAATAGTGAAAATAAATATGATGTCGTTGTCAACGAAAATGAGCGGCCATCCATAAGGGTAAAACTTAACGGTGCAAGTGATGCTTATCTGTTCCTGGTAGCAAGGAAGGGAAATCAAGTAAATTATTCCGCATGGGCGCCGGTTCAAAATGGCGAAGCCTTGTTTGAATTGAACCCTTCAATCCTGAAACCGGGCGTTGCTGAAATAGATATTGTGAATGACCGGCAGCAACAAGTGTATCAGACATATTATTACAATAAAGAATCCGCTTCTGAATCATTTCATGTTTCTACAGACCAACCTTCATACCACACGAGAAATGAGGTAACCCTTCAATTGAATGGCACGGCAAATCAATTTTATCATTTATCAGCTTCTGTGTATTTGTTGAGCGATTTGAATCAACCTGGGAAGGATATTAGTTTTCCTGTCTACATACAGGGCTTCCCTTCACGGCAATTTACAAGTGTAAGTTCTACGGGGTTTCTGAATACTTTCTCTTCTGGAAACAAGACCATTAAAACCGGCTCACTCAATGAGGTTCAGTTTTTGCCTGAAATGAATGGAACATTAGTTACTGTTTCGGCAAAGAATACCAACACATCCCAACCGGCAGCAGATGTACCGGTGTACCTGTCTGTCGAAGGAAAACTTGCGAATGTGCAAGTAGGCAGAACCAACAAAAATGGTTTGGCCTATTTTAATCTCAAGAATCTGTATGGCGCATCACAATTGGTTTTGCAAACAGATCCGGAGTACCAGGAAGGATTAGACCTAAGTATTTCAAAATCTTATTTTCCGGTTACTTCTTCGCAACAGCAAATCACTGCATCAGCAAGTATAAATGAAGGAATGGAATCTTCCCTGGAAACTTTGAGCAATTCTACAATTGTAAATGATACTTATTCAGGAAATAAGATGGACTCCTTTGCAATTACAAATAGAGACAGCCTTCCATTTTTCGGAAAGCCATACAAAACTTATATGCTCGATAACTATAAGCGTTTTGTTACAATGGAAGAAGTGCTGAGAGAGTATGTGCAGGAGGTAAACGTGCGTATTCGGAACAAGGATTATCATTTTCAAACTTTCAATCGCCAGTTTTTTGACCTGGGAAAATATTTATCGATAGAATACATGATGACAGATGGTTCTCCATTGGTTTTGCTCGATGGTGTTCCGGTTTTTGATAATAATAAAATCATCAAATACAATCCTCTTCTGGTTCGCAAACTCGATATATTGGCAGACAAGTTTCATGTTGGACCTAAAGTATGGAATGGCGTAATGTCCTTCACTACCTACAAGGGTACATTAGAAGATTTTCAGTTGAACCCTAAGGATATTGTTGTGGACTTTGATGGCTGGCAGCGTCCCAGGTATTTCTACACTCGCGATTATTCTCATTTGGAAATCAAAAACAGCAGGGTTCCTGATTTTAGGAATGTGCTTTATTGGAATCCCGGTATCAATATGAAATCATCATCGAAGCTACAATTCTATACAGGTGATCTTACAGGAAAATTTGTAGTGGTTATCCAGGGCATTTCAGATGAAGGGGTTCCGGTGTACGCTACTTCAACGTTTGAGGTTGTCAGATAAGACCTGGCCACAATCTTTTCGGGAGTTAGAAAATCTTTTGGTCTGTCACCATCTCTTCCTTACCTCGCCATTTAGTATTTCAACAATAGTGATCTTCTTGTTTTCGTAATAATCAGGAGAATCATTGCCAGTTAAATAAACAGGCTGGAAGTTGTAAGTATGAAAGCATGCAAATTGATCTTCATTGAGATGTTCCATCAGAGAATCGGGATATGCTTTCAGTATGTTGATAAAGTAATAGGTCGATTCAAATCCTTTGTAGGCCATATCTGTGGGCCTGGTCCTATATTTTGTGAAGTAGTTGTTTCCCAGAAAATTTCTGAATGCACTGGAGTCTGCATCAGTATGGGGAGTGGTAAACAGGATTGGGAAATCTTTGTATCGATCCTGGTTGTAGAATTCTTTGAATCCATCCCAGTTGGGCATTCCGATCAGGGTGATATCATTTGTTTTTTGCAAAGGATAGCAGGCATCAGCAAGGTTCAATGCAAATGCTTCATTCAAACCGGCACCGATTATAATAGCAGGCTTAGTGGTATCTATGAGCATTGCCAGTTGAGATGCATTCAGGCTGTCGACCGCAATGGTCTTGTATTTTAGCAAAGGTGCCGAGGTCGCTTTATTGATTTCCCGGAAAATATTTTCGATCCTGTTGTCATTTCTTTTTTTTATCATAAGGATCTGGCTCATGCTGTGCCTCTGCACGAGGTAACTGTAAATGCCGTCCAGGTGGCCTTTTAGTGTAGTGTTTACAATCGCGAGATAAGGATTATTACGAATGCCACCATCATTGGGATAGGTGACAGAAACAAAAGGAATGTGTTTGGCAGCGGCGAAATCTGCTAACTGCCGGAACTCAGGTTCTCTCACGGATCCGATGATCAGGTTCATTTTGTCAAGTCCTCCATATTTAATCAGCCAGGGAACCGTTCTGATACCTGCTTTTGTGTCGATGACGTGGATTTCAATTTTTTCATTGCTCTTTTGCAGGGTGTCTAAGGCGATGGTTGCGCCTTGTACAAATTCAAGTCCCGGAAGCATGTACTTGGGCAGATTTCCTTTGTCCCAGTCAGCATTAAATGCTGAATCCAGGTAGAGCGGCGCCATGATGGCCACTTTAATGATGGAATGGTTCGGTACTAATTGTTGTGACTTTGCTGAGAGAAGACTCATCAATAGTACTGGTAAAATCAAATATCTCTTCATACGCGTTTATTCATTATTCCCATTCTATGGTAGCCGGTGGTTTGCTGCTGATATCATATACCACACGATTGATACCTTTTACATTATTGATGATCTCGTTACTTATTTGTGCAAGGAAACCATAATCAAGGTGTGCCCAGTCTGCAGTCATACCATCTACAGACGTTACTGCCCTTAATGCCACTGTAAATTCATAAGTTCTTTCATCACCCATCACACCCACACTTTGTACTGGCAACAAGACTACACCCGCTTGCCAAACGGTTGCATACAATCCGGATTTTTTCAAACCATTAATGAAAACGGCATCGGCCTGTTGGAGAATATCTACTTTATCTTTCGTTACCTCGCCCAATATTCGAATACCCAATCCCGGTCCGGGGAATGGATGGCGGTCGAGAATATCTGAAGGAATTCCCAACTCTCTTCCAATCTTCCGCACTTCATCTTTGAAAAGCATGCGCAACGGTTCTATCAGTTTCAAATGCATTTTTTCAGGAAGGCCACCTACGTTGTGATGCGACTTGATAGTAACAGATGGTCCATGTACGGAAACAGATTCAATGACATCCGGATAGATCGTTCCCTGTCCGAGGAATGAAATATCAGTCAATTGCTTTGCTTCCTGGTCAAATACTTCGATAAAACTTTTTCCGATGATCTTACGTTTCACTTCTGGATCGGTATTGCCGGCGAGCAGTGTGTAGAAGTGTTCTTTGGCATCCACACCTTTTACATTTAGACCGATGGATTTATAAGTTTCCAATACCTGTTCAAATTCGTTTTTGCGCAGCAATCCGTTATCTACAAAAATGCCATGCAACCTGTCGCCAATGGCTTTGTGAATGAGTACCGCTGCAACAGTGCTGTCAACACCGCCACTGAGCGCCATGATCACTTTTTCATTTCCAACAGTTGCTTTGATAGATGCTACGGTGTCGCTGATGAAATGTGCTGGTGTCCAGTCGCCACTGCATCCACAAACATTGATCAAAAAGTTTTTCAATATTTTCTTGCCTTCGGCGGAATGATAAACCTCCGGATGAAATTGCAGGCCGAAACATTGAGCCCCTGTTTTTTCAAATGCAGATACAGGGATGTTATGAGTGGTGGCAATGACTTCAAATCCATTGGGCAATTCTGTGATGGAATCACTGTGGCTCATCCACACATCTGTGTGATCTTTTACTTTTTCAAAAAGAACAGATTGCTTTTTGATAACCAGCGTGGAGCGTCCGTATTCTCTCTTGTCACTTTTCTCTACACGGCCTCCGTTATTTTTTGCCAATAATTGTGCTCCATAACAGATACCTAGTACCGGCAGGTCGCCGAATTGGGCAGTATCCATTTTTAAAGCGTTGGCATCATTTACCGAAAAAGGAGAACCGGATAAAATAATGCCTTTGATAGATGGGTCGGCTGTGAACTCTTTGTTATAGGGTATGATTTCGCAATATACATTGGCTTCCCTCACGGCTCTGCCAATCAATTGAGTGTATTGGGAGCCAAAATCGAATATGATAATTTTCTCTGTCATTGGGTGCGAAGATAAATTCTTTAGGGAAGTAAGATATTTTCAATATTGAATTATAGGATATTTTTCAGTAACGCTTTAAGGTTTTGAAAGTAGGAGAGAAAATTGCCTGTGTCTCAAATTGCTATGGGTTGCAAAACGAGACCTGCTATCTCCATCCCTAAAATAGCCATAGTGGCCCGGGGCGTAACCTTATCAGGCAGGTCTGACTTTGCTAAATCAGTTGATTAATATAAAACAGACAAGTACAACTGAGGAGAAAGCAGTTAGACGCATTTAAGGATCACGCCTTTTATGTCAAATTGCCAAAAGTCAATCGGAAAGGGATACAAACAATGACTTTCGTTCTATCATAGGAAATTTAAACCATCTCTTTATTACAAAGGCCCCGTCCAGATCAGTAATTAGCTTTCAGAATTAAAACGATAATCATGATGTGTTTAAAGAATATTATTTTAAACACTTCAATAGCTTAGGGCAGTATTGATTTTTGTCTCAAAAAAAATTAAAAGTCTCTATTTGGCCCTTACCATTTTACCTACATCAATATGTAGTTTTCTGCCTCATAAGCCATATATATATTTATGCCTTAGAATGTGATACTGTAAATAAGATTAAGATTCATCATCTTACTTAGATGTTGACGTTTTACAAAACAATTATTAGTTTAAAAGCAAAAGCGATGAAAATTTTAAAAGTGAGTGTACTTCTGCTTTTCGCAGTATTTTTTTTCAGTTGCAAAAAAACGCTTGCTCCGGCAGTGAAAACATACCTTGTAAAAGAGTCTTTTCCCGGAGGGTCTTATAATTTTGTTTATAACACAGAGAATCAGCTTGCTGAGGTAAATTACATAGATAATACCAATAGTAGTTATAATAAAACAGAAACTTTCAGTTATAATTCCTCAGGGCAAGTATCAAGCATATTAACGCCTTTTAGCAATACAGTTGGCATATCCCGTTCAGCATATTTTTATAATAGTGATGGAGGTTTGGATAAAGTACAATATTTTACAAATAGTGGCGGTGTTGAGACCGGTTTATATGATAACCTGTTCGAATATACTACCGGAAAAATAATTGTTAAGAGGGTAACCTTTGGCAATACACAGCCGGAGGTGGTATCTTTAACGGATGCTGACAATAATGTTTCTGAAACAAAACTTTATAATACCCAAAATGGCGACTTGATCCAAATCAATACCTATACCTCCTACGATAATATGAAAAATTATGCATCACTGCTTCCAAAATCATTTTATAATATTGATATTGGTTTAAACCTCTTTTCAACGAACAATGTATTAGGTGTAAAAACTGAGCAAAATGGTTCGGTGGAATACGGATCGTACACTTATGAATATAACGAGGACGGCTACCCCACAAAAATGATTTATGTAAATAAGACTAAAGGGGGAGACCCCTGGGTTGTTTACTTTAAATATGAGAAGAAATAACCTTGAAATTTAATCTACCAAGGTCAATCAATAATTTCCTCATCGTTGTAAAAGAATTTGAGAAAGGTGTCTCTTTCTCAATTGGCTTTCATGACTCAGTTTGATATGGGTTCTTAATCACTTTCGCCATATTTGCCCTGGCAATGATAATTCACTTATTTGCTGCTGTGCATGAGCAAGCCTCTTAATTTGGAGGATATACTAATGGTATACGCTTTTGCTGAAAAAAGATCATGAAAACTCTTTCACTTAAACTTGACGACAACGTTTTTTAAGAAACTGAAAAAGTGGTTTCCGAGTTAAACCTTGCGCGAAATCGCTATATAAATGAAGCACTTAACCTTTACAACCAATACAAGTAAAGGAGGGTGCTAAAAAAGAAGCTTGCTTAGGAAAGCAAACTGGTAGCTCTTAGTTCATCTGAAATCTTAGCCGAATTTGAAAAGATAGCTTATGAAATATAAGCAGTATGATATTTGGCTTGCAGACTTAAACCCTACATTTGGGAAAGAGCCTGGGAAAACGAGACCTTTAGCGATCGTTCAGACTGACCTTTTTAATGACTCACATTTATTTACCATTGTATGTCCAATAACAAAGAACATCAAGCCTGAAGCGGAGATTTTGCGGGTACATCTTAAAAAATCACAACTGCAAAAGTTGAGTGATGTTTTAGTTTACCAACCGAGAGCCATAGACAACAAGCGTTTTGTAAAAAGAATGGGCAAGTTGACGAATGAGCAAGCGATTCGGCTCAAAGAAAATCTCAAAATTGTTTTTGATTTAAAACTAATACAACACAACTAATATTGGTATTGGTTACTTCCAAACCTGTATTGATGAAACCCTAAGTCAATTATCCATATTGGATACGTCTTTTCAACCTGCGAACCTGTTTTTGTAATTCTCTTTTTCTGCTCATTAATTTTCTCCTGATCCAGTAAAGGATAGGATGGAACCGCACAGCCTTATGATAAGTTTGAAAGCCATCCTGGTACCTTCTTATAGCTTCTGAATAATATGCTGTGAGGTTGTCAATATATCTTCCAAAATCTGCATCTGCCCGGATAGACTCAGCAAGCATCTTAGAATCACCCGTGTTGTATTTCCTGATTTCGTTCAATACCAATGCAGTCTTTACAGGCCGGTTGAGGATCTTCATGCCAAAGTTGAATTGACGGTAATGGTCATAATTTTGAGTGGTGACCATTTCTCCAAGCCCGAATTTATCGCAGGTGATCACTAAAGCACCCGTGGCCAGCGCTTCCATTGCAGCCTTTGCCTTTGCAAATACAATATCGTATTTACCAAGCAGAGAGCCCGGTTCAGACACCGCATTACCCAT
>CAZGNJ010000049.1:0-28482 GCA_964526985.1 uncultured Ginsengibacter sp. | reverse complement strand
ACGCTTGCGGTCAGCATGATGACCGTAGCGTCATTCACAGTGACGAAAAATTGGCGATTTCGCCAATTTTTGTCAGGGTTAACCCCGACAAACTTCGTTTCGTCGGTCCTACTGACAGATTTTGCAGGCAACTGCAAAATCTGGGTTAATAAGATATATGATGCAATGGAAAATCTTCTGGATGAGAAAGCAGCCCAGAGAAAATGGAATGACAGGGCAAGAATTGGATTTAAGAAATGAAGAACAGCCGCAACCGGATTATTTACTGATTCACTATTCTGATATACTCTTATCTTTATTGCCACTGAAAATCAACATCAATGAAACAAAAAATTCTGATTGCATTCTCAATTCTTTTTTTCTGCTTCTTCATTCCCAATACTTCAAACGCACAAAACAAATTACAACGACCCAAATTGGTGGTAGGCATTGTATGCGATCAAATGCGCTGGGATTATCTCTATCGTTATTACGATCGATACGGAGAAGGTGGCTTTAAGAGATTGCTGAACCAGGGATTTTCAGTAAATAATACATTCATCAATTACCTGCCATCATATACAGCAGTTGGACATACTACTATCTTTACCGGCTCAGTACCTGCATTTCACGGCATTACAGGTAATAACTGGATAGATCAGAGCACAGGAAAAAATGTGTACTGCACTGATGACAGTACCGTATCTGGTGTTGGTTCGGATACCAAAGCAGGAAAGATGTCGCCACGCAACCTGTTGGTTACGACAGTGACAGATGAATTGCGACTATCCACAAATTTTCACTCTAAAGTAATCGGTGTTTCTCTCAAAGACCGTGCATCTATCTTGCCTGCAGGACATGCTGCCAATGGAGCATTTTGGTTTGATGATGAAGTCGGAAAATTTATCACCAGTACATGGTACATGACAGAACTACCGGAGTGGGTGAAGAAATTCAATGCACTTAATGAACCTGAAAAATTATTGGCGAATAACTGGAATACATTGTACCCCATAGGTACTTATATCCAAAGCACAGAAGACAATGTAGAGTGGGAAGGTACTTCCAAAGGCGAAGCAGCCCCGGTATTTCCTCACAACGTTTCTGAATTCTACAAAAGAAGTAAGGGCGAAATCCGATCCACTCCTTTTGGAAACACACTGACACTCAATTTTGCAAAGGCCGCTGTCGATGGAAACAATCTTGGTGGTGGCAGCTATACTGATTTTCTTACTATCAACCTTGCATCAACAGATTATGTGGGGCACAAGTATGGTCCGAATTCTATTGAAGTGGAAGATACTTACCTGCGACTGGACAAGGACTTCGCTTCGTTCTTCAATTATTTAGATAAGAAAGTTGGTAAGGGACAATACACAGTATTCCTCACTGCCGATCATGGCGCAGCACATGCTATCAAATTTATGGAGGCACATAAAATGCCTGCAGGATTTTTTGAATCCAAACCATTGGGAAATGCTTTAAAGAATTTCCTGAAAGAGAAATATGGAAATGAACATCTCATCGTCAACGACTTGAATTACCACTTGCGTACCAACAAATCATTGATCGATAGCTTACATCTCAATTACAATGATGTCAAACGAGATGTAGTAAAATTCCTGGAAACCCAACCAGGTGTGCAGTTTGTGGCTGATATAGAAAATATAGGAAGTGAATCTATCCCGGAACCACTCAAGTCAATGATAGTAAATGGATATAATCCCAAGCGTGCCGGAGAACTGATGGTAATTCCTGAATCAGGTTGGTTTGGAAGTAACGGAAAAGGTACTACGCATGGTAACTGGAATCCTTATGACACACACATTCCGTTAATATTTATGGGATGGGGAATTCCTTATGGTAAAACTTCTGCTACTTACCACATGACGGATATTGCACCTACGGTTGCAGCTTTGCTGCATATACAAATGCCGAGCGGGTGCGTGGGCAAGGTGATTACGGAAGTGGTGAAGTAAAGGGTGCTGTGCTTCAGAAAATTCTGATCCCAATCTTCGATTTATTTGATTCAGCGTAGCTTCGAAGCCCTAAAAAAGTTTTTAACCACGTTGACTTTAATGCTTTGTGCCAGACACATCCTACCATATTATTGAACAGACCTTAAAAGCAGCAGCATCAAAGGGAGACCAGAAGGCTTTCAAAGAAATTTTTGATCACTATCAGCACAGGCTATACGAATATATTTTCCGAATGGTAAAATCGAAAGAAATTGCCGAAGAGCTGGTAATCGATGTGTTTATGAAACTCTGGAACGGCCGTGAAATGCTTCAGGAAATTGAAAATCTGAATGGATTTCTATTTCGGGTAGCTTATACTAAAACTATTGATTTCTTTCGGTCTGCGGCTGCAAATAAAAATTTTGTCGACCTGGTTGAAGAACAAATATCTGCGCAGGATGCTTCCAATGCTTTTAATGAATTGGTGTCGAAAGAATATGATGAGATGCTGAGAAAGGCAATATCCCTGATGCCGCCCAAAAGAAAAATGATCTATGAAATGAGCCGCGACCATAATATGTCGCACGAAGAAATTGCCGGCCAGTTGGGTATTTCCAAAAGCACAGTTGCCAATACCATTGTGGAGGCAAAGACTTTTATAAAAGAATATCTCTCTAAAGATATCAGCTTACTCACGCTGATCCCGCTATTGTTTCTCAAGCATTT
Source organism: uncultured Ginsengibacter sp. (assembly GCA_964526985.1). Taxonomy (GTDB): domain Bacteria; phylum Bacteroidota; class Bacteroidia; order Chitinophagales; family Chitinophagaceae; genus Ginsengibacter. The sequence goes on along the minus strand of CAZGNJ010000049.1, from coordinate 25,819 downwards.
AGGCTGAGAAAAAATATTTTCCCTACGGGTAGTAGCTCCACTTATCGGATTACGTCTTTAGGTTACCGGAGTGCTCCGGATCAAATTTTTTAGTGGAACATATATCAAACGATACATATACAGAATTACTGCAAAAGTATTTGGACAATACTTGCAGCAGGGAAGAATTGGAGACCCTGGTAGCATGGGCGAAGGGAAATCCTCAGCAATTGAGAATTTCTTTGGAGTCTTTCTGGAATTCTATACCTGAAAAAGGAATTGAACGAAACGAATTGTTTGAAAAAATAATGGTGCAGGCTGAAGAAACCGGCACCGCATCAGCTAAGGATAATAAAATAGTTGATATAGCTGCCTATCCGAAATCAGGAAGAGGATGGCTAAGGGTAGCTGCCGCAATTCTCTTCATTATCGCAGGCGGTGCTACGTGGTACCTGATCAACAGAAATTATTCTTCTGCGGAGAAGCAAACCATCAGCAAAAACGATAGCAACAATAATTTGATGCCCGGTGGAAACCGTGCCATACTCACACTTGCTGATGGCAGCAAGATTATCCTGGATTCTGCGAATAATGGTGCTATTACAAAGCAGGGAAATGTGACGGTGATTAAGTTGGATAACGGAAGCCTTGCTTATGATAAGAATGAAGGTAACGAGAAGGTAATGTACAACACCATCAGTACACCTCGCGGTGGACAATACAAATTGGAATTGGCGGATGGCACTAAAGTTTGGCTCAATGCGGAGTCTTCATTGGAATACCCTACATCATTCGTAGGTAACGAGAGAAAAGTAACATTATCAGGAGAAGGATATTTTGAAGTGGCACATGATGCTACCAAACCTTTTCATGTTGCAGTTGGCGATATGACAGTCAATGTACTCGGTACTCATTTTAATATCAACGCGTACAAAGATGATGGTGGGATCAAAACTACACTCTTGGAAGGCTCAGTGGATGTGAAAACTCCAAAAGATGATTTGAAGATAAAACCCGGACAGCAAGCTGATGCAGATGGTAATTTCTTGTCGATTCATAATGACGTAAACATAGATGCTGTGATGGCATGGAAGAATGGAAATTTCCTGTTTGACAGGGCGGGTATCCGTACCGTGATGAAACAGATACAACGGTGGTATGATGTAGATGTGGAATATAAGGGGAATGTAACGGAGCATTTCGGAGGTACGATTTCACGAAGTGTGAATGCTTCAGAGATATTTAAAATGCTTGAGATGACTGGCGGTGTACATTTTTTGGTAGAAGGGAGGAAGGTGATTGTGATGCCGTGAGGTTGTGAAGTTGAGAAGTTGGGAGGTTGGGAAGGTGGAAGGTTGTGATGTTGGAGCGTTGGAGGGTTTTGAAGAGTTTGAAGGGAAAATTGAAACTATAATCAGCATTGATTCAAAAAAAAGGATTCCGGCGGCAACCGAAATCCCGGATTGAGTTAATGTATTAATATAACAAACGACGGAATACTAATTGTTTAACCCAAACTGTAACAAATATATGCACTTTAGACCTGATCCGAAGCCGCGTAAAATATCGCGTGGCTGTCTCTCAAAAACGCTGAGGATTATGAAATTAACCATCATTCTAATGCTCACAACACTGCTGCAGGTTAGCGCCACAGGAGTGTCGCAAACTGTAACGCTTTCTGAAAAGAATGCTCCGTTGAGTGAAATATTCAAGAAGATTCAAAACCAGACAGGTTACAATTTTTTATTTACTTACGAATTGATAGAGAAAGCCGGCACAGCAACCGTTGATGTTAAAGGCGCTTCGCTGAAGGAGGCTATGGAAAATGTCTTAGAAGGCAAGGCACTCAGCTTTGCTATTGTGAGGAAAACAGTGGTCATCAAACCGGCTCCTGACAAGGTCAATCATAACTTTATTATCGAAAGCCCTGCACCACTTGGAGTAGATGTATCGGGAGTGGTCAAGAACGAACAAGGTCTGCCGCTTTCGGGTGCATCTATAACGGTGAAAGGAACTACAAAAGGAACATCCACCAATGCAGATGGTTCTTACACACTGAATAATGTTGATAATAATGCTACCTTGATTTTCTCCATGGTAGGTTATGGTACACAATCTGTCCAGGTAAAGGGTCGCACCAGCATCAATGTAGTTTTGCAAATCAGAGTAGATAACCAGGATGAAATAGTTGTGGTGGGTTATGGTTCTACAACCCGTAAAGACCTGACCGGTGCTGTATCATCCATTGATGGTGAAGAACTCAACAAGACACCCAATTCATTATTTGACGCATCACTCACGGGTAGGATGACAGGTGTACAGGTAGTTAAATCATCTGGCGCTCCCGGCGCTATTGCATCTATCAGGATCAGAGGTGGTACCTCTGCGATTGGCAGTAATGAGCCGTTGTATGTAGTAGATGGTATCCCGGTAGAAGTGGGTGAAGGCTTTGGTAACTCTGCATTCCAGGATGATTACCGAAATAAGATTCCTCCGATTGCAAACGTAAACCCTGAAGATATTGAAAGCATCAGTGTGTTGAAAGATGCATCCTCAGCAGCCATCTATGGTTCACGTGCAGCTAATGGTGTGGTGATCATTACTACCAAGAGTGGGCACAGGTCAGGCAGGCCTCAGATCAACCTGTCTTATCACACATCATTTGACAAGTTTGCCAATTTCAAATACAAAATGCTGAATGCGTCACAATACCATGACGTGGTGAAAACAGCGTATGATAATGCCGGAAGCCCATTACCTGCAGGCTATATTGCTTATCAAAATGCGAATACCAATTGGGTTGATCTTACTACTCACACAGCACAGTCTAATGATGTATATCTGAATATCAATGGAGGTAGCAAAGACGGCTCCACATTATATTCTTTGTCTGGTGGACTTACCAAACAAAATGGAGTGATCAGGTTCACTGATTTCTATCGTAAAAACTTAAGGACAAGTTTAGAGACGGTTCTCTTCAAGAAGATCAGGCTTGGGACCAAGATCAACTATAGTGATAATTCCAACTCCGGTTCCGGAACATCTCAATTATATACCATCATGAAGTACAGGCCTGACGTTCCGCTTTATGACAGTGCCGGAAATTATGGCGCTTCACCTGATAGTGTGCTTTCAAATCCTTATGCACGCATCAGCCAATTGTCTGAAATGCACAATACTGGTTTCATGTTGAGTTTCTTCGGAGAAATAGAATTACTGAGAGGATTGAAATTGAGATCTACAATTTCATCCAATCAGAACAGTGGTTCTAACGTGAGATACACGCCAAGCACCGACGTATTTGAAATCAGAAATGGAAGACATGGGAGCCGGAATGACTATGACTTTACCAGCGCTACTACCATCTTTGATAACACACTTACCTACAATAAAGGATTTGGAAAAAACTTCCTGAATATTTTGGGTGGTGCATCATTTACAAGAGTTACCAGCAACTATACCACTATTTCATCCACAAACTTCCAGGATGATAATGTGCTGAATAATTTGGGATCTGCAGGTTCTATTCAAACTTATGGAAGTGGTGGGGCTATAAGCGGATTGACGTCTTACTTCCTGAGAGGTAATTACAACTATGCAAGTAAGTATTATGTAACATTCACCGGACGTGCAGATCATTCAACCAAATTCGGCCCTAAGAACAGATGGGGATTCTTCCCTTCCGGCGCTTTGGCATGGAAAATTTCTAATGAAGATTTTCTGAAGAATGTCAAACAGATCGATGAAATGAAACTGAGATTGTCTTACGGTAAGACAGGTTCTGCAAACTTCTCTGACTTTCAGTATGCAACTTTCTTTGGTTCCGGAAGTTTTTATAACAACAACAACGGTGTGATTGCGAACACCATTCCGAACCCGGATATTCGTTGGGAATCCACTTACCAGTTTGATGCTGCTCTTGATTTCTCTTTGTTTGATAAGAGAGTTTATGGTAGCCTGGGGTATTTCCAGAAGACAACAAAAGACATGATCCTAAATCGCCAGATTATTCGTGAAACAGGTGGTACCAATCAATACGCAAATATGGGAGACTTCCTGAATAAGGGCTGGGAATTCCAGATCAGTGGTGAATTGCTCACTACTAAAACATTTACTTATATCACAGACATCAATATCACCAGCTACAAGAGTAAAGTGCTGAAGCTAAGAGGCGGTTCTTACCTGAATCTTACAGAAGGTGAGCCTATAGGTTATTTTGATGGATACCAGGTAGCGGGCATTTTTAAAGATCAGAGTGAAATAGATAAACTGAACTCAGCTTCGCCAAATGGATACTATCAATCAAGAAATACAATGCCCGGAGATTTTAAATTCCGTGATGTAAATGGTGATGGATTTATCGGGCAGGAAGATATCAAAGTGATCGGGAAGTCCGAACCGGATTTTTATGGTGGATGGAACAACGTATTCAGGTATAAAAACTTTGACTTGTCTCTGTTCTTCAATTTCTCTGTGGGAAATTCATTATACAACCAGGCAAAACGTGATTTGGTGTTCTTTACCAGCAACACTAATAACTATTCCACATTACTGCTGAATGCATGGTCACCGGATCATACCAATTCCAAATTACCTCGTGTGGTGAGGAACGACCCAAATAACAACAGGCGTGATTCTGACTTCTTCATTGAAGATGCTACTTACTTCAAATTGAAGAATGTACAGTTGAGTTATCTGTTTGATCAGAAGATTTTGAACAAGTTGCTCATAAGCAGCATCAGGGCTTATGCCACATTCACCAATGTTTTCACTTTGACAGGGTACAGTGGTATGGATCCGGAAGTAAACTCAGCTCCAAGCAACAACTTCTCACAGGGTATTGATAACAATATTTATCCTCAAACAAAAACCATCACATTAGGATTGGATATTAAATTTTAATTAAGATGAAACAATCAATCATAAAATTATTCTCACTATTCACCGCTGCTTCCTTACTCTTTTCGTGCAGTAAGCTGGTGGACGTAAACAACGTGAAGCCGGTCAACCAACTGAGTGAAGATGAAGCGATCACAACAGTGAACCAGGCACAAAGCATCCTGTATGGCACATACGGAATCATCAAAACCGGCCTCGAGATTACAGTGTATGAACCGGCTCTGAATTCATTGAGAGGGCTGACAATGGACCCTGGTACATCCGGTGGAGCAACGGAAGCCTCTTTTCAAAACAATGACGTGGATCCGCAAGATTATTATCTGGACGCGATTTATACGAAGTATTACAAGGTTATTAACAATGCGAATTTCATTATCGAAAAAACTCCGTTGCTGAATACTACAAACCCGCGCCGGGATGAGATCGTAGGAGAGGCAAGGTTTATTAGGGCAATGGCACATTTTTATTTATTGCGCAATTATGGATATTTCTTTGATGTATCTTCTCCTAATGGGATCGTGATAAAAGAGAAGCCGATCAAAGGCGCTATTTCAGAACCAAGGTCAGATGTAAGTAAAGCTTATGATTTCATTCTGTCTGATCTTGACTATGCCATTGCACATGCTCCATCTTTCAGCAATACATTTTATGCATCTAAAGAAGCAGCGATGGCTCTTGCAGCTAAGGTGAATTTGTATAAGAAGGATTATGCGAAAGCAGCACAATTAGCACAGATGGTGATTTCTTCAGGTAAGTTTCAATTGGAAGACAAGTTTGGAGATATATTCAGAAAGAAAATTATTGGCACAAAAGAAGTGATATTTCAAACTCCGTTTGATGACAAAAATGACAGGAACAACAAAGCATTTATGTTCAGGTCCTATTATCTCCCTTCCGTTTATTATGCCAATATTTTGCAAGGTGACAATCGAGATACAGCGGCACTGACAAAGACAAGTACAGGTGCTTTAAGGAACAAGAAGTTCAATAATTCTGTTTACAATGGTCAGAACCTTACAGCGGATACGGAATATTTTCTGAGACTGGATGAAATTTACCTGATTCTTGCAGAAGCAATTGTTCGCAGCGGCGGTGCCCTTGACGATGCTAAAGCAGCACTTGACAAGATCAGGACTCGTGCTCAGATGCCCAATACTACAGCCACTACCAAAGCGGAACTATTGGACGCTATCAGGGTAGAAAAGATCCTCGAATTGGGTGCGGAAAATGGTGAGGAATGGTTTGATCTCGTAAGGTATGCGAGTGAAGGTGATCTGAATATTTCCACTTTCAAGCCGGGTGTAACTTCAGTAAGCAAGTATGTTTTGCCTTTACCTTATGAAACTGTGACACTCTCTAATGGAGTAGTAACCCAGAATCCGGATTATTAATTTAAAATATCGTTCAGGCATTGCATGCAATGCCTGAACATTTCAATCATAAGTTATGATCAAGTTGCTAAGAATAATTTTCTTTTCATTTTTGATGCCTTCTTTGGCATTAGCACAGGAAAAGAAACCATCCATAGATTTTCAGAAGATTAATTTCTCGCAGGCATTGAAGCAATCCAGGCAAACCGGGAAATTGATCTTTGTCGATTGTTACACTTCATGGTGTGCGCCTTGTAAATGGATGGAGCAAAATGTGTTTGTCAATGATTCTGTGTACAAGTACTTCAACAAACATTTTATCAATTTCAAAATTGATATGGAGAAAGGTGAAGGAGTACAATTGAAAGACAAATACAAAGTAGCGTCATTTCCTACTTATCTTTTCCTGAATGAGAATGGCGATATCATTCACCGCACTGCCTCCAGGATGGAAGTAGGAGAATTTTTGAAACAGGGTGAGATTGCTAACAGTCCGGCACTGTCTTACTCAGCGCTGAAGAAGAAATATGATGCCGGTGACAGGAGTAACGCATTGCTTCTGAAATATACGGTAGCTCTTCAGAAGATTGACAGGCAAAAATCAGATGTAGTAGAAAAAGAACTTATTTCAAAAGTAACAGACCAGGAACTGAATAGTGAATTAGGTTGGCAGATCATTGATCAATTGGCCAACAATGAAAATGACCGTTTAGGAAAATATTTCATGGGTCATAAGGATTTTTACCAATCCATCGCAGGCAAAGATGCAGTGAAGTCTCTATCCAACAGGTTGGGCATGTACACATGTACCAACTCACACGCGACAAAGACAGTACTGAATTTTTTAAACGGCTTTTAGAAATGAAGTTGGATGGTGATAAGAAAGTTCAGAGGAATGTGGCGATGCTTGAAATGGAATATTATTTATCGGTCAATAATGCGGATTCATTTGTAGTGGTTTCCAATAGAGCCATGAATGGAATCCTGGAATACAATGATGCTGATCTGAGTTTTGTTGCAAGACGTGCGGACTATGCCGGCAAGGACAACCCAAGGATTCTGAACCAGGCATTGATACTGGCAAGGAAAGCAGTGCAGTTGAATCCTGAAGAGTATTCCAACCAGGGTACACTGGCAAGTATATGTCTTGATTTGAAATTAAAAGAAGAAGGAATAGTAGCTGCGAAAAAGGCGAGAGAACTCGCCAATGAATCTACTTCCAAGATTCAAAAATTAGCCCAGGCATTGCTGGACAAAATTGAAGCGCTTTAATGATGCGGTCTGAATAAAAGGTGCCTGGCATTCTCTTGCAGGAGTGTTAGATGGTACTTGGCAATTGCGTTAACCTATAAAATGGTTAGCGCATTTTTTTTTATGATTAATCACTCAATGAATATATTCTGTATGGCCCTTCTGATCAAATGGTATTCCCAAACACAAAGCTATTTGCACTCACTATTTCATCTTCAATAATTGTGTGCGGCCTGTTTTTGTAAACCTCAATCTCTACATCAGCATTCATTGCATTTAGAATGTCGCTTGTGTCGTGTACTCTATTCAGCGGTACATGCGGATCATGGTCACCTGTACTTAACCAAACAGGTGTATTTGAAAAATCACCTTTATAGTTTTCCGGATATAATTTGTCGCCGATCAGTCCGCCGGTGAAGGCGACAATGCCTCCATACTTTTGCGCATTGCGTGCAGCAAATTCCAAAGTAAGACAAGCGCCTTGCGAAAAGCCAAGTAAATAAATATGCTCTGAAGCAATTCCTTTCAATCTGAACTCTTCAACAATTTCATTTATCAAGTTCAATGCGGAAGAAAGCCAGGGCTCATTAAGCTCCGGCTTTTCCAAAAACGAATACGGATACCATTGGTGGTTAGTGGCTTGTGGTGCAGCAATCGCAAAATCTCTTACACTTAAGAAAGATGAAATCGAAAGGATGTCATGAGCATCGGCGCCACGTCCATGTACCATGATCAATGCTTTGCTGGCATTCTCTACGGGTACGCCCGTCCATACTGTATTTTTCATTTCATGCAACGGCATAAGAATATTCATTTTTACATGGTGAGCACAGGCAATACTTTTTCTATTTTGCTTCTGTAGGGTTCATACTGATCAGGCAATTTCAAACTGTGCCCCAAAACTTCAGCGTTTTCATCAATAACAAATCCCGGATTGTCGGTAGCGATCTCAAATAACACTCCACCAGGTTCGCGGAAGTATAATGAATAAAAATACTGGCGATCAATTTTTTCTGTGATGTGAAGCCCATACGCCAATACTTTTTCACGCATCTTCATCAACGTATCTTCATCTTTCACTCTGAATGCCACATGGTGATTGGTACCACCGGCCACAACACCTGCCGGCGCATCGGGATTGTGAATGATATCTACAACTGATGCAGTATCAGAGTGGGCAGTATGAAATCTATGCATAATCTCATGTTGACCTGCGGATGTGTAGCCAAGTACTTCTGTAAGCACTTTTGCTGTGGGTGCGATATCCCTGAGTGTAAGCGCTACGCTATGAAAACCACGTATGGCATAGTCCTCATCTATTCCTCCATTACTCCACGGTGCACGATCATCCTTTTTTCCAGGCACGATAAGTTTCAGGTTCAGTCCATCCGGATCGTTGAAAGAAATAGCCTGTTCTCCAAACAATTCTGAAATCGTGCTGTGAGGTACATTCATCTCATCGAAACACTTTTCCCAAAATGTGAGACTGCCTTCAGGCACTGCATACCTGATTTCTGTGGCCATACCTGTACCATTTTTCCCCTGTCTTACACGCGGCCATGGGAAAAAAGTCAGAATGGTTCCCGGTGCACCTACTTCATTTCCATAATAGAAATGATAGGTTTGCGGGTCATCAAAATTCACTGTTTTCTTCACCAATCTCAGCCCCAGCACTTTTGTATAAAAATCATAATTGCGCTGAGGATCGCCTGCAATAGCAGTGATATGATGAAGTCCCAAAATCTTGTTGTTCATGTTTATCCTTTTTGCTTTTATGTTCTGTTAAGTATCATCCAATGAGTTGATCGTTTTCAAAAGTTTTTCACGGTTAGCAACGATCAACTCAACTTTTGTTTATAGATTATTTCTGCATGGTGAATTGCAGTTCTCCATTGATTCTTACTTCATCACTTACCATTACACCACCTGCTTCCAGAGCTGCGTTCCAGTTAAGACCCCAATCCTTACGATTGAATTTTCCTGAAACTGAAAATCCCGCTTTTTGTTGTCCATAAGGATCAACCATCAATCCGCCGAATTCTACATCAAGCGTGATTTCTTTGGAGATGCCTTTGATGGTCAGGTTACCTTTCAATTCAAAGTTTTCATCGTCCAGTTGGTTGAATGAAGTTCCTTCAAAGGATAATGCTGTGTGGTTATCTGTATCAAAGAAATCAGCGCCCTTCAGGTGATTGTCTCTGTCTGTATTGTTTGTAAATATTGATGTAGCATCAATAGTTGCATTCACTTTGGCTTTGCTGAAATCTGTGCCTTCGGAAAGTATTGTGGCATCAAATTTTCTGAATTCTCCTTTTACGTTGGTGATCATCAGGTGCCTTACTTTGAACAGTAACTCACTGTGTGAAGGATCTAAATTCCACTTTGTAGTTGTTGTAACCGGGGTTGCTGTTAATGTTTCCATTTCTTATTGTTTTAATTGTTGAATAATTTTTACAATGCAAATGTCCATTAAAGCTTTGCCCTTATGGTTAACATAGGTTAAGAAAGAAGTTTCAAGTTGAAGGTTGAAAGTTGAAGGTTGAAAGTTGAAGGTTGAAGGTTGAAGGTTGAAGGTTGAAGGTTGAAAGTTGAAGGTTGAAAGTTCAAGGTTGAAAGTTCAAGGTTGTCCGCTGCGGAGGGGCAAAATTGGGTTTCAAGTTTCGTTCGCCGCGGCGAATCAGGTTTCAAACTAAACCCTAAACTCTAAACTCTAAACTCTAAACTTTCCTAAACCCTACCACCTCAACTCTCAACTCCCTTCTCTTCCTGCTGCTGCCATCTTCTTCCTGATCCTACTAAGCGATTGTGGTTTTATTCCGAGATAGGAAGCAATGAGATATTGAGGAATTCGCTGCACGAAGTGCGGATAAAGATTTGAAAACTCTGTGTACCTGAGTTCAGCTTCTTCGCTGTTGGTTTTGGCAAGCCGGTACTGTAAGGCTACGAAGGCATTTTGAATGAGTATTCTGAAGAATCGTTCGAAGAGAATATTGCTGCGGCATAATGTTTCAAAATTTTCCCTGTTCATCACAAGCACTTCACTTGGTTCTAATATTTCAATGAAATACACACCTGGCTTTTGCAGGAAGTAGCTGTATTGATCGGTGATCCAATATCCTTCTATTGCAAATTGTATTGCATTTTTCTCACCGGTTTCATTGATGTAATAGCTGTAAGCAGAGCCCTGCACGATGAAGTAAACATACTTGCACACTTTACCTTCTGAGGCGATCACTACTTTTTTGTCGAATGATTTTGTAAAAAAATACTTTTCAAAGGATGCAAACTCTTCGTCAGTGATGCTCTGGCCAATCGTTTTTTCAATGTTGGTTCGAAGTAAGGGAGTCATAAAGGTGGTAAATTGAGTTGCAAGTTATTTTGAAAATACATAAAGAAAACTTTGAAAATACATAAGCTAAACTTTGAAAATACATAAGCTAAACTTTGAAAATACATAAAATGCCAATAATAGAAAAAGGTGGCATTGTCACTTATAACCTAATGCTGGTAAGATTTTGATATAGGTTTACTGAGACTGGGTTCAATAAGCGCATAGAATGCTTCAATCCACTTTCCTTAACACTGCCATCAGGTTTTCCCACTCATGGTACTCATCATCTATTATCTTAATGATCTTACCGTCTTTGCCTACAATAACCTTAGTCGGGTATGCACGCACACCAAGAGTTTTGTTCAGAAAGTAGGTAGTATCTGATATCACATCAAAATGAAAGTCTGTCTTCTTCAGAAATTTTCTGAGGCTGTCGGCCGGATCAAATGCAATAGAAGCAAATAGAATATTCTTATCCTTCAATGAATCCGCCAGCCTGTTCAGTCTTGGCATCTCCTGCACGCAATAGGTGCACCCGATAAACCAAAAATCGAACAGAACAGTTTTACCTTTCATCGTTTCGCTGTTGTAAACCTTGCCATCCAGGGATTTAAAATTGATCTCAGGCAATTCCTTTCCTTCCCAGAGGTATTGTTTGTAAGTTTCACTTCCCATTCCCATCAGCGTATATTTTGTAAAATCATCTATGCGTGATTGGATCGGATAAAGTTTGTAATAGTACGATCCGGTATCAGAAGAAAGCCGCAACGGGAGATAATTGCCGGTAGCTACTCGCTGTAGAAATGTCGGTTTTGATATTTCCTTACCTGAAGAATCAAATGCCGTGAATGCGGCTGACAGGTTCAGAAATCTACTCCAGTATCCTGAAAAGTTTCCTGATTTCAATGCAATTTCTGGCGCAACAACAGGATCGCCATAAGGCAGTTGATTGGTGCAACCGATGACAATCACGACGAAAAAGAGTAAAAGGTGGTAAGGTATTTTCATCACGCACTTTTTTTCAAAAGTACTTTATAAAGATTCAAATGTATCACCATGCAGAATCAACGTAAATTGCATATCCTTATGCAGTTCCACCTTCATTCTTCTTACCAGCCGGCAGGCGATCAGCCTGAAGCAATACGCCAATTAACTGATGGTGTTTTGACGGGAGAAAAATTTCAAACGCTGTTAGGCGTAACAGGAAGTGGTAAGACGTTTACTATGGCCAATGTGATTCAGAATGTACAGCGGCCAACTCTGGTGCTAACGCACAACAAAACACTGGTAGCTCAGTTGTATGGTGAGTTTCGCCAGTTCTTTCCTGAAAACTCCGTCGGGTACTTCGTATCGTACTATGACTATTATCAGCCGGAAGCTTACATGCCTGTGTCTGATACTTACATCGAAAAGGATCTGAGTATTAATGAAGAGTTGGACAAGCTAAGGTTGGCAGCCACATCACAGTTGCTGACGGGCCGGCGCGATATCATCGTGGTGGCAAGTGTTAGTTGCATATATGGTATCGGAAATCCGAAAGATTTTGCCGAAGGTGTCATCAGAATTGAAGAAGGCCAGACAATCAGCAGGCAGAAATTTCTGCATTCATTGGTAAACAGTCTTTACAACAGAACCCAAACTGAATTTACGCGCGGTACCTTTCGGGTAAAAGGAGATACGGTGGATATCAATCTTCCGTATATGGATAACGGTTATAGAATCACGTTTTTTGGTGATGAGATAGAAACGATTGAAACGCTGGAGATCAGTAGTGGTAAACGCATTGCTAAAGTAGATCATGCTGCTATCTTCCCTGCCAACCTCTATCTTGCTCCCAAGGATAAGATCAATCAAATATTGGCGGAGATACAGGATGAGTCTGCCAGGCAAACTGATTATTTCAAGAGTATTGGAAAATATATCGAGGCACAAAGAATATCAGAGCGTGTGGCGTATGATGTGGAGATGATCCGTGAGTTGGGCTATTGCAATGGTGTGGAAAACTATTCAAGATTTTTTGACCGCCGCGAACCGGGCACCCGGCCATTCTGCCTGCTGGATTATTTTCCAAACGATTTTCTGTGCATCTTGGACGAAAGTCATCAGACCATCCCGCAGGTGAGTGGCATGTATGGCGGAGATCGCAGTCGCAAATTGGTATTGGTTGATTATGGTTTTCGCTTGCCGTCAGCATTGGATAACCGGCCTCTCAATTTCAATGAATTTGAAAACATGCTGAACCAGGTCATCTTCGTGAGCGCTACACCCGGCGACTATGAATTAGAAAAAACAGGCGGTGTCGTGGTAGAACAAGTTGTACGGCCAACGGGGCTACTGGACCCTCCCATTGAGGTGCGGCCTTCGCTCAACCAGATAGATGACCTGTTAGAGGAAATAGATAAGCGAGTGGAAAAAGGTGATCGGGTACTGGTAACTACACTTACCAAACGTATGGCTGAAGAGATGGATAAGTATCTGCAACGCATAGACGTAAAATCAAAATATATACACAGTGAGGTACATACATTAGACAGGATAGAAATACTACGACAACTTCGTCTCGGAGAAATAGATGTACTGGTAGGAGTGAATTTGTTGAGGGAAGGACTCGATTTACCAGAGGTATCGCTGGTGGCTATTTTAGATGCTGACAAAGAAGGCTTTTTAAGAAATGAACGTTCACTTACTCAAACAGCAGGAAGGGCAGCAAGAAATGCCGAAGGCCTTGTGATATTTTATGCAGACCATATCACGGAGAGTATGCAGAAAACGATTGATGAAACCGATCGCAGGCGTGATAAACAAATCGCTTATAACATTGAACACAACATAACACCGGTGACTATACGTAAAACCGTAGAGCAGATCATGGGGCAGACATCTGTACTGGACATTAAGGGATATGATGCCAATTCAGAAAAAGCGGTTGAGGATACTGTAACCATTGCTGCGGAGTACGAGGAGTATAATACGATTCCCAAAATGGAAAAAGCAATTAAAGTGACCAAACAAAAAATGGAAAAAGCGGCGAAGGATATGGATTTTATGGAAGCTGCCCGGTTGAGGGATGAAATGTTCAGGTTAGAAAAGGAGTTGGAAGGGATGCGGTGAGGGGAATGGTTAATTGTTAATGGTTAATTGTGGCCGGTACCGGAAGTGGGTTGAGGGTTTAGGGGTGAGAGTTTAGGGTTTAGGGTTTAGGGTTTAGAGCAACAATTAACTCTGATGTGAGTAAAATGAATGCTTCGGCAGGCTCAGCAACCATGCTTCGGTACTGACGCTTTGGTCTGAGTCAGACAAGCTTTAGCTTCGTCTGACAGGCTCAGCAAGCGGGCAACGAGAAACGAATAACGAGCAACGAATGCTTCGGCAGGCTCAGCAACCATGCTTCGACAGGCTCCGCCACCATGAGAAATGGCCAACGATACGTCGCGGTGGACGACCAACGACCATCGAACAACGAAAAACTAAAACTATGAAGAAAATAATCTGCTTGATTCTGATTTTATCCTCCATTGGCAGCTTGCAAAGCCAGACCACATGGAATATTGCCGGTGATAAGATCATCACCCCCTGGGCGGCAACGTTAGATATAAAAAATGTATTGCCAGAATATCCGAGACCACAAATGGTAAGAAAGAATTGGAAAAACCTGAATGGATTATGGAACTATGCCATCACACCTGTTCAAGAGAATGTACCACTCTCGTATGATGGTAAAATATTGGTACCGTTTGCTGTGGAGTCAGCATTATCCGGTATAGGAAAGTCTGTTGGAAAAGACAGCCTGCTTTGGTATCACACCTCAATAATACTTCCTGCTTCTTTCAAAAACAAAAAGACGTTGTTGCATTTTGGTGCTGTAGATTGGAAAACTGAAGTCTATCTGAATGGAAGAAGAGTGGGAGAACACGAAGGAGGATATACACCATTCACATTCGACATCACACCATTTCTCAAGAAAGGGCTACAGGAACTCCTAGTGAAGGTTTGGGATCCTACAGATGAAGGACCCCAACCGCGAGGCAAGCAAGTGCGCCATCCCAAAGGAATCTGGTACACTTCTGTTACCGGAATCTGGCAGACCGTTTGGATGGAAGCAGTACCCCAAACTTATATTTCACAAACAAAAAATACACCTGACATAGATGCAGGGACAATTAAGATTGAAACCGATGTTATGCAGCCGCAGGCAGATGATGTAGTGAGGTTGCTGGTCTATGAAAAAGGACAGAAAGTAGCTGAGTCGGAATCCAAAGTGTCATCACCAATCGTGCTGACGATCAAGGATGCAAAATTGTGGTCGCCTTCAAATCCTTTCTTGTATCAATGTAGTGTGCAGGTGGTAAGGAAAGGGAAAGTCGTTGACCAAGTGTCTTCCTATTTCGCTATGCGAAAATCATCTTTGGCAAAAGGGAAAGATGGCATTGTGAGAATGATGTTGAACAATCAGTTTCTATTTCAGTTTGGACCATTGGATCAGGGGTGGTGGCCGGGGGGCTTATATACAGCGCCATCAGAAGATGCCATACGGTTCGATATTGAAAAGACAAAAGAAATGGGTTTTAATATGATCAGGAAACATGTGAAGGTGGAGCCTGCGCGTTGGTATTATCTCTGCGATTCCATTGGTGTGATGGTATGGCAGGATATGCCCAGCGGAGATCTGGGAAACAGGTGGGATAGCAGGCCGGGTGTAATTGGATTAGCATCTGATAAGAAAAGAACAGCGGCATCAGAAAGTGATTATCGCAATGAATGGAATGGCATAATCGAAGCACTTTATAATTTTCCATCCATTGTCTGCTGGATTCCCTTCAATGAAGGATGGGGGCAATTTAAAACAAAGGAGATCACTGAATGGACTATGCAAAAAGATCCTTCACGACTTGTGAACAGCGCCAGCGGTGGCAACTTTTATGATGTCGGGCATATTATTGATTTGCATAATTATCCTGCTCCGGCCATGCCTGATCCGGTTTTGTTTGGAAGTACGAGAGCACTGGTACTTGGTGAATATGGAGGCCTTGGGCTGCCCATCGAAGGACACACCTGGCAAAAGAAGGACAACTGGGGTTACCAAAGTTTTAAAACTGCAGATGAGATGTTTGAAAAGTATGCTTCCTTTATAAACCGCCTGAAATTTCTTATCCATAAAGGGCTCTCTGCGGCGGTTTATACACAGACGACCGATGTAGAAGTGGAAGTAAACGGATTGATGACCTATGACAGGAAGGTTGTAAAAATGTCACTGGAGAGACTGAAAGCGATTAATGATAAATTGTACGAAATAAAAATCGATTGAATCCTGAATATAGAGTTGAAAAGAAAATGAAAGCAGGGAGTGCTACATATTGACTTTCATTTCAACTGCCTTTCGAATTATTTCGCAGGCTGCTTTAATTTCTTTTGGAGTGATCGTAAGTGGTGGAACTATTCGCAGGCATTGAGGAGCAAACAAGAACCAATCTGTGAATACTCCCAGATCAATCAACTGGTCAATTACTTTTTTGTTAGTTTCAAAATCTTTGAACTCAACTGCTATCATCAACCCCCTGCTTCTGATAGATTGAATACCTGGAATATTTTTCAGATTTTTCAGAAACAATGATTCCTTTCTTTTTACTGCGCTTATTAATTTCTTGTCCAACAAAAATCTCATCGCAGCTTCGCCTGCAGCACAGCAAACCGGATGCCCTCCGAAAGTATTGATATGCCCGAGTACCGGATTGTCGGTAAAAGCATCCATGATCTTCTTATCTGCAACAAAGGCACCGAGTGGCATACCTCCTCCCAATGCTTTGCCTAAAAGCAGGATATCCGGCACTACATCAAATTGTTCAAAAGCAAATAGGCTTCCGTTTCGGCCAAAGCCACATTGTATTTCATCAAGTACCAGCAGGGCTCCTGTGTCAGTGCATTTTTTTCGCAAGGCTTGCAGCCATTCCTTTTTCGGGACAATGACGCCGGCTTCTGCCTGTATCGTTTCAGCAATCACACAGGCTGTTTCTTTGTCAATAAGATCAAGGCTATCGTAAGAGTTATAATCAAGGTGCATAATGCCAGGCAGTAATGGTCGGAAAGCATTGCGCCAATACTCATCACCCATAATGCTCAGTGAGCCTTGTGTGCTGCCGTGATAACTATTTTTGAAAGATGCAATTTTTGTTCTGCCGGTAAATCGCTTAGCAAGTTTCATGGCTCCTTCTGTGGCTTCCGTCCCGGATGCAGTGTAATAGACAGAATTTAATGAAGCCGGTAAATGATCGGTAAGCAACTTCGCGTAGGATGTCTGAGGGCTGAGTACCAACTCCCCATTCACCATTACATGGAGGTAATTTTCTGTTTGCGCTTTGATGGCTTTGATTACATGTTTGTTGCCATGTCCTACATTGCACACACTGATTCCTCCGATAAGGTCAAAATATTCTTTGCCTCCCGGGCTGTATAGTTTATTCCCTTTTGCTTTTTCGATTTCTAATTGAAGCGGGTTCTTTGAGGTCTGCCCGATATGTTGTAAAAATATTTGCCTGTTATTCATTATGCGTCAGCAAATTTGTTTGTTAAGCAGCGAAACGAGATCAGCAGTTTTTTCGTAAAGTTTTTTCATTTGGCTCACATGGGAACATTTGGCGTACAACCCGAGTTCTATTTCCTGCATCAGAGATTCGAACAATTTTGTGGTACCCACGCCAACATTACACGAATCCAATTTTTGCATCACAGTTTCTTTGGTGAGTGCATACACCGGCATTTTCAATTTGCCCGATAGGTAAGATCCGAGCGAACGTTTTAATTCGCTGTAAAATCCATCAGCGTCTTCTGACAATAATTTTTCGTGGAGATCGGCGAGAGGGTTTCCGGGAACAATATCTTCTGCACTCTGCTCACTTTTGAGGTCATCCAATTTTATCCTTGTTTCAAGTTCGGATTCTTTATTTTTTCTTCTCAGGAAGGTGAGCATCAAAACTATCATGATTCCTCCTGCCAATATGCCTCCTCCTACCCATTCTATATGTGGCACAGAAAAAAAGCTACGATTACTTCCTGAAGAATTATTTTTCCCGGCAACAAATTTCTTGCCTTGCGAAACCCGGAAGGTAATCGGTTCTGTTATTTTTGTTTCATACTTTCCTGTTTCCGGATTGAACCAACAGAAATACACGGGTGGAATACTGTACTGGCCCGGTTTGGAAATTGTAAATGGAATATTGAATGCCTTGCTGCCATCCAGGGGTACATCCTGCTTGTTGATCTGATCCTTCACTTTGGCATCATAGGCGTCTATTCCTTCCGGCCAATGAACAGAAGGAGCATTTACCATGTTGAAATTCCCTTTACCCTTGATCGTAATTTTCAGATTCGCGGCATCATCAGTAGTGAGTTGGCTTTTGTCCAGGTCAGTCTGGATGGAGAACGCTCCAACTGCGCCATTGAATGACGGTGGCACATTACCCGAAGGCAGTGGCTTTACATTAATGGTTAGAGAATTACTGGTCAGAGCCGCGGATTTTTGAATGAAGTCTCCGGGAGATAAAACGTTGCCACCAAAGTCCTGCATCATTTGCATCAGCGGATCATTACTCTGCATGGTGCTGCTTCCATACTTCAGAAAAGTTACGTTGTTGGTGGCCTGCAAAGGTGTAAGCGTAAAAGTGCCGGATTGCAAAGGATACAATTGCACTTTGCGTAATACATAGCAACTGTAAGTCTTGCCATTCACTTTTTCCTGTGTGGGATTCTGATTCACATCCATGTCGCTCACCGAAAATCCATTAAAAGAAGGAGCGTCAGTCACATTGGTTTCAGACCTGAGCCGTGTGTATAGATTAAAGCTTACTACAATGGGTTCACCTACATAGGCGGATGTTTTGTTAGCGACCATCCTGATGAAAAGATTTTTTTTGATTTTAGATTCTGCATCTTCACCCGGCTTCAGTACCAGATCATTTGCCGGAACCAATCCAGGATCAGGTTCGTCAAATGGGAACTGTGGAACAGAAGGCTGTGGTTTTCGTTTTGCAATATTTCCCTGGTTGACAACTTCAATAGTAACTGAGTTACATTTTAATTGTTTGCCATCTGCAAGTGCTGTAATGGGAGGAATAGTGAAGTTTCCGGCTTTCTTAGGTTTCAGGATGTATGAAATAGCGCTGTAGGAAGTTACATTGCCATTGAAGCTCGACATCCCTGTTTCCTGGTTGGGGCCACTTACTATATAGAAATTCTTGAAGTCAGGATGATCAATACTCTGTATGGATTTTGCATTTTCGATTTTATACTGGAGCTGTACAACTTCATTTAATCCTATTTTGGTCTCATTGGCAACAGCAGAAAATTTAAGTTGTGATAACGCAGGGGTTACTAACCCCAGGCAGAAGGCAGTAATGAAAAATAGCATCTGTGTAATGGCAGGTAAAGTTCGATTCATGTTGCCCGATTACTGGTGAGTCACAAATGTACCGTGCCTAAGTTAAATAAAAGGTTAACGAATATGACCTTATAGTACCAATAACACGCGATAAAAGAAATTTGCATTTCATAAATTATGAATTCAAGCAATACTGGTTTAGTTAGCAAATAATGATGAAAAGGGATGGCTCTGGCACTTTTAAAAGTTCTAACGTGTTAATAGGCTGCCATGACCTTTCTTGAAAATTCAGTGCTGATGATAGCCAATAACCAGTGGTTTCTTAGAAAATGGAGGAGGTGAGAAAATTGAATTGGAATTGCGAAGCCGTGTTGCTGGATGGAGTTCTAAGCGTAATCAATTTTTCTCTCACAATACTTGGCTATTTTTCTTTTCAGGTCATCCGGCCGGAATGGCTTTACCACATAATCGGTAAATCCAGCCTCAGTGATGAGGGTTTCCGGATTTTCAAGGAGCGTTGCTGTGAATGCAAGTACCGGGGTGTCAATGTTCATTTCACGGATAATTCTCAAAGCGGTATATCCATTCATTTCCGGCATTTCAAGGTCCATAAGGATAAGATCGAATTTGTGGTATTTTACAAGTTCTATCGCATGTACTCCGGTGATGGCAGCCTTGATTTGCATTTGCCATCTGGTTAGAAAACTCTTCAGAATTTTTGCATTGATCTCATTGTCTTCGACTACCAACACCCGGATGCCCCGGATATCTTTGTTTTCAATATTAGTCGCTAAAGACCCTTCAGATTCTTTGATGACGGTTGGTTGTACAATTTTGAATTTGCTGGTAAAATAAAATCGGGAACCTTGTTGTAATTCACTTTCCACTTCCAAATTACCTCCAAACAATTGAACCATTTGGCGACTGATAGCAAGCCCAAGCCCTGTGCCGCCATATCTTCTTTTCAGGTTGTCTGCATATACCTGGGAAAATGCGTGGAATATTTCTTCCTGGTGATCTGTAGCAATTCCAATACCCGTATCTCTTATTTCAAAATACAATGTTACCTCGTCACTAGTTGTTTCCAAAACATTTACTGTGAAGGTGACGCTACCGAAATCTGTAAATTTCAGAGCATTTGAAATCAGGTTGTGGAGGACCTGGCTGAGTTTTAATTCGTCCGATGTGAGGATAATATTTGCTAACTCACCGGAGAAATCACAAATGAATTCCACTCTTTTCTTTTTGAATTGGGTGGCAAATGAGGATGCGATATTTTGAAGACATTTTAGAATATCAAATGGTGTATTCTTCAATTGCGATTTATCAGAATTTAACTTGCTAAAACTCAGGATATCATTGATGATTCCGAGCATGTGCTCTGAAGAATATTTGATTACCTGCACGTGCCGCTGTACTTCTTCACTCAACCCTGTTTCACATAATATCAAGTCAGATGAACCGATGATTCCATTCAATGGAGTCCTGAGTTCATGGCTCATGCTGCTTAGAAAGTGGGCTTTGGTTTGAGCGGCTTTTTCAGTTTTGATTCTTGATCGTGCCAGCTCACCGGCTATTAATTTTCTCTCATTGATATTTCGGATACTCATTACGACATAATCACCTTTCTCACCTGGACGCGAACACAAATGAGTATTTACAACACTGGAAAAAATATTCTTAGTGTGTGTTCTGAATTCTGCCTCTCCTGACCAGTCTTCAGCCAGGTTGTTTAATAAGAAATCCATGTTAGGACTTTCGCCGGTAAGGTATCGCATCATGACTTGCGAAATATAAAGCCCTTTCAGATTCACATGGTCAGGCAGGTCAAAAAGGGTGATGATGGTTTTGTTTGTTTCTAAGATCTCCTGGGTTTCTTTTGAATAAACGATGCAGCCCTCAGTGGAGCAGTTAAAGGCGTCCTCAAGAATCTGGAATCGAGACTCCTCAGCCGCATTGCCGGATAGCAAACGCCTCCATCTTGAAAACCAACCGTTTTTCATTTTTATTCGGGATTATCTGAAAGAAATCAATGATGTAACGAAAAAGATCCACTTTTTATTTAATTATGATTTAGAAATCTGTCAAATGACACAGATTACAGTTTGCTCTAATGTTATTACATACGATTATCACAAAAATTACGTTATGAAGTAAATCAAGAGAAAACCTATGGAGAATAAAGTCTTGACTTTTGACAAGAACCTGGATGGTGAATTCTTGTTAGAGCTTTATGGAAATGACAAGGAACATGCGAAGATAGTTTTTGAAGAGTTTTTGAATTCAGCCCCGGGAATGATGAATGAGATTGAGAATAGTTATCAGAAGAAAGTAGTTGAGGATTTCAGAAGGCAAGTGCACAAGATGAAACCGGTATTCAGTTTTGTAGGCCTGACATATCTTACGAAGTGTGCTGAAACGCTGGAACACAAGTGCAGGGAAGCGGCAAGTGTGGAGGATTTGAGTGAATTATACAGTGATTTGAAGATTCAGTACAATAAATATTTGCCCATTGTAAGGGATGAAGTCATTCGATTAGAAAACCAGTAATAACATGAGCCTAAAATGTATCATAGTAGATGATGAGCCAATGGCAAGAGACTTCCTGGAGCGTTATTGCCAAAAGTATGGGAACATCACAGTAATGGGGTCTTTCCCAGATTCTGAAACAGCGCATACTTTCCTTGCGGCCAATGAAGTGGATTTGATATTTCTTGACGTTGAAATGCCCGGAATCAGTGGATTTGAATTGCTGGACAGGCTTGCTTATATGCCAAAAATTATTTTGACGACATCCAAAACCGATTATGCTTTTAATGCGTTTCAGTATAACGTTAGTGATTACCTGAAAAAACCAATCTCTTATAATCGATTTCAGGAGAGTATTCAGAAAATTCTGGATTCGTTGAGTAAAGTAATTGTCAAACCTATTAGTGAGGATATTTTTATCAAAGCAGATGGTAAATTTATCAGGCTTAACTATCACGATATTTTATACATAGAATCTGTAGGCGACTACGTCAGGTATTTCACACCTGCCAAGCATTATCTTACGCATAGTACGCTGAAGGCTGTAGAGGAGAAAATGAATCCCAAGCACTTCCTGAAAGTCCACCGGTCTTATATTGTCAATATGAGCAAAATAAAAGACATACAAGACAACTCAATTGTAATCGAAAGCAAAGTCATACCTATAAGTAAGGCAATGAAACCGGCTGTGATGACCCGGATCAATGCCATGTAAATACTGATTGCTATTTCCTTTCTGTCCAAATTGTATTGTTCTTTTTCACTTTAAAGAAGAAATCGGTTCATTCATCGAAGAAAACACGCTGCCCGGCGAAAACGGACGACGTAATTGCAGGCATTTATCATCTTTGTACTGTACTCGTTATTAAGCTATATATCCAATAGTCCGACGGGAAACCAGGTTTTAAAAAATAATAATGTATCCAAAGGCTCAAAGAAAGCAACTCGCTACGGCGAACCAACTATCTGAAAGAGAAACCAACCAAAACCGGCTCCAAACCGGGATCCATGATCCGAAGAACCGAATAGCATAAACCAATTATGCTGCTTTACTGAATCACAGTCGCAACTCAAAGAAAGATGCGAAAAATTTTTAGAAATGCTCCGCTTACCACGGGGCATTTCTAATATTAATTCAAAATAGCGCAGGAATCTCGCTTGTGCTGCTAAGTTGAACGATACTATCCTTATATGCCATCAACTGAGTTCTCTGTGGCTCAATCAGGGAATGAGTCCTCCTAAAGATTACATTAAAGTACCCAGGCTCAAAACATGGAAAACGAAGAAAAGGTGCATTTCATCGAAAGAAACGAAGTGTTTGGCGAAAATGGACGGACCAGGCTAAGATTATTTATCATCTTTGTATTGTTGAAAGCAAACAAAAAAAATCCAAACTTTCTACGAAAATCCGGGGGTTTAAAAAATAATACAATCATCCAAAAACACAAAGAAAACAAACTCGCTCAGGCGAACCAACGATCCAAAACAAAAGCCAAAACGACAATCCAAACATCCATGGGACCAGGTTTTAAAATGTAATAAGTTATCCAAAGGCTCAAAGAAAACAATTCGCCACGGCGAACCAATTGATCCTAAAGAAAGACCAAAACCAACTCGCTACGGCGAACCAACTGTCTGAAAGAGAAATCAACCAAAACCGGCTTACCACCGGCATCCATGATCCGAAGAACCGAATAGCATAAACTAATTATGCTGCTTTACTGAATCACAATCGCAACTCAAAGAAATTTGCGAAAAATTTTTAAGAATGCTCCGCTAACCGGGGCATTCTTATTTGCTGATGGTTTAGGTGATACACGTTCCGGCAACCTTGCAGACATAATGAACCAACAGCGCCACGTATTTGCCTTCATTCATCCTGGTCTCTGAGTAAGTCTCTATTATTACAGAATCGGCCATTGGAAGACTTCTCCGGGTGCCCCTTTCCAACTTTCACTGGTACGAAAAAGTAGAAAACGAAGAAATAGAGCATTTCGTCGAAGGAATTGAAGTGTTCAGCGAAAACAGGCAGACAAGGCTGCAACTATTTATCATCTTTGTATTGTTGAAAGCAAAAAGAAACTGAATCCAAACATCTTAAGAAATACCGGGGTTTTAAAAAATAGATAGGTAATCCAAAGGCTCAAAGAAAACAAACCAATAATCCAAAACAAAAACTGAAACAACAAATCCAAAGGTCCAACTGGAAATCAGGTTTTAAAAACGGCTCAGAGAAAACAACAATCTAAATTATCCTAAAGAAAAATCAGAACTAAAATGTCTGAATGAGAAACAAAATCCAAATGATCCTTACGAAAGATCAAACTCGCTGCGGCGAACCAACTATCTGAAAGGGAAATCAAAGAGTACCGGCTCTAAACCGGGATCCATCATCCGATCAACCAAAAAAGCATAAAAAATTATGCTGCTTTACTGAATCACAATCGCAACTCAAAGAAAGATGCGAAAAAATTTTAAGAATGCTCCGCTTACCACGGGGCATTTTTATTTATGCTCCGCTGGTTCTGGTTTAGCAATCAGATATCTCCCTGGAGTGGCCTGATGATCAGTTCTTCTACGCAGGCCTGGGGTGATAGGAGCGATGTTGAATATATTAATTCTGCAATGTCTTCTATTTTGATGAAGCGGACTTCAGGATAACCACTGGCATTCCACGAATCGGTATAGACTGCTCCTGGATAGACAGTTGTAACCTTAATGTTGAATGGTTTCAATTCTTCCCGAAGATTCTTGCTGAATCCTGCCAGTGCGAATTTGCTGATACTGTATGATCCCCCGTTTGAATATGCTTGCAAAGAAGCTATGCTGCACATGTTGAAAACATGCCCGCATTTCTGCTTTATCATTGATGGGAGCAGTGCCCGGGTGAGGTGGTAGGCACTGAAAAGGTTTGTTTGAATCATCATCTCTAAAGTGCCTTCCGGCTCGTTGTAAATGCTGCCCGGAATAAAGGTTCCGGCATTATTGATGAGGATATCTGCTGGTTTTCCAAAGGATGCAAACCATGAAGAGAAATCATCTACACCTTTTCTGTTGCTGAGATCACAGGCGACAAAATGAATTTCGGACGCCGGATGATTTTCTTTAATTTCTCCGGCAGTTTTTTCGAGTGCTGATTTTGTACGTGCACAAATGAAAATGTTATTATTGGCTGCGGCAAACCTTTGAGCGATAGCTTTTCCCATACCTTTGCTTGCCCCTGTAATTACAATATTCATTCGTTATTTTCCGTTTTTTCTTAAGCGATGATCAAAAGTACCAAAATACCGGACGTTCTGAAATATCAGCATCTCTTTTTTGATTTGGACCATACACTATGGGATTTTGACAGCAATGCGCGTGATTGCCTCGTTGAGATTTATTCTGTATTCAAATTGAAGGCAAAAGCTATTGATTCCTTTGATCAGTTTTATAAGACCTATCTCGGCCATAACGCGACACTCTGGACACGTTTTGAAAAAGGATATATCACCAGTGAAGAACTCAAATGGAGAAGGATGTGGCGGACACTTCTTGATTTTAAGATCGCTGATGAAAAACTTTCCAGGGATATCAGTGAATATTACTTGGAGATACTTCCTAAGAAGGAGAAAGTCTTTGATTATACATTCGAAATATTAGACTATCTCAGCCAAAAGGGATATCACCTGCACTTGTTGACGAATGGGTTTGAAAAGACACAACGTGCCAAACTGCAGAGCAGTAATCTTACCGGTTATTTTGATCAGATCGTTACCTCGGAGGCATCTAACTCTATGAAGCCTAAAAAGGAAATTTTTGAATATGCACTCAAAGCATGTGATGCGTGCCTCGGCGAATCCATCATGATCGGCGATAATGTAGATGCCGATATTGCCGGTGCAGTGAATGCAGGAATGGATTGCATCTTCGTAAACCACCTGAACAAAGAAGTGCTAACCCAATGCACACACGAAATTCACCACCTCAGGGAGTTAGAGAATATTTTTTGATTTCCCTTAGTCGAGGTTTCGGACACGGCATACAGATTAAGAGTTTCAGGTTTCAGGTTTCAGGTTTCAGGTTTCAGGTTTCAGGTTTCAGGTTTCA
>CAZGNJ010000048.1:18286-28699 GCA_964526985.1 uncultured Ginsengibacter sp. | reverse complement strand
CTGCACTTACTTCTTCAACTTTTACCGGTTGACCGGATTGCAGGGACTTATTCGCTGCAAAGGCAATTAAGGTTACCTGTAGTCCGTCTTCGGCGCCAGAAGGCACAGATTTGTCATGTACGAGAGAATCTATGAATATCTCCATTTCTTTAAGATATGATTTGGCATAGCGATCCATAAAGAAATCGAGGGGTAACGCTTTGTGGATTCCATCCGCATCATAAATAATATTCTGATGATGTAGATTGTTTTCAACCTTAATCATTCCTTTTGAACCAAATATCTCAATCCGTTGATCATAACCATAAATCGCCTTACGGCTATTATCAATGACAGCATAGGTACCATCTTCAAAAATAAGAGTAGTCAAAGCTGTATCTATATCTCCCGCATCCTGAACAGCCTTATCTATCACAACCATTCCTTTCGCAAAAACTTCCACAACCTTTTTCTGCATGATGTACCGTGCCATATCAAAATCATGGATTGCCATATCCATAAATAGCCCACCAGAATTTGAGATGTAATCAATAGGTGGAAGCCCCGGGTCTCTACTGGTAATCTTAACGATCTGCACTTCGCCAATTCTTCCGGCATCCACAGATTGTTTTGCCAGCAAAAAGTCTGGATCGTATCGCCTGTTGAATCCTAACATTAGTTTGAGGCCAGAATCTTTTGCGAGATCAGACAATTCCAAAGTCCTTTCTAATGACAGATCCATAGGTTTCTCACAAAACACATGCTTCCCATGTCTTATTGCCATCTCAATCAGGGCAGCATGTGAACTCGTAGGGGTACAGATCAAAACTGCGTCGATGTCCGGAAGTTCAAAGATGTCAACCGGATTCGGTGAAAAAAAGACGCCCGCATTCTCTTGCTTAAATTCACTTTTATTCAATATAGGGTCTGCAACGGCTGCTATTCTCGCTTTTGAAAAATTTTGCTGAATATTTTGAAAATGGATCTTACCAATTCTGCCCATCCCCATTAATGCAATTTGAACTTGCTTCATTGTGTTTAATTTTTTCTTGATTATCGTCTAAAATTTACAAATCAATTGTCTGCAGATACAAGCGATTATTTTCTGCACACTGTCTCGGGTTTCCCATTCCGGGCAATACATCTTGCTCCACCACAATCCAACCGTTATAATTTCTCTCTCTTAACAGTTTTCTTATTGCTGCAAAATCAACATCACCTTTTCCCAATTCACAAAACACACCATGGTGAACAGATTGGAAATAATCCCACTCATTTTTGATAGCCTTTTCCCTAACCTGAGATGCGAAGTCTTTAAAATGAACATGCCAGATTCTATCCCAGTTTTTATCCATAAAATCAACCGGATTTTTTCCGCCCCCGAATTGATAGTGACCGGTGTCAAAGCACAGCCCAATGATGTTTGAATCAGTTTTATTGAGAAATGTTTCTATTTCATCCTGTGTTTCAATATACCCTGCGCAATGATGGTGAAAAACTGTACGAATATCAAAACGATCCTTTACGGCCAAGGCTATCCTTTCTGCCCCTTTACAAAAGACCTGCATCTGTTCATCACTAAGACCTTCAGATTTTTTAATCCGACCGGCATGCTTTGTTCTATAATCCACAGTACCATTATCATCAGCCAATATGATGAATGCGTTTCTGTAACCGGCCTGGTACATGAGGTTTGCCGTTTTCAACGCTCTCTCCACCCCCTCTTCATGTTTTGAAGGATTAGCAAGGGCCACCGGAACAAAAGCTCCAAGAAGATCCAGGTTCCTGATTGCTATCTCTCCCTTCAACTTATCCGGGTCAGTTGGCATAAACCCCCAATCTCCCAACTCAGTACCTGAATATCCTGTTACCTTTATCTCATCGAGTACTTGTTCATACCCCAAGGATTCACCTTCCAAATCAAATTCTAACACGCCCCATGAGCATGGTGCATTTGCTACTTTAATCTTGTTTTCCATAGTCATTTTAAAATTTCCTTGACCACTCTTTTGGCCAACGTTCAATTACAACTTTTGTTTGAGTGAAAAATTCAACAGCATGCTTTCCCTGTCCATGCAGATCTCCGAAGAAACTATCCTTCCACCCACTAAATGGAAATTGAGCCAGGGGTGCAGCTACACCGATATTAATTCCGATATTGCCTGCCATAGCCTGGTTTCTGAATTTGCGGGCACTTGCGCCGTTGCTCGTAAATAGACAAGCCATATTTCCAAACCGGTTATTATTGATGAAAGCAATTGCTTCTTCCACAGTTTTCATGTGAACCAGGGTCATCACCGGGCCAAATATCTCCGTTCGGATCAGATCACTATCAAGCGGTAAATCTTCAATAATAGTTGGTTTAATGAAGTTTCCATTTTCGTATCCACTAATTTTTGATTTTCTTCCATCCAACAATAATTTTCCACCTTGTGATACACCTTGTTCAATCAGGCCTTCAATTCTACTTTTACTCTCCCTGCTGATAACTGGCCCCATTTCAACCCCTTTATCTAAGCCATAGCCTGTCAGTCTTGCACTCGCCGAAGCATACAACGAATCACGTAATTTGGAATTATCATTTACTGCTATGACAACTGATGCTGCAAGGCATCTTTGTCCGGCACAACCATACACACTGTCTGTGATAATTTGAGAAGTCATTTCGAAATCAGCATCTGGTAGTACCACTACCGGATTCTTAGCGCCTCCCTGGGCCTGGACGCGCTTCCCATTCGCTGCACCTCTGGAGTACACGTACCTGGCAATTGGTGTGCTGCCGACAAAACTTATTGATTTGATATCTGCGTGGTCCAGTATCGCATCCACGGTAGCCTTACCTCCATGCACCAGGCTGATCAGGCCTTTGGGAATTTCAAGTCTGTCAATCAGTTCAAATATCTTCATCATGGTTAATGGCACTTTCTCTGAAGGCTTTATAATCATGGCATTTCCACACGCAATAGAATATGGTAAGAACCAAAATGATATCATCGCAGGAAAATTGAAAGGGGCGATGCACGCAGTTACTCCCAAAGGCTGCCTTATCATGTATTCATCAATACCACTGGAAACATTTTCCAAAAATTCACTCTGCATCATCATTGGGATTCCTGAAGCGACTTCCACATTCTCAATAGCGCGTTGTACTTCGCCACGTGATTCTGCGTATGTCTTCCCGCATTCCATTGTGATCAATCTTGATATTTCCTCTGCATTCTCTTCAAGTAGTGTTTTCAGTTTGAACAAGGGTTGAATACGCTTCAGAACCGGTACATCTTTCCATTCGTGATATGCCCTTAAAGCAGCCACAGTAGCAGATTCCACATCTTTTCGAGTTTCTTCCCCTGTTGGCACAGTTGCCAGCACTTCACCTGTTGCAGGATTTAATACCTCAATTGTCTCCTTAGAAACACTTGATACCCAATTTCCATTAATGTAATTTTTTAGCTGATTCATTTATGTTATTCATTTAGTTTTCACCTAACCTGTATTTATTCAAAAATTATTTTAGTTTATTCTTCTGTCTTTCGATAAGATGTCATATTTGCTCGTCCGGTCGATTTCAATTTTTTCTGGTCATAAATAAAACCGTTGTTTCTTCTTGTTGCTTCTCAACCTCTCAAACCCCTCTACGACAGAATTAATATTCGACACTTCTGCAATGGGCACTTCCCACCATGCAAATCCACCAACTCGTTTTTCTCTGTCGGTTTCAATATATATGACAGTTGTTTTTTTATTTTTCTTGGAGTCCTTAAGAGCCTGTTTAAACTCAGTGATGGTTTTAGTTCGAATTACATCGGCACCCATGCTTTCAGCATTTGTAGCAAAGTCGACCGGCAAATAATCACCGCTTAGGTCACCAGTAATTTTGTGTCTAAATCTATAATGGGTTCCGAATTCCTGGGTACCCAACGACTTTGATAAACTTCCAATACTTGCAAATCCATGATTGTTTATCAGAATAATCGTCAGCTTAAATCCTTCCTGGATGGAGGTCACAATTTCCTGTGCCATCATTAAATAGCTTCCGTCTCCTACCATCACATAGATCTCCCTGGATGGATCTGCGATCTTGGCTCCAAATCCCCCTGCTATTTCATAACCCATACATGAAAAGCCATATTCTAAATGAAACCCTTTGCTATCACGAGTTCTCCAGAGTTTATGCAAATCGCCAGGCAAACTTCCAGCTGCGCATACAACTATATCTTGTGGGGAAGAAAAACTATTGACTGCTCCAATAACCTCACCCTGGCTCACAGTCACACCTGGTCTGTCGGGCGAATAAACATTTTCAACCATCTTGTCCCAACCGGCATTTCCTTTTTTTACAAATGATGCATATCCGGTAGAGACACAATAATCTTTTAATAACTTATTCAATTCAATAATAGTCTCTCTTGCATCGCCCACTACAGACAAAGCTCCTTGTTTGAAAGAATCAAATTCCGAAACATTTATATTGATGAACTGCGTTTTTGAATTCTGAAACGCGCTTTGAGATACAGTGGTAAAATCTGAATACCGGGTTCCTATTCCTATGATCACATCTGCCTTATTGCAGGCTGAAATAGCTGCAGGAGTTCCGGTTACTCCTACTGCTCCCAAATTTTGAGGCTCATCAAAATTGAGGCTCCCCTTTCCCGCAAACGTTTCGGTAACAGGAATGCCTGTCCTATTTACAAGCGATTTCAAATCTTTGCAAGCATCACTGTAGATAACCCCTCCCCCACAAATAATAACAGGGCGCTTAGACTTTTTGATAATGTTGGCAGCCCTCTGAAGGATTGATCTATCAGCTCTGATTCGTGGAATACTCCATATTTTTTTTCTGAAAAACTCAACTGGAAAATCAAAAGCTTCAGCCTGTACATTTTGAGGTAAAGAAATTGTTACTGCTCCGGTCTCTGCAGGAGAGGTAAGAATTCTCATTGCCTGCTCCATTGCAGTTATCAGTTGTTCCGGCCTGTTTATTCTGTCCCAATATTTAGAGACTGGTTTAAGGCAATCATTTACAGATACATCTTTTGAGTATTGATATTCTAATTGCTGAAGAACCGGATCAACAATTCGATTAGAGAAGATATCTCCTGGTAGTAGGAGCACTGGCAAATGATTGACTGTAGCTGTTGCAGCACCTGTCACCAGATTTGTCGAACCAGGACCAATAGATGATGTACATACAAAGGCCCCTAATCTGTTTTTAACCTTTGCATAGGCAGTAGCAGTGTGTACCATAGCCTGCTCATTCTTGGCCTGATAATATTTAAAAGTGGGATATTGCAATAAAGCTTGTCCAACTCCTCCGACATTGCCATGCCCGAAAATCCCAAAACAACCTGCAAAAAACCGGTATTCCTTTCCATCCCGCTCCACATATTGGTTTTGCAAGAATTCAATTAAAGCCTGAGCCGTGGTTAGTCTTTTTATTTTGCCTGGCATATCTTAGATTATTTTAGCATTAAGAACACTTATTTAATTTTAAAAACCACCCTTCGATTCCACGAATTTCAAAACCTCATCATAATAGGGCATATCATTCGCACACCCTTGTTTTTGTACGACCCATGCTCCACAAGCATTTCCCAATCTGCAAGCCTTCACTATGTCCCAACCCTGCAGGTATCCGAAAATAAATCCAGCTGCAAATGCATCTCCAGCTCCCAAAACATTTATTACATCAACCTTGAATCCTGCAACTTCTTGGCTACTACCATCTTTGAAATAAATGCACACACCTTTGGCGCCGCGTTTTACAATTAAGATCTCAGGTCCTGATTGAATGATTTTTTTTATAGAAGTTTCTAAATCTCCCTTGATTCTTGGGGCAGAAATTTGCTGATGGGTAATTTCAACCTGATCCTTCCTGTCCAATGTAGCCGCAAGAATTTCTTCTTCTGTTCCAATCGCTATTTTCACTTTTGGTAAAATAGCTCTAACCATCAACCCAAAGGATCTGATATCCTTCCACTGATCAGCTCTAAAATCAATGTCAAGAATAACATCAACATCATTTTCTACTGCCTGTTCAACAGCAAAAAATGTAGCGCTACGGCTGGGTTCAACATTAAGAGCCAATGCAGAAATTTCCAAGACTTTATACCTGGAGATATCTGCTTCTATAACATGGTCTATAGTCATCTGGCTATCTGCAGCATTATCACGATAATAAACCAATGGAAACTTATCCGGAGGTTCTATACCTAAAACAACAGCACTCGACCTGGCTCCATCAACTCTAAATACAGAATCATTTCCAACTTTTTGCTCCTCCAAAAAATGAAGAATAAAATCTCCTACTTTGTCATTTCCTACTGCAGAGAGCAACGAGGTTTTAACGCCCAGCCGTCTTGCTCCCACTGCAATATTTAATGGAGATCCACCTACGAATGCGTTGAACCCTTTTATAGCGATAAAATCTGCACCTATATTCTGAGAATAGAGGTCGATCGAGGATCGTCCCATCGTGATCAAATCAAATTCTTTATTCTTCATACCCTTGATTCTTTTAAATTCATTTGAGCAGTAACTACAGGTACCCGGCTGTCAACTCCTTTCCAGGAATTGAAAATCCATTCATGATCAGGATCCGGAGTGTTTGCAAGCGACTGATCACTTCCTGCAAGAAAGTTCAGATAGTAACAGTTGTATCCATGTCCTGCAACAACTGGATGATACCCCTTGGGAACTAACACAGCATCATCAGTCCTTATTTGCATCAGTTCATTGATACTCCTATCGCTTGTATAGACATGCTGAATCGCATAACCACTTGGATTATCTATTTTATAGAAGTAAATCTCTTCCAGATTCGCTTCAAGCAGATTTCCATTTGCATCAAGTCTCCTTTCATCGTGTTTATGAGCAGGGTATGAACTCCAATTTCCTGAAGGTGTATATACCTCAACAGCCACCATTCTACTACAGCCAAATCCCGGCTCAACAAGGCTATTAATCTGGCGGGTAGCATTGTCGCCTCCTCTAATTTCTATCTCCACTTCTCCCGGAGTTTTAAATCTTGCAGGAAAATCTGTTTCAGCAATACACCACCCTGCTGCGATATCAAGAAAATCACTCTCTGCTGTGATCTTAAATGATGAATACCGTGGCAGATAAAGAGTGTGGGCAATTCCAGAAAAGACATTCTTTCTTCCATTAATAGTCTCCCACTTTCCGTGGTTCGTTATAACAGAATAGTTCCCCGAAAGTAGTACAAACACATACTCACTACCCTCAGTTATTCCCTCCCACACCTGGCCTCTTTTCAATAATCTCGCCTCGAAATTTAACCAAGTCCAATGAGCGTCAGCAGAGTAAATCCTCTGATAGATTCCATTTGATCTCAAAGGATTCCGAAGCAATTCATATCCTTTTCTATTTGCCATTTATTTTTATTGATTTTGCTTTGCCAGATGAGCCTAAGACTTCAAAACGGCCAATCATAAAATTTTTATAAGCCTCCATATACTCTTTACCAGGTATGATCGGATCAAACAATTCCGGTTGTTCCTTGAAGAATTTGCGATGAACTCTTGTCCACAACAACCTAAGGTCTGTGGCAATATTAACTTTGCATATACCCAGTGATATAGCACTTTTTAAATCAGCATCTGTAACACCACTTGCACTCTCCTTCAACTTACCGCCATATTGATTGATATCAGCTACCACTCTCCTGTCCACATTTGAACTGCCATGTAGTACAAGAGGAAAGTTAGATGGCAATACGTCCTGAATACTTTTCAGAATATCCAATCGAAGACCATTGACGCCATTGAATTTGTAGGCACCATGACTTGTTCCTACAGCAACAGCAAGACTGTCACACCCAGTCCTATCTATAAACTCTCTTGCTTTGTGTGGATTTGTGTACTTCGCGTCATCTTGACCAATATTCATATCATCTTCCACTCCGCTTAACACTCCAAGTTCTGCTTCAACAGCTATATCCCGCTTATGCGCTTCACTTACAATCGACCAGGTACGTGAAATATTTTTTTCAAAATCATCGTGCGAAGCGTCAATCATCACCGATGAATATCCTTCCTTGATCGCATTTAGAGCATGCTCTTCATTACCATGATCTAAATGTACCGCATACACGCATTTAGGAAATACCTTTGCTGCAGCACCTATCATTCCAGAATACATTTCAGATGTCGCATACCTTCTGGCAACCGGTGTGATTTGCACAATAACAGGGCTATCCGCCAAAGATGAAGCTTCAAATAAAGCAAGAACCTGTTCCATGGTAAAAACATTCACTGCGGGTATTCCGTAATCACCATAGCAATGTTTAAATAATACTTTAGTTGAAACTGATTGCATTCACTCTAATTTCTCATCTCTTTGAATAAAAATTCCAGTCTGATTAACTTCAGTGTTTATTTCCAGAACCATCTGCCTGAAACGCTCCTATATCATTCCCTGGTGGAGTAATATCAGTTCCATATGTGCCAGTATTGGTAACTGCACCTAACGGCAGAAACCCTGTATTACCCTTATTTATTGCAGGAGAGCCTGGCAATAGATTAAAATTTGAATTTCCCACAAAGCGTAAGACTACCGGCATATCCTGATACCCCATAGGAATTGTAACAGTGCTGTAGTCAAAAACATCTACATTGTAGGAAGCAAATGCAGGGTTATTTTGTCCAGGAGTACTGCCTATCACATCTCCAGGTTTTGCCGTCCCTAAACCATCAGATGGGTAAAAGCCTGTAACTAAATTGTTGGAAGACGCATAAAAAAACTGGTTGTCATAGCTGATATTTGATAAATCAGCATCCTTGGTAAATTTGAGACCATATCTGCAATTTACCATCATATTGTTGTAAACCTTTCCCTTAGCGCCCTTTTCATAATCAATAGATCCGCCTCTTCCAGACTTCACCTGCCTAAGTCCACAATTCAGATAGGTATTATTGTAGAGGTTGATATTGCATTGAATTGCAGTTCCGCCGCTGTTAGATATTTTTGTACCATTAGTGGCAGAACCTATAAATAAATTATAAGCCACATCTCCTACGGTTCCACTTTTTGCATTAAAAGATTCCCCCGCTGACTCGCCGTTATTTTCAAATGTATTTCTCATAATGCTGATCTTTCCACTCACCACTCTGATGCCATCGTCCTTAGTATTCGAAATCCAGCTATCTTCTAGAATAAAGTTGCCGTTGATATTGGCAAATGAAATCGCATACCTCGGGTCACCGGATTCATAAACAGCCGGATCATTTTCTGGCCCAGCGGGCCCTCCGACATACTCCACATGAGTCCATTTGAGTATCATGTCCCCTCCATTTACTCCTCCCTGAATTCCACCCCACAAACCTTTAAAAACATTTTCAGGAATTGCTTTTGATGGTTCTACCGTAAAAAAGTTAGGCTTATCTTGTGTGCCAAGGCTTATGAAAGTTCCGTTTACAGTTATTTGAGGACTCTTATCATAAGAAGAGCCATCTCCCATTGCAATTAATGTAACTCCTTCCTGTGCGAAGAGTGTATCTCCCGCATTGATCACAATATTATTTCTAAAATAATAAGTCTTACCACTAAGAAGTGTGCCTTTGATGCTCCCGCTTAATGTGTCAGACGTTATTTCCTGCCCCAGATTCACATGGGGCTTTGAAATATTTACAGCCTCTTCTTTATGACATGATTGAATTAAAAAAGCAATCATCAGAAAAAAAATGAACGATATATACTTTCTGGTTTTCATTTTTATTTTATTTAGAGTTAAACTGATTTAGATTTTTAGTTATACCTATAATTTGAAACGAATCCCTAGTAAATAGTTTGCTCCATAAATATCCTTTCTGACAAAAGCATTTTCACCAGCTGTCTGAAGAGGAATAATCATAGCTTTTTCTTCAGCTACTTTTTGTTTAATAATAAGTTCGTATGGAGTATTTAAAATATTATTGATTTTTGCATAGAGCGCTAATCTCTTTACGATTCTTATCTCTCCCGAAAAATCAAGTTGAACAAACCCTTTTTGCCACACATCATTATCAAGGAAGGGAGAAACTGTATTTATTCTTGCGCCTGTGTAAACGGCAGCAAACTGAAGGTCAACACCTTTTTTGCTGTTTTTATAAAGCAGTGAAATGTTACCAACATGCATTGATTGCCCTTGAAGGGGCCTTGTTTGGTCAACATCTTCCTGAGTCAGGGAAGTTCCTCCGCCAGGGTCAGTTTTTTGGAATCTACGTATTTTAGAAGTAGTTATGCTACTCTGTGTGAAGGTATAATTAGCTTTAATTCCAAAAAGTCTAAAATACTTTGTTACATCTAATTCGAACCCATAGTTAGAACCATTACCAAAGTTACTTGGTGAATACACGATAACACCAGCTCCTCTCTGAACTATGGCATATTCAATAGGGTTATTAATAAGAAAATCTATTTCTTTTGAAAAACTATTAA
>CAZGNJ010000048.1:0-18276 GCA_964526985.1 uncultured Ginsengibacter sp. | reverse complement strand
AAGCCCTGGGCGGGTCCTATCGGCAAATATTCGTACCTGATATCAAAGTTTTCTGCGGTTGTTCGTTTCAGATTAGGATTGCCTTGTTCCGGATAATCAGAAATTCCATCATCAAATGTGTGTGGTGTAACTTCATAAAACCCTGGCCGGCTAATTGAGGAAAAATAATTAACTCTTAGAAATTGTTTAGACGTAAGCTTATATTTCAAGTTAACACTAGGCAAGATGTCATAGTACTTTACAGATCCCTCTGCTCCCTCTACAGTTTTGGGAGCTGAGGTAACCCAATTAAAATTGGTGTTTTCATATCGAGCTCCTAATACTGCTTGTAAATTCTCCGTTTGAAAATTTGCCATAGCATAAACAGCGCCGACTTTTTCAAATGCATCATAGTTCAAAGCATCTGAACTGCTTCCTTGCGGATTAAAAACGTAAAAGGTATTATTATTAACATCCTCATTATACACCTGAGGGCTTGGCAACGGGCGAATATTATATTTATCATAATCACTTGTACGAGTCTTATCCCTATACATTCCTCCAACCTGCCAATCAATTGAAGCTTTTGAAATTTTTGTTTTGTAGGTAAAATCCAGGTAGCCACTTTTGTCTTCATCACTGTTTCTTGTCCAATCCATATAAGTACTGTTATCCAGATATTCCGGTTGCTGTACAAGTTGGCCATTATTATCCTTTGAAACTCCTGTAGCACTGACAAGATTTCCCCTGTTTGGTTGGTTATTTGATGCTTTTGAATACACAATTGACCAGTGGGCTAAAAAGCGATTTGAAAATTCATGATCACCTTGAAGAGAAGTATTGAAAATATTCTGCACTTGTCTTGCTGTTCTTCTGTTATTTAAAACACGTCCGGTGCCTGGTCCTACCCTGCCAAGAACTAGCCCTGTATCAGATTGAAATCTATACTGGTTCTCGGCTAATGTCATATTTCCAACATACAACTTCAAACTATTCTTTTCATCAAATTGGTAATCCAATCTCGCATGTAAGCCGGATCGTTGTTGCTGAATTGAGTATTTCCTTCCTTGAATATCGGTGAATGCGACAGTGTTATCCACTCTATCCGTTTCAGTTCTAAAAAATACTGAGTTAATAAATCTGTATGAATTCTGGAAACTTCCTGCTACCAATACCCCCAGTTTTTTCTTAAACAATCGGCCGCCCACTGATAATCCTAAAGACGTTGCTAACGAAGGATGAACCGAATTATGATCGAACGCATCGGTATTAAAGTCATTCATAGAGGCAACATAATTTTCTCCATTTTTTAATCTTGGAGAAAGTTTAGAATTACCCGAGAAACTGAATTTGTCAAATTTATTTCCATCCCAAAAGGTCTGTGACTGTCCAATGGCAACATTGGCATTAACTAAGAATTTCTCAGGAGCATTTTTCATTACCATATTTACTACGCCACCAATAGCATCACCCTCCATATTGGGAGTAAGCGTTTTACTCACTTCCAACCTTTCCAACAAATCAGCTGGAAAAATGTCAAGTGGCACATACCGGTTCTTATTGTCAGGGCTTGGAATTTTCACTCCGTTTACCAGAGTATAGTTGTATCGCTTTTCCATACCCCGCACAATCGCATACTGCCCTTCACCGTTTGTACCTCTTTGAAGGCTCACACCAGATACACGCTGTGTAACATTTGCAACGGACAAATCTGGAGATATCTCAATTGTCTTTGAAGAAACAGCATTTATCACGTTATTGGATTTTCTTTCTATTTGTGTAGTAACATAATCACTTCGGTCCGTTTTCCCTGATACCACAACGCCCTCCAATTGCTGCATCTTTCTCTCCATTGCAAAGAGAAATTTCTCTTCTGACTTTCCAAGCACTGTCACTTCCATTTTCAAATTGGAGTATCCAACAAAAGTAATCTCCACCTCGTAGGTGCCTGCAGGAATCGATTTGATGAAATAGCTTCCATCTAATCCCGAACTGACAGTAAGGGCCTTTTTTTCTCCCGACTTTCCAGTAAATTTTATAACCGCACCCTGTAATGGCTCATTACTGCTCTTGTCAGAAACGGCCCCTTTTACTTGTGCAAAAGAATAATTGGCTCCTAAAATAAGAAGCAAAAAAACAGTTGTTAAAATTAGCCTCGGCATAGAAGTAAATTATAAAGTGAAAAAAATATTATCTGAAAAAAGATAAGTAAAACGTTTTGGTATATCGTTTTACTACCGTAAATTTATACTTTATTTTTAAACCACCAAATTTTTTTTATGAAAAGGACAGGCTTGAGTATTTTTTTGATAGTGTCTTTACTATCGGCCACCAAACAAAATACCTTGGGGCAAGCTGTAACTGAAAGACCCAAACTTGTTGTTGGGATCATGTTAGACCAGATGCGATGGGATTATCTCTATAGATTTCAAAATAATTACACCCAAGATGGTGGTTTCAAAAGAATACTATTCAATGGTTACTCTTGTGAAAACACATTAATACCGTATGCTCAAACAGTTACTGCTGTTGGGCATTCAAGTGTTTATACCGGCTCCGTACCCGCATTTACAGGAATAATTGCCAATAGCTGGTATGACAAATCAAAAGAAAAAGAAGTCTATTGCACAGAAGATAAAAGTGTCAGCATACTAGGAGGTACTGATAAGTCAGAGCCAATGTCGCCAAGAAATCTTTGGGTAACAACAATCGGGGATGAATTACGACTTTCCACTAACTTCAAAAGCAAAGTAATAGGTGTGGCCATTAAGGACAGGGCAAGCATACTACCTTCCGGACATACAGCAAATGCAGCCTACTGGTATGATGATAAAAGTGGCAACTGGATAACATCCACATATTATATGGAGCAACTTCCCAAATGGGTTACTGATTTTAATCGAAGAAAATTAGTAGACAGCTTTTACAGATTAAATTGGAATTTATTACTTCCATTGTCAGAATATACACATAGTACGGAGGACAAGAAGTCTTATGAAGGACAGTATGACAAGAATTCTTCTGTTGCATTTCCACATAGACTGGATGACAAAGTAGGTAAAGATTATAAACTAATCAGAGCAACGCCCTATGGTAATACACTAACGCTAATGATGGCAAAAAAAGTTCTGGCTGAAGAAAACCTCGGAAACAATGGTGTAACAGATTTCTTAAACGTCAGTCTCTCATCTACAGATGTTATTGGGCACATGTACGGCCCTAACTCCGTTGAGATTGAGGATGTTTATAGAAGAGTGGATAAAGATCTGGGTGATTTTTTGAACGAACTAGACCATAGAGTCGGAAAAGGCAATTACCTGGTGTTCCTCACTGCTGATCATGGCGCTTCCCATTCTCCAGGTTTTCTACAAGAAAACAAGATTCCCGGAAAAGCAAATATTTCCCCCACCCAAGAATTAAACGAGGAAATACGTCAAAAATTTAGTGTATCTGATGCCGTTATAAATACTTATGCTTATCAAGTTTATTTCAATGAAAAGAAATTAGACAGCGTTAAACCAAAAAGGAGGAAGATCATTCAATTCGCTATAGACTACCTCAATAAGAAGGAAGAAGTTTATTTGGCCTTTGCCACGAGTAACTATTCATCATTAAACCTTCCTACAGAAATAACAGAAAGATTCAAAAAAGGGTACAACCCAAAACTCAGTGGAGATATTCAAATAATACTGAAACCCGGCTTTCTGTATGGTTCCCAAACAGGTACTAACCATGGGTTATGGTATCCTTATGACTCACACATCCCTCTTGTTTTTTATGGTTGGAAGATAAAGCACGGACAATTAAACAGGGAGGTATATATGACAGACATCGCAGCGACTGTTGCCGCTCTACTCCATATTCAAATGCCAAGTGGATGCATCGGAAAACCGATTAATGAACTCTTCCAATAATAAAGAACCACCTCTTATCATCTCAATAAAAAATATCTGAAATTTAAACCCTTTTCTAAACAGACAAATCAACTCAATTATGAAAAAGTATTTTTTTCTACTCATATCTTTTGTATGTATCTCTTTCCTCCTGAAAGGGCAGGACTGCGGTGTGAAATATCTCGGATCAAAAACTCTATATAGCGCTCCACAGCTGGTTTATCATAACCCTCCGGGAAATTATACTCCGATTTTCATGAATCATGTTGGCAGGCATGGAGCAAGACATCTCACAAAAGATGTCGCATCATACCAGGCTTATAAATTACTCATACAGGCTGATTCAACAGGACAACTTACCTCTGAAGGAAAGGAATTATTAGGAAAAGTTTTGAATTTAGAGAAAGTAGAAAAGAAAGATTTTGAGTCCATTTCTTATGAAGGACAAACAGAACAATATTTTATCGCGCAAAGAATGTATGAAAATTTTAAACCACTTTTCGAACCATCTAACCTGACATTTAATGTTGCGGTGACAAAAAAAATCAGGACTACGCAAACAAGCAATGCTTTCCTCAAGTACCTGTTAGAGGTTTTATTGAATCCCAAAATTCTAAGAGAAACCAATGATACTACACTCAGGTTTTATGACCAGTCTCCTGCTTATGCAAAATTTGAGGAGGATGGCTATTGGACACAAAGCCTGGAGAAGATTAAGCAGGAGACCAACTTACCGGAATTAGCAAGAACATTTGCGAAAAAATTCTTTAAGGCACCATTCATTAATAAACTGAAGCAAAATAATTTAGAAAAATTCACTTCGGATATTTTTGGGCTCCAAAGTATTCTTCCTTCCATTCAAAAAGAAATTGGTGAACATGGATTCTCCAAAAAAGACATAGACATGTCTCAATACTTAACATGTAGTCAATTGGAGACTTTGGGGAAGATTGATGACGCCGAAGATTTTTTGGTAAAGGGGCCCGGACTCAACGAAAAAGGAATTCAGGTTAAGATTGCAGTTCCACTTTTATCAGATTTCCTAAGAACAACAGACAACTTTATAAAACACAAATCAGTCAATGCGCAGTTCAGGTTCACACACGCAGAAGCGATTGCACCTTTTGCTGCAATCATGGGAATAAAAGGTGCTTCAGAACAGGCTCCACAAATCGATGGATTTGAAAAGGTTTGGGATGCTTCTAAAATTATTCCATTAAGTGCCAACATACAATGGATTTTATACAAGAAACCACACTCCAGAAAATACCTTGTAAAATTTCTCTTAAATGAAAGAGAAGTATTCATAAATGGTCTTCGTTCGCGCAATGCTCCTTACTATAAATGGAAGAAGGTTAAAAAATTTTATGAGAGAAAAATCAAACAAATGGGAAGTTCAATAAATGAAAATGGTTATCTTTTTCTGCAAAAAGTTGAATAGTTTCCAATCAGATGTAGCACACATGAAGGTTTACTCAGGTATTTTTTTCAGTACCGAAAAAAAATAATTGTAATAGTGCAGGACATTCCTGACAAAGCATCTCTATCAAGGTTGTCTACTGAAATGTTAAGCACTTTACATATAAAATTGAATTGGTAAATTGAATGAAACAATTTTCATCAATCACAAATATGCCCAATGAAGCATTCTGAAAGATCATTTTGAATTTTTCCTGAGAACTGACTATTTCATTTTCCATTTCCACAAGAAATCAATATTTCCGAAATTTCGGATTTTCTCTAAAAGCAAGTTGCCATGCAGTCAAAAAAATGAATTTTACTCTTTTCTCTAATAAAGGGTAGTCGATTTTTTCGGCAGTATCAGATGGCTTGTGATAATCCTCTTTCATATTGTCAAAAAAGAATAGCGCCGGTATTCCTTGCCTTATGAATGGATACTGATCGCTCCGCGTGATCAGAGATTCAGGATCATGGCTATAATTGAAGGTAAAATCCAAGTCAAGGTCAGGCACCTTTGATTTCACATCATCCAATATCTTTTTCCATTTGTTGGTGTTTACATCATGGCCAAGTACAAACATTCTATCCTGTCTTTGGTTTCTGAATTCCTTCCTGCCTATCATATCCATATTTAGCATAGCGTAAATGCTATCTATATTGGATATATGCCGGAGAAATGCTTCCGACCCGGTCAATCCGGATTCTTCTCCATCAAATGCAACAAACACGATTGTTCGTTGAGGCTTGTGTCCCGCTTTATTCGCAATTGCAAAACATCGCGCCATTTCCAACAGCCCTGCTACTCCACTGGCATTATCATCTGCTCCGTGAAAAATATCTCCCTCACTCTTGCCCACATGATCGAAATGCGCTCCAACTACGAGTAGATTGTCAATCTGCCGTCCGGGTATAAGCCCAATGACATTGCACCAGCTACGAAAAGATTTTACTTCCTTCCAGGTCAATTTCAATTTCGCATTCGGAAATTCATGATATGCCAATTCATTGCTTTTCATTTTCTGAATGACCGCAGAAAAATTTCTTTTTCCAGCCAATCCCTCAACGACTCTCCAACTGATAGAAATCAATGGAATTTTTCTTTGTTCTTCAGGTATGATGCAATATAATTCCCAAACATCAGGAGTCTCATTATATTTTGATTTTTCAAAAAACTCTAAAAACGGTACTAATACCGCAGCAGCCCCAGCCTGAATAGCATTATAATATGCTGAAACCATTTCTTTCAGACTACTGTCCTTATCAGAAATAATCCATGACAAGATTACTACTGCCTTTCCCTTCAAATCAATCTTTCCCTTTTGATAGGCCAGTGAACTACCAGAAACAAAAATTACATCAGAAATCCGCAATGTATGCTGCTGGTCCATTTCGCGTGGCAAATAAAAATCCTTATTGGGTTGATATTTCTTTTTGTTGACCGTAAGTATATCTCCAACATCATACATTTTTCCATAATTACCGGGTGTCACAGCAGGAAAGGGTTGCAAATAGCCCTCTTTTAAATGTCCCAGATATGAACGTTCAAATTTCCTTACGATAAAATCTCTTGCCATGATACCCCCTGTCGTTCCTGCCCTGCGCCCACCCATTTCATCAGATGATAAATTGTACACGACACTTCTTAGGCTGTCTGTGGAAATCATATCAGCATAAGAACTTGCGTCCTGTGTTTGAGAATTTGAAAATTCTGAGTGAAAACATAGGATAAAACAGATTAATAGCTTACTTCCGGCATGAAATCTCATAACATTCTTTTTTTGTGTGTTTCACGGTAATGAACAAATATATCGAATCCAGATCTTCCCGGATGTATCGTTGTTCAACCAATACTTTATTATGAAAATATCAATTATCCAAAGCGTTTTGTTACTTCTCACTTCGTCCTCATGCTTCTTTTGATTATTTACCTCGTATCCGGTAACTTTGCGCTTCAAAAAACAGGTAAAAAGGTTTTTATCTACTGATTTAAATTACTTTATGAAAGAAGTTGCATTCAGAGAAGCCCTGCGCGAAGCAATGCAGGAGGAAATGAGAAGAGATTCCAATATTATTTTGATGGGTGAAGAGGTGGCCGAATACAACGGCGCCTACAAGGTAAGC
Source organism: uncultured Ginsengibacter sp. (assembly GCA_964526985.1). Lineage (GTDB taxonomy): Bacteria > Bacteroidota > Bacteroidia > Chitinophagales > Chitinophagaceae > Ginsengibacter. Next base: position 10,822 of record CAZGNJ010000048.1, on the reverse strand, counting down.
CAGGGTATGTTGGCTGAATTTGGCCCTCATAGAATTTTGGATACGCCAATTGCTGAACTTGGTTTCACCGCTATTGCAGTTGGAGCCGCCCAAAACGGGCTTCGTCCCATTGTGGAGTTTATGACCTGGAACTTTGCCAATCTTGCTTTGGATCAGATACTGAATACAGCATCTAAAATGCTGGCGATGAGTGGCGGACAGGTAGGCTGCCCGATCGTATTTCGCGGGCCAAACGGAAGTGCCGGACAGTTGGGGGCACAGCACTCTACCGCGTATGAGGCCATGTATGCTAACATTCCCGGACTCAAGGTTGTTTCTGTTAGCAATCCTTATGACGCAAAGGGTCTATTGAAGAGCGCTATCAGGGACGACAATCCTGTCATCTTTATGGAAAGCGAAGTGATGTATGGTGATAAAGGTGAAATACCTGAAGAAGAATACACCATTCCTATCGGTTTGGCCAACGTGGCAAGAGAAGGTTCGGATGTAACCATCGTCAGCTTCAATAAAATGATGAAAGTAGCATTGGGAGCGGCTGAAGAACTGGCTAAAGACAATGTAAGTGCGGAAGTGATAGACCTCAGAACGATTCGCCCTCTCGATTGGCATACCATTCTGGAATCTGTGAAGAAGACAAACCGCCTGGTAATCGTGGAAGAAGAATGGCCATTTGCCTCTGTATCATCAGAAGTAGCATACCGCATTCAGAAAGAAGGTTTCGATTACCTGGATGCACCGGTAAGAAGAATTACCTCTGCAGATGCGCCAATGCACTACGCTCCTAACCTTGTAGAGGCTTATACACCAAGTATTGGACGTACAGTGAACCTGGTGAAGGAAGTATTGTATCAACAAAAATAAAAGGCTGGGCTATTACTGCCACAGCATGTTAAACTATATAGCTATGCATTTTGGAAATTTTCATTACCCGCTACCGGCCAATGAACCGGTATTAAGTTATGCACCCGGCACTCCCGAAAGAGATGCACTCAAGAAAGCACTCAAGGAATGTAAGAAGAATAAAATAGATGTGCCCATGTACATCGGCGACAAAGAAGTGCGCACGGGTAATATGAAAGAAATGCGCCCTCCGCATGAAACCAAAATTTTGCTTGGCTCTTATCATAGTGGCGACCGCAACCATGTGAAGAATGCCATCAATGCAGCGCTGAAGGCAAAAGACAAATGGGCTTCTATGACATGGGAAAGCCGTGCCCACATATTCTTGAAAGCGGCAGACCTCATTGCGACAAAATATCGCGCGATGATGTGCGCGACTACTATGCTTGGTCAAAGCAAGAATGCTTACCAGGCTGAGATAGATGCAGCCTGCGAAATCATCGACTTTCTCAGATTCAATGTTCACTTTCTTGATAAAATATACAACGACCAGCCTATCAGCGCTCCGGGTATCAACAACCGCATGGAGTACCGTCCACTCGAAGGGTTTGTAGCAGCGATAACTCCGTTCAATTTCACCGCTATCGGTGGCAACCTTCCAACATCTGTTGCCATGTGCGGGAATGTGGTGGTATGGAAATGCGCACACACACAGGTGTACAGCGCGCAAATGTTTATGAAGATATTAAAGGAAGCAGGACTACCCGATGGTGTTATCAACCTGATCTTCACTGATGGCCCTACATTCGGTGATGTCGTTTTTAATCACCCGGATTTCGCGGGCATTCACTTCACAGGAAGTACCGGTGTATTTAAAACCATGTGGAAACAGATTGGTGAGAATACTAAAATTTACAAATCTTATCCACGTATTGTTGGCGAAACAGGTGGTAAGGATTTTGTAATGGTGCACAGCAGCGCTGATGTAGATGAAGTAGTGACTGCATTATGCCGTGGCGCTTTCGAATACCAGGGACAAAAATGCTCTGCCGCAAGCCGTGCTTATCTCCCTTCAAATATCGCAGGAGAAATAAAGAAGAAATTAGTAGCAGAGATCAAGACCATGAAGATGGGCCCGGTAGATGATTTTTCCAACTTTGTCAATGCAGTTATCGACGAAAAAAGTTTTGATAAGTTAGAAGGATATATCAAGGGTGCAAAGAAAGATAAAGGAGCAAAAATATTGGTAGGTGGCAAGTGCGACAAAACAAATGGATATTACATCGAGCCAACAGTGATTGAGGCTACCAATCCGAAATATGTTACCATGTGCGAAGAATTATTCGGCCCCGTACTGACGATCTATGTGTATGATGAAAACAAGTTTGATGACACGATGAAACTTTTGGACAGCACATCACCTTATGCGCTTACCGGTTCCATCTTTGCAAGAGACCGTGCCGCTATTGAACGTGCAACACAGAAGTTGGTACATAACGCAGGCAATTTCTACATCAATGATAAGCCTACCGGCGCTGTGGTAGGACAGCAGCCATTTGGAGGAGCACGCGGAAGTGGTACCAATGATAAGGCAGGAAGTATTCTGAATCTTTACCGTTGGCTAAGTGCGCGTACAATTAAAGAAACTTTTGTTCCTCCTGTTGATTATCGCTATCCGTTCATGAAAGAAGCATAATCTTTCAGAAAATATTTTGTGTGGCATGATAACTATTCTCGACAAGCAACAATTACAAATCATCATTGACAGGCTCGCATGCCAGATAGCAGAGAATTACTTTGACAACAATGCTCTTGCATTGGTAGGCATACAACCGAGAGGTATTTTTCTTGCAGATAAGATTGCAGAGGCACTAAAGAACATTCTGCCCGGCGTAGAAATCCCTTATGGGAAAATGGATATCACTTTTTATCGTGATGATATTCGCAAAGAATTGCACCAGCCCAACAAAACAGATATTCTCTTCTCTCTTGAAGACAAGAATGTAGTGCTCATTGATGACGTGCTCTTCACAGGAAGAACTATCAGGGCTGCAATGGATGCACTGCTCTCCTTTGGCCGGCCTAAGAAAGTAGAGTTATGTGTACTCATCGACCGTCGGTACAGCCGTGAATGGCCCATCCAGCCTGACTACCGGGGCAAAGCCATAGACTCTGTTTTTTCTCAGAAGGTGAAAGTAGAATGGGAAAAGCAGGAGGTGAATTTGTATTAATCGTTGATCGTTGATCGTGAATCGTTGCACGCTGATCGTTTCCTGAGCCTGCCGACGCATGCTTGCTGAGCTTGCCGAAGCATGGTTGCTGAGCTTGTCAGACGAAGCCGAAGCTTGTCTGACTCTGACCGAAGCGTCTGAACCGAAGCATTCGTTGTTTGTTCGTTGTTCGTTTATCGTTATTCGTTGTTCGTTTATCGTTCGTGGTTGCTGAGCTTACCGAAGCATTCGCTTCTCGTTTCTCGTTGCCTGTTCACTATTAGGTTGCCATCTCAATAGCAATTAACCATTAACCATTAACCATTAACAATTAACCATTAACCATTCAAAAGAACTCACCAATACTTAAACGCCAGCGCAATAGCGGCATAGATAATCGTTAGTACGAAAATTCCTTTGGCTGTCTTATCCCTGCGGCCATTGACGTAGATGGTAAACAGTACCGCATTTGCCAATAATGAAATACTGATGAAACTGGTGATCAGGTTTGGATTGGCCTTCAGAAACGATAACATTTCTTCAAGCGAGTACAATTGAAACTTAATGAGCTTATAAATGAGAAATCCGATCACTGGCGCGATCAGTCCAAGTGTAAGCCCGAAAATGAAATTATCTTTTTTGAATATCATAGGACATCCCAGTTTTTTTCTAATTCTTTTTTCAATTCATAATTCGTAAGGTCAAACTGTACCGGCACCACGCTCACATAGTTGTGCTCCAGTGCCCACACATCGGTATCATCACCTTCATCAAAATTCTTGAACTCACCGGTGAGCCAGTAATACTTCCTGCCGTTAGGATCCATGCGCTCATCAAAGTCTTCATCATACTTGGCGTAAGCCTGGCGGCAAACTTTGATCCCGTTGAGTAACTCGAGAGGGACTGCAGGAATATTTACATTAAGCAATAAATGTTTCGGAAGATTCTTCCGCTTCAACAGGCTCTCTACAATCCTGTGAACATACACTTTGCTCGCGCTGAAATCAGCATCTACCCTGAAATCCAGCAGGCTGAAGCCTACGGAAGGAATGCTCTCAATAGATGCTTCCATTGCCGCACTCATGGTACCGGAATAAATCACGTTGATGCTGTGATTGGCTCCATGGTTGATGCCACTGAGACAGATGTCGGGTTTCCGATGAAGTATTTTGTCAACGGCTATTTTTACACAATCTACCGGAGTACCGGTAGTCTGGTAGGCCTCCACAGCGCCTTCTACAAACTGGTTCAGTTTTGTCATCCGCAGTGGAACACCAATCGTAATGGCATGTCCCATGCCACTTTGCGGTTTATCAGGCGCCACTACTATTACGTCTCCTAAATCTTTGACTGCTTCCACCAGGTTGTGCAAACCCGGCGCTGTAATGCCATCATCATTTGTAATCAGGATGATGGGCCTCTCTTTTCCTAAATTCATTTCAATTCGTTTTCTCTTAGGGATTCATTCTATTTCTAAAACCACCGAAACCACTGGCGGCCCAGTTCTTCTCTAAACGGCCACGGAATAGCGATTAGTATTAACAGGAACGCTATTCCAAAATAAATTAATGTCTTCTTGTATTTTTTGTGTGGAGTATCTGCTTTCTTCACGGCGGTTCTGCCGGCGTGAACCAGAACCCATGCAATGATCATCAGCAGCCAGTGTTCCAAAGTGAAGAAGCGTTCCATCGTGTTCTTCATGTGATCGCCCAAATGCTTGAGCATGTTGAACCAGCCATTATTGAAGTAAAGGATGAACCCGAATACTACCTGCATGTCCATAAAAACCATGAACAATAAATTGCTGAGGTTGGCAGATTTTGAATAAGGCGATTTGTTCATTAGGCCTGAGATCGCCGAAAATATGGTCCACAATGCAAAGAGAACAATGAACCAACGTAAGAGGCTATGAATAACGGCTACAGTTTGCATGTTGATTTTTTTTGCGCAAAAATAGGTGAAAACAAATGGATCAAGGCAATTGCAAACTGCCTTAGATACTACAACAATAAGCTACCTCCACGAATCCGGAATTGTAATACAACTGTTCCTCAACACTGTTTTCGATAAACGGAAAGATCAATTGAATATTAAAAAATAGATTTGCCAAAAATCCGTTGATTGAAAGCTTTTATCTCACTATTTTGTGCACTCATTACATTGCAGTCCTTTGCCCAGGAAACTTTTACCATGAGTGGTACAGTGCGTGCTAAGGCAACCGGCGAAACGATCATCGGGGCTACTGTGCAATCAGAAGACGGGCAATATGCAACTGTTACTAACGCGTATGGATTTTACTCGCTGGTATTACCCGCAGGCAAAATAAATATCACCGTTTCTTTTGCTACCATGCAACCCGTTGAATTTGCAACAGACCTGAATCAAAATACACTACACGATTTCTTCTTAGAATCTGCAGTCAAGACCCTGGAATCTGTGGTGATCAACCTTCCATCCGGTGGCCGTTCACTCAAAAACACACAATTGGGTGTGGACAAGATGACAGCAAAGGAAATGAAAACCATTCCACAACTTTTTGGTGAACGCGATCCGCTCAAAGCAATCCAGCTTTTGCCAGGCATCAAACCTGCAAGTGAAGGCAGCAGTGGTATCTATGTGCGAGGTGGCAATGCCGATCAAAACCTGATTCTCTTAGATGAAGCTGTAGTTTACAACGCATCCCACCTGTTAGGATTCTTCTCCACATTTAATGCTGATGTCATTAAAGACGTAACGGTCTATAAAGGTTCCATGCCAGCCCAATATGGTGGCAGGCTTTCATCAGTAATTGATGTAAGAATGAATGATGGCAACAATCAGAACTTCAGTATGAGTGGAGGTATTGGCCTGATATCATCAAGGCTGAACATAGAAGGCCCCCTGCAGAAAAATGTTTCATCATTCCTGTTATCCGGCAGATCAACGTATGTGGATCCCTTTTTGAAATTATCAAAAGACTCTGCTATCAACAGGAACAGAATTGGTTTTTATGATTTGAATACGAAAGTCAATTACCAGTTGGGAAAAAAAGACCAGATCTTTCTGAGTGGTTATTTTGGCAACGACCACCTCGCCGCAGGAAAGGAAATAGGGCTTCGGTGGGGAAATGCTACGGCTACATTGCGATGGAACCACATTTACAACAACAATGTATTCTCCAATACTTCTCTCATCTACAGCAATTTCGATTATAACATTGATATCAGTTTCGGAGCCAATAGTTTAAATATTTTTTCCAGGATCCGGGATGGACATCTGAAGCAGGAATGGCAATGGAGCAGGAGCCAGCATCAATTTCGTTCAGGCATTGACGTTATATATCATACGATCAACCCGGGCGATATCACTACAGATGCATCCTCTAACTTCAACCCGGTTACTTTCGAAAAGCGATACTCTTTAGAAAATGCCCTTTACTTTTCAGATGACTGGAAAGTATCTGATAAATTATCTGTCAACTTAGGAATTCGTGGTGAAGCCTTTAGTGTTCTGGGCAAAGGCCATTTCTACAATATCGATCCCGACGGTGTAATACTGGACACCATGTACGTAGGCCCGGGCAAAGTACTCAAGACCTATTTCAATGCAGAGCCCAGGGCCAGTTTTCGCCTAATGCTATCACCCACAAACGCTCTGAAAGCAGCATACTCCCGCAATACTCAAAACTTACATTTGCTGAGCAACAGTACCACTGCAAGGCCTACCGACCGGTGGATATCCACAACCAACAATATCAAACCTGAAATTGCTGACATGTATTCAATAGGATGGTTCCGGAATTCGAAGAATGGCCTCTATGAATTCAGTATCGAAACTTATTTCAAAGAAATGCAGCATCAAATTGACTATCGTGATGGTGCAGACCTGGACAGGGAAAGCGTGGTAGAAACTCAATTGCTCTATGGTATCGGAAGAGCGTATGGAGCTGAATTTTTCCTGAGAAGGAAATTTGGAAAGTTAACCGGGTGGATCAGTTACACGCTTAGCAAGTCCGAGAAAAAAATAAAAGAGATCAACAATGACGATTGGTATAATGCAAGACAAGACAGAACACATGATGTGGCAATCGTTATGAATTACCAGGCAGGGAGGCGCTGGACGTTATCGGCCACATGGGTATATTACACAGGTGATGCCGTTTCCCTTCCTGAAAGTAAATACACCCTGAATAACCAATTGTATTTTTATTATTCAAAACGAAATGGCTATCGGATGCCTGACTATCACCGACTGGATTTGGGAGCCACAAAGACTTTCAAATCAAAAGGCCGGTACACATCCGAACTCACTTTTAGTCTTTACAACGCTTACGGAAGAGAAAATGCTTATTCTATTTCTTTCAGGCAGTCGAAGACCGACATTACCAGAACGGAAGCCGTTCAAACTGCTTTATTCAAATTCGTTCCTTCCATCAGTTATAATTTTAAGTTTTGAACATGAGGAAACAATTCAGAAATATCATCATCTTTTTATTTTCAGCAATAATTCTGGTTTTCATTTCAGGCTGCGAGAAGGTGATTCATCTAAAGACGGACAACGTACCTCAGAAATATGTCATCGAAGCCAACCTGAATGACCAGCAAGGTGGTTGCATTGTTCGTATTACACAAACAATAAAGCTCAATGACAGAACAATTTTTCCCGGCGTGTCCCTGGCTAAGGTTACCATAAGCGACAATGCGAGCATACCTATCGGAGTACCTGAGATGGCTCCGGGAGTTTATTATTCTGAATTCTTACGGGCACAGCCAGGCCATCGTTATGAATTGAGGGTACAAATAGGAGATAAAACTTTTACATCAGAAGCTTTGGCACCACGAAAGGTAAATTTTGACAGCCTGTACCTGCATGACTTTGAAGCTTTCGGCAGCGTGAGAAAATTTGCTTATGTAATTTTCAAAGACCCACCCGGCAAAGGAGACGCTTACCGGTTTCTCCAATTCAAAAATGGTGTTCAAAACTCAAACATTTTTGTAATGAATGATGAGTACTCAGATGATCGGCAGATCAATACCTTTCTCGCATATTTCGACCAGTCTGATGATCAAAAAATAAATCCCGGTGATACTATCCGTGTTGAGATGCAGAATATTGATCCTGCCATTTACAAATTCTTTTACTCATTGAGCCAAAGCAGTACCGGTGGCACTGAGGTAGTGGCTCCCGGCAATCCGGTAAGTAATATCAATGGAGGTGCATTGGGTTATTTCAATGTATATATGAAACAGGAAAAAACAATCATTGCAGGTAAATAGCTAAAGTAGTTTCAACAAATCCTGCATTCCTTCGGTAGCAGGTTTGGCAATAACGTGAATACCGCGTGTATAAGAAATGGCCGGTGGATTTTTATCTACAAGATATTTTGGAGTACCCGGAGGTAATCCATACAACAATCCCGCTGCAGGATAAACCTGCAAAGAAGTACCCACTACTACAAAAATATCTGCATCCTTCAATTCGTGCTCTGCATGCTCTATCTCAAGTACTGCTTCCCCAAACCATACCACATGAGGCCTCCAGTATCCGCCATCAGGAGCTTCGGCATCAAAGGCTATGTCTTCCCTGATCTCGCGAATCATCGTTTCATCACGATCACTTTTCATCTTGAATATTTCTCCATGCAGATGAATGACATGTCCGGATCCGGCTCTCTCATGCAGGTCATCAATATTTTGCGTGATCACCAGTACATCATATTTTGATTGCAGTTCTGCTATCGCAACGTGTGCTGCATTGGGTAGCGCCTTTGCCACTTCTCTCCTGCGCATGTTGTAAAATTCCTGAACGAGTTTCCGATTGGCCCTCCACCCTTCCGGAGTTGCCACTTCATACACGTTGTATCCCATCCACAGGCCATCCTCATCCCGAAAAGTTTTGAGGCCACTCTCTGCGCTGATGCCTGCTCCGGTGAACACAACTAATTTTTTCATACACAGATTTTCTGCTGTTTATTTTTCTATGGGGCTAAAGACTACAGGAAGATCAGGGTTTTCTTCTCCCTGGCCTAAACAGGGCAATTCAAATCGAACAATTTGGAATTATGAATTGCCATGATGGAAGGGCGTTGCCTGCAACATCCTTATTTCATTCACGCAAATCAATTCGAAATTGCTTATTGCCGGTTGCTGGTTGCTCTTTACCTTCACTGCAACGGAATGAACAATCCCGGATCATCAACAATCATTAACAAGTCTCACTTCGGCAAGCTCAGTGAGCGTGCCTATTGCCTTCCGTTCATCCTTCATTCCGACATCTTCAAAATCTTTTCCCATGCGACAGGTGTCACTTTTTGAACCGATAATCTTGAATTCTTTACCAATTCCATTTCAGAAAGTGATTTTTCATTCTTGATATCCTGGAGTGTTACCGGCCGTTTCAATTTCTTCACAGGCTTCACATCCACAACCACCCAGTTATGATCTTCAGTAGTAGGGTCCTGGTAAGCCTCCTTTACTACTGTAGCGATTCCGACAATCTCCATTCCTTCATTGCTGTGGTAATAAAAAGCCTGGTCACCTTTCTTCATGGCACGCAGGTAATTCCTTGCAGCATAATTGCGTACGCCATCCCAAAATGTTTTCTTGTCGCGGAGCAGATCATCGTAGCTGTAAACAGAGGGTTCTGATTTTATGAGCCAGTAATTCATAGGAATAAGTCTTTAATTTTCTAAAATTTGCATTTTGTTAAAAAACAAAAATACGATTCGCATTAAACTAAACCTTTACTTTTGTAGTCGCAATTCACCTAATTAAAAAGCACAATGCTTCAATTTATCAACAACACGTTCCTGCTCTCCATGCCAGGTGGTTCTGAATGGATACTGATCGTACTGGTCGTATTATTATTTTTTGGTGGTAAAAAAATTCCTGATCTGATGCGCGGCATTGGCAGAGGTATCCGCGAATTCAATGACGCCAAGGATAATGTAAAAAAGGAACTGGAAGCCGGCATGAATGAGAAAGACGCGCCGAAGACTACCACTACCAGCGCTATCCATCCCGAGTAGAAACTTTCAGGATAAAAGATTAAGACTTTCAGGGTTTCGAAAAACCGTGAAGGATTATTTCTTCATTGCCATCAATTGATTACTTTCAGTTATCTCATTTGAGAATAACACACTTAGAATGGCATTGCTAGAAAGAAGATTAAGCCTGAAACAGGCTACAGCCATCAACATGATTGACATGGTAGGCATCGGGCCTTTTATTACACTACCTATGGTCATTGCCATGATGAACGGGCCCTGGTTTTTGTATGCATGGCTTGCCGGTGCTGCTTTATCTTTTTTGGACGCCATGGTGTGGAGCGAGTTAGGCGCTGCATTTCCAAGAGCCGGAGGTAGCTATCAATTCTTGAGATTCTCTTATGGTGAGGAAAAAGGCGGAAGGTTGATGAGTTTTTTGTTTGTATGGCAAACAATGATCCAGGCGCCGCTCGTGATCGCATCGGCTGCTATTGGCTTCAGCGAATATTTTTCATTTCTCATCCCACTGTCGCCTGCCATGTCAAAACTGGTCAGTGCATGTTTAGTTATCATTGTCATCACCTTACTCTATCGAAAAATTGAAAGTATCGGTAAGATAAGTACCATCCTGTGGGCAGGTGTGATCATCACTCTGTTTTGGGTGATTGGTGGGGGAATCGTACATGGAAATTTTCTCCAACCCATTCTCGATATCAATGACGGTATCACCCTCAATGCAGCATTCGTAACGGCCATGGGGTTTGCTAGTGTAAAATCCGTTTACAGTTTTTTAGGCTATTACAATATT
>CAZGNJ010000047.1:22963-29553 GCA_964526985.1 uncultured Ginsengibacter sp. | reverse complement strand
CCACTCAGAAACTGAAAACACTGGCTGCATCAGGTGAACTGAAAGGTGACATAGGAAATACGGATATCCATGTCAAAATTGATAAGGAGAAAAAAACAATCACCATTTCCGATAAAGGGGTGGGAATGTCATCTGACGAAGTTGATAAGTATATTAACCAGGTGGCATTCAGCGGAGCTGAGGAATTCCTTGAAAAGTATAAAGGCAAGAATGAATCTAATATCATAGGTCATTTTGGATTAGGATTTTACTCCTCCTTTATGGTGAGTGAACGTGTGGAAATATTTTCCAAAAGTTTTGATGCTGAAAAACCCGCTGTGCATTGGGATTGTGACGGAAGCCCAGAATTTGTTTTGGAAGAAGCTGAAAAGGTGGAACGCGGAACGGACATAGTGATGCACATCAACTCAGAGAGTGAAGAGTTCCTGGATCATGACAGGATCAGCCACATTCTTGAAAAATTTTGTCGGTTCCTTCCCGTACCAATAATATTAGACGGCGCTGAAGAAAAGGATAATAAACAGATCAATAATACAACACCCGCATGGACGAAGAAGCCGGTTGACCTCAGTAAAGAAGACTATGAAAAATTCTACAGGGAACTCTATCCATTCTCTGAAACACCTTTGTTCTGGATACACCTGAATGTCGACTATCCATTCAATCTTACCGGTATTCTCTATTTTCCAAAATTGAAAAATAGCTATGAAATACAAAAAGACAAGATTCAATTATACAGCAACCAGGTTTTTGTAACGGATGAAGTGAAGGATATCGTTCCTGAATTTTTAATGCTGCTGCATGGCGTAATAGACAGCCCGGACATTCCGCTGAATGTGAGCCGAAGCTACCTGCAGGGAGATCCAAACGTCAGGAAGATCAATAGTTACATTACCAGGAAAGTTGCAGACAAACTGGAAGAACTGTACAAGGATGATCGCAAGTCTTTTGAAGAAAAATGGGACAGTATCGGCCTTTTTGTAAAATATGGAATGATCACCGATGATAAATTCTTAGACAAAGGGAAAAACTTTCTGCTACTTCAGGAAACCGGCGGGCAATATGTAACCGTTGATGAATACAAGAAAGCAACAGAAGCCATTCAGAAGAATAAAGATGGTAAGAGTGTGATCGTATATACGACAGGTACTGTACAACAGAATAGTTATATTAAAGATGCAGAAGCCAAAGGCCTCAAAGTGGTAAAGTTGGAAACGATGATAGACAGTGCCTTCATCAACAACATTGAGATGAAATGGCAGGATGTAACTTTCGTAAGAGTGGATGCTGACATAGCAGAAAATCTTATTGATAAAAATGAATCTTCAGAGAGTGTACTCTCTGAGAACGAAACACAAGAACTCAAAGAATTATTTAAGATAGAAACAGATGGCTTGCACACTTCAGTGGAAGTAAAAGGATTATCGCCAGAGGCCCAACCGGTGATCGCGGTGCGTCCGGAGATGATGCGTCGTATGAAGGATATGGCTGCTATGAGTGGTGGCATGAGTGGGTTTTATGGAAGCATGCCGGATGAAATTCAATTAGTGGTCAATGGAAATCATCCTGTCTATAAAAAGATACTCACAGAAGATGACGCAGACAAGCAAAAGGACATGACAAGAAACCTTGCAGATATGGCATTACTATCACAGGGACTTTTGAAGGGTGGTGAACTTACGGATTTTATAAATCGCAGCATCAACCTGATGGAAGGAAAAGAAAAAAGCAGGATCATAACAAGTTCATAGGTCTTACTTTAATACTGATCGATTAGAGCCATTTTGCTTATTGAAATTTCTTATGGTTATGGTTCTAATCGCAGAATAGAAAAATCAAGGTATTCCATTTTTTGATAGTACCATACTTCTCTGAATCCTGCACTCAGGAAGATTTCCTTTTCTGTAGGATTAAAATAGACCACTGTTATTTCTCGAGGGTTTTCCTTGAATGACTTCAAAATATTTTTTACGACAGGGAGCATCACTACTTCATCAAAAGGATTGAAAAAGATGAAGATTGCTTCCTGTTTTTTTATACAATACACACCTGCATTTTCGCAAATAATATTTATTTGGTTATCCGGAAAGCTTTGTATGGTTTCCTTTAAATTATTTCTTGCATCATTGCAAAGTTCAGGCGAGAATTCAACGCCTGTGATATCCTTAAAACCGTAATGAGATGCAACGACGAGAATACGTCCCATTCCACATCCAAAATCCACAAGACCTCCATTGATATTTTGTTCTTTCAGAAATTGAAGCGCAGTTTCAAGCATGTAGTAATTCACCGGTTGATAGATGTACGCGTTCTTTTTATTGCCGGATGTTATTTCCAGTTGCCTGAGATCGTTAGTGTAGGTGGTATTGAGGTGATATTTTTTTTCTCCGCATATTTCATGATAGCAGGTAAAGATAGCGAGACCCAAATTCCAGTTCTTTCGGATAAATTGGAAATAATCAATGTACTTCTTCATCTTCATGAATGAGCGGGTGAAATGATTGGTTTCTCAGAAGGCCTGAAATCAATTACCCGTAGTTGGAGCGTAGTCTGATCATTCCAATGATTTTCAGTTATGGTATAGACAATATCAATCGGATGACCCGGTTTGATCTCCGAAAATTTTTCCTGCATATAAAATCCAATCCCGGTTATTGGCGGATGATCATCAGATTGGAATAAAAATTTGATATGCCTTTCTTTCAATAGCCGGGTGTATTCAGAAGGAATGACATTTCTGGTGAGGAATACAGGACGGGCATTCTCAGGACCAAAAGGTTCCATTCTTTTGAGTGTATTATAAAACTTGTTGTCAATATTCGCAAGATCAAGTTCAGCATCGATCTTCACTTCACAGGTGAGTTGATCTTCAGAGACATTTTCTGATACTACCTGTTCAAATTTTTCTGTAAAGGGTTCCAATTGCTCAGGTAGCATCTTGAGTCCGGCCGCTGCTGTGTGCCCTCCGAATTGAACGAGATGATCCCTGCATTGACAAAGCGCGTCATAAAGGTCAAATCCTTTGACGCTTCTGGCACTTCCTGTTATGGCGCCATCCTGTGTAGTTAAAATTATTGTTGGCCTGTAATGTGTTTCTATGAGCTTGCTCGCCACGATACCCAGGACACCTTTGTGCCATCCTGCCTTATGTACAACGGTTGATTTGCGATTTGTTCTTTCCTGGTTAATAATTTCAAGGGCTTCCATTGTAACCTGCTGGTGAAGGGATTTGCGTTCTTCGTTCTGGTCTTGCAGTACTTTAGCGATATTCAAAGCCGATTCATTATTATGCGCTATTAAAAGTTGAACTGCTAATTTTCCATGATCCATTCTTCCTGCGGCATTGATCCGTGGCGCGAGTTGAAATACCGACCTTTCATTATCGTAATATCCGTTGCCTGCTACCTCCTTCAATGCTTTGAAGCATACAGCAGGGTTCTGATTCAATTTTTCTAATCCGTGATAACAAAGAATCCTGTTTTCGCCTGTCAATGGCACGATATCGGCGCCGATTGCAATAGCTACATAATCCAGGTAATCAAAAATGTCAGCAGACTGAAGGCCTTGTTGTTGATTAATAGCTGTAATCAATTTGAATGCTATTCCACATCCGCAGAGTTCTTTATAAGGGTAAGAGCAGTCTTCCTGTTTAGGGTTTAAGATTGCGACAGCATCCGGCAAGTGTTTGCTTGGTATATGATGGTCGCAAATGATGAACTCTAATAACGCTCCTGCATTTTTAATTAGCGCTGTTGAAGTGATGCCGCAATCCAATGCAATGATCAGTGTAAAGCCGTTATTTCTCGCAAAATCTAATCCTGTTTCACTGAGTCCGTACCCTTCCGTCTGCCGGTCGGGGATGTAATACCCAATATTTGATTTGTTGTAGATATTGCTGATATATTGGTACATCACTGCCACAGCAGTCGTCCCATCTACATCGTAATCTCCATACAGTAATATTTTTTCCTGATGTTGAATCGCTTTTGTTATTCTTTTTACAGCCTTGTCCATATCCTTCAATAGGAATGGATCATGGAGCTTTTCAAGGGATGGTGTAAAAAAATATTTTGCTTTTTCAAAGGTGTCCAGTCCACGCTGTACAAATATGCTGCACAATGCTTGCCTGGTACCTGGCATTTCTGATTGAAGGGATTTTTCTTTTTCCGGATCTGCCTTTAGTATGGTCCATTTATTCTTTTTCATTCAGAAGATAATTCTAAAGGTCGGAGCCTTAATACTTTCTATCCGTAGTATAGCGGACAAGTTGTTCGAGTCCGTCCCGTACATCAGATTGAGGAAATTGAAAAAGCACCTCTAATGCCTGGTCCCTGTATTCGTACATCTTTTTCTCAGCATACGCGATTCCGCCCAATTCAGTAACGCGATCCAATACCCATTTGATTTTCTCCGGATCTTTATTTTCATTTTTGATGATGTAGATCATTTGCCTTCTCTCTGAAGGAGTAGTTGTATTCAGAGCATAAATAAGGGGTAATGTGAGTTTCTTTTCTTTGATGTCGTTTCCTGTAGGTTTGCCTATGTTAGCAGTGCCATAGTCGAATAGGTCATCTTTGATTTGGAAGGCGATGCCGGTTTTTTCGCCAAACTCCTTCATTTTGTCAGAAATATCGAGATTCTGTGTACTGCTCCAGGCTCCAACAGCACAGGCTGAGGCTACTAATGATGCGGTCTTACTCCTTATAATTTCAAAATAGATTTCTTCCTTAATATTGAGTTTCCTCGCCTTTTCTAATTGAAGCAGTTCGCCTTCACTCATTTGCTGAACAGCTTCAGAAAGAATATGGAGGTGCTGAAACTCATTATATTTTGTTGAAAGTAAAAGTCCTTTACTTAATAGGTAATCTCCTACCAATACCGCTATTTTATTTTTCCAGAGCGCATTAATGGAAAAGAATCCTCTTCTCTCGAATGATTCATCTACGACATCATCATGCACCAGTGTTGCCGTGTGTAATAATTCCACCAGGGCAGCAGCCCTGTAGGTAGATTCATTTACCGTGCCGTGCAGTTTTGCACACAGAAATACAAACATGGGGCGAATTTGCTTGCCTTTCCTCTTAATGATGTACTTCATTATGCGGTCAAGAGAGAGATTCTGGCTTTTTACAGCCTGGGCAAATTTTTTCTCAAAGGTCTTTAGCTCTTCGGCGATGAGTTGTCTGGGTAGTTGCATTATCAGAATTCTGGTGGCAATTTAGTTCACATTCGCCGGACTCCAATATTGTGCTATCAAAAATCAGGCTGAAATGGATGGGGCTTGCAGCATTTCAATCGATTTCGTTGTCTGAACAGCCGAGATTGCGAAATTATATAACCTCTACAAATCTAATTTTCAGGGAAAAATAATTTGATTTATAAGTTTGGTTTGATACTTTTGCAAAATTGTAAGATTATTTTTTAGAAATCATTAATCAAAAAGTTATGGCAAGCAAAAAGTTTAAGTTATTGTTGTTGGGAGTTTTTTCCCTTTTGTCCTTTGGTGCTTTTGCACAGGATACAGGTGTGTACAGTATTTATGACTCATCTGTAATATCCTCTAAAGGTCAGGCACAACAAAATGAGTTTATGAATAACACCTATGATTTCCCTGCAAAGCCGAGGAATGAAATGGAATTGGGGATATCAGGCGGTTTGTTTTCAGTAAGTGGTGATGTAGCAGCTAAGCTACCTACCTTTGGATTCGGAGTTCATGTCAGAAAAGCACTGGGTTATGTATTCTCTTTGAGGTTACAATATCTGTATGGTGCTGCCAAAGGGTTAAACTGGAAAGATTCCAGGGGCTATGCATACAATACTCCATGGATAAATGCTGGTTACAATCCAGCAACTGAAGCAGTTTATTACAATTACCGTACACATGTACAGGATCTCTCACTTCAGGGAATCTTTACAGTGAACAACCTCCGCTTCCATAAAGCAAAGACAAATATGGTAATGTATTTGGGAGCAGGCTTGGGTGCAACAATTTTTGATACTAAAGTGAATATGTTGAATGGTAATTCCAAGTACAATTTCAACGCAATCACAGCTTCAGGCTATAAGGATAGAAAGGAAATCAAGAATGCTTTGAAGGACATGATGGATGATTCTTATGAAACTTCCGCTGAAAATAATAAAGACAAGAGTGCTACACTTTTCGGACAAGAATTGAAACCGTCAGCTTCATTGATAGCAGGTTTGGCTTTCAAACTTGGTAAGAGAGTAAACCTTGCTATAGAAGACAGATTTACCATGTTGAAGACCGATTTGCTGGATGGCCAGCAATGGCAAGAGAACTCATTCACTCAACCAGCTCAAACACGTGAATTTGATTCTTATAATTATCTGAGTGTTGGATTGAATTTCAATATTGGCAAGAAGGCTGTTGAGCCTCTCTGGTGGATTAATCCATTGGATTATGCTTATAGTGAGTTGAACAATCCTAAGCACATGAAACTTCCGAAACCAGTGTTGGATGACGAAGATGGAGACGGTGTAACAGATCAGTTTGATAAGTGCCCCGGAACTCCGGCTAACGTAAAAGTAGATGTAAATGGTTGCCCTCTGGATACTGATGGTGATGGCGT
>CAZGNJ010000047.1:11131-22953 GCA_964526985.1 uncultured Ginsengibacter sp. | reverse complement strand
GTTCCTGATTACAAAGACAAAGAATTGATTACTCCTACATATTGCCAGCCTGTTGACGCTGATGGTGTTGGTAAATGCCCGGATCCTGAATGCTGCAAGAACATGGTACAAGCTCCAACTTGTAACGTGGGCGACCTTCCAAGCATTACTTTCAAAGGAAAAAGCAGTTCATTAAGCAGTGATGCACAGGCTATGCTCGCTACTGTAGCTTCTAAGTTGAAGAATAATCCGACTTGTACAATTACTGTAACAGGTTATCCTGAAGCATCTAAAGCTTCTCAGGCATTGTGTAACAAGAGAATCAATGAAATAAAAACATACCTGACAGAGAAAGAAGGAATCAGTGCTGATCGTGTTGAAGTGACTTGTGAAGTAGGTGGTGGCGCAGCCAACACTGTGGATATCAGGGCTAAATAATACCACTTTTTGCTCAATGATAAACCCTTCCCGGTTTCGGGAGGGGTTTTTTATTCATTTTCAATTAGTAAAACATTAACGGCCTGGCTATTTCTCATTCGTATTTTAGTTACATATTTGAGTAAAATCAATTAATTTTGCGGTTCTTTTTATGAAAAATATTTTCATACTCTTCATATCAGTTTCGTTCCTCGCTGCATGTAATAGCCAATTTAGCAAAGTGCTGAAAAGCAAGGATTATGAATACAAACTAAAGATGGCTGATAAATATTACGCAGATAAAAAGTATCATAAGGCACAACAATTGTATGTTGAGCTTTTTCCGGTATTTAAAGGCTCAGAAAAGTTTGAGGATCTTTATTACAAATATGCGTACTGTTCCTACTATCTGAAGGATTACCTGGATGCGGAAAACCTGTTCAATGGGTACTTAGGAGTTTTTCCAAATAATCCACGGGCAGAAGAGATTGCATATATGCACGCGTTGACATTTTATAAACAGTCTCCAAAAGTTGAGTTAGATCAGGCCAATACTATAAAAAGTATTGGAATGATGCAGACATTTATGAGCAATTACCCCAATTCAGAACGGGTGAAGGATGCTCAGGAGATCATCAATAAATGCAGGGAAAAACTTGAGGATAAAGAATATAAGTCTGCACAACTTTATTTTAACGTCGGCCAGTTCCAGGCTGCAGGCATATATTTTTCCAACCTGCTGATTAATTATCCGGATAGCAGGAAAGGTGAAGAGTATATGCTGAAGGCAATTAACTCCTATTATAAATTTGCCGAAATGAGTGTCGCTTCCAAGCAGGAAGAGCGGTTTCAAAAAGTAGTTACAGAGTACTATGAATTTGCGGATCGGTATCCTGAAAGTAAATTGCTCAAGGAGGCACAGGCATTTAAAACATTAAGTGAAAACAATATTAAACAAATAAAAAATGAACAAACTAAGGCGCCTGCAAACAGCTAATATTCCTAATGTAATTGAGACCAAGAACCTGGTTGATATAAAGGAAAAGACCGGCAATCTTTATGAGTCTATTGCTATCATTGCAAAGAGAGCCAATCAAATTAATATTACCATCAAGGAAGAATTGCATAGCAAATTAGAAGAATTTGCAAGCCATACGGACAGTCTCGAGGAGATCCATGAAAATAAGGAGCAAATCGAAATTTCGAAAGCTTTCGAAAGAATGCCGAATCCTGCTATCCTGGCTACTTATGAATTCCTGGATGATAAGATTTATTATCGCAGGAATGAAGACAACCTTTTTGACTAAGAAGAATTTTAGAAGGCGTCAGACAGATCAATCTGTGAACATAAAGACAATAATAACTATTTTTAATGGCGGTTCTCCGCCATTATTATTTTAAGCTATATTCTTCATCGATGTTAACCAACAAGAAGATTCTTTTATGTGTGACAGGAAGTATTGCGGCCTACAAGGCTGTTTACATTCTGCGCTATCTGATGAAGGAAGGTGCAACTGTAAAGGTGATCATGACGGAGAAAGCAGCCGAATTTGTTTCGCCTTTGACTTTTTCAACCCTTTCAGGTGAAAGAGTATTGCAGAAGATTTTTACCGAAGATGAATGGGAGAATCACGCACTACTTGGCAGATGGGCAGACTTAATGTTAATAGCCCCTGCTACGGCTAATACGATAGCATCAATGGCTAATGGAATTTGTAGTAATCTGTTGACAGCCGTTTATTTGTCCGCTACGTGTCCGGTCATGATTGCTCCCGCAATGGATGAAGACATGTGGAAGCATCCTTCTACTATGAGGAATATCCAGAAATTAATCTATGATAGGGTAAAAGTATTGCAGGTGAATGAAGGCGATTTGGCCAGTGGATTAAAAGGTATGGGCAGAATGAAAGAGCCTGACGAAATTGTCGCATCGGTAAAAAGCTATTTTACAGAGTCCTTATTATTCGCCGGAAAGAAAGTACTGGTAACTGCAGGGCCGACAATAGAACGCATAGACCCTGTAAGGTTTATCAGCAATGATAGTTCGGGAAAAATGGGAGTATCTATAGCTCAGGCATTCTTTGAGGCCGGTGCAGATGTCAGATTGGTTTGTGGACCTGTTCAGATAGAATTACCTGGCAGCCTGACAATCGTAAAAGTCAAGAGTGCATTTGAAATGTATAATGCCTGCATGGAGGATTTTGATAGTTATGATGTGATAATAATGGCGGCTGCAGTTGCAGATTTTACACCTGCATCCCCAGAACATCAAAAGGTGAAGAAGAAGGAAGAAGAAATTTCAATCACGCTTCTTCCTACCAGAGACATTTTGGCTACCGCAGGTCAAAGGAAAAAGGAAAATCAGATACTCGTTGGGTTTGCCTTAGAAACCAACAATGAGGAAGAAAATGCATTGAAGAAATTGAGTGCCAAGAATGCAGATTTCATAATTCTCAATTCTCTCAATGATGATGGAGCCGGCTTCAGCACAGATACTAATAAAGTAACTATTTTTGGAAGAGGAGGAGGCCGGTGGGAGTTTCCTTTGAAATTTAAAAAAGAAATAGCACGGGATATCGTAAAATTTTTAAGTCAGCATTCATGAAAAGATTCCTTTTATTACCAATAATGGTATTGAGTATTCATTTTGTACATGCGCAGGAATTACGGGCGAGGGTGAGTGTACTGAGTAACAGGGTAGGGAATAGTGTCAACAAGAAAGTATTTCAAACCCTTCAGACTGCATTGAGTGATTTTATCAATAATAGAAAATGGACGAACGATAATTTTAAGACCAATGAAAAAATTGATTGCGGTTTCCTGTTAAATGTAGAATCTACCGGTGAGCCTGATATTTATAAAGCAACACTCTCTATTCAATCGGCACGACCTGTATTCAATTCAAGCTATTTATCTCCTGTGATCAATTATAATGATAATGATGTGACCTTTAAGTATGCAGAGTTCCAGCAATTGGAATTCAGTGAGACGCGTGTGGCAGGCACTGATCCCCTGGCTTCTAATCTGACTGCAGTTGTTGCTTATTGGATCAATATAATAATAGGCCTCGATTATGATTCTTTTTCCCCTTCCGGTGGCACCACTTATTTTCAGAAGGCTCAGAATATTGTAAACAATGCACCTGAGGGTCGTAATATTAGTGGTTGGAAAGCCTTTGATGGCACAAGAAACAAGTATTGGTTGGTAGAAAATCTTTTGAACAGTCGTTATACTTTATTCCGTGACGCTGTTTACACTTATTATCGGAAAGGATTGGATAAGATGTATGAAAATGAAGGTTTGGGACGTAGTGAAATATTGAATGCCTTGAATACTTTGAATACATTTAATAATGATAACGCAAATACTATGATATTGCCATTTTTCTTTCAGGCAAAGACACAAGAGTTGATAAAGATATTTTCCAAAGCTACACCTCCTGAAAAAACCAAGGCACTTGAATTATTGCAGAGACTTGATGTTCCCTCAGCCAATAAATACAAAGAAGCATTCTAATGAGAATATCTATAAGTGTTTTGATTCTAATACTACTTTTTGTGGGATGCAGGGATAAAGAGAGTGTTCCCTCAGATATCCTCAAGCCTGCTAAAATGCAGAAAGTGATGTGGGACATGTTTGAAGCGCAAGCCCTGGCTCAGCAAAGATCTTCTAAAGACTCTTCTACAACTGTTGTGATTGAAACGAGAAAACTATCTGATGACGTATTCAAAATACACGGAATTACGGAAATGAAGTTTACCGAAAGCTATCAATGGTATCTTAAACATCCATCTTTACTTAACCAATTATTGGATAGTATCTACAGTCAAAAATCTGATGAAAATCGTCCTGTGCAAGATGTTCCTTCTTTGGAAAGGCCTGATATAAAAGGAACCAGGTTAAAAAGACCCAGTGAACCAATTCAATAAGACTGAGGAATTGATTTTGGATTTGAAGAGGCTACTATCACTGCCAGGAAAGTAAAGAGAACCAGGGCTAATCAATGAGGGAATTCTTCATTGCGAAGAAAACAAGTCCAACAGAATTTTTAACTCCAAACCGTTCCATCAGTCGGTCCTTGATCGCCTCTACTGTTCGCGGGCTAATATCCATCTTTTGGGCTATTTCCTGGGCGGTAAATTCCATGCATACGAGTGATAGCACTTCTTTCTCCTTGTCGCTGATTACAATTTCACTGTTGAGATTGGGATTGAATTTTTGCTTTGAGTAATTCTTTTTAATGAGTACCCGGTTAACAAAATTATTCAGATAAAATCCATTTTTTATCACATCCACCAATGCCTGCCTGATTTCAGCAGGTTCAGTGCTCTTTAATAAATAGCCGTTCGCACCACTTTCCATCAGATGGCCAACAAAACGTTCGTCCTCATACATGGTGAGAATGAGAATACGAATACCCGGAAAATTCTTGTTTAGATATTTTGTAGTTTCTATTCCATCTTTTACGGGCATGCGCAAGTCTAACAGAACAATATCAGGTTGTTCAGATTCTACACCTTTGATCAGTTCCTCTCCGTTTTCTGCTTCAAGAATAAATTGAATGTTGGGATATTGCTTAAGAGAAAGTATTACACCTTTTCTAAAGAGTAAGTGGTCATCTGCAATCGCTACTTTTATTATTTCAGAAGACATGTATGTTGGTTTTTTACATGGATACCAACAAATATACTAAGCGTAATTGGGATTATCAATATTCACGTGGTATTTCGAGAGTTATCTTGTAATAGGATTGTGTGTTATCCATCTCAAAATAGATACTGGCGTTCAGAACATTGATACGGCTATGAATATTCTTAAGCCCCAGTCCGGTTGAGTCTTTCCCCATTTGGTCAAACTGTTCCTGGAGCAATCCTTTGCCGTCATGGTGGATGCGGTAATAAACAAAATTACCCTGGCTATTTTGTGTGAGATGAAGAAAACCTGCATTACTATGTTTCAGAATATTGGTTACCAGTTCCTGGATAATTCTGAATACAAGCAATTCCTGGTTGTCGTCCAACCGTTTAGTGCTATCATGAAACCGGGCACTTGCATTCACAGTACCACTATTGTTGATTTTTTCAAACATATCCGACACTGCCGCATCCAGACCGAAGTTCTTCAGCGTCGGTGGCATCAGGTTGTGCGAAATATTCCGGATGAGTTGAATGGTGTCATCAATGATCTGGCGTGTGCTGAAAATAGCCTGGAGTTGAGTCGCAGTGTCCTGGTGTACCAGGTTTTCATTAAGGTAAAGCCTTGCGGTAGCGAGCAGTGGTCCTGCATCATCATGGAGATCAGCCGCAATTCTTTGCCGTTCTTCTTCCTGGAATTTAATGGAAGCATTCAGCATCAATTGTTGCTTTTCCTTTTCGAAATCCTGTGCTAACCTGTTAAAAAATATGATACGGCGCTGATGAAAGATGAGTACCATTACGAGCATTACCCCCATGAAGAGCATTCCTACCGTTCCTACAATAAGCATGGTCAATCCAATACCCGGTGAAATCTGTAACAAAGTCATGGGCTACAATGTTAATTGTTTTGTTGCAATATCAGTTCATCACCAAGATTTAATTCGGAAAGCCTGTTTTTCTTTTCAGTAGCAGGAGGGATAAAAACACGGGTAAAGGCATAAAAAAGCAGTAAGTTCTTAAGAATATTAGCTCCGATGTTTATGAACAGGTAATACTTACGAAACTGGGGATACTTTCCCATTGCATCTGTCATAAGGTACAGGAAGAAGGTAGCCGAAACGAACATAAAGAAAGTAACAATCACCCAGAAGTTGAAGGTGTTATATACCATCATATTCATGGTATGGGTGACCTGGTAATACAAATAGTAACCACACATGACAATTAAAATCAGTGATTCAATTCCGATTGCAAAGGAATCGAAAGACCTCTGACGGTTGATGAAAAAGTAATCTATCATTGCAAAGGATACAAATCCAATCCATATTCCAATGGTGTATTTCCTGGCCGGGTGTTTTGCCGGAAACAGATGCTGAAAGAAAAAACAGAAAAATGTAAATTCAATGATGGTATAGGCTGCAAACAGAAATGATATATATTGCCTCGAAATCCGCTTGGTTTGAAGCATCAATTCATCCCCATTCAATCCTGATTTACTTAGATGGGAATAAATGAAGGCAGGCGTTAGCACGGTTGCTATTTCCTGGATAATACAGTAGATCGCATAAAAGAAAATTACCCTTACCGCCCATTCCTTCTTCTTGTTTTTGAAGAGAAAGAATGCCAATAAGGGTAATAAATATGAAACTTCGTATAATATCTGTATCGTACTCAAGGGGGTAGCCGTTTACCTACCAAATATAACTACCTTTTGGCCGATATTATTGTATTATCACCAAATATTCCGTAAAACTACTATTTCCGAGTTGGGGGTGTCTTAGGCTTAGTGGGAGGATCTGGAGGAAACAGAATATCCCAATCCCAGATAGTCCTGTCTGCCACGATACCGTTTTCCACCTGGATGTCGCCGGCAGTAGTTACAACAGCGTAGGTGAGGATATCTTTACCATCCGCGTCAACACCGGTATAAACCAAGTGCTCTTCGCCAGCCTCATTCAGGCCTTTACGGTAAGTGATTCCAACACAGCCCGGTTGGTTGAGGATTTGTTCCAGGATGTTGCGGCCGATAAAGAAACCGGGCACTGCATCAGGATGTGCTTCGCGGAAAGCTGTAACCATCTTATGGCCTTCTTTATGGCCGATGTCAGCTCCTACTTCCGCCTTCTTGATCTCGAGAAGTGCATTTTGATTCATGGTAGTAGTTTTTAGTTGGTTTTTAAATGTGGTTTAAAAGACTCACATGCTAACTTCCAAAATATCGGGCTTTTACGCAAATGTCCAAGTGGTATCGTAAAGTTACGATTTGGGCTGTAATGCAGTGTGGGCAAGCATTTGTAGTACTTTTTATGAAATACAGGCAAGTTGATTTGAGGTACATATACTGCCAAAAATAGTAAATTTACTATTCAGTTGTGCACATTTTACTAACGTGAATTTACTGCTAATGAAATGTGAATGCATGGAAAAGTACGCCATTGCATGGAATTCATGGAAGGCCATTCCAAACGAAAGTGTATAGCCGGGAAATCTACTTGCAATTGTCGTTTGCAATTTTTTTTGGAATAGGGAAGTATGATGCTGCAGTGCCGCTAAAGTTACATTTATGAATAGATTGGGATTTTGATAGCGCCAAATGGGAGGTTGATATTCCCATTTGAATGAAATGAAATCGCAAAAATTACCTGGTTCAATCCTGGAATGAGTTTTATAGAAATCAAACCATAGATTTACAAACTAATTATTCTGTTGATTGCGTTTATATACCTGTATTAAGATATTTGATAGGTAACATCCACGGAACAGCCTGGCATTCCTTAATCCTTTACAGGTGAAAATTTTTAATCTACTTTTGAAGCGTAATCCCGCTTCCATGAAAAAAATAACAGAGTACATTCCGCTTACGAGAATACTCTTATTGTTTTATATTGTGCTCTTTATAATTGTTGCTTTTGTAAGGATTGCTGAGCATAGAAATATCAGGAAAACGACAGCCCAGATCCATGAACTCAGCAACTCATCGCTTCAAAGGCAAAGCCTTCTCAATAATATTCAGGATGGGTACGACCAGTTACTCATGAACGAACTCAAGTTGCTTTATTATAATGACGCAAAGGAAAAGACAAGGGCAAAACTTCAATTAGCCAGAGAAATGGATGAGATTAATAGGTACATAAATACCTATGCGCCGCTGATTTCAGATTCTCTGGAACGACAATTGTTCAACAATATCAAAATCAGGAATGCTCAATTAGAGCAATACTGGGTAACTGCTGATAATTTGTTGACTGATGGTAAAACAGCCGAGGCCTACGCCATGAACGTAGGTGTATTGCAGCCTGCCTTTGAGAATGTACAATCTGTCAATCTCCAGCTTTCAGAACATGTAAATATCCGAGACCGTGCGCTCAACCAAAAATTAGGAGATACCATCGCCGCAATTGAACGGTTTGCCAGGATAACAACCTATGTAATTGGTGTATTCGTTATCATTCTTGGTATATTGCTCATCATCACCGTGAGGTCTATTATCAACAACAGAAATATACTGGCCAGGGCAGAAGGTCAAAACCGGTCATTCATAACAGAGACCAATGAACTGATCACGAGACTAGATGCAGAGGGAAGGATATTATTGGCTAATAAGAGATTTTGTGAACTGGTAGGATATTCGGAAGAAGAATTGAAAACCCTCAAAGTATTTGAGATAATGACAGAGGAATCCGCAGGAAAGTCTGAAAGAAACCTGGATACGAAAGGGAAAGAGGGTGCTATTTCAAAAGTATCCCGTGTCCTTGTATCGAAGGAAGGGAAAAAAATAATTGTTGAAGGCAATATACTTTGGGAATATGAGAAAGGGCAATTGGTGGGGCTGACCGGTTTCTTTAATGATGTGACTGAAAAGAGATTGCTGGAAAAATCGCTACAGGAGTCAGAGCAACAATTCAGGCAATTGTTTTTTATGGCGCCTATACCAATGTATATTTTTGATCCGGAGACATACCGCTTTTTGCAGGTAAATGATGCAGCCCTTGAATTCTATGGCTATACCAAGGAAGCTTTCCTGGAAAAAACAATCCTTGATATCAGGCCGCAGAAAGAGCACGACAGGACAGTAAGAGAAATTAGCAGCATAATAAAGAAGAACAAGAATTACGTTGATACCTACAAACATCTGAAGGCAGATCATTCATCAGTGGATGTGGAGATTTATGCTTCTTCATTTCTATTGGAAAATAAACAAGTTGTTTTTGCCAGTGTGGTGGATATTTCCTTAAGGAAATTATATGAAAACAGGATCACTAAAGCGATCATCAAGACACAGGAGGAGGAGCGCTATGAGATCGGAAGCGAATTGCATGATAATGTTTGCCAGATACTGGCATCAGCTAAAATGAGTATGGGAACCATGAGGCCGCAATTGCCGGATTCGCTGGATACCTCATATAATCAATCACTGGAGTCGATTGTATTGGCTACTGAAGAGATACGCAACCTGTCGCACAGGTTGGCACCGGTATTTTTTAAGAATAGTACGCTCAGGGATTCCTTGGAGAAGCTGATCAATACCTTTAATATCGGCAGTCATTACAAGGTTGATTATTATTTTGATGAGTCTATATCGACACTTCAATTGAGCCGTGAACTGCAGCTCAATCTATATCGTATCCTGCAGGAGCAGTTAAGGAATATCATTAAGTATGCTAACGCAACAGAAATCAGGCTCGAGATCATCAATCATAAAAACAAACTCAGGATGCTCATCGCCGATAATGGAGTTGGGTTTGATCCGAACTTGACACCTTCGGGAATTGGACTGGCCAACATAAAACGCAGGGTAGAATTTTTCTACGGCAACGTGGAGATATCCACTACTCCAGGAGATGGGTGTGAAATAGTAGTAACAATACCCCTTTCCTCAGCAGTAAATTAATAAGCCTCTTTACTAAATTAAATAGAACAGAATTTTCAAGTCTTGCAAACACAATCTACTGATGCACTCCAAGACATCTCCCACTTCGCTTTAGACCTTCCTCACTAAACTCTAAACTCTATCCGCCGCGGCGGACTAAACTCCTTTCAGCCGCGGACTAAACCGTTCCCCAAACCTCCCTAAACCCTCTCTAAGATTCCTGCAAACACGCTATCCGCCACATCTCCGTTAGAATTCATAAAAGAGATCCAGGTAGCGATCGGTCCATCACCTAGTGAGGCGACATTAAGAGCTGCATTTTCGCTTTTGCGGAATCCCGCATCAAGCGAGAAGACTGCCTGTTTCCCTTCAATACTGAATGCACAAAGAATGACATTGTCAGTAGTACGTGCTGTACCGGTGCCACTGTTGTCAGTCCATGTAAACAGGCAATTCCCGGCGGGGCCAAGCTCAACTGTTACATTTTCCCCACAGGGGAGGGGGCCACGCGCTATCAGTACTTTTTGCCATGACAGAAATTGACCTGGATAATTGCCTGTTATCGCAAGGTTCATCAGGCAGCCGGTAACCCTGTTGTATCCACTGCCGTCATGCCCATAGGCAGGAAAAGTGGCATTGAAGAAACCTGTACCTGCAAATGCCCGGGTGAAGGAATTGCAAACGGTGATCTTCTCCCGCTGGGCTAGACGTGCAGTGGTATTCTTTACGGATCCGCTATTCTTTCTCGTTCGCAGGATATTCTTTCCATTACGGACATAACTGGTTACAGGCCCTATCCGGCCTTTCATTGCACCCATGATGCCATTGTCAATTATCGCCATGGTGAAGTTTTATGATATAACGCTGATCCTTGTATTTTATTTCGTGATTTGTTCGCTGAAAAAGAACGAAGGAACAGCGAAGAAGAAACGAAGAAGTATCGGAGAAGTACCGAAGAAATAAGGGAATGAAGAAATGGAAGAATGAAGGAAACTACGACTGTACAAAAAGTAAAATATTAGTTCATTGGTTTGAAGTGATGAAATTTGTACATAGGTAAGTGTAGTGGTATAATTTAGAATGGTGCGAAAAAAATCTGCTGACTATAAATCCCCGACGACTGCAACTGCAAGGAATCACTTGCTAATTTTTGGAGACTATTTTTTCAGGCCATAATTATTTTTACTACAAATGAGGTTTATTTAAAAATAAAAACTACATTTGAGGTAAATATTGGAAGCAATGAGTCAATACCATTTAGGAGAATTTGAAGAAATTGTACTTCTCACAGTCGCAATACTTAATGGAGAAGCCTATGGAGTAAGCATTATCACTGAAATTGAAGGCCGCCTAAAACGAAAGGTTAGTTTGGGGGCAATGCAGACAGTCTTAAAAAGACTTGAAGAAAAATGCCTTGTAAAATCAGAATTTGGAGTGGCTACAAATATCAGGGGTGGAAAAAGAAAGCGGTTATACGAAATTACGGCTAGTGGCAAGCAAATACTTAACCAGACAAAAGCGCAAAGAAATTTATTATGGGATGCAATTCCAAAAGTAGTTTTCAAATTTTCATAAATGAAGCCATCTGAGCATAAACCTCCACGAATAGTGCTATCATTCTTTCGATGGTATTGCAATCCCCTTCTTTGTGAAGAAATTGAAGGAGACCTGACAGAACGCTTTCATTATTATGCAGAAAAATTCGGACTGGCGAAAGCAAAATGGCTTTTCGTTAAAGAAGTTCTTCTGCTTTTCAGACCAACAGTAATCGGGAACATCTATCATTTAACTAATAAAAATTCAAATATGATGTCATTACAAAACAAAAGGCTATTACTCATTTTAGCAGCAGTACCGGTACTGCTACTCGTACCACTTATTGCGATGCAATTTAGCACTGGTGTTGAGTGGAAAATTTC
>CAZGNJ010000047.1:0-11121 GCA_964526985.1 uncultured Ginsengibacter sp. | reverse complement strand
GACTTCCTAATGATGGGAGTACTACTATTAGGGACAGGCTTACTTTGCGAACTTGTATTAAGAAAAATAAAAACCACCAAAGGCAGAGTTATCCTTTGTGGAGTTGTACTATTAGCTTTTTTGCTTGTATGGGCGGAGTTTGCAGTCGGAATATTCGGGACACCATTTGCAGGAAGCTAAAAACTTACTGGCCTACTGGCGCCAGGTGTTCCGAAGGATCACTTGATGCCAAACAATTCTACCGGATTGTATCCGGAGTTATTGGTACTTCCCTCAGCCATCGATGTATTTGTTCCCTGAGCCTGCCGAAGGGAACTTTTATGTGATTTACCAAAGACTGAAATTTCATCATAAAACGTCTGGCTTCGGCAGGCTCAGCCATCAGGATTTACATGCTCATTGAGCGTGCCGAAATGAGCGTGTCAGACGAAGGATCGCTTGTCTGACTCAGACCAAAGCGTCTGAGCCGAAATGAGCTTGCCGAAATGAGCCTGCAGAAGGGAACTTTCCAAAATTTCTTTTTGTACAATCTGGCTTCGGCAGGCTCAGCCATCGTTGCCTATATGTTCATGTAGCTTTTTGAGATGACCATACAGAAGGGTGTACTCAATATCTGTGATAATGGTCAATGTGAATTCATCCCGAACAGTATTCCTTAGGTTTCAAAAGTAAAATTGTAAAGGCAATTTTATCAAGTTGAATACGTTAACATGTATGGTAATCTTCCTGTCTTTTTGAATTTAGCCGGAGCGCCTATGAAAGTATTATTACAAATCATTTTACTGCTCTTATTTATTGGTACAGCCAAGGCTCAGATCACTTCTCCCATCATCAAAGCCAATTTCGGAATTGAAGCAGACCTACGGGCAAATTATTTTAGCAATAGTATATTGGATGGTAATGACGACTGGTTCAATCAGTCGTTATCTCCTTTTACTGGTTTAGGAGTTATTGACACCACCGGTGCTGCCTATATTGCTTCTAAGTATAGTTCTGATCCTTCATTTCGAAAACTACCCTTTTATAGAACCATGAGTGCAGCTCCCTATTCTATCCTCAATAATAAGATGTGGATAGATGCTGTTTTCTCGCGCGACTACCACGGTAGCGATTCCACGATGTTTGCCGCAGGTGCGAGTAAGAATGGGATGAGCCCTCAGAACTGGACATGCCCGGTTGCCCAGTCTGTCCCAGACAAAAATGAGATATTGGATATGATGGTTCATGTGAGAAGAGACGGACCTAACTTTAAAGACTCCTTGTGGATGTTTGGTGGGTTGTCTATTGAGAATACCACAGGCGACAGGTACTTTGACTTTGAAATGTACCAGACAGATATTTATTATGACAGATCCGTACAGAAATTTTATGGTTATGGCCCTGATGCAGGACATACCAGTTGGCAGTTTGATGCATCCGGCAAGGTAACTGTACCAGGAGATATTATTTTTTCAGCACATTATGGAAGTTCGACTCTGAGTTCAATAGAGGCAAGGATTTGGGTGGACAAAGCGGCGCTTTTAATCACTCCGACAGCATTTAGCTGGAATGGAACATTTGATGGTGCAGGTGCAGGTGCACAGTATGGATACGCAGGAATAGTTCCGAAGTTGGGAGGTGTTTTTTATATGGGAGTTGAAAGCAGCAGTAATACCTGGGCTGGCCCATTTCAATTGGTAAGAGGTGATAATTCAGTGGTAACCGATTATACCGCCGGACAGTTTATGGAGTTTGGAGTTAATTTGACCAAATTAGGATTAGACCCAGTTACCCTCTTGGGAAGTGATAGTTGTGCAGGGTCATTCAGAAAAGTATTGGTAAAAAGCCGGGCTTCTACATCATTCACTGCAGCACTAAAAGATTTTATCGGCCCTTTTGATTTCTTTCTTGCTCCGATGGCTGAGTTAACCGCAGATACCACTCTTTTTTGTGGCCACATGGGCATTTCACAGATTGACGTTACCAACCCGATATCAACTTCCGTTTATACCTGGACCACACCGGATGGACATATCAATACTTATAACTCGCCCACATCTATTTTAGTAGATTCCGCGGGTACGTATATTATCACTCAGAAATTGAATGCTGCCTGCGCTGATTATGCCACCGATACGATTGTAATATCAACAAATCCCTTGTGCATTGTACTTCAGAATTGGGTGGTGGGATTGAACGGACGATTGCAAGACGATAAAGTTTTGCTACAATGGAAGGTCGCTGCTAACAGTGGTATCAGGACTTTTGAAGTTGAAAGAAGTGAAGATGGAATTCATTTTTCGAGCATCGGACAAATAAGTAATCTTTCATCACCTGATGGAAATCAATTTGTATTTCCCGATTACCTGAACGGTGTCAGCAGCAGTGATCTTTATTACAGGATTAGATTGACAGGCAATAATAACATAGTTGGTCATACGAAAGTGATCAGTCTATTCAATGGCCGCGACCAAGGGGTATCTATTGTTCCTAACCCTGTGCGCAATATCATAAAGTTGAATATCACATCGCCGTTCAAGGTTCCGGTGAGATTGTACATTTACAATCCGGAAGGTCGGCAGATGATGAAATTTCAAACAATTTTTAATGGAGGAAATGGCACGTTGGAGATAAAGGATGCACAGCAATGGCCTAATGGTACCTATACAATCAATGTCGTTTTGGGAACGGACACATATATCAGGAAAGCAATCATTTTAAAATAGTTACCAAAAGGAAAGGTACTGGAATGATTATTGCCTTAATCAGATTCAATCAAAAAATCAAGTAAAAAACACAACTTATGAAAAGTATTTTCTTCAGTTTCACCATAATGACAATTGGCCTTTCTTCCCTCTGTTTTTTTTCTTCATGCCACAAGAATGATAGCCAGAAGGCAAGGCTGGAAGTACGATTGACGGACAGCCCCGATCCAAATGTAAAGGAAGTTTGGGTGGATGTGAAAGAGGTGCGGATCATCATGCAGGACTCTGACTGGATTACACTTGGTGGTGCTCATCCGGGGCTTTATAATCTTCTGGAATTAAC
Organism: uncultured Ginsengibacter sp.; assembly: GCA_964526985.1. Taxonomy (GTDB): domain Bacteria; phylum Bacteroidota; class Bacteroidia; order Chitinophagales; family Chitinophagaceae; genus Ginsengibacter. Next base: position 8,094 of record CAZGNJ010000047.1, on the reverse strand, counting down.
AGACGGTAAGGATACGCTCCTGGCAGATGCCCTGATACCTCAAGGTAAGATATCACAGATAAGATTGGTATTGGGAGAAAATAACTACATCATCACAAATGATGGAGAAAAGAAAGTACTGAGTACACCAAGCGCCCAGCAATCAGGACTTAAGGTGCAGGTGCATGGAGATGTTACCGGTGGTATGCTGTACAGGTTGATTTTGGATTTTGATGCTGCGAAATCTATTGTGAAAGCTGGCAAGAGTGGTAAGTATAATTTGAAGCCTGTGCTAAGAATCATTTCATTTGTACCTTCCGGAGGGAATATTCAGGGTGTAGTCATGCCAGACACACTTAGAACAGCCGTTTATGCCATCAATGGTTTGGATACTATTGCATCTACATTTACTGACACGGCTAATGGTCACTATTGGATAGGAGATGTACCTGCGGGTGACTATAAGTTGTCATTTGAACCAACTAATACCAATTTCAAACCTGCCGGCAGCAATGCAACAGTTGTATTAGGGCAGACAACAACCGTAGATACGGTATTTATTGAGAAATAATCATGAAGTAAAGTTATAACCTTGAAGGGGGTGCCATATTACTAGTGGCGCTCTTGGGTTTTCGTTGCACCCTGGTATTGCTGGCGTTTTTGTCTTGATCATGCAATGACTGCTGAATCGCTACTAAAAATCCTATATTTTTTTTCATTCTAAAGGGCAATCACAGTTGAAGAAATAATAATGTTTGGTAGGAATGGGTGATGACTTTATGGCTGGATTCGCTTGTCATAGTCTATTATTTTTCTATAGTATTTTTCATGATGTCGATGGAAAGTTCTCAAGGCGCACGCGACCTGCAGAATATTTTGATCTCATATTTTACAGGATGTAAAATAGCATCATAGAATTTAGGCTTGGAGAGTTTTTGTTATAATAATGACTGCTCGGGTCTTGGCTCTATTTTACATGAAGTTACAACCCATATTAATGAACAAGATTGAATCTGCATTGGCAGTTACTTGTGTAAAAATATCCTGTACATTCGCCTCAGTGGTTCTTGGAATTGATTTCATGATTTGGTGCAAAACTTGTAATAACACAAACACATGAAACAAGTATTTTTTATTTTTCTTCTCGCTGACCTCTACGCCTGTAACCCAAAGCAGGATAGCAGCTACAAGTTGAATAAACGCATAGACAGCCTGGAAGCAAAAATAGCAGACGGCTACAAACCCGGATTCGGAGAATTTATGAGCAGCATCCAGGTGCATCATGTCAAACTTTGGTTTGCCGGGCAAAATCACAATTGGAAGTTGGCAGACTTTGAGGTCAACGAAATCAGGGAGAGCCTGGAAGATATCAAGAAATATTGTACAGACAGGCTCGAAACAAAAGACATCCCGATGATAGAACAACCGTTACAAAATGTAAGCTTTGCTATCGGTAATGGTAGTTTAAAGGAATTCAAAAGAAGCTACACCATTCTTACTGCTACTTGCAACAGTTGCCACCAGGAAACAAATCATGGATTTAATGAGATCACTATTCCGACAGCACCGCTATTCAGTGATCAGAGTTTTGAATTGAAGAAGGTGAAGTAAAGCAATCGTAACATAACATACTTTAACCTGGGCAAGGCACAAATTAAAAAGATGAGGCCATCGCATCGCAAACCCAAATCCTCTCATTATTTCCAAATAAAAACCGAAGCCAATCTTCTCATTCATAAGATATGACAAGAAAGAACTCCGGTTTTCCAATCCCTGCAATGAATTGACCTTGTTTATTGTTTGATTAGCGCATATTTAAAGTCCGGCTTACCCCGGGTTCCTCCATCTGTTCCCACTCCCATGGCGATGCATTTCAATTTGTAGAAATTACCATTTCCGTCTTTAATGACATAGAACCTGTCTTGTTTGGCGCCTGTCGCGGGCATGGTGCTTCTCCAATGGCTGCCTATAGCCCAACGGTCCGTGCTGAATTCGGAAAGAGCTAGGCTATCTTTATTAAAGTTGGTGTAGGCTGATGTTGCAGTAGCGACATCAGCATAAATTTTTTCACTTACCTGTACACCTGCGAGGTAGTTGATACCGATCAGATCAGAAAAGTTGTAAGGTACCATCGCTCCAAAGTTGGTTTCAAATACGGAATAAGTCCAAACGAAATCCCAATCATCTTTTTCAGGAGCTACGGGTACGATTCCGTTATCGATGGAAACGAATTGGAAATTGAAATCTTTATTTTTTGGAATAGATAAAGTCTTGTAATTCGTTTCATTGATGCCGGCATATTGAAGTGTGTATCCATTACTGCTTCTGAGTACTCGCAACTTTACCCACGGACGTGCTGCGATTCCGCCGCCGGTTCCGCGATTCAGAATGATCACAGGATTCGATGAGGCATTGGCTGATACCTGTGGTATTACAGTTTTGGACAGATCGCCGGAGAGGTCGTCAAAGTATCTCAGATCTTCAGGCTGTGGGTCGCCATGATTTACAGAGAGTGTCAGTCCGATGGTATCTTCAGCAGTCACAGAAGCAAGATCATATTTGGCCAATACTTTGGCGCCTGCACTCGAGGTGTTATTGAGTATCACCCTGAAGTCATTGCCGGAATAGAATCCAAGATCCCAGCCCGCCCGCAACACAGGAGTGGTATGGCCACTGCTCAGGTCGAGATACACTGAGTTTGCTGCTACTGAGCCTGGCTCGCCTCCTGCAATGCCGCTGAGTGTGATTTTTTCTGACCCCTCCGACGGCGGAACGATGATGACAGGATCCTTGTCTTTTTTGCAGGCTGCAATACCCGACGCAAAAAATATGATGAGCATGAAATTTCTGAGTTTGTTCATTTTTATTTGGTTTGAGTGATTGATTATTCTTGTTAAAAAAAAAATTCTAATTGTTTTTCCAGTGAAAGGCTAAACCGATAAAATAAGAGCGTCCGTAAGCGATAGACAATGGACCTGAGCCGGAATGCGTACCTGATGTTATCACTGTATTGGCCACGTTGGTTACATCAAAAATGTTTTTGACGCCTGCATTCACGGTAAAATATTTATGTACTTCTGTAGCCAGGGAAAAATCTGCAAGACTATAGGATGCAGTATGGTTCAGGAGGATGGCATCTTCATTATTGATAGTGCCGAAGGAGAATGAAGGTTTCTTACCTGCGAATTTGTAATACAGTCCAAGTTTTGTTTTGATTTTTGGGATGTTATAAACCAGGTCAGAACTGATCTCCGGAGTCCACAAATATTCACGATTGTCTTCTTTGATGTAATCTTTATTCTCGAATTGTTCAGATGAATAGCCGGTGTATGCGAATCCAACCGTAATTCTAAGGTTCTTCATATTGAGTTGATTTTCGATTCCGCCTCCAGCCGTATTGGATCGGTCAATATTGTAATACGTGTATTCCTGGTCGTTAGTAACACTCTGTACTAATTGTATCTGGTTACTATATTGATTGTAAAATCCTGACAATACAGATTTGAATGTTACAGCATTTGCGAATTCTGGTGCGAATGTTATGGAGCCATTGATGCTGTGAGAGTGTTCTGCTTTCAGATTCGTATTGCCAATGAGGCTGTGATTGGCATCAAAAAAAGTGAGGTACAATTCACGCAGTGTTGGCGCACGAAATCCGTAACCGTAAGCAAGGCGTAGATCCCATTGTTTGTTCAATTCGAATTTGGTATTGACAGCAGGCGTGATCACCGGTGCATTGTATTGAGAATTGGAGCTGAAGCGGAATCCGGGACGTATCTTGATGGTCGCTACAGGTTTTATTTCTGCGGATGCAAACAAGGCTAAGTCATTGATGGCGGGAGAACCTTCTATCCTGTCGCCACTTGCTTTTTCGTGATTGATGTCAATACCGGGTTGCAGGGAAAGTATCGGAGAAACTTCGTACTGCACGGTAGTCTTGAACGACAGATTGTTCAGCCCCGACAGATCTTCTTCACCTGCCTGGTTGGGTTCGATGGTATTGTCTTCGAAATTGTGACGGATGGTTTTTGTTTGCCTGCGATAGTGTGTGTATGCGAGGAAACTATTGAAATGAATCTTAGAATTGATTCGATACGATCCCTGTACCTGGTGAATGTACCGGCCGGTAAGAAACTCCTGGTCAACTGCTTTGTAATTATTCATGTTGATCGGGTTTCTTGCTTTGATCAATTCATGGACTCCATCAATCCTGTAGTAAATATTAAAGTGTTCGCTTGCGTATCCGAGCCTGGCATTTCCAAACCATTGTTCCTTTGGCTTCCAGGTTTTACCTCGACCATAAGCATCGCCTCCTGACCCGTCAAAATCATTATGAGTACCACCTGCAGCAAACAGGAAATGTTTCTTTTTATAATTTAGTTGAATGTTTTGATTGTGGACTCCCTTGTAGCTGAACGGATAATATTCATTTCCCACAGTTTCTTCTCTCGCACTCGCATCTAATGATAGATTATTGCCACTTTGTTTTTTGGTGATGATGTTGATAACGCCGGCCATCGCATCAGAACCATAAGAAACAGACATAGGCCCTTCTACGATTTCAATGCGTTCTATATTATGAATATCTATCTGGCTCAGACTTACCCGCTGATCATATCTGTCGGCCATCGGTACACCATCCAGCAAGATTTTCACATTATTTCCACCCATGCCATTCAATTTCAAATCTGAAATACCCAGTGCATTATCATTGGTAAATCGAAAGCCCAGTTGTGTATTGAGAACCTGCTGAACGGATGTGGCTCCTGTGAGTTCGATAGCCTCATGATTGATCACTCTTACCTGGTAAACGGATTTCTTCAATGTCTGAGGGCTGTATTGGCCTGTAACCACGACTGTTTCAAGGTGTTGGTAGTTTGCAGAATCGGTTTGAGAGTAAGAGAAAGCGGTGAAAAAAAGGAAAGAAATGAACAGGAAATAGCGGTAATAGTTTTGCATATTTTTTTTGTTTCAGGCCGCAAAACTGCCACGGACAAAAAAAAATTCTGTCATAAAAAAGTAATCAATGGTTATTGATTTTACCTTTTCCCTATTTCGTAAAGAGGTAGATCAGAACCAAAAATTTGTATTGACTGTGAATATGTTTTTCCCAAATCCGTAAATCATTCAGTTTCTATTCTTTTTCTTTTGCTTTAAATTTTTTTGATGAAATCAATTTTATATAATTACTGCTGCCTTTCAATAGCATTATTCATTTTTTCTTTCTTACATGTTTCATGCAATTCGAAACAGGCAGATTCAACTCAAACCAATGAGGGAGGAAAAAAGATTGGTGTATTACTGGTAAATCACGGTTCCCGGTCTGAATCCTGGCGCAACAGCCTGCTGGCGCTTGAAAAGAATGTAAGAGACTCTATCATGCGCGATGGCACCATCACCGGCATAAAGACCTCATTTATGGAATATACAGAGCCATCTATTGCAACACGCCTGAAAGAATTTGACAAAGAAAATTATTCGGATATCATTCTCGTTCCTATCTTCCTCACAGTGAGTTCCCATTCGTTTGATGATATTCCTACCTTGATAGGACAGAAAGATGATCCGCATTCCATCGAGTCATTCAAGATCGAAAAGATGGAGCGATATACTCCCAGGGCGAAGGTGCACATCACGCCATTGCTCGATTTTACTGACATACTCAGGAAAAATATTTTAAGACGTTTTAATGAATTGAGCAAAGACCCGGCAAATGAAGGGCTGGTGCTCATTGCTTATGGCGACAAAACCTATGATAAGGAATGGACAGAATTGATGAATAAGGTGGGAACGTATGTGAAACAGAATACAGCACTTACAGATTATAATTATGGATGGTGTGGACACCTGGTGGAATACAGTCCTGATTCTACTACTGCACCCATAAAGCAGATACTGGAAAAGAAAAAAGAGGCGGTTGTGAATCCTGTCCTGGTAGCGTTTGATGAGATGTTCCAGGGCAGAATCATCAGGGATGGAGTTACGAAGATTCCGGACTCAGAACAGAAAGTGATTTACAAACCTGATGCGATATTGCCTGACAAAAATGTGGAGCATTGGGTGATCAGTGAGTCGCATGCATTCGCAGAAAAAATTCTGAACCCTGCCACTGCAAAAGCTAACTAATGTCGGCCCCGTTAGTACGAAAACTCCGAAGGCTGAACCTGAGCTGGCACCGTGACCTCGGATATTTCTTTTCATCATTGATCATTATCTATTGCATCTCCGGGATAGCATTGAATCATAAAGATGACTGGGACCCTGACTTCATCATTACCAAAAAGACGGTACACCTTGATCCAATTGATCGCACCCGTATAAATGATGATGTGATTGAAAAATTTGGAAAGGCTGTGGGAGAAGAACGTTTTAAGATTTACGATTTTCCAACCCATGACCAGGTAAAGGTTTATTACGACAATGCTACACTTCATGTAAACCTCACCACAGGAATCGGAGAGTATGAAAATGTAAGCAAGCGACATATTTTTTATGAAACCAATGTATTGCATCGCAATAGCCTGAAAGGGTGGAAGTGGGCATCAGACCTGTTTGCATTCATATTGATCCTGATCAGCATCACCGGTATCTTTATCCTCAAAGGAAAATATGGGTTTCGAAGAAGAGGAGTCTGGATTATTTTGGCAGGCCTTTTTTTCCCGGTGGCTGCCATTGTGTTGTTTTATATGCTTGGAGCGGGATAGCAGAGGGATGCGCGTGTGTTATTTTGAAAGCCTGAGCGATGTATCCTCGAGCATTGTCGAATGAAAATCATTATGAGTGTTTACTCACTTCTTCACATGAGTATTATCGATGTCATTACAGGTATCGGCCCTTTATTTTTTATTCTTCAATTGGAATACTCTCGAAATATTAAACCCAAACATCACATCACTCTTATCCCATCTGCCGGTGGTTTCGGAGATGAATGATTTTTCTGTGAGACCAAACGAGTTGGTGAAATGCAATTGAAATGCGTGCCCTCCGGTACCAATGTCAACTCCGAAAGAAAATACATTGTGTGAATCAGGTGATTTCATTCCGGGCATTTGGTAATAGTATTCTGCGTTGATGTTGACTCTTTTGGAAATCTTCTGGCGAAGCCCGAGTCCCAAAGCAAATACTTATTTCTTCAGGTGTTCGAAAGATAAGTTGTCTTCTTGTATGAATGTTGGCATCAATTGGATTGCAAATTGTTCCGAGAATTTTCGTGCGATGAGCAACTGGTAAACAGCAGAGACCCTGTCAGGAAATTCCGTTTTGCCTGAATCAAATTGCTTCAATGTGTTGACAGCTAATACACCTGCCAGGGAAACGGTTACAGGCATATTCCGGGATCCGGAAACCTGTCTTAGTAGTCTTGCTTTGATGAATGCATCATAAGTCTTTTGATAAGTACTGTGCCCCACGCCGATCATGATGTTGTCAGTAATCCCGTAATCGAAACCCAGTCGCATCGTAGCATGATCGAGGCCGAATAGATCATAGAGACCACTGCTTACCGGGCAGAATCGGTGTGATATCCTCACATCCAATACATGAGCGGATAAGCTTTTTACAGATTGCCCATCTACAATTCTTGAGGTCATAAAGGTAGTAGTCGCAAATTCAGTTTTGCTTTTGGATGATTCATTTTCTAACTCATTCATCAGGTCTTTTGCGCTTTGGGCATAAGCTCCGGTAACTGAAATGAGGGAACATAGGACGATTAACGGTAATGAATACATGCGCATAGATGGTTTTATTTTTTTTGATATTTGCACTCAACTTTTACTACTACGCTCTCAGCAACCTTTTGGGAAACTATGGATGGTATTTTAATACCGTAGTCTTTAATAAATATTTTGAAAGTAGCGGAGGCCAGAATGCTTCCATTTTTCATGGTAATCTGCCCGGGTACTGATACCTTTTGGGTAACTTCCATCTTGGCGCCAGGTGTTCCGAAGGATCACTTGGTGCCAAATAAATCTACCGGATTGTATCCGGGGTTATTTGTTACTTTCCTCAGCTATCTATGTTTTTGTGCTCATTGAGCATGCCGAAATGAACTTTCCGACTTTTGTTCCCTGAGCCTGCCGAAGGGAACTTTTATGTGATTTACCAAAGACTGAAATT
>CAZGNJ010000046.1:28864-30832 GCA_964526985.1 uncultured Ginsengibacter sp. | reverse complement strand
TTACTCATTACAAAGTGCAATTCTTTTTTTTTGAAGCTTCGCAAACTATCGAAGGAGTTCGGATTCGGGATTCTGAATTATATTATCTGACAATAATGGATACACGATAAGCCAATTCAATTGTATTTGAAAATATGCAACCTGAAACAGTACTACAATTCTCCGATGTGGCGGGCATCTCTCAAATCAATAATCTATACTCCATAATCTATAACCAACCCTCAGTGGCTACCAGTATTATGAAACGCCGGATGATATTTATAAACCGTTTCTCGCAGGTATTCCCTGTCTAAATGCGTATAAATTTCGGTAGTGGTGATGCTCTCGTGCCCGAGCATCTGTTGTACGGCTCTCAGGTCGGCTCCGCCTTCTACGAGGTGTGTTGCAAAGGAATGACGGAATGTATGTGGTGAAATGTTTTTAGTGATGCCTGCACGATGCGCGAGGTCTTTGATGATAAGAAAAATCATTACCCTGGTCAATGGTTTCCCTCTTCGGTTCAGGAAAAGGATATCTTCAAAACCCCTGATGCGAGGCTGGTGCACCCTGACTTCATCCATGTAAATCCGGATGTATTTCAAAGCTTCCGATCCGATGGGTATCAGCCTTTCCTTACTTCCTTTTCCAATCACCCTGATAAATTCCGCGTCTGCAAAAATGTTTGAGATGAGCAGTCCTGTTACTTCGCTTACCCTCAGGCCACAACTATACATAGTCTCTATGATCGCTTTATTGCGTTGCCCCTCCGGAGTACTCAGGTCAATGGAATCCAATATCAACTGAATCTCCTGGACAGTCAAAAAATCCGGAAGTTTTCTTTTTTGTTTTGGAGGTTCTATCAATACCGAAGGGTCGCTCTTGATGATTTCTTCTGCCAGGCAATATTTGAAGAAACTCCTGATGCCGGAAATGATGCGTGATTGGGATGCAGTTGCAAGGCCTGTAGCATGGATATCTGCAATGAAAGATTCCAGGTGAGTGTAGGTGATCGATGCGGGCGATACTTCTGATTTTTGATCCTCAAGGTAATGCGTCAGTAATTCTATGTCGTGAAGGTATGCAGCAACAGAATGTTCGGACAACGATTTCTCCAGCTTCAGGTAGTTTGAGAATCCTTTTTTATATTCATGCCACATGAACGAGATTAATTTTGTGAAAATATTTCAGGCTATTTTGCGGGAACACTTACATTTACATCCAAAAGTATAAATATTTGTTGCGCTTATGAAACCAGCAATCCTTAAAAAGTTAGACAAGGATTTTAAACTCAATAGCAGAAAATTCAGAAACTTTATCACCAGGCAGGAGCAGAAACTGACCAATAAGGATTTAGGACTAGTGGAAGAAGCGGAACGTCATGCATGGAGTAAGGTAGATTGCCTGTCGTGTGCCAATTGTTGTAAGACGATGAGCCCCACATATAACAATGAAGATATCAGGAGGATTTCATCTCATTTGAATATGACTCCTGCGGAGTTTAAGAAGAAGTGGTTATATTACGACAAGAAAGAAAAAGATTGGATGAATGTATCGCAGCCATGCCAGTTTCTTGATCTGAAAACTAACAAATGCAATATCTATGAGGTGAGGCCTGCCGACTGTGCCGGATTTCCTCACCTGACTAAAAGGCCATTTAAGGATTATTTCTATGTTCATAAACAGAATATAGAATATTGTCCGGCAACTTATGGTATGATTGAAAAGTTGCAATCTCTTATGAAAAAAGAAGGATGATTCAGGTTGGAGATTTGAAAATGCCCAACGTATGTGCACCTGACAAGAGTATGTACATGGAATGGATATAGATTAGTCTCAGTGTGTGAAATCCCCGGGGTATATCCATTATTGCACTGATTGGTTGTAGAAAACCCTGATCATCTAAATAGTACCATGCTTCGGCATGGCTCAGCAATCATGCTTCGGCATGGCTCAGCAATCATGCTTCGGCATGGCTCAGCAATCATGCTT
>CAZGNJ010000046.1:0-28764 GCA_964526985.1 uncultured Ginsengibacter sp. | reverse complement strand
CATGCTTCGGCATGGCTCAGCAATCATGCTTCGGCATGGCTCAGCAATCATGCTTCGGTACTGACGCTTCGGTCAGTATTCAAAACTCTGACGCTTTGGTCTGAGTCGGACAAGCCCTGGCTTCGTCTGACAGGCCCAGCAACCGTGAACGAACAACGAACAACGAACAACGTATTGATGCAAAAGACCTGGTTTTATATATTCTTTTTCTCTTGTTGCCTGGGAGTGTCCTGCAATAACAATAACAATAAACGTCCGGCGGACAAACCTGTTATTGTAATGACTCCGGAGAAGATGGATGATGCAGTATCAGAAAACATACAGAATGTACTCGATTATGCTATTGCAAATAATGGTAAGATCAATGATTCCGCACGATTGACAGCAGTAGATATTGTGTCAGTTTTTTATCGTTCCAATAATTTTAAAAGTATCTGGTGCAGCAACGAATTGAAGAAACCACTTGCTGATTCTCTAAAATCATTCATACAGCAGTCCCGTTATTATGGTTTGTTTCCATCTGATTATCATTTGACACAATTACTGGATATTCATCATCAACTGCAGACGGATTCAATGGCTATGAGAGATGCAATGGTGTGGACACAGTTAGACATCCTGTCGACCGATGCCTTCTTCATGCTGCTCAAAGACCTGAAGCAGGGACGAATCGTGGATGATAGTGTTTCAATTTTGAAAAGGAAGAATTGGGTAGATAGCTTTTTTATACATAATCTTAAGGATGCCATAGATACAGGAAGTATCACGGCTATTATGAATAGTTTGGAACCACAGTTTGTCCAGTATCGCTCCATTAGAGAAAACCTGAAGGCATTTGTTGATAGCATGGATACCACGATTTATTTGCCCATCACATTCCCTTATACAGATACGCTTGCATTCAGGAAAAACGTATATGCCAGGCTGTTACAGGAAGGGGTAGGGCAGGAGGGTGTTGAGTCGCCGGATTCTTTGCAGTTTGCTGGGGCCATTAAAGATTATCAAAAGAAACATGGACTTGAGGCAGATGGCAAAATAGGGCCGGCTACAGTGAAGTCAATAAATAATACTGACAGGAATAAGTTCATTAGTGCGGCGATCACCCTGGACCGGTATAAAGAATTAGACTCACTGCCACAAACCTATGTATGGGTGAATATCCCGGCATTTAAACTCCAATTATGGGATGATGATACCGTATTTCTGACGTCAAAAGTAATCGTGGGCAAGCCCCAGACTCCCACACCTGAATTGTTTTCACGGATCAACAACCTTGTGATCTTCCCTACATGGACGATTCCAAATAGTATTATTAAAAAGGATATACTTCCGGAATTAATAAAAGATCCCGGCTACCTGGCGAGGAAGGGATATAATCTCTTTACTGATTCAGGAACCATTGTGGATCCTTATACCGTTAAGTGGTCAAAATATAAGACCGGTATTCCCTGGAGAGTAATCCAGGGAAGCGGAGATGATAATGCTTTAGGCATTTTCAAGTTTAACTTTAGTAATCCGTTCAGTGTTTATCTGCATGATACCAACCAACGATATTTGTTTGCAAATACCAACCGCGCGCTTAGTCATGGATGTGTGCGGGTGCAGAAATGGCAGCAGTTGGCAGATTTTATTGCAGAAAGGGACAGTGCCATGCAAAGGCCTGGTTCATTGAATTATTCGAAGGACAGTATCCAGGTATGGATAAAAAAGCAGGTAAGAAAAAGTATCATGGTCAAAAATAGGTTGCCATTATATATTGTCTATTTTACATGTAGTGCAGAAGGCAATAAATTGGAGTTTTATGACGATATATATGGACACGATCACGAATTAGCTGAAAAATATTTTAAAGGCAAATAAATGACCTGTTTCAAATTACTTAGATGCGCCATCCTATTATTGTTATTTGTAGTTCCCTCATTGATTTTTGCACAGGATGACAGTTCCACAACAACCACCCCTGATACTACCGATGCGGTGGCGGTAGGCAAGGTTTTCAAAGGAACGGCAAGTTTTTACCATGACAAATTCGAAGGCCGAACAATGGCCAATGGCCGGAAATTTTCCCAAAAGAACCTAACGGCAGCCTGCAACGTTTTGCCATTGGGCAAATGGGTGCGGGTTACCAGCCTTCTAAACAATCGTTCTGTAATAGTGAAGATCACTGACAGAATGCATCCCAAAAACAAAAGAATTATTGATCTTTCGCTCATAGCCGCAAAAAAAATAAAAATGACAGGACATGGTCTGGTAAAGGTAAAAGTGGAAGTTTTGAAGAATTATTCTCCTCCAAAAAGTCAATAAAGATGAGTTTGAGAGCCCTTATCCACTTTAGAGGATAAAATTATTTTATCCTCTAAAGGATTGCCGTTATTTTTGCCACAAAACTTTCAAAATGATGTTTATGAAAAAATTTTCCTTGTTCATGCTCCTGGCTGGCCTCTCAATTGGAGCATTCAGCCAGTCAAATGATTACAAGAAAGGAAAAGCATTAGGACTTAGCTTTTTCCTGAACGATTTTAAGGCTGCTTCGGTTCTTCGTACAAACGGTGTTGTTGAATTATTTAAGAATAAAAACTTCTTCAACACTAATAATATGAATCCGGGTATCGCTTTGAATTATTACCAGGGTTTGTCAAAGCACATCGATTTTGCAGCAAGCCTTGGTGGCAGTTTCCTTGATTACCCTATTAAGAATATGCCGGCATTCAATGCAGATAATTTTTATCTCGAAGCTACTGGACAGGTAAATTTAAAATTGCTCAGCGATTACTATTGGGTTACTCCTTTTATAGACCTCGGAGTTGGAGCCAGCAAATACCTGAGCAACTATGCTGCATTTATTCCTACAGGCGTGGGTATCCAGGTAAATTTTCTGGATGCGGCCTATCTGACTATTAATTCGCAATACAGGATCCCCGTAACAGAAAAAGCCAGTTACCATTTCTATCACAGTATTGGGATAGCAGGTACCATTTCCCAAAAGAAAGAAGTAGCTCCGAAAGTAGTTGAGATTCCTAAGCCGGTAGTTTTAGACAGAGATCATGATGGAGTAGTTGATTCGCTGGATAAGTGTCCTGACGTACCAGGAGTAGCTGCGTTGAATGGATGTCCTGACAGAGATGGAGATGGCATCGCTGATGCAGATGACAAATGTCCTGATGTTCCCGGACTAGCAAAATACCAGGGTTGCCCTATTCCTGATACTGATAAAGATGGTATCAATGATGAAGAAGACAAATGCCCTAATGTTCCCGGTGTTGCCCGCTACCAGGGTTGCCCGGTTCCTGATTCTGACGGCGACGGGGTAAATGACGAAGAAGATAAGTGCCCGAATGAAGTAGGACCCGCTTCCAACTTTGGTTGCCCTGTAATCGATGTAAAGATTGTAGAAAAGGTAAATAAGGCAGCACAGAATATTTTCTTCAGCACAGCAAGCTATAAATTGTTAGCTAAGTCTTTCAAATCTTTGAATGAAGTTGTTCAGGTGATGAAAGATAACCCTACCTACAAAATTGCAATTGACGGATACACAGACAATACAGGAAATGCTGACAAAAACCAGACACTTTCTGAAAACCGTGCTAATTCTGTAAAAGAATACCTGACAAAAAATGGAATTGATGAAGGCCGTATAACTTCTGCAGGCCATGGAATCAATGACCCGATTGCTGATAATAAAACAGCAGCTGGGCGTGCCAAGAACCGTCGTGTTGAAATGAAACTGACTAACTATTGATCGGTAGATTAATAATGATAATCAGAGGCTGCTCATTCGGGCAGCCTCTTTTGTTTATTGACAGTGGCCACCACACCCCACACTTTTATTTTTTTTGCTTGCTCCTAATACTGAGTGTGTTGTTGCTCATTACGGATATTCCATTAATTTTATTCCTTTACCTATTTAAATAAAAATGATAAGAAATCTTTGTCTGTTTTCTGTAATGGTATTATTTCAGTTGAATCTTTTTTCTCAAATTGAGAACGCTTCACAACTGCTAACTGTATCCGAAAATCCGGTTATTCAAAAGGAATTTCTTCCTTTTTCTAAGAGTGATTTAATTACATCGAATCCGGGTTATAGTGCTACAAATTTTAATTTTCTAAAGGATAGTGATGTTGTTTCGAAGGGAGTCTTGCCGGTTGCCACTCCTGAATCCCAGGGATTGAACGGTGTGCAAATGAGGAAAGATATTGACTCTATTGCCTTGCTTGGGATTGAGAAGAAAGCATATCCCGGTTGTGTGGTGCTGATCATGCGCAATGGGAAAATTGTTTTTGAAAAGGCGTATGGAACTTATAACTATGATACTCCGGAACCTGTAACTACCAAAACAATCTATGACATGGCTTCGGTAACCAAGATTTGCGCCACTACCTTAAGTGTAATGAAATTGGTTGATGAAGGGAAATTGCGTCTTGACAAGACACTCGGTACTTATTTGCCCTGGGTAAGAAACAGTGATAAAGAGGATTTGAATATAGAAAAAATAATGCTGCATGAGGCAAGGCTTGTTCCTGATGTGGTCTTTTACTTGAAAACGATTGACTCGGTTACAAAAATGCCATCTTCCAAATATTTCCGGCCTGATTCATCTGCAGCATTTGGAGTGAGGGTTGCACAGCATTTATATCTGCGCAGCGACTATTGGAAGACAATGAATCAAAGTATTGTTGAAAGTAAGCTGCTGGCACCCAACAAGTATGTTTACAGTGATAATGATTTTATTTTCATGGGCGATATTGTGGAGGCCATATCAGGATTGAGAATTGACAAATATGCGGATGAAAATTTTTATAAACCTATGGGTCTTACTTCTATCGGGTTCAATCCGCGGAACCGGTTTGATACCAACCTGATTGCACCTACAGAGTTGGACACTTATTTCAGGCACCAGCATTTGAGAGGAGATGTGCATGATGAAGGAAGCGCGATGTTTGGCGGTGTTGCAGGACATGCAGGTTTGTTTAGCGATGCGGAGGACCTTGCTGCGGTTTTACAAATGTTTTTGAATGGTGGCTCTCTCAACGGAAAGCAATACATAAAGCCTGAAACGTTGACATTATTTTCTGCCTACAATAGCAGCATTAGCAGGCGTGGTATCGGATTTGACAAACCTCAAAAGGATAATTTCACTACTACCGATCCACATCCATATCCTTCAAGATTCGCTTCACCACTCACTTTCGGCCATACCGGATACACTGGTATCAATGTGTGGGTAGATCCGAAGTACAATTTGGTTTATGTATTTCTCAGTAACAGGGTAAATCCAGTAAGAAGTACCGAACTCTATGAATACAACATAAGGGGAGGGATTTTTGATGCCGTTTACAAAGCGATGGTACCAATGATTCCTGAGGTATTGAAGAGAACAGCAATAGAAAAATATAACCAGTAATCAGACCTCGTTGAAGTATTTACTAAAACTGCAATGTAAATACCGTTCCCGTTCCTTCCTCACTTGCTACCAGTAAATTGCCATGGTGCGCCCTCATGATTTGCCGGCACAGGCTCAACCCGATGCCGCTGCCATTCTTACGTGTGGTAAAAAATGGGATAAATATTTTTTCCATTACTTCTTTCGTCATGCCGACTCCATTGTCACAAACTTTTAGCACTGTTTTATTCTGAATACTATCACCGGACAGCGTGATGATTTTTTCATTCTCGTCTTTCACGGCTTCTATTGCATTCACTACAAGGTTGATGAGCACCTGCTCTATCAGTGTATTGTCAGCATTGAGTTGAAGTTGTGGGTCTTTCAGTAAAATCTCCATTTCAATCCCCTTTGATTCGAGCGTAGGCCCCATCAGGTTGAAAATGCTTTCAAAAAGATCACATACATAAAATGTTTTTATATCCGGTGCTGCTATTTTGTTCAGGCTCCGGTAGGTTTCTGCAAACTTCAATAAGCTCTCACTTCTTCTTTTGATAGTATCTATTCCGGTCGTTACATCTTCAATATTGATCTGCTTGTTATCTGAACCCTCTTTGGAATGTGCAAGCCTTTGTTGCAAAGTAGCGGCCAATGAAGAAATGGGAGCTACGCTGTTCATGATCTCATGAGTCATTACACTCAATAATTTCTTCCATGCTTCGCTTTCGGTTTCTTCCACGGCATTACTGATATTTTGAAATCCTACTAATACAAATTTTTGATCTCCTGTCTGAAATGTAGTGGAGGTCAGCAACAATTTCATTTCCTGCAACCCGAGATAAATACTTGCGATTTTACTTTCTCCAGGTTTCAATTGTACGATATCGCGAAATAATTCAGGATGCCTTTTCTCGAGGCTTTCCAATGATTTCAAATAAGGCAGTTGCAGCATTTGCTTCAGCGATTCATTGATCCAGAGCACCTCATGAGAATCTACATTATATGCCAGGATGCCTGTGTCCACCATCTCGAGGATTTTCTGGAGATACTGGTATTGTGTTTCCTTATCCTTGTTTACGGTACGAAAGGTGTCGTTGATCTCATTGAATCCTAGCCGCAGGGCTTTCAATTCTACCGGAGCTTTCCTGACGCTGAAATGCCTCGAAAAATCTTTGTACTTTATGGATTCCAGAAAATCATCGAGTTCCGAGTATGCTTTTTTTTGCGAACGAAATATGTAAATGATCTGAAATAAAAGTAATGGCAGTAATAGTATTAAGAATTCAAACCGCTTTTGTAATATGCAAAATGAAGTAGCGATCAGCGTTATAAATAACACGATGATGCCGGCTAATATTTTAATCTCAATTTTTCTTAGCATGACAGGAGAAATTGATAGCTTGTTTAGATGTCGTATTTATTCAGTCGTCGGTACAGCGCTGTGCGTGTGAGTCCCAATTCCCTGGCAGCTCTGCTGATATTTCCATTGTGCTTGTCTATTACTTTCAGGATCGTATTTTTTTCCACAGACTGGAGATTCATTGGCGTGGCCTGTTGCTCTGTTGTGGGTTCCATAGATTTTTCCAGTGGTGAAAAAATGATCTCCTCTGCAGTCAACACATCCTTATCACTCATGATCAATGCTCGTTCCATGGCATATTGAAGTTCTCTTACATTGCCCGGAAAATGATACTTATTCAGTTTTTCAACAGCCTTTGCATCCAATTCAGGTTTTGATTTCAAATATTTTTTCGCATACACTTCAAGGAACTTGTTGGCAAGTAACACAATGTCACCATTCCGTTTTCTCAATGGAGGTACCATGATCTCAACAGTATTGATCCTGTAAACAAGATCTTTTCTAAACCGGCTTTCATCAGCCAGTTCACTCATTGGAATGTTGGTGGCGCAAATGAGCCTGATGTCAATATTCACGGGAGTATTACTGCCCAGCCTGATCACCTGCCTGTTTTGTAACACACTCAGCAACTTCGCTTGTTGTTGTAATGTGATGTTGCCAATTTCATCAAGAAAGAGTGTACCTCCGTTAGCTGCTTCAAACCGGCCTTCACGATCGTCATTAGCTCCGGTGAACGATCCTTTCTTGTGACCGAAAAGTTCACTCTCGAAAAGAGATTCTGTCAGTGCACCGACATCTACTTTTATAAAAGGTTTTTTCGCGCGCAGTGAAAGATTGTGAATGGCCCTTGCGATAAGGTCCTTTCCTGTGCCATTCTCTCCAAGAATTAAAATATTGGCATCGGTAGGTGCAATCTTTTTTATTTTAAAAAACAGGTCTGCCATCACTTCAGAAGCACCGGCTATTTCACTGAATGCATTTGCCTCTCCCGGCAATTTTAATTTTTGTATTCCTCCTGAATGATCTTTCAGCAAATCTTTGATGGTATCGACGAGCCTTTCATTGTGCCACGGCTTTACGATAAAATCGGACGCACCTTCTTTGAGTGCCCGAACCGCAAGATCAATATCACCATAAGCTGTAATCATGATGACGCATGCATTAGAGCCTGATTCCTTAATCTTCTTCAGCCAGTAGATTCCTTCATTACCTGTGTTGATAGAGCTTTTGAAATTCATATCAAGCAGGATGATGTCAAAAGAATTTTGTGAGAGAATGCTGCGAATATTCTCAGGATTTTTTTCTGTAACTACCGATCCTGCTTCTGTTTTTAATAAGAGCCTTACAGCAGTCAAAATATCCGGGTCATCATCCACCACGAGTATGTTGGCATTCTTAAGTACCATTGATATTCAATTTTCTTGTACACAAGATTAAGAAAAAAACGGTAGGTGATTTTTATTGTTGAAGTTTATTTTTTTAAAGGTTGTATTCGCGGATAAATATTGGATTGATATACTTAAAAGTATTTTCAGATCCTTTATAGTTTGTTTTTTCGAAGCATTCATGGTTATGATAGTACCAGGTGTTTCAAAAGCGTACAGCTTATATTTCAAAAGCGTACACCATGCTCAAACAGTGATTTTCTAACTGCATGATTTTCAGCGAATACAACTTTGGCACCGAATTGTAACTGTATTTGGCACAGGACAAAAAAATAAAACCTGTAACTAAAAGAAAACAATAAACGTATTAATTACCATTAAAAACAAAAGTCATGAAATTTCAATCAAACACTTTGCTGCCTTTGCTTTCTAAAGCAAGCGTAACACGTCTCACAAAAATTGTGGACGAAACTCCTGATGTAGTCATCACACCAATCAAGAAAGCCGGAATGACTGCTGGGTCTCTTTGGAAGATTCACAGTCAGAAAAGAATTTTCCGGGATCGGAGGTTTATTTAATTCATTTCAAAAAACTTAAAAACATTAAAACATGAAAACTCAATCCATCATTTTGTTGCGTGACATAAGCAAGGAAGATTTGAAAAATCTTACCACCGTTACAAAGGAAACATTGGCTGCTCAAAAAAAGCAAAACACTCTCTTTACTTATGCTGAAATGTTGAATATACAAAAACATAGAAGGATTTTCCATTCTAACCGGGGACTGCTGGTGTAGATCTGGAATGTATCATTTGCGTACCCGGTTGTATCAAAAGCGGACACTTTGGTTTGTCAGGATTGACATAAAGGTGCGAAAATCAATCAGTTGGAAAGTGGCATACTGTTTAATTATTAATTTGTGCAACAGATAAACAAAGGAAGACTCAATGGACAGAATAATTGAAAAAAAGAAGTGGGGCCGAAAACGAATACTCACAATCGTTGGAATAGCAGCGATTATAGGTTTGATCCTGGCAAGTTATTTTCTCACTTCGGGTGATAGTAAATTAAATGTCGATCTCGAAAGACTATCCATTGGGGAAGTTAAGAACGGAAATTTCAAAGAGTTCATTCCTGTGAATGGAATTGTATTGCCGAAGACAACTATTTATTTGGATGCCGTAGAAGGAGGTCGGGTGGAAGAAAAATATGTGGAAGATGGCGCCATCATGAAAAAAGGACAACCGATACTGAGGCTCTCCAACACAGATCTGCAATTAGGATTGGTAACACAGCAAACCAATGTATATAACCTGCTGACGCAGATGCAGATTTCAAAAAATGCTGCTCAGCAAAATACGGTGTCAAAACTCAACCAGGTAGCTGATGTGGAAAGTGAATTCAAAGAAGCAGAACGGGTATATAACCTCGATAAGCAGTTATTCGCCCAGAAAGTGATCGGCTCACAGGAATTTGAAAAGGCAAAGAACAATTATGAGTATTTGCTCAGGAAAAGAAAATTAAGCGGACAGATTCTTTCACAAGACTCTGCGAGTACGCAGCAACAGTTGCAGCAGGCACGCCAATTGTTTGAAGGAAGTCAGAATGCACTGAATGTAATGAAGCAAAAAGTGCAGGATCTGATTGTACGTGCGCCGATCGATGGTCAGTTGACATCTTTAGACGCGGAAGTAGGCCAATCAAAAAACAAAGGAGAAAGATTAGGACAGATAGATGTATTGGATGGATATAAAGTAAGAGTGGATATAGATGAACATTACATCTCAAGAATTTTTCCGGGACTCACCGGTGAATTCGATTTCAACAATAAAACTTACCAACTCAAAATAAAGAAAGTATATAGCCAGGTAACGAATGGCAAGTTCCAGGTGGATATGGAATTTGTAAGTGATGTACCACAGGGAATTCGCCGTGGACAATCTTTGCAAATCAGGTTGGCATTGAGTGATGAAACGACAGCTCTGTTAGTTCCTAAAGGAGGCTTTTATCAGCAGACCGGAGGCAACTGGATTTTCAAACTAAGCAAAGACGGAAAAACTGCGTACAAAGTGGACATTCAATTGGGCAGACAAAATCCCGATTACTATGAAGTGCTCGAAGGATTGAAGCCCGGTGATAAAGTAATTACAAGCAGCTATGAAAATTACGGAGACATGAAAGAACTGATTCTGAAAAATAATTAAAAACAACGGTTTATGAAAAGAGTATTGATCACAATAGCAATAACAACTGTGCTGGTTCAGTTTCTGGGAAGCACATTTGCAAATAATACCGGAGACTGTTGCAAGAAAGTAAAAAGTGAAAGCAGGATGAGCATTAGAGACTTTCCATTCTTCAGTTATATTTAAAGAGGAAAATATTTTGTAAAAAGTCAAATACTAAAACAACAATAATGATAAAGATCAACGACCTGGAAAAAGTTTACAGAACAGAAGATGTAGAGACAGTTGCCTTGAATAAACTGAGTTTTACAGTCAACACCGGGGAATTTGTGGCTGTGATGGGCCCATCAGGGTGTGGCAAATCTACTTTACTGAACATTCTTGGATTACTTGACGAACCAGACGGCGGCAGTTTTCTTTTTAATGGCCAGGAAGTAGCTCATTTTAAGGAAAGGCAGCGCGCCGACCTTCGAAAGAAAAATATCGGGTTTGTGTTTCAGAGTTTTAACCTGATAGATGAACTCACCGTATTCGAAAACGTTGAATTACCGTTGATCTATCTCGGCGTGAAATCCGCGGAGCGAAAAGAAAGGGTAGAGGAGGTGTTGAAAAAGATGCAGATCATGCACCGTCGAAATCACTATCCTCAGCAACTCTCCGGTGGTCAGCAGCAGCGTGTGGCTGTAGCCCGCGCCGTAGTCAATAAACCCAAACTCATTCTGGCTGATGAACCTACCGGAAACCTGGATTCCAGCAATGGTAATGAAGTGATGGAGTTGTTGACCGATCTCAATGAACAAGGTACTACTATTATAATGGTTACTCACAGTGAGCATGATGCGAAATACAGCCATCGCATTATCCGCATGCTCGATGGGCAAACTGTTACTGAGAATATCCTTGTATAAGGCTGTGATCAAGTAAGAGGTTACTGTATTTCTTATTTTCTATTCTGCTCGAAAGAGCCTTTTAAACGAATTTCAAATGTTGAGAAATTATTTGCAAACTGCATTCAGGAATTTTCGTAAGAGAATATCGTTTACATTTTTGAACATTGCCGGACTTGCAATTGGAATTGCATGTGCCGGCCTGATTTTTTTGTGGGTGAAGGATGAATTGAGCTATGACGATTATTTTTCGAATAAAGCGAATCTCTATAAGATCAAGGATTATCAGACCTACGATGGTCAAACCTTCACTTTTGATTCTTCTCCCGGACCGCTGGCAGAAGCTGTAAAGGAGGAAGTACCCGGTGTGAAAAATACGACGCGTTGCAGTTGGACGATGGAAATTCCGTTCATGGTATCTGATAAAGATATCATGGAAAAGGGCCTTTATGTTGACCCTGCCTTTTTACAAATGTTTCAAATCAAATTTATCGAAGGAGAATCCAGGACTGCTTTTCAGGAACTAAAAAGTGTAGTTGTTACGAAAAAGCTGGCTGAAAAACTTTTTGGCAATGTGAATGTAGTTGGGAAATCGGTGAGGATGGGCAATAATGAATCGTTTATGATTTCGGGTGTGGTGGCAGATCTGCCGCAGAATGTAACACTGAAATTTGAATGGCTTGCCCCGTTTAAAAATTTTGAAAATCAGAATGACTGGCTGAAGGCGTGGGGCAATAACGGAGTGGTCACTTTTGTAGAAACCAAACCTGGAGCAAATATTAAAGCGATCAATCACCAGTTGTATGATTTTTTGAAAACAAAGGGGGATAACCTGATCGCGAAGTTTGCTATCTACCCAATGAGCAAATGGCATTTGTATGATGAGTTTGAAAATGGCAAAGAAGTGGAAGGCCGGATGAAATTTGTGAGGCTGTTTACCATCATTGCCTGGATCATACTGATCATTGCATGCATCAATTTTATGAACCTTGCTACCGCACAATCTGAAAGGAGATCGCGTGAAGTAGGAGTGAGAAAAGTTCTTGGATCGAGCCGATGGGAACTCGTCAGGCAATTTATGACGGAGTCTTTTCTGATGGCAACAATTTCTGCTGCCATTGCAGTTCTACTCATCATTGTTTTGCTACCGGCATTCAATACACTTGTGGACAAGGAACTTATTTTGAGTTTAAAAGACAGCACTACATGGATTGGGCTTCTGTGTATAATAATCCTATGCGGATTGGTAGCAGGCAGTTATCCGGCATTGTACCTGTCTTCATTTCAACCGGTGAAAGTCTTAAAAGTGAGCAGGGCTTCCGGAAAAGACAGCGCTTCATTGGTTCGGAAAGGTCTTGTCATCCTGCAATTTGCAATCTCCATCACGCTGATCATTTCTACGATTATCATTTTCCAACAGATCAACCATGCAAAGAGCAGAGACCTGGGATATAACAAGAATAATCTCATAGTAATTCCATTGCATGGAGATATGAAAAAGAACTATGCAGTGATCAGGGATGGATTACTGGCAACAGGTAATGTCTCCAATACAGGCCTGAGCCAGGACCAGGTACTGCAATACGGAAGTAACACCGGCGATTTTGGTTGGCAGGGCAAAGACCCCAATAAGCAGATCCTGATTACCATCTCCGCTGTCAATGAAGATTTTATTCCTACTGCGGAGTATAAAATTCTAAAAGGAAGAAACTTCTACCCGGGAAATAAAATTGATAGTGCCAACATTGTTATCAACAAGACCCTTGCCGATATGTTGAATACAAAACAACCAATTGGTTCTGTAATCACAAGTGGTGATGGTGAGAAACTAACCGTCATAGGTGTCGTTGATAATTTTATTTATAACAGTGTTTATTCCAAGCCATCTCCATTGATATTTTACAAAGACACTTCGAATGTCAACAATCTTTTCGTTCGCTTTAAGGAAAATGCGGATTTGCAAAAAGCTGTAGCTTCCATGGTCAGCGTGATCAAGAGTCAATCTCCAGGGTTCCCGGTGAATTACCGGTTTGTGGATGCTGAGTTTGACAAGTTGTTCAAGATGGAAAACCTGATTGGCAGTTTGGCCACACTCTTTGCCACCCTGGCTATCATCATTTCCTGTCTTGGATTGTTTGGCCTGGCTGCCTATACAGCAGAAAGGAGAACGAGGGAAATGGGTATTCGGAAAGTGTTGGGTGCAAGCGTATCCCGGCTTGTTACTTTGATATCGCTTGATTTTTTGAAGTTGGTAGGAATCGCATGCCTGATCTCTTTTCCAATAGCATGGTGGGCGATGCATTCATGGTTGGAAAATTTTGCTTACAGGATTTCTATCAGTTGGACAATATTCGCACTCTCTGCGCTGCTGGCAATAGTCATTGCGATTATAACAGTCAGCTTTCAGTCTATAAAAGCTGCACGAGTGAATCCGGTAAAGAGTATTAAGAATGAGTGATGGTTAGTAGTATCATTTGGTAATAGAAAACCATGATAAGAAATTATTTTAAAATCGCGTGGCGTAATCTCACTAAAAAGAAAACATTTTCTTTCATCAATATTTTTGGTCTTGCGGTCAGCATTACCTGCTGCCTGCTAATTTGCGCTTATCTGTACCAGCAGTTAACGTATGATACCTATTCTAAAGATGCGAAACAAATTTACCGCGTTGAACTTGTAGGTACCGACAATGTCTATCCGATGGTGGACGTGGCCGTTGGCAAAGGGATTAAAGATGCTTTTCCTGAGGTGCAGGCATCTACAAGATTAGTGCACTGGTCAAACATTTTCATAAGATACAATAACAAGGACTATAAAGAGAATAAAATCGCTGTGGCTGATTCAAATTTCCTGCAAATATTTTCAATTCCATTTGTAGAAGGCAATGCACTTACTGCATTGAATGAACCACATTCGGTGGTGGTTACAAAGGAATTTGCAAAAAAATATTTTGGCAATGAAGACCCCTTGGGAAAATCGTTGTCATTGACTGGCACAATGGACACGTTGGTTAAAGTAACCGGTATCATTGATAAAATACCCGATAATTCTCATTTTCATTTTGATGCATTTATCAGTTCTGTTGGCAATAAAAATTTTCAACGTACGACATGGAGCAATTTAGGATGGTTCACTTATCTGGTATTAAATAAAAATACCGATGCACAAAAATTAGAATCTAAATTTCCTCAATTGGTAATGGACCATGTAGTGCCTGAAGTACAGCACGACATGGGAGTAAGCCTTTCTCAAGCGCAAAAAACAGCGGCCACTTTTGCTTTTAAATTAATGCCGCTTACTAAAATCCACTTGTATTCGCATACCAAATATGAACTGGAACCCGGGGGCGATATTCAATATGTTTATATTTTTGGCGCACTCGCATTTTTTATTCTTTTATTGGCTTGTGTCAATTTTACCAATCTTGCTACAGCCGGCGCCGGCAAGCGATCCAGGGAAGTAGGGATACGCAAAGTACTTGGTTCTTTAAAAAAGCAATTGGTTTTTCAATTCCTTTCAGAATCTGTTTTGATTGCAGTTTGTTCGATGTTGCTTGCGTTGACTTTTATCTATTTACTATTACCCTGGTTTAATCAAATTTCCGGTGAAACCATTCATTTTGGATTCTTTCTGAACCCTGCAGTTATTTTGTTAGTGGTCGCCTTTGCCATTATTATAGGTATCATTGCAGGTATTTACCCTGCATTTTTCCTTTCATCATTCCAAACTATAAAAGTTTTAAAAGGCAATGCTGCCCTGGCAAAAGGAAAAAGTTATTTGAGAAATTCATTAGTGGTTTTTCAATTTGCAGTATCCATTATATTAATAATTGCCACGATCGTTGTTTACCAGCAGTTACATTTTATGCAAAATAAAAAACTGGGCTACGATAAAGAACAGGTAGCTATTATTAACGATTCATATTTATTGGGAAAAAATCAAATTGCAATTAAACAAGAATTATTACAGGATAGCCGTATCTCTGACGTGAGTATTGCGAGGGGAATTCCGGCCAGTATGAATATGGATGGCACACAAATTTATCCGCAGGAAAAAAAAGATCATGAAAACCATTCTGAAATTCATACAAACATCTATCATGTTGATGATGATTACATCCCAACCATGGGAATGAAAATAATTTCCGGAAGGAATTTTTCTCCTGATTTTCCAACTGATTCGTCTGCAACTATCATTAACGAATCTGCCGCCAGAGCATTAGGCTGGAATGATCAAAACGCAATAGGCCAAACGATTGTAAGATCGGGTAACAAAGCTTTTAAAGTAGTGGGTGTGGTAAAAGATTTTCAATATGCATCAGCAAAACAAGAGATTGCTCCTTTGATCATGTTGTTAGACAACCAGGGGATTTCCATACTTGTTAAAATGAAGACTTCAGAGATAAAGAATTTACTTGCTGATATAAAAAATGATTGGGATTCCTTTAATCCCAAAGGTCCTTTTAGTTATACTTTTTTAGATGAAGCTTTTAATAATTTATACAATGCCGAAGAAAGAACCGGCAAAATATTTACTGCGTTCGCCATCATCGCCATGCTAATTGCAAGCCTCGGTTTATTGGGTTTGATTGCTTATACAGCAGAGCGCAGAACAAAAGAAATCGGGGTGAGAAAAGTATTGGGTTCATCAGTTCAGGGCATTTTATTTTTGCTTACAAAAGATTTCGTAAAACTGATTTTAATTTCAACAATCATCGCTGTACCCATTGCCTGGTGGGCGATGCATCAATGGTTGCAGGATTTTGCATACCGGATTGATATCAGTGCCTGGGTATTTATTGTTGCTATTATTTCAGCATTAGTTATTGCGATATTGACTATAAGTTTCCAGGCGGTCAGAGCAGCGATGGCTAATCCGGTGAAGAGTTTGAGGACGGAGTGAGGAATCAATTAAGAATTACGAATTAAAAAGTCATGTTTAAAAAGTCTGCAGCACTGACAATCGGAATTCCACGGAAGGGATGTAATGACAAAAGGTCTTTATCGCCTGTGATAATGCAGGAGGCATTTGCAGACACTGCTAATTCAAGGAATTTATTGTCTTTAGGATCGCGGCAGGCGGTGATGGTTTCGGTAATATTAACAAAACGTGCTAACTCCTTAAATTCCTTAAAAGCTATTTTCTTATCATTAAGAGGAATGTATTTATCAAATTTCGAACGGAATAATACTTCTTCTAATTCTGTGAATGTTTCAAAACTTGAAAAAACCTCCCCTTCTCTTACTCCAAATTCAAAAGCCAATCTCGGATTAGAATTTCTAAAAATAAAAGCACTTATCAACGTGTTTGTATCAAAGACAAAATTCTTATTCCTCATTCAGTAGCTTTTCAAGGATTTCTTCTGTAAGCCCATTTTTTACAGCTTCGTCGCTGATATTGTCAAGCAAGGTAAAAAACTTGTCCGCTTTGGCGCCACGGGTAAGAATTTCAATTTGGCTAACTACATTTTTTTCAAGGCGGCTTTTTATTTCCGGCGAAGCTTCTTGCCATTTTTTAGCCGTAGCCTCATCTACTTCAATTATTATCCGTTCCATATAAATACAAGTTTTACTTTTCCCAAAAAAACAAAATAATCATTCGTAAAATAAGACATTTTTTGTTCAGCAACTTGTATTTTAGTTCTAAATTTCTAATTTTATCGATTTTTAAATCTTATTCTTCGTTATGTTCATCGCCGATAAATGGAAGCACTATAGTAAACTGCAAAGACGGTACGGATGGAAAGCAATTGCCTTTCTGACAGGAAGGAAACTTACCGGAAATAAGAATCATGAAATAAAACTAAAGGGGATTCCTCATCCTGTAACGCTCAGCAATCTGTTAGTGGATGTATATACAATGCTACAGATCTTTTATGGGAAGGAATATGATATCAGGTTAGATTCAGAACCAAAGTATATCATCGATTGCGGAGCCAATATCGGCCTTGCCTCTGTGTATTTTGCAAATAAGTTTCCCAATGCAACAATTATTGCTGTAGAACCTGACAGCAGGAATTTTGCCTATCTCAAGAAGAATGTGGCTCCTTATCCAAATGTTCATTGCCTGCAAAAAGCAATTTGGTCCAAGCCTGCATTGATGGAAGTGGTGGATCCGGGAAGAGGCAATTGGGGTTATCAGACCAAAGAGGTAGAAGTAAGTGATCACAGCATTGAAGGGATTACCATTGACCAGATCATCGAAGAATATGTAATTCCTGATATTGATTTTCTGAAAATAGACATAGAAGGAGCAGAGAAAGAATTGTTCATGCACAACTATGAAAACTGGATTACGAAGGCAATAGTCATTGCTGTAGAATTACATGATTTTTTTGATCCTACGATCTCACCGGTTTTCAACGAAACGATTTCGAAATACAATTTTGAAATCACACAATTGGGTGAGAATACTGTCTGCAGGCGCAAATAACCTTTGGGTTATTTTTGGAATGAACAAATATTGAATTGAGAGATTCACCTTTACCTTTGCGACATGCGTCCGTTGCGATCACTCAACAAATATTTCTGGAAATACAAATGGTTACTTTTCTGGGGTTTTATTTTCACCATTGCTTCCAACTATTTCAAGATATTGGCGCCACAGGTTACCAAGTATGTGCTGAACATAGTAGAGCAAAGTCTTGGCAGCCTGAGTACTACAGCAAAAGCTTCTACTCATTACGATCCATTGATTCGGAAGTTCATCAGTATGCTGAATGTTGACAATGCATCCTTTGGTACACGCGTACTGTACTGTGGTGTCATCCTGCTTTCTCTTGCCGTCATCAGTGGTTTGTTTTTGTTCCTGATGAGGCAGACGATCATTGTGATGAGCAGGCACATAGAGTTTGATCAGAAGAATGAAATTTACTCGCATTACCAAAAATTAGACAGCCAGTTTTACAAGACACACAATACAGGCGACCTGATGAACAGGATTTCTGAAGATGTAAGTCGTGTACGCATGTACGTTGGCCCGGCCATGATGTATATGGCCAATCTTGCTGCTACCATTGGTTTTTCTCTCACTTACATGTTCAATGAGAATAAGTTGCTCACCTTATATGTGCTTGCCCCACTTCCATTGCTGGCGATTACGATTTATTATGTCAATATGATTATCAACAGGAAGGCTGACAAGATTCAAAGGCTGCTTTCTGACCTTACTACCAATGCGCAGGAATCGTATAGTGGCATTCGTGTGATTAAATCGTATGTGCAGGAGAAGGCAATGTTGGGATTTTTCAGAAAGAATAGTGAATCGTACAGGGAAAATGCCATTAGCCTGGCAAAGACTGAAGCCATTTATTTTCCATCAATGGGGCTGCTGATAGGTATCAGCACCTTACTGTCAATTATGATCGGTGGATTTTATGTTATTAACGGAAGCATTAATGTGGGGGTGATTGGTGAATTTGTAATGTACATACTGATATTGACGTTTCCTGTGAGCGCCATCGGGTGGACAGCCAGCATGATCCAAAGAGCGGCCACATCTCAAAGGCGTATAAACGAGTTTCTTGACTATACCCCCTCAATCCAAAACAAAGGAGATGCAACGAGTCTTGTATTAAAAGGAAGTATTGCTTTTGAAAATATTGATTTTGTGTATCCGCATACGGGGATACATGCATTGAAAAACTTTAATCTTACAATAAGTTCCGGAGAAAAAGTTGCCATCATTGGGAAAACAGGTTCGGGTAAATCAACTGTCGCGCAACTCATGCTGCGAATGTATGATTCGGAAAAAGGCGAAGTCTTGTATGACGGAATACCAGCAAAGGATTTGGATATTGAAAGCCTGCGTTCGCAAATTGGTTATGTACCACAGGATGTTTTTTTGTTTAGTGATAGCATTAGCAATAATATTTCTTTCAGGCTAAAAGAACCGGATGCAGAGCAAATTAAACGAGCGGCAAAGCATGCTGCCATTCATCGGGAGATTGAAAATTTTCCTCAGAAATATGAAACTATGGTGGGGGAGCGGGGAGTCACTTTGAGTGGCGGCCAAAAGCAGAGAATATCGATAGCAAGGGCATTAATAGGGGAACATCAGATTGTGGTATTTGATGATTGCCTGAGTGCGGTAGATGCAAAAACGGAAAATGAGGTCATTGGGAATTTATACAACTATCTCGAAGACAAAACTGCAATTATCATTACACACAGGATATTTTCCCTTTTCAATTTTGATAAAATCGTAGTACTCCGTGACGGTAATATTGCCGAGCAGGGTACCCACCAGAGTTTGATGGCAAAGAATGGGCTTTATGCGCAAATGTACAGGCAACAGCAACAGGAAGAAAATGAACAAAAAGAATTAGAAAATTAGCGGCCAAAACATATATCAGCCAATACTTTCAATTATTTTGTCAATCCAAAAACAATTTTATCTTTGTCCATAGCAAAAAAATCATTCTAATACAAAAACAAAAAGCAGTGGCGTACGAAAACAACGAAAAAAAAGCTGACAGTGTTTATAGCCAGCGGGTGCGTGCAGGAAAAAGAAGAACCTATTTTTTTGATGTGCGTGAGACAAGAGGCAACGATTATTACCTCACTATTACGGAGAGCCGGAAAAAATTTAATGAGGACGGTTATGACCGGCACAAGATCTTCTTATACAAAGAAGATTTCAATAAATTTTTGAAAGGTATTACTGAAGCCATTGATTATGTGAAAACAGAGCTGATGCCTGATTTTGATTTTGACGTATTCAGTCATGAGAACGATGACTATCAACCAAGGATTGAAAAAGCCACCAACGAATCTGAGGCGCCGAATACTATTGCTGCTGAAGATTCTCCGGAAGTTTATTCAGAAAAAGAAGATACACCGGCTCAGGATACTGCTCCTTCGGAAGATAATGCAGACCCATCTCACAAAGATGAGCACGTGGATAAGTGGTGATCCTAATAAAAAACATTGACCCGAAACCCCTGGATTAAAGCCAGGGGTTTTTATTTATGACATAATACTTTTTGCAGCCGGGCTGTGATGGAAAAGAATGGACATCAAATCGTGATTTTTTCTAAAGTCGCGTTTGAAAATATTTGGATTCAACTTGCTGTTATGGTAAATCCTTGCGTAGGCCTGGAAAATCAAACTTCCTGTTGGGTATTGGAACCGGATGAGAGTAGGGATTACCAAAAATTTTCAGTACTGGCATATTGCTTTCGATTGTAGATGCAATGCATGGCATATTGTCCAGGGGCAGAGTGATGATTTTTTTCAGGTTAGGGGTTGTCGTTATAATATGTTTCGGCACATGAAGTTTCAAAATTGAAGAATTCGGGTTTTGACCAAATGGTACTTTATAAACTTTGGGTGCAATCTTAGCCTTAGGTATGAATAATGGATGAGAATACCTGAACTCCTGGGCAATGCAAATATGGCAGGTCGTAACAAATCCAAAAAATAGTATGATCTGTTTCATGACTATTGAATTAGGTTGTCTAAAGTTAGGAAAATTCAGACATCTTCGCAAGCTGTGGATTTCTGGCAAAAGCTATCAATGCAACTATCCAAAAACTTTTTGCTTATACTTATTGATCAATCCATTTGTAGAAGAATCATGATTCGTAACAGGTTTGTTGTTTTCTAATTCCGGCAATATCTTTTTGGCTAGTACTTTTCCTAACTCCACACCAAACTGGTCAAAACTGTATATATTCCAGATCACACCCTGTACGAAAATCTTGTGTTCATAAAGAGCTATCAGTGATCCTAAAGTAAAAGGAGTGATTTTTGTTAGAAGGAAGGAGTTTGTGGGTTTGTTCCCTTCAAATTCCTTAAAAGGAATTAATTCATCCGGTACATTTTCTTCTTTCAGTTCCTGTTTTGATTTTCCATTCATCAATGCTTCTGTCTGTGCAAAGAAATTGCTCAACAGAATCTTGTGATGGTCACCAATTGGGTTGTGACTAAATACAGGAGCAATGAAATCACAGGGTATTAATTCTGTACCCTGGTGAATCAATTGATAAAAGGCGTGCTGGCCGTTAGTACCGGGCTCTCCCCATATCACAGGGCCGGTATTGTAGGTAACTCTTTTTCCGTTGCGGTCCACATGCTTTCCATTGCTCTCCATATTACCTTGCTGGAAGTATGCCGGAAACCGATGCAGGTACTGATCGTATGGTAGGATGGCTTCAGACTGTGCACCAAAGAAATTGATATACCACGTACTGATCAGTGCCATCAACACCGGAATGTTCTTTTCAAACTTTGTTTTGCGAAAATGATTGTCTGTTTCATGTGCACCTTTCAACAGTTCTTCAAAGTTGTTGTACCCTATAGTAAGCGCAATGGAAAGTCCGATGGCACTCCACAGGCTGTACCTGCCGCCAACCCAATCCCAGAAAACAAACATATTTTCTTTATCAATCCCAAAGTCTTCTACTCCACTCTCATTCGTGCTCAGTGCAACAAAGTGTTTGGCAACGGCCTTCTTGTCTTTGGCATATTTCAAAAACCATTTTCTTGCAGTGTGCGCATTGGTCATGGTCTCCTGGGTGGTAAACGTTTTTGATGCTATCAGGAAGAGCGTTTCTTCTGCATTGACTTTTTTGAGTGTTTCGGCAATGTCTGTCCCATCCACATTACTTACAAAAAAAGGTTGAATATCTTTTTTCCAGTAAGGCTTCAAAGCTTCGGTTACCATCTTGGGGCCAAGATCGCTACCGCCAATTCCAATATTGACGA
Organism: uncultured Ginsengibacter sp.; assembly: GCA_964526985.1. GTDB lineage: Bacteria > Bacteroidota > Bacteroidia > Chitinophagales > Chitinophagaceae > Ginsengibacter. Next base: position 6,863 of record CAZGNJ010000046.1, on the reverse strand, counting down.
TATACTTTATTTTTTTTCCGGTATATCCTTTCCATTGACCCGAATGAATTTTTTGACAGAATGATTTCATGTGTGCCCACTCCTTCATTACTTCAGGCATCACATCCTTACCTTCTGAATAAACCGGTTTTCCGGAAAAATTTCTCAAAGCAGTGTGCAATACAGACCTCCCTTCTGTCTGGTTTATGATTTCTCCTGAAAACATTGCCTTGATGGCTGTTTGCAATTCACATTCATCAGCAAGTTCGAATAGCAATTTTAAGGTACTGTCAGTAATGATGTTTTTTGAAAAATCACAGGTGATGTCAGGCATCGAGACACAATATTTTTTGAATCTCTGTGGGTCCTCTTTGAAAAGGTCTTTGATTTTTACTGATTTTAATGCTCTTTGATGTTCAGTGAGCTTTTTCCATGCTGATGTCTTTGTTGGGTTGATTTTTGGAAACATAATTATTGATATATCTAAAGTGTTATCAAATTTACAACTACCATGCTGTTCTGAATTACAATTGATGCAATGCATCGATGGTTTGATGTACCATTTCTTCTGAAATGTCGAGATGGAGCACCAATCGTATTTGCGAACTGGAGATCGGGATTACCAATATACCTCTTTTTTTCAGTTCTGCCGTGAGTGATTCTGCTGAATAATTGTCCTTTACTTCAAAAATGATGATGTTGGTTTCTACAGGAAGCATCTTTCCTGTGAACGGTTTCTTCAGCAATTCATCAGCAATTTTTTTTGCATTGGAATGATCCTCTTTGAGCCTTGTTATATTGTTGCGAAGCGCATACAATCCACCTGCAGCAATAATTCCCGCCTGTCGCATGCCTCCACCAAAGACTTTGCGCACCCTCCTCGCTTCTCTTATGAATTCTTTAGTGCCAAGAAGCAGGCTTCCCACTGGTGCACCCAATCCCTTGCTCAGGCAAATACTGATGCTGTCAAATATTCTACCATAATCTTTTGGGTCTTCATCTTTTTCAACTATGGCATTAAAGAGCCGGGCGCCATCAAGGTGAAGGCTCAGTCGATTTTGGTTACAAAGTTCCCGGATGTAAGTGATCTGTTCCCAGTCATAGCAACTGCCTCCACCGCGGTTAGAGGTGTTTTCCAGGCTCACCAGTCGTGACCTGCCGCGATGGACATCATCAGGGTTTATGGCTGTAGCCACCTGGTCTGCTGTGATCCTGCCTCTGTCGCCCAAAAGCGGTCGTGCCTGGCATCCTGAGTTAAAAGCAATTCCCGCCCCTTCGTACACATATACATGGCTGTTGATATCACAGATAACCTCATCGCCAGGCCTGGTGTGTACTTTGATAGCAATTTGATTGGTCATGGTGCCGCTGGCACAGTAGAGCGCCGCTTCCGTTCCAAACATGTCCGCCGCTGAGGCTTCCAGTTCATTAACAGTGGGGTCTTCGCCAAAAACATCATCTCCGACGGGAGCATTCATCATTGCATTTAGCATGGCCTGTCCGGGTCTTGTTACGGTGTCTGATCTGAAATCTATCATAGGTTAAAGATAATTTTTTTGGATGCTTTACCTGTATGTTCTTTTCTCCGGGCAAAGTTGGATTGTGTCGAATGGAGCGTGAAAGCCACAGCAGGACTGTATTTTCGGGTTGTTTTGAATGTCATGATTCTGAATTTTTGCAGAGAGGAGTCTGTGAGCATTACGGATTATTAACTAATTTGTTGCTAAAATGCTATGAAATGTTAACCCTACACATTACCTTTGCAAATGTTTGAAAGAATACTGCGATTTAGCAAATCTTTTGCAACAATATCCCATCCATTTTTATCCTTTATTGTACAATAGAAATTAATAACAGCACACTTATATGAGGCAACTTAAAATTGCTACACAGATTACGAATCGGGATTCGCAGGCAGTTGAAAAGTACCTGCAGGAAATCTCGAAGATCGGAATGATCACTCCTGAGGAAGAAACCATCCTCGCGCAAAAAATTAAGATGGGAGACCAGAGAGCTCTCGAAAGGCTTACTACAGCCAACCTGCGTTTCGTGGTTTCGGTTGCAAAGCAATACCAACACCAGGGATTGTCATTGAGCGATCTGATCAATGAGGGGAACCTCGGGTTGATCAAAGCTGCACAACGCTTTGATGAAACGAAAGGTTTTAAATTTATTTCTTATGCTGTATGGTGGATTCGCCAGTCCATCCTTCAGGCATTGGCAGAGCAGGGCAGGTTAGTCCGCCTTCCTCAAAACAAAATTGGCACTTACAACAAAGCAAATAAAGCCTATATGGCTTTTGAGCAAGAGCATGAAAGGGAGCCATCTACCGAAGAACTCTCTGAAATGCTGGAGATGAGTGAAACAGAAATCAACAACATTTTCCAAAGCAACACCAGGCACACCTCATTGGATGCTCCGGTGCATGAAGCGGAGGATGTGGCTATGGGTGACCTCTTGAAGGGTTCCGGTGAAACCGATGAAGATGTGATGCATGATTCGTTGAAGAATGAAATTCGTCGCGTATTGAAGTCTCTGAGTCCCCGCGAAGCTGAGATTGTAAATGCATACTTTGGACTTGATGGTGAAAACGGAGTTACGATTGAACAGATTGGTCAGAAGTATGATTTGACTAAAGAGCGTATTCGCCAGATCAAAGAGAGAGCGATCAAGCGTTTGCAAAAAGCCCGCTACAGCAGTGCTCTGAAAGCATATCTCGGATAAGAAATAGAATTATCAGACATAGACCCTTCGGATGATATCCGAAGGGTTTTTTATTTCTCGAAGGCCATTTGCATAGTTCATTCTTTCAAATCTCATCATCATTTGGGGAGAGAACCTTTGACTGTAGCAGTGTCCATTGGACCTGCGGCATTTTGTAGATTAGTGTCGGGTGGAGTCTTTTGCCATTCCAACGCATTTTCTTTCTTTTCCTGTTCCATGATTTTTGAATCTCCCGTTGCACTCGGATTGGAATTGCATGATAAAAGGAACACGATTACCGCTCCTGCTAAAACAATCTTTTTCATATCTTCTGAATTTTTTGTTCCTCACTCAAAAATCAAGCCTGAGACCCGTGGAAATATAGGGCTACATTTGATAGATTTCCGACTTGAAGAAATTTTTCCGCATTGGAGGTTTCTTTTGGGGTATTCACTTTACCAGGCTCGAATAAAAAAACCTTCAGATCAATTTGAAGGTTTTCTTATGATGATGAGGTAAAATTATCTCTGATAGACCCTTGGCAAGGATTCTCTGTAAGCTTCAAGTTCCTCAGCAGGCCAAATATGATGTTTCTGAGCCGGAAGAACTGAGTCAGCCTTTGAGGGCGTTCCTTTTTCAATATCATTAATGTCCATGTGGTTCTCACAAGAAGCGAGAGCTGCAACGAAGCATAAGCAGAACAAGAATTTTAAAACTTTCATTGTGTTTTTTGTTTACGACTTTTTACAAAAATAACTTTTTAATGTTTTCACTTTTCATTTCTCTCAAAAAAAGAGGGAAAGTCTGAACAGTAGCGCTGAAAATCCACCATTCCCTACATATCCATCATAGGAAACTGTAAAATCAAGCGGTAGATCGTTACGGCTGAAATTATAACCGAGTTGTGGTGAATAGGCAAATGCAGTCCTGCTTGATCCGCCAAAACTATTGAGGCCTACACCGATCAACGCACCAATGTGCAAATTCCCTGAGTATAGATTGCCTCCTGCCCGAATCGGAATTGTTGTATAGCCTTTGTTTTTCGAATCGTCCCCCTTCGATCTTCCGGCAAATCCAATGATGCCTGCCTGGATCTCTCCACTGACATTCTTTTTATAAAAGTGCTCTATCGTTACCACTCCGCCAGCGCCCAGACCCCATCCTTTATTTCCGGCTTCATGATCCAATGGATTGCTGGTCGCTATGCCAATGGTAGGGCCAATTCCAATCTTCGTCTTCCCTTGCCGTTGGGCAAGGACAGTCATAGAAAAAACCAATGTTGTTGCCAGCAAGAAATAATTCTTCATTGTTCTTTTTTGTAAAACTAACATAGTTTGACAGAATTTCTGTTCTTGCTACTATTTTAATTCTTTAATCATCTGGTCGCTCATGATGATATAATTTTCGTTCTTTGCTGCCTTTGCTAAATCATTTGCCTTGCGGGCTGTTTCCAAAGCTCCTTTCTTATCACCCATATCTTTTTGAATTCTGGCTTTGTAGAATACCATATAATAAGGCGGCTCCTTTTGCTGAGCTATTGCGGCATTTGCCATCTCCAATGCTTTAGGGTAATTTTTGTCCCATTCATAATAAAAGGAAGCTGCCTGCCAGTAAGGTTTCTTGTCGCCGTTCAATGCGTTTTCCAAAGATGTTCTTATTCTGTCTTTTACATTTGTCAGTATTGGAACCTGCAATGAGAAGTCTTCCCATTTAATATTGAGAATACAACTTTCGGGTTTGATGTCAGAAAATTGCATGGTGAGTGTTTCCACTTTATGCATATTCTTTCCGGCTTTAATTTTTGTTCTTACTACATCATCGCTTTCCTTGTATCCATCTGCTCCCCAATTGTTGACTCCTTTATTCAATATGAAAACCCATTCTCCGTTTTTTTCAGGAATGGTATAAAGTGCATAAGAGCCTGAATCGATCTTCTTTCCTCCTATTTCTACTTCGTCAGAAAACCGAATTTTGGTTGCAGCGTTTGCCCCGGTACGCCATACACTTCCCCAGGGTTCAATATTGCCGATCATTTGGCGACCCTTTACTCCGGGACGGGAATAAGTAACTTCAATAGTACCTAGACCAAAGTCTTGCTTGATGTATTGTGTTGGTGATGGTGCCGGCATCTTTACCTGTGCCGATAGCGACAAGGCAACAAATGTTAATAATAATGTGAAATTGATTTTTTTCATTTTTGGTAGTTTGAAATTTAAAAATAAGGAATAAACCTCTATTCGAAGATGATCTTCACGGTTTGATAAAGCAAACGATTTTGGAGGTATTGGGATTTAGGATCTACAAAACCTTCGAGTCCGAAAAGTCCTGCTGCATTCCCTTTGTTGATAGCAATTTCTAAATAACCTGATGCATTGAATATTGCCAGTTTTTCACTCTCTGGTACATCGGCATAGGTCTCGCTGATTCTTTCTATGATCTCACCCCGTGTGAAGTATATTTTGAAACTCCTGCCTTTTCTGTGTTGTTCGAAATCTTCTCTTGTAATATTGATGATTACGTTTTCAAAATTGTCGATGAAAATGATCTGTCCCTCTATGTATTGCGATGAATGCATTGGGCGCAATGGATTTTTTTCTTCGATTTTTATGTCAGGATTGCCTGCTTCAGAAAATGGCTTACCATTAAGAATATCAAAATAGGCCCTGGCCCACACTTTCGTAAAGGTGAGTAGATTCTTCGTGCCGGCTCCTGGTAGTTCTAATGCTATTTTTTCTTCAGGGGTTTCTTGTAATATCATCGATATAAGCCCATTATCTGCAATGCCTATGTATTGCCCCTCATGCCGTACCAGCAAGATGTGACTATTTTTTTTGGGAAACAGGTTGACGTATATCAAATGCAATGTGCTTTCCGGAAAATTTTTTATCGTATTACTGCACATGTATGCTGCCTGCGGATAATTAAAAGGCGTTAACTGATGGGTAATATCTATGATCTTACATTCTTCACCTATTTGCATCAACTGGCCTTTGATAGCACCGGTTAAGAAATCCTGGTTGCCGATATCCGAAGTGAGCGTGATGATGGCCATTGAAAATTTGGAAATTGATAATAAAATGACGGATGGTTACAAATCTATGCTATTCGCTTCTATGAAACTATTTTACAAGAGTCCCATCTTTAAAAAAGAATTTTTTAGTGAGTTTATCCGTAAGTGCTGGAAAATATTTATTCATAAAGACAGTTTGTTTACCCCGGAAAGTAAGTACCAGGTTTCGTTTTTTCTTTTCGATGGCTTTGATGATATGGGTCGCGCATTCATCGGCAGTCATCAGTTTGCTTTCATTTAATGGGGATTTCCCCTGTTCGCTTCCGTCCTTTGTCAGTGCGGCCTTTCTCACATTTGATTGTGTGAAACCGGGCGCTACCCACATTACATGTACTCCACTATCGAGAAGTTCTGTTCGCAGTGCCTCCATCCATCCATTCATTGCAAACTTACTGGCACTGTAACCACCTCTGCCTGGTAATCCTCTGTATCCGGCGATGCTGGAGATACCAACGATAATTCCTTTTTGCTGAGTGATGGATTCAAGTGCATACTTGGTACAATGTACAGTTCCCCAGAAATTCACATCCATCACACGTTTCATTGAGTCTAATGCTACATCTTTAAAAAGTGAGCGCATAGAGATTCCTGCGTTGTTTACTAATATATCGATCTTTCCAAATCGTGAGATCACAGATTCAATAAATCTCTTAGTAGCATCCTCATCGCTTACATCACATTGCCCAACGAAAAGATTGGAGTGATTGAGTTCGGCGTTCAATTGATCTATCTTTTCAATGTTTCTCCCGCATGTGGCTACATGTGCGCCCTTTTGGAGAAATTGCTCTACCATTGATTTACCGATACCATCGGTGCCACCTGTAATAACCACAACCTTATCCTGAAACATGAATTAAATCTTTTGACAAAAGTAACTTAGAGATATTAGAAAACTTTGGTTGAAATCATGACAGGGAATTGATTTACCCATTGACGAAATCAAGGCTTGGATAATATGAATATTAGTCGTCAAAAAAAAATATTTAATAATTTGGAGCAAAGGCTTTTTGACTTATTTTTGCACTCCTTTTAAAAGAGGGGTCAATATTTAATTGATTGATTCGGTAGCTCAGTTGGTAGAGCAATACACTTTTAATGTATGGGTCCTGGG
>CAZGNJ010000045.1:8274-30940 GCA_964526985.1 uncultured Ginsengibacter sp. | reverse complement strand
CGAATAACGAACAACGAATAACGAATAACGAACAACGAATAACGAATAACGAACAACGAATAACGAATAACGAACATGAACAATCTCGAAGTTTGGAAAGTATCCCATGAACTGGTAATACTTGTGTATGATGTTACCAGAAGGTTTCCGAAGGAAGAAACATTTTCACTTACTAGCCAAATTAGGAGGAGTGCGGCGAGTGTTCCTGCAAACATCATAGAAGGTCAGGGTAGGCAATATAAGAAAGAGTTCATTCAGTTTTTATATATTTCGAGAGGTTCAATTGAGGAAACACACTATCATTTATTCCTCGCTAAAGATTTGGGATATATTTCCGAAAAGGAGTTTGAAAACCTCGAAACATTGTGTGTACGTGTAAAGATGATGCTAACCAAATTGATCCAATCACTGAAAGGTAAATGAGTTCATTGCTTATCGTACAACGTCTAACGAATAACGAATAACGACCGACGACCAACGACCAACGACCAACGACCAACGACCAACGACCGACGACCAACGACCAACGACCAACGACCAACGACCGACGACCGACGACCGACGACCAACGACCAACGACCAACGAACAACGACCAACGAACAACGACCGACGACCGACGACCGACGACCGACGACCGACGACCAACGACCAACGACCAACGAACAACGAACAACGAACATGAAAAAATACGACAAAATCTACATCGCAGGCCACCGAGGAATGGTTGGCAGTGCTATCGTCAGGAAACTAAGACGTGAAAGTTATCAAAATCTTTTGCTTTTTACCAGCAGTGAACTTGATCTGCGCGATCAGAAAGCGGTAGAGACATTTTTCAAAATCGAACAACCGCAGTATGTTTTCCTTGCGGCAGCGAAAGTTGGAGGTATCCTCGCCAACAATGATTACCCTGCAGATTTTATTTACGAAAATCTTGCCATCCAGAATAATGTCATCCATCAATCTTATGTGCATGGTGTGAAGAAATTACTCGTTCTCGGAAGCAGTTGCATCTATCCCAAGATGGCTCCTCAGCCTATTAAAGAAGATTACCTGCTTACAGGCCCGCTCGAACCAACCAATGATGCTTATGCCATTGCAAAAATTGCCGGGATCAAAATGTGTCAATCGTATCACAAACAATATGGTTGCAATTTCATCGCTGCGATGCCGACCAATCTCTATGGCCCGGGCGATAATTATGATTTGAAAAATTCACACGTGCTTCCGGCTTTGCTGAGAAAATTTCATGAAGCAAAGATCAATAGAGAACCATCAGTAAGCATCTGGGGTTCCGGTACACCGCGAAGAGAATTCCTTCATGCGGATGATCTTGCCGATGCATTGTATTACCTGATGATGAATTATGACAGCCCTGAATTTGTCAATGTCGGTACAGGCAGGGATATCAGTATCCGCGAACTGGCAGAACTCATTCAAAAAATCACCGGATATGAAGGCACACTTGAATTTGACGCGTCCAAACCCGATGGCACTCCCCGCAAGTTGCTCGATGTGAGCCGCCTCAATACATTGGGCTGGCAACCGTCTATTTCATTCTCAGAAGGAGTAGCACAGGTTTATAAGGAAAAATTCCTATCTTGACCGCTATTGATTGACTCATAATCGCACCAACTAACGACATGCTCTTCCTTACTTTAAATACATTCTCCACTACCGGTGGCATTGAAAAGGTATGCCGCATTGCAGCAAAGGCTTTTTTTGACCTGGCGAAAAAAAATAACCGCGAACTGCACTTGTATTCTTTGCATGACAAACATGACGCATCTTCCGAACCATACATTCCTAAAAAACTAGTAAAGACCTTTGAGGGAAATCGCTTCCGTTTTGTAGTCAGTGCAGTGCTCCGTGGGTTGCGTTCTGATACTATCGTAATCAGTCATATTAATCTTGCGCTGCCTGCCTATATCATCAAGACCCTTGCTCCCAAAAAGAAAGTAATCGTCATGGCGCATGGGATTGAAGTGTGGGCACCATTAAAAGGAATCAAGAAGAAAATCTTATCAAAAGCTGACCTCGTTGTAGCTGTAAGTGAATTTACAAGAAAGCGTATCGAGAATGATTATCTCATAAAAAGATCAATGGTGATCAATAACTGTATTGATCCGTTTCTTGTAGAGAATCCTCCGACAGACAGGAATATCATGCGGGCAAAATTAGGATTCAGTGCAGATGACTTTATATTGCTTACTGTGAGCCGCATTGCACCGTCAGAGGCTAATAAAAATTATGATAAAGTGCTCACTGCCGTTCAATCGCTCAAGCCACAAACACCCAATATTCAATATCTGTTTGTGGGCAAATATGATCTTAAAGAAAAAGAGCGCCTGGAAAAAAAATGCTCCAGCCTTGGGTTGGATTGTAACACTCAGTTTGCCGGATATATTCCAGACGCAGAATTACCATCCTATTACAATTGTGCTGATGTATATATTATGCCCAGCAAGAAAGAAGGTTTCGGAATCACTTTCATTGAGGCCATGTACTACGGCCTTCCAGTTGTAGGCGGACACCGGGATGGGAGTGTGGACGCATTGCTGAATGGACGTCTTGGTTTACTGGTAGATCCCGATCGCCAGGATGAGATCACAGCCGCCATTGCAAAGATTTATGTAAATGCAAACTCTTTCAAACCCGACAGGAAAGTAGTACTTGAAAATTTTGGCTTTGAAAACTATAAGAAGAAGTGGGAGAGAGCGTTGGAAGTTGGAGGTTGAAAGTTGAATGTTGGAGGTTGAAAGTTGAATGTTAAATGTTGAAAGTTGGAAGTTGAAAGTTGAAAGTTGAAAGTTGAAAGTTGGAAGTTGAAAGTTGGAAGTTGGAAGTTGAAAGTTGAACCTTGAACCTTGAACCTTGTCCGCCGCGGCGGATGAACCTTCAACCTTGAACCTTCAACCTTCAACCTAATGTGCAAAAATCAAATACATGCCAACAGTATCTCAGTTTGAAGACTTGGAGATTTGGAAGTTGGCCAGGCAACAATCAATTGATATTTGGAATGAATACCAAAAAGAGAGTTTTAGTAAAGATTGGGAATTAAGAAATCAAATCAATGCACCTTCCGGTTCAGTAATGGACAATATAGCAGAAGGGTTCGAACGATCCGGGAATAAGGAGTTTTGTAATTTCTTAATCATAGCAAAAGCATCAAATGGAGAAGTTCGCTCACAACTCTACAGAGCATTTGACAGAAAATACCTGTCTGCGGAAAGGCTTGAAGAATTAAAACAAAAATACCTTGACTTAAGCAAGAAAATTACATCGTTGATCAAATACCTGAAAACTTCTGAATCAAAAGGTTTCCGTTATAAATGAACCAACCTTGAACCTTCAACCTTGTCCGCCGCGGCGGATGAACCTTCAACCTTGTCCGCCGCGGCGGATGAACCTTCAACCTTAAACCTTGAACTCATAACTCACTCCTCATGAAAACAAAATTATTCGGCCTCATCCCCGCAGGGGGCAAAGGATCTCGCCTCGCTCCATTTCCCTGCCCCAAAGAATTATTCCCTATCGGGTACCAGGATTATGAAGTGAATGGAAAAGTACAACGGCGGCCAAAAGTGGTAAGCCAGTACCTCATCGAAAATATTTTGCGTGCAGGCGCACAACGTTTAGCCATTATCGTTAGTGAAGGCAAAGGAGATATCATGAAGTACTATGGCGATGGCCATCGCTTCGGTACCAACATCACTTACCTGTACCAGGAAGAGCCGCGCGGAATGCCTGAAGCCCTGATGCTCGCCAACGGATGGTGCGATGATGCAGATACCATCATCTTCGGAATGCCCGATACCATCATAGAACCTGCAAACGCGTTTGAAGACCTGCTGGCCTATCATCAAAAGTCAAATGCCGACCTCACCATGGGGCTATTCAAAACAGACCTTCCCCAGAAATTCGGAATGGTAGCGATTGATGACGACAATAATGTGCTATACACAATTGATAAGCCAAAAGAATCTGACCTCTCTCTCATGTGGGGCTGTGCCTGCTGGAACCGTTCCTTCAACGACCTCATCCGCGAGCACATCAATGCAAACCGCAACAACAGTCGTGAAAATGTATTGGGTGATGTCTTCAATCTCGCTCTTGAAAGAAAGATGAATGTAAAAGGCCTCGAGATCAAAGGCGGACAATATATCGACATCGGAACGAGTGATGAATTGGATGCAGCGTTGAAGAAGTTTCATTTGTGAGAACAATTGGTTCGTTAACACGTTGATTTGTTGATTCGTTGATTTGTTAATTCGTTGCCAGGTCACTTCCTTGAGAAATCAGTATTTCTTTTGTTCAATAATTATTCAAGTATCCGATTGTAAGATTTAAACCTTTGACCTGAATAACAAATCAACGAAAATGGCTTACCTATTTGGTTTTGAAAAATTGGATGTCTGGCAGGAGAGTAGAAAATTTGCAGGGATTATCTACGAAATGACTGAAGCATTTCCACCTTCAGAAAAATATGGTCTTTGTTCTCAGATGAGAAGAGCTTCCGTGAGTATAGTTTCTAATATTGCAGAAGGCTCAAGTCGTATTTCCCCAAAAGATCAGGCAAATTTTTATCAAATTGCCTTTTCATCTTTGACAGAATTGCTTAATCAGTTAATCATTGCCACTGATATCAGATATTTAGATTTGGATGAGTACAATAAAGTAAGGCCTCAAATAGAAGCTATTTCAAACAAGATCCACGCACTCAGGGAGAGTGCGCTAAAGAGAATCAAATAGTATTTCAACAAATCAACAAATCAACAAATCAACGAATCAACGAATCAACGAATCAACAAATCAACAAATAAACGAATCAACAAATAAACGAATCAACAAATCAACAATTCAAAACTCCTTTCTCAAACCTCATGTCCGACCATTGGGATCTCATCATAGAACCAAAGACTTCTCTCTTTGATCTCAAACTCAAAGAAGTATGGAAGTACCGCGACCTGCTGGTGCTCTTTGTAAGAAGAGATTTTGTAGCTACATACAAACAGACCATACTCGGCCCGGTGTGGCATTTCATCCAGCCCATCTTCACCACCGTCATGTTCCTGCTCGTGTTTGGAAAGATAGCAGGGATACCCACTGACGGCATTGAGCCTGTTTTGTTTTACATGAGCGGCATCACTATCTGGAATTATTTCAGCGCCTGCCTCACCAGTACTTCCAACACCTTTTTGAGCAATGCGAGTATCTTTGGAAAAGTATATTTCCCTCGCCTAATATCACCACTCAGTACCGTCGCCAGCAACCTGGTCAAATTCGGAATTCAGTTCTTACTGTTACTCGCCGTGATGAATTATCTTGGAATCACTAAAGGCAATTTTCATTTCGGTTGGTCATGGCTGTTAGTACCCGCGTTGGTCATTATGATGGCGATGATGGGATTGGGATTGGGTATCATCATATCGAGCATGACTACCAAGTACCGCGACCTGAATGTATTGCTTGGCTTTGGTGTACAACTTTTGATGTATGCCACTCCGGTAGCTTATCCCATGTCGTTTTTGAAATCAAAATCGTACTCCGCATGGATACAATGGAATCCGCTCAGTCCTATTGTAGAAACATTTCGCTACGCGCTCTTCGGACAAGGCACTTTCCAGGCTATCCACCTGCTGTACAGTTTTATCTTCATCATCATCGTATTATTCATCGGCCTGCTGATGTTCAATAAAGTAGAGAAGACGTTTATGGACACAGTATAGTGTTTCAAGTTTCAAGTTTCATGTTCTCAACCCGAAACCCTCAACCCGAAACCTGAAACTTGTAATTTGTAACTTGTAACTTGAAACTTAAAAAATGAAAATAGAATCATTTACAGATCTTGAGATTTGGAAGTTGGCAAGAATTCAATGCCAGGATATCTTTAAGTTGAATGAAAACATAGGATATTCAAAGGATTGGGCTTTGAAGGATCAAATAAATCGTTCTTCAGGTTCTGTCATGGATAACATTGCGGAGGGATTTGGCAGAACAGGAAACCAGGAGTTTACCAATTTTCTATTGATCTCACATGGGTCAAATGCAGAAGTTCAATCCCAGTTATACAGAGCATTTGACAGGAATTATATGGATGAAGAGAAGCTCAATGACCTGCTCAATAAATCTAAAGTGCTTCATGCGAAAATAATGGCATTGGTAAATTATCTGAAACAATCCGGTATTAAAGGCCCTCGTTACAAAAAATAACCCAACCAGAAACCCGATTCGCCGCGGCGAACGAAACTTGAAACCCGAAACCTGATTCGCCGCGGCGAACGAAACCTGAAACCTGAAACCTGAAACCCGAAACCTGAAACCTGAAACCTGAAACCTGAAACCTGAAACAGTCATACAAGTCGAAAATCTAAGCAAACAATACCGCCTTGGAAACGTAGGTCTGGGCTCGCTCAGCGCCGATGTTAATCGTTTCTGGCACACGAAGGTATTGGGAAGAGAAGATCCGTATTTGAAAATCGGTGAGGAGAACAACCGCGAGGTAATCGGTAGCAGTGAGTATGTGTGGGCCTTGCGCGACATCAACTTCGAAGTGCAGCAGGGGGAAGTGCTCGGTATCATCGGACGCAATGGCGCTGGCAAGAGTACGCTGCTCAAAATCCTCAGCCGCACTACCGGCCCTACTACCGGCAGTATCAAAATCAAAGGCCGTGTAGCCAGCCTGTTAGAAGTAGGTACCGGCTTCCATCCTGAACTCACCGGACGTGAAAACATCTTCCTCAATGGCGCCATCCTCGGCATGACCAAACAGGAAATCCGCCGCAAGTTAGACGAGATCATCGCCTTTGCCGGTGTGGAGCGCTATGTGGATACGCCCGTGAAGCGCTACAGCAGCGGTATGTATGTGCGCCTTGCCTTTGCCGTGGCCGCCCACTTAGAGCCGGAAATCCTCATCGTGGACGAAGTGCTGGCTGTGGGCGATGCAGAGTTTCAGAAAAAAGCCATCGGCAAGATGAAAGATGTGAGCCAGGGTGAGGGGAGAACGGTGTTGTTTGTGAGTCATAATATGGCGGCGGTCCAGAATTTGTGTAACAAAGGACTTCTTCTTGCTAATGGAAAATTGGATTATAGCGGAGCAATTGCAGATGTAATAAATGCATACCAAGTACTTAATCAGACAGTGTCAACAGACTTAGAAGATATAGAAAGAAAAGGTAGTGGTGAATGCAGAATTCAAAAAGTTAAGATACTAAAAAAGAATAGTATTGAAAGTGATATAATTAAATTGGGTGAAGAAATTGGAATTCAAATTTGTTTGAAGAATTTCACCGGAAAAGAGTTGAAAAATTTGAGAATTATTATCGGGATCTATAATACAAATGATGAAGGTTATTTGAGATTTGATTCAAAAGCTACTGGCGAGGCGATTACCATTTCTGATATAGAAAATACGGTTACTTGTAACGTTAATGAGCATTTAAATATTAAACCAGATTTGTATAGTCTGAACATAGCCATATTTAATGGAGATAGGATGGTTGACTATGTTAGCAGAGTTTCAAAGTTCTACATTGAAAATTTCGATTATTATAGTACAGGACAGACAATTGAGAACCCTGAATTGTCTAAAGTTTTTTATAAACATAATTGGGAAGTAAAATGAGTATTGATTCATCCAAAAAAACTATCAGTAGGGATGAAATTAAATTCTCGTCACTATCATTGGTTGATGATTTTGGAAGAGTTTTTTTTTATAAGGATAAGGTATATCGGCTAATAAATAAACAGAATAAGGATTTGTGTATACGGTTCCTTCAATCTGAATTATTCAGGGAATTGACAACTCAGTATCTCATCCCTGAGACAAAATTAAGTTGCCTTGAGATAGAAGAAGGTGATCTCATTCTAGAGCATGAAAAACTGATTGTTTCTTACCCACATGAGTGGCCTTTTGATATGCTCAGAGACGCTGCTTTAACAATTATTAAGGTAAACTCTATTTGCAATCAGTATGGATACGAACTGAAAGATGGTCACTTTTACAATATTCTGTTTAGAGGAGCACAACCGGTTTGGGTTGATTTAGGAAGTATCCAGAGAATTAAATCTGACTCATGGGGTGCTTACAAAGAGTTTCTGAATTTAGTAGTAGCACCACTGACATTTATGAGCAAAAACAAGTTGTTTATTGCAAGTAGGTTGTTAGAAAACTCCAGCGACAGCATGAGAACAATCCCGTGCCAAGGTTTAGAGGATTCCGGATTGCTTGAGATTATCGGAGAGAAAAAAGGTGGTCTCTATTTTTTTAAATTTCGCAATTCTAAAATTTTTCAAACAAAAAAGAAGAATCTCTTGTTGGTTATCGTTCAAAAGGCCGGGGTTTTTTTTACCAGAAAAATTTTGAATAGGAAGACAGTGACTTTTACCTACAGGAAGGAAGGTGCTTCTAATGGTTCCATTGACTGTTTTCCTCCCTATGAAAGCATTGCTAAGTATTTACAGGGTTTATCTGAACCCATTTTGGGTTCTCAATGGCAAGATTATCACCAAGAGTATTTGAAGGGCGAACAAATTACGCCAATATTAAGGTTTAGTAGGATTTTGCAGATTATAAGCGAATTGCCAGATATAAGTACCGTTATTGACCTTGCAGCTAATGGAGGCTATTTTTCCCAACTTCTCATGAAAAAATTTTCCTGGAAGAGATTGATTGCAGTAGATTATGACGCTAATGCTATTAATTCCTGTTATAAAGGTTTCAAAAAGGCGAAGTTAGTGAATGCTACCTCTTTGCTATGTAATTTTATGGATTCACCAGATTATGAAGGTACTCCTTTAAGAATGAAATCTGACTTGGTTGTTGCATTGGCTGTTACGCATCATCTCATACTTACATCGAATTATCCGATAGATACCATATTTGAAAAAATCAATTCCTTCTCTAATAAATATGTAATGGTAGAATTCATGCCAATGGGATTATGGAGTAGTGATGTTGAAAATGTTCCCTCCGTACCAGCCTGGTATTCTCTGGAATGGTTCAGAAATAAATTTACTGGATATTTCAATCTTTTTCTTGAAGAGCAGACTGAGAGAAACAGAATACTTTTTGTTGGCATAAAAAAAGAACCAGAGGTGCAATTTTCTTAATTCGACTTATTAGCACGATTGATAAGCTTATTAGAAAATGGTAAATGATTGGTGTTTAAGATTACAAGTGTTCATGAGCGGAGAAGTGTTAATCTAAACAAGGAAAATGGAATGATGATTTTTAGGAGAATAAACCTATTAAATATGCAGTTCAGTGTATTTTATTTTACCAGGTTGAATACTGCCCATATTTATGAAATACCTATAATTTAGAAGAAGTGTCTCTTTTCAAAAACCTGCTTAAGCCCTTTGTTCCGCCAGTTGTATTCTCTGTATTGAGATTTCAGAAAAATCAACCGGTTATTTCTGCCTCGTATGAAGTATTCAGTGGCAACTTCGATAATTGGAATGAAGCGAGGAAATTATCGACCGGGTATGAAATCTCTCATATTTTAGAAAAATGCAAAAGTGCATTGCTGAAAGTAAAAGCTGGGGAGGCTGTTTACGAACGTGACAGTGTGCTATTTGATGAGATACAATATAGCTGGGGATTGTTGTCAGGATTGCAAAATGCCGCAATAGAAAACGATAATCAACTTTGTGTTTTAGATTTTGGTGGGAGTTTGGGGAGTACTTACTTTCAGAACAAGGATTTTCTAAAGGGATTAAAAAGTGTAACGTGGTGTATTGTTGAGCAGCCACATTTTGTTGAGTGCGGAAGACAGCATTTTGAAAATGAACAATTGAGATTTTATTATTCTGTAGAGGGTTGCCTGGAACACTATTCACCTAATGTTTTATTGCTGAGTGGCGTATTGCAGTATTTAGAGAATCCTTACGAATGGATACAAAAATCTATTGGTTATAAAATTCCAGTTATAATAATCGACCGTACATCTATAGTAATTTATGAAAGAGATATTCTAACTGTCCAAAACGTACCAGAGGAAATTTATGATGCAAGTTATCCTTGCTGGTTTTTCAATAGGGAAAAACTAATTGAAGCATTCAACGGGTATTCTGTAATGGGAAACTTCAATAGCTATTGCGATGATCCAATCATTCTAAATACTGTTTATCCTGCTTCCTGGGCTGGATTTATCCTAAGAATAAATTAACCAGGTTTTGTTAATCTTCTTTAATCTCAGAATGAATGTTTGAAAACTTTATCCATAATCAAAAACTTCTTGCCGTCATCATCCGTGCTGATTTCAAAAAGGACGGCATTGAATTTTTTACCCCCGGCGACTTTTCACAGCAGTTGGGTTATATGAATCGCCCTAAGGGCTACATCATAGATCCGCATGTACACAACCTTGTGGACAGGAAGGTAACGCTTACACAGGAAGTGTTGTTTATCAAGTCGGGCAAAGTGAGGGTTGATTTTTTTGATGATGACAGAAACTATCTTGAGAGCAGGATACTGGAAAAGGGAGATATTATTTTATTGGCTGCGGGTGGACATGGATTTGAAATACTGGACGATGCAGAAATAATTGAAGTGAAGCAGGGGCCTTATTCGGGTGATGCAGATAAAGTTCGATTTACACACAGCCCTGAAAACCCGATTGTCAAGTAACTGGATTCTCTGTGCTAACAGAAATTTTCGATGGATAACAACTTTCAGGATCAATACAGTCGCTACTACGAATTACTTTATAAAGACAAAAATTATGAAGCAGAATCGGACTATGTATTGCAGCTAATTAAGACACTCAATCCTGCTGCGGTTAGTATTCTTGAATTGGGAAGTGGCACTGCGAGGCACGCTGAATTTTTTTGCAAGGCAGATTATCGTGTTACGGGAATAGAGCAGAGTGCAGAGATGGCAAGCATTGCAGTGAGTAAGGGTATCAAAGGTTTTACATCCAAAGTCGGTGATATTGCATTTTTCAACCTGGAAAGTAAGTTTGATGTTGCAGTTTCCTTATTTCATGTCATCAGTTACCTCACCACCAATGAAAAGTTAGTGGCTTGTTTCAGATCAGTTAATGAACATCTGCAGCCCGGAGGTATTTTTATTTTTGATGTATGGTACACTCCGGCAGTATTTCACCAAATGCCTGAACCGAGAGTGAAGTACATGGAAGATGACAGTTGTCGCATCATCAGGCATGCAAGCCCTGAAATGCGCTGGAACGAAAATGTGGTGGATGTCAAATATGATATCGAAATCGAAGACAAAAGTTCAGGTAATAAAGAATACTTTTCCGAAACACATCCAATGCGTCATTTCTCCATTCCTGAAATAGAATTGCTGGCTGTGCATACCCACTTTAAACTGATCAGGGCAGAAGAGTTTTTGACTGCAAAGAAGCCAGGCACTGATACCTGGGGTGTTTGTTTTATACTTCAAAAAATATAGATGAATCCTATTCCTGTAAATACTCCTTTACTATCTGGCAATGAACTGAAATACATTTCTGAATGTATTACCACAGGCTGGATATCCAGCGAAGGGCCTTTCATTAAAAAATTTGAAGAACAATTTGCATCTTATACAGATAGGAAGTTTGGAATTGCCGTGTCAAATGGTTCTGCCGCATTGGACATAGCTGTGCAGGCTTTGGATTTGAAAACGGGGGATGAAGTGATCATGCCGACATTCACGATCATCTCACCTGCACTTTCTGTAGTGCGTGCCGGTGCCACCCCTGTGTTGATTGATAGCGACCCGCATACGTGGAATATGGACGTCAATCTCATCGAAGAAAAGATCACGTCCAAAACCAGGGCAATAATTGTCGTTCACATCTATGGGCTTCCTGTTGATATGGATCCCGTATTGGAATTGTGTAAAAAATATAACCTCCGGTTGATAGAGGATGCTGCGGAAATGCATGGACAAACGTACCGGGGCAGGCCATGCGGTTCCTTTGGCGACATCAGCACTTTCAGTTTTTATCCCAACAAGCACATCACAACAGGGGAAGGTGGTATGCTGGTTTGCAACGACGAAGCGTTGGCAGCACGATGCAGAAAATTGCGCAATCTTGCATTCGAACCGGGACAAAGAAGATTTGTTCATTATGAAATGGGGTGGAACTACCGGATGACGAATATGCAGGCAGCCTTAGGGCTTGCACAATTGGAAAAGATAGACGAGCATATTGCCAGGAAAAGAAAGATGGGACGATTGTACCGTGAAGGCTTGAAGGGTTTGAAAGGATTTCGTCAGCAATCGTTCATGACTGCCTTCGCAGAAAATATTTATTGGGTGTTTGGCCTCGTGGCCGATACTGAAGACAGGGCTACAGAAATGATACAGCACCTCAGTGAAAATGAAATTGGGATGCGCCCTTTTTTCTGGTGTATGCATGAGCAGCCGGTGTTTCAGAAGATGGGATTGTTTCGAAATGAAAAATATCCTGTAGCGGAGGTATTGGCAAGAAACGGGTTTTATATTCCGAGTGGGCTGGGATTGGGGGAAGAAGAAGTGCTGAAGGTAATTGAAACAATAAGGAACTATGGAGAGCAAACTTAGAATTGGTGTTGTGATTACAGAAGGTTACCAACCTGAAGCAGGTGGTGGATTCGGTTATTATGAGTCATTGATGAGCGCAATTGATCAACACCAATTTGATCCGTTGTTGGAGTTTGTATTTGTCAGGTTTTCGGAAGGAGAACAGATTTCTTTAAAAAAGGAATGTATCACCTTTTCAAGGAAAGAAGATAATGCTCAGTTTGAACTTTGTAAAAAGAGAATTGAACAGGTTAATAAAATACCGGTTAAGTTTATAAGAGTAAGGTTGCGGAGAAGAATTGAAAACAGGTTGAATCATTTAATTCTAGATGAAAATATTCGGAGGAATGAGGGAATACTGAAATGGCTATCAGAAGAGAAAATAGATATTCTTTATTATCCAATAACTTTTAGAGGAGGCGAGCTCAATTTTCCGTTTGTTGCTACTCATTGGGATATTGGACATTGTTCTATGTTCGCATTTCCGGAAGTGAGTATGGACGGAATTTTTGAAAAAAGGGAGCGATACTATTACCTGATTTACAAAAAGGCATTTGCAGTATTTTGCGAATCAGAAGCGGGAAAAGAAGAACTGGCAACATTCAAGCAAATTAACCCGGAGCGTATTTTTGTATTACCGCTTTTCCCGGCAGCTTTGGTACGTATGAACGTAAATGAATCGGAACAGCAATCCATTCTTGAAAGCCAGTTTTCTTTGAGCAGGAAAAATTATTTTCTTTATCCTGCCCAGTTCTGGGGACACAAGAACCATTATCATCTTTTGATAGCTTTCAAAATGGTTGTAAAAAAAAATCCAGGATTGAAGCTTATATTGCCGGGCTCTGATAAGGGAAATCTGGCTTATATCAGAGATGTAGTTCGTAATCTTGAATTGCAATCAGACGTGATCATACCGGGTTATGTCAGCAATGCGACATTATACAGTTTATATAAGAATGCAATTGCCCTGGTAATGCCCACCCTTCTTGGTCCAACCAATATGCCTTTGCTGGAAGCTGCAGAAATCGGATGCCCCGTGATTACTTCAGATTTTAAGGGGCACCGGGAATTATTAGGAGATTATGCCACCTACATTGATCCATTGGATGAAAATGCGATAGCCGATGCAATGATTCATGCATTGAAGACGAAGCATGAAGAGCAAAAGATTTTCGTTAATAATACCCATTCAATTTCGAGTGCTGTTGAAAAATTAGAAGATAATTTTTTGAGGATCAGAAAGGTGAGAAAGATGTTTGGTAATGATTTTAAACTGAATGGAATTGCCTGAGTAGATATAAGGTAGTGGCCGGTGTCCGCTGACTACATTTAGGAAGCCTTGCCAGTGTATAGTGCAGATGATAGTGATGATCGCCGCAGGTGAAGGCATCACCGCTAAGGAGCGCATTCATCATTTATAATTTATAATTCATAATTCTCCCGATTGCTATCGGGATCATAATTTCTAATTGCCTTTCCTCTCTATCATAACAGTTAATCTCAACAACCTTGAAGGTCTGCAAAAGACCATGCAGTCTGTCTTTGAGCAAACCTTCACGGATTATGAGTATATCGTCATAGATGGAGGAAGTACAGATGGGAGTAAGGAGCTAATTGAAAAACATACAAATAAGTTGGTTTACTGTGTGAGTGAAAAAGATGAAGGAATCTTCAACGCAATGAATAAGGGAATAAGAAAAGCGAATGGCGATTATCTGATTTTTATGAATTCGGGGGATTACTTTTTTGCGTCGGATGTGCTTACGAAAGTATTCAATAAGGAACATGGTGAAGATATTTTGTACGGCAATGTAAAATGGTGGCCTGTTGAGCACAATGGAAATTACCCGGATGTGCTCACCTTTAATCATTTTATTCACAATACAATTCCCCACCAGGGCGCCTTTATCAAAAAAGAACTATTCGGGATTGTTGGATTGTATGATGAAAATTACAAAGTAAACTCTGATTGGAATTTTTTTGTTTTGGCCGTGTATAAGTACAACTGCACTTACAAACATCTGGATATTACTATCAGCTATTGCAATACTGATGGCGTAAGTCTGACTCCGGAAGGTGGTGCGGAAACGCAAAGAATCAGAACAGAAATTGTAAAACAACACTTCAGGGCTTTCAACAAAGACCTTTCAGATTTATATCACCAGTTAGATAATAGTAAAGTGAATAATTCTTTACTCAATTATCGACTTGTGAAATATGCAATCATGATTCATCAAAGTGTCAAAAAAGTGGAAAGATTATTTTATAAGCGATGAACAAAGTCGTCATCGTCATACCCATTCACAAGTCCACCCCGACAAAAAACGAGTTGGCTTCGTTTGTGCAATGTTATAAGATATTGGGCAACCATCCCATTCGCATTGTAGCTCCCGAAGGTTTAGATGTTTCGGCTTATACGGACTTGGTAAGCGATGCGCAGTTTGTATTCATAGACCCGCACTGGCTGAGCAGCATAGAGCAATACAACAAACTGAAAATAAGTTTGTATTTCTACAACCTGTTTAAAGATTATGAATACCTGCTCACCTACGAATTGGATGCGTGGGTATTTCGTGATGAATTGTTGTACTGGTGTGATAAAGGGTATGATTATATCGGGGCACCGTGGTTTGAGGATTGGTGCGATGGAAACTCAAAAGAATTTTTGCCAGGTGGTAATTCAGGTTTTTCATTGAGGAAAGTTTCTTCAATTCGAAAAATAATAAAGAGAAGAATAAAGCTTTCCAGGTTAAGGGAAGTTTTGGATAGACCTATTAATTTCAAACCGTTAATCAAGTTTAGGATCTATTTCTATAAGGTAATTATGAAAGTGAAGGACAGAAGCAATGTTGTGTATTTGTTGAGACAATGGGAAAGATCGAAAGAAGATTATCTTTGGTCTTACCTGGTTCCAAATGCATTCACAGATTTTATTATAGCTTCACCACATATATCCTTGAAGTTTAGCTTTGAAGTGCAACCTGATTATCTATTTCAATTGAATAACTATCAACTTCCTTTTGGATGCCATGCTTGGGAAAAATTCAATAAAGTGTTTTGGCACAATCATGTTTTGAAGTAATTTTTTTGTTTCCTTGAGTTGTTACTCGTATAATTAAACCATTATAGGTCAAACAGCTTCACCATACAGATTAATTAGATGCACAAAAAAGTTATTTCATTTAGCCTTTGGGGTGATAGTGAAAAGTACACAATCGGTTCAATTGAGAATGCTCGCCTGGCTCAAAAATATTATCCCGGATGGATATGTAGATTTTATATTGGGCAAAGCACTATTCGTTTGGCCCCAGAAATTGTGGAAAGATTAAGTCTGTTTAATAATACAGAAATCATTAGAATGCCTATTGAAGGCGATTGGGACGGAATGTTCTGGCGCTTTTCTGCATGTTCAGACCCGGAAGTAGATTATGTTTTATCACGGGATTGTGATTCAAGGTTAAGTTTGAGAGAAAGTAAAGCAGTAAAAGAATGGGTGAAATCTGGGAAATCATTTCATATCATTAGGGATCACCCCTGGCATTCCGGATTGTTAATTTTAGGAGGGTTGTGGGGGGCTCAAACTCACATATTGAGGGATATGGATATAATGATTAGTAACTATGATAAATTGAATAACTCTTATAATTCTGATCAGGAGTTTCTTGCTGAAAGGGTCTATCCCAGAGTGAAGGAAAGTTGTCTTATTCATGATGATTTCAATGGAGGGAGAAAAATTCCAGGGAGGAGAAAAAAAAATGAATTTGTTGGTCAGGTAATTGATCCATTAAATGAAAGAACAATTGAACATGAAATTGCTCTTAAGAAAGAACTGGAAAAGAGGAAAATCTTTGTAATTATGAAAAAGTTCACCAGAGACAAATTAAAACTCTTACAATCATTCTTTAAACGATTCTGAATACCATTAATATTCGCTGGCCATGATCTCTATAATTACTATTAATTTAAATAACTTTAGTGGTCTGACTCAAACTGTAGAAAGCGTCTGGAAACAGAGTTTCGATGATTATGAATATTTGATTATTGACGGTAACAGCCATGATGGAAGTCAGGAATATATAAAGAGCATTGAAAACAAAATAGCATATTGGGTTAGTGAAGATGATGACGGAGTTTATTCTGCAATGAATAAAGGGATAGCTAAAGCTAAAGGGGAGTATATGCTGTTTTTAAACAGTGGTGATTTTTTCCCCGATAAGAATAGTCTAAGTTCTTTGGTGAATGTGTCAAATGGTTATGACTTGATTTATGGGAATTTAATAATTAATGAATCTGATAAGTCCTGGATTAAGAGATTTCCGGATTCCCTTTCTTTTCGGTTTTTTCTTAAAGATTCTTTGCCACATCCCGCAACACTTGTAAGAAGTACTATGTTTCAACTTGCTGGATACTACAATGAAAATTTAAGGATAGTTTCAGATTGGGAATTTTTTATGAAGGTGGTTTGCTTTTTAAATGCAAAATATCTTCATGTGGATATACCCATCGCTGTATTCAATTATGACGGCCTTAGTAGTATCAAAAATATTAAACTAATAGAAGCTGAACGTACAACTGTTTTGTCGAAATGTTATCAAGCATTTTTGGTTGATTACGAGTTAGCTGATCAGACAGAAAGAGAACTTGCAAACTTGCGCAATTCAAAATGGTTTAATCTACGGAGGGCTTTAAAGAAGTTGGGTGTTTGACCAAGTCTAAGAGTGTTATCTTCAAATTTGTAACAGTGCAGAGTTCTATCGAAAATTTCTGAAATAGCGCTGGGCTCCCGCCCAGTGCACAATCGTTACTAAGAAATCACAATAGAGTAACGGCATGTTACCGGGCAGGAGTCCGTAAAGCTTTCAAGGTTTATTTGAGTTTAAAAATAATGAGCCCACAGTCA
Organism: uncultured Ginsengibacter sp.; assembly: GCA_964526985.1. GTDB lineage: Bacteria > Bacteroidota > Bacteroidia > Chitinophagales > Chitinophagaceae > Ginsengibacter. The sequence goes on along the minus strand of CAZGNJ010000045.1, from coordinate 13,528 downwards.
ACCAACCTCCAAGCCCAGCAAATCTGGGAAATGCGATATGAGGACTTCAATTTTTTCATTGAAGATCGGAACAGTCCTGTCGTCAGGTTTATGTTCGATCATATTTCAAAAGAGAGCGGAACCTGTTTCGAAATCGGTTGTTTCCCCGGAAGGTATATGGCTTTGCTTGGCCAGGACGGATGGGAATTAAACGGAATAGACCTTACTCCGAAACTTCCGTTACTGGTAAAATGGTTTCAGCAAAATAATTGGAAAGTGGGCGCCTTTACCGAAGCAGCCATAGAAGATTACAAAGATGACAGGCAATACGACCTTGTCTATTCATCAGGATTCATAGAGCACTTTGTCAATTTTAAAGAGATCATTGCAATGCACACACTGTTTGTAAAAAAGGGAGGGCAGTTGATGATCACCGTTCCAAATTTTACTGGTCTGCAAGGTGTGCTGCACAGATTTTTCGACATAGATAATTACAGGCTTCATTATATAAAATCCATGCGGCTAAAGCCGTGGAAGAAAATACTCACGGAAAATGGATTCCGGATTGATGCGGCAGGCCCGTTGGGGTCATTTGATTTCTGGGTGGATTCCAATCAAAAGCATGGGCCTTTCAAAAGCAGGCTGCAACATCATTTCATGCGGAGGCTGCACTATCTGAAGCGGCTCATTCGATTTAAGTCAACATGGACTTCGCCCTATTTGGGGATTGCCGCTACGAAGTTGTGAAAATCTTGAAGAGCTGTGAAAACCTTGAAGAGCCTGTCCGACTTAGCGGATTTAACCGAGCCTTTGTAGCAAAGCTCAACCTTCAAGGTTTAGGCCAGACAAAACCTTCAAGGTTAAGCCAACGCACAAAAAGCCAGACAAAACCTTGAAGGCTTAGACTGCTCTTGCAGCCAAGCTCAACCTTCAAGGTTTAGGCCAGACAAAACCTTCAAGGTTAAGCCAACGCACAAAAGCCAGACAAAACCTTGAAGGTTCACCATCATGAACTATCCAAAAATCACCATCATTACTCCATCCTTCAACCAGGCGCAATATCTGGAAGAAACCATATTGTCGGTGATTGAACAAGGCTATCCCAATCTTGAATATATCATCATTGACGGCGGCAGCACTGACGGGTCTGTTGACATCATTAAAAAGTATGCAGATAAACTTACCTACTGGGTGAGCGAACCGGATAAGGGTATGTACGATGCTTTGCAAAAAGGATTTGCAAGATCAACAGGCGATATGATGGGATGGGTAAACAGTGATGACATCCTTCACAAAAACTCGTTGTTCATCATTGCCGAATTATTGCGATTGCCCGGTGTCAACTGGATACAGGCGCTTCCCAGCGTAATAGATGAACGAAGCAGGATTGTGCAGGCGATAAGTTTTGGCCCGTGGTCGAGGTTGCGCCATTACATTGATGATGTGTGCATTCAGCAGGATGCTACATTCTGGAACCGTTCGTTGTGGAATAAGGCGGGCGGTTATATCTCAGCAGAATTCAGGCTGGCCGGTGATTTTGAATTGTGGAACCGGTTTTTCAAATATGAGCAGTTGTACACACCTTCATGCCTTGTCGCAAGTTTCAGGATCAGGACATCGGGCCAGTTGTCATTGACGAATACAGAGGAATATTGGAGAGAAGCTAAGATGGCTATGGAAAAAAATGCAGACACGGAAATTCAGAATGCGATTCAAAAATTAAAGAAGCTGCACCGTAGAAAAAAATTTTTGAGTAGAACAAGGATATTCAATCTGATAGGTTTCGATCACCGGATTGACAAAGCAATTGACCGGTTGCACCATTTCCCGGAACAGATTGCTTTCGACAGGGAAACACAAAAATTCAAGTTGATGAAGCGTAGTTTATGAAGGTGGCCATTCTTTATATCTGCACCGGTAAGTATTCCATTTTCTGGAAAAAGTTTTACGAAAGTTGTGAGCAGTTCTTTTTGCCTGAGGCAGAGAAAAAATACTTTGTATTCTCCGACACACTTGACCAGGGCGAATGTGCAGGAAATGTAGAAATTATTTACCAAAAAAAAATGGGTTGGCCGGATGATACACTCATGCGGTACCACTTGTTTGCTTCTATAGCAGGGGGCTTAAAACAATTTGACTACATTTTTTTCTGTAATGCCAATACTGTATTCAGGCAAATAATAACATTTGATTTATTGAAGATTGAAAATGCTGATCCGGATCTGGTGGTGGTAAGGCATCCTTTTTTTCTTTGGGTAAAAAATCCTGGTGATTTTCCGTACGAACGGAACCCTCATTCTACGGCATGCATCAAAAATGAGCAAGGTAGATATTATGTGATGGGAGGCTTCAACGGAGGAAAGGCTCTTTCTTTTTTGGAATTGATTGAAACACTCAAGAAGAATATTGAAACAGATCGTTCATCCGGTATCCTTGCAAGATGGCATGATGAATCACACCTCAATAAATATATCTGTGAATTGAAATCAGGCGTGAAAATTCTCGATCACAACTTTGGTTTTCCCGAAGGACATGATCTGCCACTTTCGGAAAATGTTTATATCGAATTTAGTGATAAGGAAAAGGTCGGTGGCCACGACTTCCTCCGCGATAAAGAAAATTCAATACCGGCACAGCCACAACAATCTACAAATCTTTTGCAGAAGATTAAAAGCAGGTTTCGGCGAAAGCACGCACGATGAAGCCGGAGATCATTATCGAATTGGCAGGTGGGTTGGGCAACCAGATGTTTCAGTATGCATTCTTTCTGCAAATGCAGCACTTAGGCTATCCCTGCAAGATGTATTATGACCAGGCTCAGTACATACACAATGGAGCGGAGGTTGGCCGGGTGTTTGGCTTGCAAATACCATTTGCTACCAAAGATGAATTGGACAAAGTATTGGATAGGAGAAAGGATGTTCTTTCACGTGTCTTGCGAAAGATCCGGGGTTCAAAGCCTTCTCAATATTGGGAACATGATAAAGGTTATGATTTCAAGCCGGAAATATTGAACCAATCAAAACCTGTATATCTGCAGGGTTGCTGGTTGTCTGAAAAATATTTTTCGGATATCTCTGAGGAAGTGAAAACCGCATTTCAATTTGCACCATTTGAGGAGATCAAAAATAAAGAGATGGCTGCGCAAATAAAAGATGATCTGCATGCTGTAAGTATCCATATACGCAGAGGAGATTACCTGGCAAGCGACAGGCACCGGAACCTGAATTACAAAGAGTATTTAACCCATGCTATTGCCATCATCACAGAACGGACTGAAAATATGAATCTGTATGTTTTTTCTGATGATACCGCATTTGCAAAATCAGTACTGGATGAATGGGAAAAGGGTAGCATTTTTTTTGCTGACTGGAATTCAGGTAAAGATTCATTCAATGATATGCACCTGATGTCGCTATGCCGCCACAATATTATTTGTAACTCCACCTTTAGCTGGTGGGCTGCCTGGCTAAATGAGCATCCTGACAAAATAATTATCAGCCCTAAAGATTGGTTTACTACCAATGCACTGAACGAAAATGATATTGTTCCGGAAAGGTGGATTACCGTTTAAACCTATAAGGTTTTGGAAACCTTATAGGTTTCGACTTTCCAATTTAGAAACCTTATAGGTTTTAGTTTTCAAAAATGCCACACGACATCCGTATCGCATTCATCACACCAGAAGCGCCACCATTCTCCGGAGGAGGTATTGCTACGTTTATAAACAACATCACAAGAGGACTGCACAGGGCAGGAGTGTTCTGTGAAGTATTTGCACCTTCGGTAAATGCACCCACTGAAGTAACAGAGCAGAACGGAGTGGTATTTCATAGAATTCACACCACCTCTGTTGCACAATTTACCTTCGATGTAGTACCCTACTTTTTACAACGACATAATGAGAAACATTTTACAATCGCAGAGTCATGCGAGATACATGCTGCTCTTTATGAATTGCAAAAGCAACGGATAACCGGTCTGAAGTACGTCATCAGGGTGCAAATGCCGGGCATATTGCAAAGTCACCTGAATTATTTTTATGAATCGAAGTGGCGAAAACTACGCTATGTGTTGGGTGCCTTTCGGAGAGGCAGATGGGATCTCGGTTTTTGGAACAGGGTGGATGTAAAACGGTTTTCCAACAGAGAATACTTGTCATGCGAAATGGCAGATCACATCATCGCTCCATCATATTCATTCAAAGAGTGGCTGGGTAGCTTTTGGCGATTGCCGCCAGATAAGATCAGTGTGATACCGCATTTATTTGATTTTGAAACACTGATTCCCGGGGAGAAAATAGCACAAGAAAAATTACCGGGTGATATGCTTACCGTTTTGTTTGTCGGCAAATTGAATGCACACAAAGGTGTGATCAATCTTGCAAGGGCTGCGAGCCGGATATTGAAAAGAAATAAGAATGTTCAGTTTATTTTGATCGGTGAAGATTGGGATATTCATTATGGCAGGTGCAAGACGATGACGGGAACGGTTGTACGAAAATTGACATACCATGATGAGCGGGTAAGGCTTACCGGAAAAGTTCCGTATGAAGAACTATACCGGTACCTCTCCAATGCTGACATCGTAGTATTGCCAAGCCTTTGGGAGGCATGGGGCTATACGTGCACCGAAGCGATGAGCATGGGTAAGCCGGTCATCGGCAGCAGGTATGGCGGTATGGCCGATGCGATTACCGATGGTAAGGATGGAATGTTAGTAGATCCGCATGATGTAAAAGAATTAGAAAGAAAGATGGAAGTATTGATAGGCGATGAACAGTTGAGAAAAAGATTAGGCAACGAAGCGAAGAAGACAATAGAAACGAAATTGGAGTTCGGAAAGTTGGTGAAGGAAAGTGTCGGATTTTATAAAAGACTATTAGCTGTCAGTACCGAAGACGGAGGATAGTATTTTGAGCAATAGCCTATGATCATTGCTATTGAGCAATGGCCTACGATCATTGATATTGAGCAACGGCCTACGACCATTGCTCATTAAGATATCGCCCTTTCAGGGGCTGGTCGATATGAATAAATTCAAAGCCCTGTAAGGGCGAAATATGAATAGCGATGTTCGTAGGGCGTCGCGTAAAGATGATCATCGTTATTGATCATTGTTTTTGAGCAACGGCCTACGACCATTGCTCATTAAGGTATCGCCCTTTCAGGGCTGGACGATATGAATAAATTCAAAGCCCTGTAGGGGCGAAATATAAAAAGCGATGTTCGTAGGGCGTCGCGTAAAGATGATCATCGTTATTGATCATTGTTTT
>CAZGNJ010000045.1:0-8174 GCA_964526985.1 uncultured Ginsengibacter sp. | reverse complement strand
TGAGCAACGGCCTACGACCATTGCTCGTTAAGAAATCTCCCTTTCAGGGCTGGTCGATGCGAATGAACTAATAGCCCTGCAAGGGCGAAATATAAAAAGCGATGTTCGTCGGACATCGCGTCATTACGATCTTTACATTTAAATGCCTCATCAAAAAACATTTTTATTCATTTCCACCCTCGCGCATATTCCCTGGGGTGGATGTGAAGACCTGTGGTATAAGACAGCATTGATAGCCTTGGACAAAGGGCATGATGTATTTGTATTGGTATTCCGGCACCAGATGGTGCCGAAGCATTTGGAGGAATTGGAGAAGAGGGGAGCAGGAATATTTTGGCTGGAACAACCCGGAGCTAAGAAAGGAATTGCCGGGAAGGTAAGTGATAAGTTATTTCCCGACAGAGAAAATCGTATGGTCATGGATGCTTTGCAGAATCGATTGAAATCAGCAAATCACTTGTCAGTACTTGTAAGCCAGGCCGGCGGTTTTGATTTTTGTTATGGTTACCTTGACAGGGTAGCAGCATGGTTACACACATGCAATGCCCCATTGCACGTATTGGTGCAAAATGTGCCTGATCTTGGTTTTACGGTTGCACTGCCTGTAGCTGCAAAGCAAAAAGCAATTTTCGAAAAGGCACGATCTGTAGGATTTGTTTCAAAGAGAAATCATACTTCCGCAGAACGTATCCTTGCTGCTGCTATCAGTAATGCTTACACGATCAACAATCCGTTGAATGTGGGAGAGCTGGTAGCGCCGTTGCCATTTCCTTCATTGGATTCAAAGATTTCTTTTGGTACTGTTGCCGCGTTACGATGTTTTCACAAAGGGCAGGATGTGTTGTTCCAGGTACTGGCGAGTAATGAGTGGAAGGAAAGGAACTGGGAACTGAACCTGTATGGAAAAGGTTCTGACGAAGCCTACCTCCATGAACTTGCGAAGTATTATCACATCCGTGACCGCGTGCATTTTCATGGGCATGTGAGTGATATCCGCAACGTTTGGGAAAAGAATCATATTCATATTCTTCCTTCATTGGGCGAGGGTACACCACTGGCACTGATAGAATCCATGTATTGCGGCCGGCCTGCCATCACCACCGATGTAGGAGGCAATGCGGAATATTGTGAACATCTGGTCAGTGGGTTTATTGCAGACTATCCTACGCCCAATGCACTGGCAAGAGTGATGGAGTTGGCGTGGGAAAAGAGAGCGAATTGGGAAGAGATGGGGAAAGCGGCACAGACAAAGATTATAACATCTTATGACCTGAAGAGTGAGGAGACATTGTACAATAAAATTGCAAAACGATGAAGAGCCTGTCCGATGGAGCGGAATTAGCCTGACTACAATCCGATATTTATTTGCCTGGAAACTTAGAACAAATAATAAATAACACAAATAGTGCACCTAGCGCACCTAGCGCTGGCCTCCTGGCCAGTGCTGCCACGTTACTTTCAATAAAGATTTCTTAGTAACGTAAAGGCACCGGGCAGGAGCCCGTCGCCAGAAAGGAAAATAAAAAACTGGAACTAGCGCTGGCCTCCCGGCCAGTGCTGCCACGTTACTACCGCAAATAATTTTAAGTAACGCGAAGTCACCGGGCAGGAGCCCGGCACCAGTAGGAAAATAAAAAACTGTAACTAGCGCTGGCCTCCAGGCCAGTGCTGGCACGTTACTACCGTAAATGATTTTAAGTAACGCGAAGGCACCGGGCAGGAGCCCGTCGCCAGAAAGCCAGTAAGAGCCGGTAAGCAAATAAACAATATAGCCAGCAAATTGTGCGACAGTATAAATCACCAGGGATATGAGTAAAAAATACAAATTCACAGATAGGGAAGGAGTCTATTTTACTACGGCAACTGTGGTTGATTGGATAGATGTTTTTACAAGAGACTTATACCGGGATATCCTTTTAGATAGTTTCAGGTATTGTCAAAAGGAAAAAGGATTGCAAGTTCACGCCTGGGTTTTGATGCCTAATCACTTCCATTTGATCAGTTCAGTAATAAACGTTGCTGATCACGGGATGGTACTGAAGAATTTGAAGAGTTTTACCGCGATGAAAATTATTGATGCCATCATCAATAATGAAAAGGAAAGCAGGAGAGAATGGATGTTGGATTTGTTTGAAAGAAATGGACAGGCGATAAAGAGTAACTTTCGTTTCCAGTTCTGGCAACATGAAAATCACCCGGTATTATTGGCTGATGAAAAAATGATATTTCAAAAATTGAACTATCTCCATGAAAACCCCAAGCGTGCCGGCTTTGTGAATGAACCTCATGAATGGAAACATAGTAGTGCAATTGATTACCATACTGAAAATGGAAAGGGATTGTTGGATATTGTCAGATTGTACTAAACTTAAAAGTGTCGTAACTCGTAACTAGCGCTGGCCTCCCGGCCAGTGCTGCCACGTTACTTTCAATATAGATTTTTAAGTAACGTAAAGTCACCGGGCAGGAGCCCGGCGCCAGTAGGAAAATAAAAAACTGGAACTAGCGCTGGCCTCCCGGCCAGTGCTGCTACGTTACTACCGTAAATGATTTTAAGTAACGTAAAGACACCGGGCAGGAGTCCGGCGCCAGTAATCAGTAAGAGAAAAAAAGTGGGAAATAAAGCCAGGATATATCATTTTCATAACGGCTCAGGTGGTGGCGTTTTATCCGTCATCAGGAATCTATTGGAATTTTCGCAAAACCCGGAGATAGAAAATCATGTGATCTTCACCATCAACAAAGAAAAGATACCGAAGTATGAGGTGCCCGTATTGAAAGGAGCGGTAAGTGAAAGCGTTTTTTACTATTCTCCAAACTGGAATTTTTATCACACTTGTAAAGAGTTGGCAAAACTATTGCCGGATGACAAAGCGGTGATCGTTGCCCACGACTGGCTGGAACTGGGTATGTGCAGTAATTTGGGATTGCAGAATCCGGTGGTGCAGGTATTGCATGGAGATTATAGCTATTATTATGAACTGGCACAAAAACACAAAGGCATCGTAAATAAATTTATAACAGTTGCTGAAAGTATCTGCGCCAATCTTAATAATAGTTTGCCGGAAAGGATTGCAGATATTTTTTATCAGCGGTTTCCGGTTCCGGAAGCTGCTATGAGAAAAGAAAGTGCAGGAAGATGCAATATCGTTTTTATCGGGAGATTAACCAGAGGGAAGGGATATCATCTCCTTGCCGAGATAGCCACTGCTTTAGCGGAGAAACTTAATGCAGCCTGGCACATCATCGGGGAAGATGAAGAAGATTTACAAGAGAAGATGAAATGGCCGGCAGACGTTCAGATAAAACATTATGGTAAGCTGCCGCCGGAAGAGGTAAGAGCAGTTTTATCCGAAATGGATTATTTCATTCTGCCATCTGTAGCAGAAGGGATGCCGGTAACAATAGTGGAAGCCATGAAGTCCGGTGTGATTCCTTTGGTGAATGATATTCCAGGTGGCGTGAGAGAATTAGTGGTGGATGGCGAGACGGGATTCAGAATTAAAGATAACAGTGTGGAAGTGTATGCGGAAAAAATTCAGGGGATTCATGCTGATGAATTGTTGCGATCAAAAATGAGAAGCAATTGTATCAGCAAGGCAAATGAATTATTTGCCCCGGAACAAAATACAATAGCCTTCGAGCAGATTTTTTTGATGGCTGCACAGCAATCAAAGAAGAAAAGCAAGAAAAGAGTTTATGGTTCACGGTTGGATATGGAGTGGCTGCCGAATGGGGTGGTGAGCACTATTAGAAGTTTGGTTTAACATACACAAACCTTGAAGATCCTAACCGCTGGATCTGATTAGGTCGAGCCTTGAGGCCGAGAGCTACATCTTCAAGGTAAAAAAAACAAAACATGACTCCACCTCTTGTTTCCGTTCTGATGACTGCCTACAACCGCGAGCAATACATTGCCGAAGCGATAGAAAGCGTGTTGGCATCCACCTACAAGAATTTTGAACTCATCATCGTTGATGACTGCTCAACAGACAACACAGTCGCCATTTCCAGGAAGTATGAAGCACAGGATGAAAGAATAAGCGTGTATGTGAATGAAAAGAATTTGGGACAGTTTCCTAACAGGAACAAGGCTTCTGAATATGCAAATGGTAAATACATTTATTATGCTGATTCAGACGACTCATTAATGCCGGATGGATTGCAACGACTAGTGGATGCGATGGAGAGGAATCCTTCTTGCTCATTTGCTATGTACGTTCATGGAATTTCAACTTTGGAAATCAAAGAATCCAAAGAGGCGATTCACGACCATTTTTTTGTAAAGCCATTTCTCAACACCGGGCCTGGTGGTACTATTTTGACGCGGTTATTCTTTGAAAAGATAGGTAGGTATCCAATTGAATATGGTATTCCGAGCGACATGTATTTTAATTTAAAGACGGCTTGCAAAAGCCCTGTTCTTTTAATTCCATTTACATTCATGAATTACCGAATCCATGATGCTCAGGAATTGAGCAACAAATATGATTACTTGTATAACAATTATAAATACATGAATGCAGCTTTAAACAATTTACCGCTTCCATTAGCAGAACAACAGATTGCCTGGCTGCACAAAAAAAACAAGCGCCGCTTTACCGTGAATATCTGTAAATACTTCTTCAAGACTCTAAATGTAAAGAAAACAGTCAATGCAATTCGCCTGGCAGGATTTGGTTTCAAAGATGCATGGCAGGGAATATTTCACTAATGAAAGAAATTGCTTATTACCGGCGATTATACAACCGTTTCGGGTTTCGCGCTCTGTGGTTTTTGTTTTACTCAAAGTTCCGATTCAATCGCGCGGAGAATATTCACATCAGAGGTATCAGATTTCCTGTTTCCCTGAGCAATTTCAATGTTGATGCTACTACACTTTTCCAAATCTTCTTTGCCAAAGAATACAATGTGCAATTAAAAGAGGCTCCTGAATTCATCATAGACTGCGGAGCCAATATCGGTTTGTCTGCTGTGTATTTTGCCAACAAATATCCGAAAGCAAGAATCGTTGCCATAGAACCCGAAAGTAAAAACTTTGAATATCTAAAAAAGAATACCAAAAATTATCCGAATATCATTTGTCTTCAAAAAGCTGTATGGCCAAGAGCTACAAGGCTGGAGGTGTTTGATACAGGGCACGGTGGATGGGCCTTCCAAACAAGGGAATCTGAATCGGCAGGAGATGTTGAAGGCGTTACTATTGGTGAATTGATGAGTGAATATAGTATGGAGAAGATTGACTTGCTGAAAATTGACATTGAAGGCGCAGAGAAAGAATTGTTTGCTTCGGGTTATGAAGATTGGCTGGGCAAGACACAGTGTATGGCCATTGAACTGCACGATTTCTTAGAGCCCGGTATTTCCGATGTATTCTATAAAGCGATCCGACCTTTTCCATTTAAAACCTTTTCGATGGGTGAAAACCTGGTCTGCATAAAATGATAACCACAGCGCAAAAGAAAATATCTGTGATCATGCCCTGCTACAATGCGGCGCAATACATAGAGTCGGCCATTAGGAGTGTGTTGTCACAAACGCATACGAACCTGGAGTTGATCATTGTGAATGACGGATCAAAAGATCAAACAGAAAAGATTATCAAATCATTTGATGATTCACGTATCAAGTATATAGCACAGAGAAATAGTGGGCAGTGTGTTGCTTCAAACACAGGGCTCAACCATTCGACAGGTGATTACATCAAGTTTTTTGATGCAGATGATGTGATGAATGAACAACACCTGGAGGCTCAACTCACACGCGTTTCGGAAAATGAGAATTGTGTTGCTTCCTGTGCATGGGGCAGGTTTTACGATGGACAGGAACAATCCGCGAAATTCGTTTCTGAAACTGTCTGGCAGGATATGTATTCATTAGATTGGCTGAAGGCTTCACTCGGTCAGAAGTATGATATGATGGCAGCGTGGTTGTGGTTGATCCCGCGCAAGATCATGGATAAAGCCGGGGGATGGGATGAACGTTTGTCTCTGAATAATGATTTTGAATTCAGCATAAGACTACTTCTGAATGCAGAAAAAGTTCTGTTCGCGGGTGGTGCAAGAATGTATTACCGTTCGGGGATGACTGCAGCGCTTTCGCAGGAGAAATCCCGGGCACGGTTTGAAGCAGCCATTCTTTCTACAAAATTGGGCTGCGAATATTTATTGAGTAAAGAGAACAGCCGCGAGATGCGCCTGCTGTGTGCCAACCGTTACCAGGAATGGTTGTTTCGAATTTATCCGCACTATGTGGATTTGCAAAAGGAATTAGAACACAAGATTGACCTTTTGGGTGGAAGCAATAGGAAGATGGATGGAGGCAAGGTAATGCGAATGCTGGATAAGATGATAGGGTGGAAGGCAACAAAACGTTTACGTCTCATGCTTCAGAAAATGGGCTATAAAAAATTGCCGTTTAATTGAGTTTAATTGAATTGAATTGAATTGAGCAACGGGTTGCGCCCATTGCTCTGTTAGATTGTTTTGAGCAACGGGTTGCCCCCATTGCTCCGTTAGATTATCGCCCTTTCAGGGCTTGTCGTTCAATAGATCACAAAGCCCTGAAAGGGCGGCATAACATGAGCGATGTCTGTCGGGCGTCGCGATAAATAGCGATGCCATGTATCGCGCAATGAATGCAATACACAAGATCACATATTCTAAAACATAATCTACGTCAAACAAAAACAGAAATTCATACCATTGAAGTAATTCCCCAACTAATTTTCAATAAAAAGTAACCATTATGTCACAGTCATTAGTTCGTAATGCAGTTCATATCATCTTTAGTACCAAGTACCGTCAACCGTTCATTCATCCTCCCGTAGAAGATGAATTGCATAGCTACCTTGGAGGAATATGCAATGAACTGGAGAGCCAGGTGATAAGGGTTGGTGGCTACACTGATCATGTACACATCCTTTGTTTCTTGTCTAAGAAGATTGCAATGATGAAATTAGTGGAAGAGGTAAAGTCTCATTCATCCAAGTGGATAAAAGCCAAAGGTTCAGAGTACGAGAATTTCTATTGGCAAGATGGTTATGGAGCATTCTCAGTCAACCCCAATGAGATGGATGGTTTGATCAGGTATATTGAGAACCAACATGCACATCATGAAAAAATTGGATTTCAGAATGAGTACCGAAAACTTTTGACAGATTTGAATGTTGACTTTGATGAAAGGTATTTGTGGGATTAATTGAATAGACGTTTTGTAGGGCAATGATGAGTTTGAGCAATAAACAATGTGAGAAATTGATTGTTTTGAGCAGGTTATGTTCAATGTTCCGTTAGTTTGTTTTGAGCAACGGGTTGCGCCCATTGCTCTTTTGGATTGCCGCCCTTTCAGGGATAGTCATCTAATAGCTCACAAAGCCCTGAAAGGGCGACATAATACGAGCGATGTCTGTAGGGCGTCGCGACAAATAACGATACCTGTAGCGCATCACTATCATTCCAGATTAAAATATCTCAAAATTTAAAACTATCAATAGACCACTCACCTTTTCCCTCATCGGTTGCGGACGCATCGCTCCACGCCATGCCGCCATCATCAGCAAGATTGGCAGCCTCATTACTGTTTGTGATGTCATCAAAGAGAAGGCAGATGAACTTGCAAAGAAGTATAACGCCAACGCCTACACTGATTATGCAGCAATGCTGAAGTTACATCCTGAAACGGATGTCATAGTCGTATGCACACCCAATGGCTTGCATGCTGAACATAGCATCGCTGCCCTCAACGCGGGCCATCACGTTCTCTGCGAAAAACCGATGGCGATTCATTCACAGGATTGCCTGAGGATGATTGAGGCGGCTGAAAGAAGTGGAAAGCAATTGTTGATTGTGAAGCAAAATCGTTTCAATCCTCCGGTGGCAGCGGTGAAGAAAGCTCTGGATGAAAACCGGTTGGGGAAGATCTACAGTATTCAACTGAATTGCTTTTGGAACCGCGATTCGGCTTATTACGCCAACTCGTGGAAGGGTACGAAAGCATTGGATGGTGGTACTTTGTTCACCCAGTTCAGTCATTTTATTGATTTGCTTTATTGGATGTTTGGCGATGTGAAGAATGCGCATGCACTACTGCGTAATTATTATCACCAGGGTAATTTAGAGTTTGAAGATACGGGGTTGGGTCATTTTGAAATTGTGAATGGGATGATAGGTACC
>CAZGNJ010000044.1:7450-31742 GCA_964526985.1 uncultured Ginsengibacter sp. | reverse complement strand
ATGCAAATGGAAATATTACTAAGGTCACCGATGGAGAAGGTGTCATCACCAATTATCAATACGATAATGAAGACCGTGTTATCAAAGCCACCGATGCCCTGGGCAACAACATAGCGCTGACTTATGATGCTGTGGGAAACATCAAAACCATTCAGGATAAGAATGGAAATACATCCTCCCTTACCTTTAATGATCTGGGTAAGGTGATTTCTGTTACTGATAACAATGGTGGGGTGACACAGATTGGCTATGACGCTGCAGAAAATGTAGTTTCCCTGACAGATGCCAACAACAATACCACTACCTATACCTATGATGCCCTGGATAGGGTAATCCGTGCTACTTTCCCGGATGGAAAATTTGAGGAATATAGTTATGATGTGAAAGGTAATATTACCGCCCTCAGGACAAAAGACGGCAACACTATCAATTACACTTATGATTCCCTGAACAGGATCAATTCCAAAACGCTACCAAACGGCCAGGTATTTACTTATGGCTATGATAAAACGGGTAAAGTGATTTCGGCCACCAATGATGCAGGAACAGTTTATTTTACGTATGATTTCTTAAGCCGCCTCACCTCAGAGACCTTTAATGGGCAGACAGTCAATTATGCGTACAATATTTCAGGGCGCACACAAACTACCACTTATCCCGATGGTACTGCGGTATTAAAAACCTTCGATGCCAGGGGAATGCTGACATCCATCCAAAAGAACGGCAGCGAGGTGGTGTCCTACACTTACAATAACGCGGGACAATTGACAAAGAAAACTTTTGCCAATGGTGTAGTTACCAATTTGCAATATGATTTTGCCGGTCGGCTCACCCACATCACCACAGGAAGCCTCCGTGACCTTGCTTATGATTTTGACAATAATGGAAACATTACTTCTATCATTCGAGGCAGTAGCAATTTGTCTGAATTCTTCACTTATGATTCCAACAACAAGCTACTTACTTACAAACGGGGAAGTACCGGCGGGCCGTTTACCATCAATGACAGCTATACCTATGATGCTCTCGGAAACAGGACTGCTGCTTCCATAAGCGGAAAGAGTATCAGCTATGTTAAGAATAACCTGAACCAAATTGTGTCTATGAATGACGGTACTACCACCACCAATTTTGTATATGGAGACAGAGGCAACCTGCTTTTTGATGGAAAATATCACAAGTACTATGACCTGGAAAAACGACTGCTCAAAGATTCTGCTTCACCGGCAGAAGTGATTACCTATCAATATGACGCTCTGGGCAGGCGGATCACAAAAACGATAAATGGCGTACCCTCATATTTTTCTTATGCTGGATTGCAACCCATCATTGAACGGGATGAAAATCAGATCATAAAGAACAAGATGGTCTTCAGTAGTTACCTGCAGCCAGTGGAGAATGAACACATGGGCGTCAATTATTATTATCATCAGAATCACCTGAACAGCGTGGAATTGATTACAAACAGTTCGGGAAGTCTTACAGAGCAATACCGCTACGATGTTTATGGTAAACAATCAATTTTTGATGGCAGCGGTGCTCCGCTTTCCGGTAGCATTACCGGCAATCGCTTTGGCTTTACCGGGCAGGTATATGACAGCGCTACCGGCCATCTGCAGTTTCAATTCCGGAGTTACAATCCCGAAACAGGCGTTTTTGATCAGCAGGATTTGATAGGCTATGGAGATGGTATGGGAATGTACCAGTATGTGGGAAACAATCCGGCGAATGGGGTGGATATCCTCGGCCTCAAATGCACAGAACCTTCTAAAGTGGTAGTAGTGTCAGAATATGCAGAAACCATTTCTACCTGGCAGGGTGTCACGATTACTGTTATGGATGAAGGCACGAAATGGAAATTAAACAAGTATCTAAAAAGTCTCGCAAATTCTAATAAAACCTATAGTGAGATCGAGCAAACGCTCCTTTCTAAGAACCAAAGTTTAATTAAAATGGTTGGAAAGGGGAGTTCTGCGTATCTGAAAGGGGCTAATGCGGCAAGGTTGGGACGAATAGCGAATGCTGATAAGGCTATGGGTGCGATAACCTCAGGCGGGAAGACTGCAGAAATCCTAGGTAAAACTGGCAAAGCACTAGGTGGCGTAGGTGTGTTGACAAACAGTATTCAATTAGGAAGTAAAGTAATGAATAGTAATTCACCCCTATACGCAGATCCCGATGTTGGTTTGGCCACCGCTGATCTTTTAGGTAGCGGGTTGGGATTTGTACCAGGATTCGGTACTGTGTATGGCATTACAGATTTCGGTGTAACATTAGTGACGGGCAAGAGTATCAATGAAAACATTTCGAATGCTAGCAGCACATATAATAATACCATTGTAAATGCAGAGGTATCAGAAGCTGATTTACAGAAGGAGTTAGAGCTTATGCAACATTATAAGGATATCGGAAAATATGACACCTACCTGAAAGTGCTTAAGAAACAAAGAGAAAGAGAAAACAACAAGAACATTCCCGACTGCCCCCAAAACGGTAACCCCAACGGTACCCAACGCCCACCCCGCAACCCCAATGGTGATGGTTCGGATGCTTCAGCCATGATCCTCCAGTCACACGATCCCAATGAGATCATCGGGCCGGATGGTCAACCCGATAAGCATTGGGTCAGTGTCAAAGATCGTTTACCCTATACTGTTACGTATGAAAATTCAGCAATAGCGACTGCCCCGGCCAGGTACGTGAAAGTGATTGTGCCGGTACATGAAAAGATGGATCCGGGGTCCTTCCAGCTTTCCGGCTTTGGATTCAACAATCAATCCTTCTCTGTTCCGGCTACTACTGCCTCCACTTATCAACGGCTGGATGCGAGGGATTCATTGGGATTGTTCATAGACATGGTAGCAGGATACGATGTAATGAAAAATGAATTCTTCTGGGAGTTCCAGTCCATAGACCCGGTAACAATGATGCCATCAACCAATCCGTTCAAAGGATTCCTGCGTCTGCAGGATACTACCGAAGACAAAACTAAAAACGGACACGGCTTTGTCAACTTCAGCGTAAAACCGGATGCCGATGCACACACCCTCGATTCCATTCTCGCGTATGCGAAGATTGTGTTTGACCTGAATGATACCATCCCGACCAATATTGAAAAGAATACCATAGACGCCGTAGCGCCCACCAGCCAGATGGATGCATTGGATGCCAGCTACAACAATTTCATACCACTCTCGTGGTCGGGTCAGGATGATCCGAATGGTTGTGGTGTACAGTATTACACGATTTATTATTCCACAGATGGTACCAATTTCTCTATCTGGAAAGATCGTACTACCCGCACGGATACTACTTTCAAAGGTATGCCTGCGACAAGCTATTTCTTCTTTGTGCTGGCTACGGATAGTGTGGGCAACGTAGAACAAATGGGACCGGGTGCGGTAGTAAATACTTTCCTCGGCGTAGTGGTACCCGTTTCGTGGCTGTATTTCAAAGGAACCAACAAAGGCAATGATAATTTGCTGGAATGGGCTACTGCCAATGAAAGGAATGCGAAGGAATACAGGGTAGAGCGTTCGTTTGATGGTCAGGATTTCAAATTCATCGGCAGTGTGAAGGCGTCAGGTATTGCTACAGGCAATTCATCTTACCAATACACGGATTATAATGTAGATCGATTAAACGAAAGTGTGATGTACTACCGTCTGGCACAGGTGGATAGAGATGATAAAACAAAATACTCCAACGTCATCAGGCTGAATGTAGCTTCACCGAAGATTTTAAAAACGATTGTCTATCCGAATCCGACCAAAGGTTTGATCACCATCGTCGTTGGTGATAAGGAACTGATCGGATCAGTGGCCACTGTATATGATGAAGCAGGCAAGTTGCTGCAATCAGTGAAGATTACTTCTCTGCAACAGCAATTCAACTTCGGTGGTTATACGAATGGAATTTATTTCATCAGGCTGGCGAATAAAGAAGTGTTGAAGGTGATGAAGCACTAACCCAAATTGCTGATAATCCGGGGTTAAAATGAAAAGTGGAAAGCAGCCAGGAGGCTGTCTCAATGGGAGGCAGCCTCTTTGGTTTGGATGCACTCGTACAACCATCCTGAATTTGCATCCTCAATAATTCACCAAGAGGTGTTCTTATGCCGATAGTACTTTCGTAATAGTCCAATGAAACGACTGTAGTTCGCCGCGGCAGAGTATTTTGAGCAAAGCGAAATCCTGTCCTTTCGAGAATACCCGGAACTTTTCGGCTATTTTATAACTATAGTTGATATTAATTACTGAACACTTTGTCTGTATTGAATAATATAAAAATTCAGGCAACCAATGTATTCGATATTATAGGAGTTGTTCAAAAAAAGAAAATAAATCGTGTGTTGGAACGAAACCTTAGTAGATAAATGAACAAACGATCCATGCTACCTTATTACCTTATTATTTAAATCTGTATTCAAATAAGGTAATAAGGTCAGAAAAAAACAGGTTAACACCTTCTACTAAGGTTAAATACAATTTGGGCGCTTCCCCATCCGATAGCAATCGGATACGATAACAATCGGATCCAATTGCTATCGGATTCGCATCAAGAATAACTTTTGGGATGTTTTATAACTATAGTTGATATTAATTGCTGAACACTCTGTCTGTATTGAATAATATAAAAATTCAGGCAACCGAAGTATTCGATATTAAAGGAGTTGTTCAAAAAAAGAAAATAAATCGTGTGTTGGAACGAAACCTTAGTAGATAAATGAACAAACGATCCATGCTACCTTATTACCTTATTATTTAAATCTGTATTCAAATAAGGTAATAAGGTCAGAAAAAAACAGGTTAACACCTTCTACTAAGGTTAAATACAATGGCCGCATCACCATCCGATAGCAATCGGATCCGATTGTTATCGGATTCACATCAAGAATAACTTTTGGGCTGTTTTATAACTATAGTTGATATTAATTACTGAACACTTTGTCTGTATTGAATAATATAAAAATTCAGGCAACCAATGTATTCGATATTATAGGAGTTGTTCAAAAAAAGAAAATAAATCGTGTGTTGGAACGAAACCTTAGTAGATAAATGAACAAACGATCCATGCTACCTTATTACCTTATTATTTAAATCTGTATTCAAATAAGGTAATAAGGTCAGAAAAAAACAGGTTAACACCTTCTACTAAGGTTAAATACAATGGCCGCATCACCATCCGATAGCAATCGGATTCGCATCAAGAATAACTTTCGGGCTGTTTAATAACTATATTTGGTATTAACTAAAAACCTTTTTCTCCTTGATCACTCCCACTACCCTCTCGTTCCTGAAAACTTTAAAAAAGAACAACAACAAAGAATGGTTTGATGCCCATCGAAAAAACTATGACATTGTCAAAGAAAATTTTGAAACATTCGTACAGGCTTTATTGGATAAAATGATTTTATTTGATGAAGACCTGCAAGAACTCAGGGCAAAAGAATGCATCTTCAGGATCAATCGCGATATCCGTTTTTCAAAAAACAAAACACCTTATAAAGTCAATCGCAGCGCCTACTTTAGCAGGGGTGGCAAGAAATCCATCTATGCCGGATACTATGTCCACATACAACCTGGTGGCAATAGCTTTGCCGGTGGAGGACTCTGGATGCCGGAATCGAACGAACTAAAGAAATTACGACAGGAAATTGACTATTGCCTTCCTGAGTTTAAGAAAATAATTTCTTCCCCTGCCTTTAAAAAACAGTACGGAGCCTTGGAAAGAGAAGAATCACAGGTTCTCGTAAATGTTCCGAAAGGATACGACAAAGAGAATCCGGCTGCAGAATTTTTGAAAATGAAAAGTTTCGTAGCTACAAGAAGTTTCACTGATGAGGAAGTGATTTCCCCGAAGTTTGCAGAAAAAGTAAGTGCATCCTTTAAAGTATTGATGCCCCTGATAAAATTCATGAACCGGTCGATGGAATGAATCTATCAGAATAATTTTTCTTCATTACTTATTTCAAAGGATTATCCATCCTCCTTCTTACTAAATACATTCTTCATTCCAACCGGTACACCGGATACCTGTTATATGCTGCTTCATAGTAAGGTGAGTGGCGATAAATAAAATCTAACTGTGCATGTATGCTCTTCGCAAAAGATGCATCAGCCTTTAACTTCTCTTCAAATTCTTTTTTCAGTTCAGGCTGGTGATTCAGGTAGTCAACTGCAATATCATTCCAACGGTAATCACTGAAATACTCCTTCTGTTGCAGAATGGCATCAAAGAAATTCCAGGTAAAATAACTATCGGCTCCGGTTGGTTCCAGCATCTCTACGAGGAACCTGTCCGCTTCCTGGCCAGTGTAGATGATATAATCCCCTTTCAGAAAATGCACTTTTTCTTCCTGTACTTCTGTTTTTACATTGAAGTTTGCATGATGCTTTTCATACGCACGTGGCATGGCACTTACAGATTGAATATGGTAAGCCTTTACCAATATCTGTGTATCCCTTTCCAATCGCGACATCTTTACCCTATTTAGTTTCAGAAGATCTGTTACCGCCCACCACCCCTGTGGAATGATGTAGGCTTTTGGCTTACTCACAGAATCTATTCCTTTGAAGTGATTGTAATAAGTGATCTTGCGTGTAAATGGCTTGCTATGGTCATAAAATAGAACAGACTGATCTGATAATCCACTTGGCTTCGCAGATGCTTCGTAACCTTTAAAGTCCAGTGTCGCATATTTTGAAGAATCGACTTTCCATTTTAATGCAAACTCCTTTTGTGCCTTTGTTGCTGCGATTGCACATTTTCTTTGTTGAATTAACTCTTTTGCTTTCTCCGAAACTTGTTGCATTATCGATACCATCAGGTCGTAGGTAGCTTCTACTCGTTGTTTGTATGGTTTCAGCATGTGCGTTTCAGGCATATATGCCGGAGTGTTGAACAAGGCAGCATAGCCCGATGAAAACCTCGGAGGATCATAAAACATGGTGTATCCTTTCGAAGGATCACTTCCTTCCACATTTACATAAGGAATCAAATCCCTGTTACGAGACTTCATTTTCTCATATATCCCCGGATCAAATTCATCTCTCAGCCAGGCTCCCAATTTCGGTCCGAGTTTATCGTACTGTGTGGACAGCAACGTGATTACATATTGATAATCCGCTCCGTCGCTTACATGATTATCTATCAGCATATCCGGATTCAGCCAGTGAAAGATGGATGCGAACGTTCTTGCATTCTTCGAATCAGACTTTGTAAAATCCCGGTTCAAATCCAGGTTCTGCGCGTTACCTCTGAAGCCATAAGCCTCAGGCCCATTCTGGCTTACACGCGTCAATTGAAACCTGTTTAATGATCCACCAATATTGTAAACAGGAATAATGGCCAACGCGACATTCTTCGGCAATTTTATTTTTCCCTTGAGTATATCTCTGGCCAGCATCATGCTGGCATCAATACCGTCAGGTTCGCCAGGATGAATGCCATTATTCACCATGAGCACGGCTTTGCCTGCGGCATGCCATTTCGATGGATCAAAAACGCCTTCATTGTCCAGCATTACTACATGCAATGGATACCCGGCATCAGTCATTCCTTTTTCAACAACTTTTATTTTAGATGAAGTCTTTGCAAGTTGCTTGTAATACGCAATCGCTTCAAAATAGGTGGCAGACTTGAGGCCACCACTCTTTTCGAATACTGTCAACTGTGCATCTGCCGACCGGAACAGGAAAGTACTGATCAGCAAAAAAAATACTTTTTTCAATTGGTTTTATTTTGGTGTAATAAACCTATAAGGTTTTGAAAACCTTATAGGTTTTATTAAGAGGTTTTATCATTCCAGTCATTCTATCATCTCATGATGACAAATGAGCTATTGATGACTTCTTTATTATTATAGATTCGTATAAAATACCTGCCTTGCGGAAGATCTGCTACATTCTCATTCACCACATTTGTTGCACCGGACAATACCCCACTCTTCATAATTCTACCGGTCATATCTACTATTTGTAATTTGCTATTTGGTGAAACACTACGGTCCAATTTAATCATTAGCAATCCTGAAACAGGATTCGGATATACAATGGCGTTAGAGAAGTTTTTGTTTAGCCGTACACTCACTACCTTGCTCAGCCTGGTGTTGCCATCAATATCCACCATATTTAAACGGTAATAAACAATATTTCCTTCAGGAACATGAGTATCCTTATAATAGTAATGAGCAATGTTGCTACCTTTCACTGTTGCGATCTTATAAAAGTTAGTTCCGTCTTCACTCCTCATAATTTCAAAATGAGAGAAGTTAGATTCATTGGTGGAGTACCATTTAAGCAGCACACCATCATCACCTTTGCTGGCATCAAAACTGATCAGGGTTACCGGCAATGCACCAGAGCATTGCCACACTTCAAGCGCATATTCCGGGTGATCAATATAAGGATTTCGGTTGTGCTGTCCTGTTAGATAATAGATGGCATCATTGCGGTCAATTTCTTTCTGGCTTACCGGGTCTTGTTGTATCCATTTGAAAAGTAGTTTCACATACCATGTATCATATATCTGCAGCTTTCTCATATTGGCATCCGGTTCGTCAGTAGCACTCAGGAAAAGTTCATTGGCATTTAGGTTGCCAGACCAGTTTTGGGAGATGATCTCATTTTCATAACGGGTAGCCATATATAGGCTGGCTCTTGCAAAATCTCCCTTGTATTCATTGATGGGTTCGAAAACAATCCCGGTATATCCGAAGTTATTACCTGTCCCCAACTTACTGTGATTGTCAGTTTCCACAGAAATGCTTGTCACCTCTCCATAAGGGTAATTGCTGCGAATATTATTGACCTCTCCATCTGTAGGAAATAAATGATGAACATCTGTGTACATCGGATATTGATCGTTGAACCACGACTTAGGAGTAGAATGTTCCCGGTTGTAACAATCACCTTCTTTAGTGTAATTGCCACATTGATTTACCTGGTAAGTGTAAGTGTATGGTTCAGGCCCTGAAGGATTATCACTGTACATATCCCAGATGATGTCTGCGGTGTTATCATCATTCCTGCGGATGTCAGTATATTCGAATGCCTGCCATACGCCTGGAGTATAGGTAAGCTGAAGTGCATCAGCAGAAATAATATCTCTCAGTTTCGTTTTCAATGCACCGCAGGTAAGGCCGCTTGCCCCATCATAATAGCCACTGGGTATGCCTGCAGATGCTGTTGTTTGTGTAGATGCGGTAGCCGCAGTAGCATTATACAATGGAGGTGTTCCTGTACAATTGTTATTTGCTGAAAAGATGAATACATAATAAGTGGTGCTGGATGTGAGACCTGTTGCTGTAAAATAATTGTTACCACTGAAACTAACCACTGTACCTCCACCAAAAGACTGCCCTGAAGTATAAGAAGTTCCATCAACCGGGCTCGCAGATAGCGTAGAACCCGTACTGATAACTACAAGATAGGAATCTGCATCACCGGCAACAGTAAAAGAACCTGATATTGCTTTGGCAGATGGGGTAAGGATAATTGAAGACGCCGTTCCTGATGGAGTCACACATGCCGGCAATGCTTGTGTAGCAGTAGAACCCGAAAGTGGCGAACCTGTCAAATAATTTGGACCACCACCACAATTGGCATCATTCATTGCAAAAATGAAATAATAATAAGTTGTATTAGGAGTAAGTCCATCATCCAAAAATGAACCGGTAGAAACAATAGCGGCTACTGTAGATGATCCGATTGCTGAACCTTCAGAATATGAAGTTCCATCTTGCGGCAGTGCATCCAGAGTAGTGCTCGTACTTCTTACTACCAAATAGTCATCAGCCGCAGGTGAAGCCACTGTAAATGTTCCCGTAATTGAATTGGTAGTAGATGAGAAAGACAAACCGGTAGGTTGTGCTGTTGGTTCGGTACAAGGTACAGCGTTGTAATTGGTCCAGGTCAGGTTATCTATACCGATGCGGAGTCCACTTGTAGTCTGTACAATCTGAAGATTGAAGGCTCCGGAAATATTGATGTTATTCAAAGTGAAAGTTCCCAATGAGGTAGTTGGACTGGCACTACCTACCTTGGTGCCATTTATATACACATCTAAATTGCCAGCGCTTCCACCAAAAAACTGTTGATGATTAAAAGAGATAGAGGCTATCCCATTGGGAATACCATTGCATGAAATATTGCCATTTCTTACTACGACAGCTTTTTCAGTCATCGTCTGATCTGTGCGTGAATCCGCCGCAGACCATGTCAATCCATTATCTCCGGTCCAACTAAAGGATTGGTATGAAGAGGAAGGGCTTAGAACAGGAAGATTTGTAAAAGTCTCCGAAGTCTGGGAGAATACGGAAAATGCGGAAATGAGAAAGCAAAAAAACAGCATGTAGCGTTTCATCATGTGAGTAATTTTAGATTGTAAAGGATTTGCTAAAATAATAATGAAACACAAAAAAACCGTCAAAAACTTTGACGGTCAATATAATTACGAAAAGTAACTTCTTATTATTTCTCCAGTTTCTGAGCTGCTTTGTAAAGCTTTGACTTCAGGTTATTGGCTTTATTCTTATGAATAATACCTCTCTTAGCGAGTTTGTCAATCTTAGAAGCCAATTCCGGAAATTGCGCGTTGGCAGTCTCTTTCTTGTCATTCTTTTTGAAATCCCTGATAGCGTTACGGGTAGTCTTACCCTGGTAGCGATTGCGTTCATTTCTCTTTGCACTCTGCCTTACATCTTTCTTAGTAGCTGCATGATTTGCCATGAATTCTCTTTTTTTGGGGTGCGAAGATAAGGATATAATTGAATAGATTACAATATCAATATGATTTTAAATTTCTTTATCAGATTATTCGCAAATCCATGATGAAATACTTTCTCCACTTTTTAAATCCTTCTTCGATTTGAACAGTGGCCAGATCATGGTGATCCCATTCCTTGCTCTGAGTTTTGAATCAATATTCAAATTCTTCATTTCGAATCATCAAGCGTGGCGATCCAATTCCAATAAAATCCTCCATCATCCTTTAATGGAATTATGGAGAAGCCGGGGCACTTTCCCCGGTTCAATCGATTGCCTGGTTCGCAATAGCTTATCAAACAGTACCGCTATTGACTGAACCACATATCCGGTCAGGAAATTATTAGAGCTACTTATCTTTTATTTAAAAAAATCTTGCGAAAAAGAAACGATATTTGCAGAAAATTTTACTGAAACAAAGGGCCTGTCCCATCCGAGTATGAAAGACTTTTCATTTATCACCGCTTCACACCCCTCGTACATTGAGAATTTGTATGTCGATTTTAAGAATAATCCTGACAGTATCGACCAGGATCTGAGGAAGTTTTTTGAAGGTTACGATTTTGCCGTTTCGTCAAATGGGAAAGAACCGGTGGCTGGAGAGAAAGTGGTAACACAAGGTGCAATTTCAAAAGAGTTTGCGGTGTATCAATTGATACAGGCATATCGCAAGAAAGGCCATCTGATCGCCAAAACCAATCCCATTCGTGAGCGTAAGGACAGGCATGCACGATTGAGCCTCCAGGATTTTGGACTTACTGATGGAGACCTGAATCAGGATTTCCAGGCAGGAACATTGGCTGGAATGCCTTCCACCAAACTTTCTAAAATAATAGAACACCTCAAAAAATGCTATGCAGGTGCTACAGGCATAGAATTCAGCTCTATCAACGATCCAAAGAAAATTGACTGGATCATCAATGCTGCTGAAAAAACGATGCTGGAACCAGTGCCCATCGAGCAGGAAAAACGCATTCTGCAAAAACTGAACGAAGGGGTCATGTTCGAAAAATTTCTTCAAACGAAATTCATCGGGCAAAAAAGATTTTCATTGGAAGGCGGAGAAGGCACTATCGCAGCATTGGATGCAATCATTACGCTGGCTGCGAATAATGGTGTACAGGAAGTGGCGATCGGTATGGCACACAGAGGACGGCTGAATATCCTGGCCAACATACTGGGTAAAACCTATGAACAAATCTTTACCGAATTTGAAGGCACTGCCAAGGTGGACAGTACTATGGGTAGTGGTGATGTAAAATATCACATGGGATACAGTAGTGAAGTGATCACTCCTGATGGCAAGGCTATTCATCTGAAACTTGCTCCCAATCCATCTCATTTGGAAGCCGTGGATCCTGTAGTACTCGGATTTGCACGCAGCAAGGCAGATGTGATCTATCAAAGCAATTATGAAAAAATTCTACCGATACTCATTCATGGCGACTCATCGATAGCTGGACAAGGTATTATTTATGAAGTCATACAAATGAGTGGCCTGCAAGGATTTTATACAGGCGGAACATTACATTTTGTAATCAATAACCAGGTAGGCTTCACAACCGACTTTGATGATGCACGCACTTCTGATTATTGCACTTCAATCGCATCTTCCATCCAGGCGCCTGTTTTCCATGTGAATGGTGATGATGTCGAAGCTGTTGTAAAGGCAGCAGAGATCGCGACACGCTATCGCCAGGAGTTCAATTCAGATATTTTTATTGATATGGTCTGCTACCGGAAGCACGGACATAATGAAGGCGATGATCCAAAGTTCACCCAACCCGGTTTGTACGAACTGATCGACAATCATCCCAACCCACGTGAAATGTATATCAAATTCCTGCAGGAAATTGAAGGTGAAGACAGAACAGCCCTTGCAAAGGAAATGGAGAAAAAATATTGGGATGACCTACAGGCAAGGTTGGATGAATTAAAACAAAACCCACTCCCCTATACCTATCAAATGCCGGAAGTATGGTGGCAGAGCCTGCGAAAGGCTACACCGCAAGACTTTCTTTCTTCACCCATAACAGCAATACCAGAAGAAGAACTTAAATTATTATTTAATGCTATCATGCATATTCCCGAAGGATTTACGCCTTTGAGAAAAATAAAGAAAATACTCCAGGAGAAAGAAAAACTCTTTGCAGAAGAAAAGAAATTTGACTGGGCTACTGCTGAATTACTGGCCTATGCCAGCATTATCAACGAAGGAAAAGATGTGCGTATGAGTGGGCAGGATGTGCGCCGGGGAACGTTCAGCCATCGCCATGCCGTATTGCGTGATGAAAAAACGGATGAAACTTACAACAGGTTAAGTAATATTGGAACGAACCAGGGCAAGTTGCGCATCTGGAATTCTTTATTGAGTGAATACGCAGTACTCGGATTTGAATATGGCTACGCTATGGCAAATCCGAATGCACTCGTAATATGGGAAGCGCAGTTCGGAGATTTTGCCAACGGTGCTCAAACCATTACCGACCAGTTCATTTCGTGCTCTGAACAAAAATGGAGAAGAATGAATGGTTTGGTAGTATTGTTACCTCACGGATATGAAGGCCAGGGACCAGAGCATAGCAGTGCGCGGATGGAACGTTTCTTACAAATGTGTGCGGAATTGAATATCGTGATTACGAATGTTACCACAGCGGCAAATTTCTTCCATTGCCTTCGCAGACAACTGGCATGGCCATTCCGCAAACCATTGATCAATTTTGCTCCGAAAGCAAACCTGAGATTGCATTCCACCTATTCTGCTATCGAAGATTTCACAACAGGTGGATTCAAAGAAGTAATTGGTGATACAGATGCGGATCCGGAAAAAATCACAAGGGTACTCTTTTGCAGTGGCAAGGTTTATTACGATCTGAAAGAAAGAAAAGATAAAGAAGGAAAGGATGACACCGCGATTATCAGGATGGAGCAGATATATCCATTACCTGAGAATCATTTGCAGGAATTATACAAAAAGTATAAGAAAGGAATTTGGTACTGGGTACAGGAAGAACCACTCAACATGGGAGCAGCATCATTCCTTAGGATGAACCTTACCAGTATGAACTTTGGAATCATCAGCAGGCCGGCAAGCGCTGCGACAGCTACAGGTTATTCTAAAGTACACAAGGAAGAGCAGGAGGAAATATTAAGCACCGCATTCAGCATATAATTATTTTGAAGAAAAGATATATTTTACTAATCAGGAATTAAATCAAACATCATTCAATGGCTGTAGAAATAAAAGTACCAACCGTAGGAGAAAGTATCAACGAGGTAACACTCACAAAATGGATAAAAAAAGATGGCGAATGGGTAGAGCGTGATGAGGTGATTGCCGAATTGGAAAGTGAGAAGGCTACATTCGAGATCAATGCTGAAAAAGAAGGAATTCTTCACACCAAAGCAAAGGTGGATGATACGCTTGAGATAGGACAGGTGGTAGCTGAGATCGATGATACAGCACAGAAACCTGCGGGTACGAAAGAAGAAAAGACCGTACAGGCAGAAGAAAAAAAACCAGCAGCCGCTGAAAAGCCTAAGACGGAAGAAAAGAAAGAGCCTGTGCCAGAAGTTCAGAAGACTGCACCTTCCAGGGAAGCTGAAAAACCAAACGCCACTCCACTTGCCGCAGCTATCATAGCAGACAAAAAAGTGGATGTATCCAAAGCCACAGGTTCAGGGTCTCACGGAAAATTGACCCGCAATGATGTACTGAGCATTCTTGAAAATCCCGGAAGGTCTCCTGAAACCACATTGTTCAGCAGAAATGAGGAAACAAAAAAAATGTCTCCGTTACGTAGAACTATCAGCAGGCGATTGGTTGAGGCAAAGAATGGAACCGCAATGCTCACTACATTCAATGAGGTGAACATGCATCCGATAATGGAACTGCGTAGTAAATACAAAGAAGTATTTAAGAAGACTCACAATGTAGGACTCGGCTTCATGAGTTTCTTTACTAAAGCGTGTTGCTTTGCATTACAGGAATGGCCTGCAGTAAATGCAAGGCTGGATGGGGATAGCCTTGTTTACCAGGATTATGTTGATATCTCAATAGCTGTTTCATCACCAAAAGGATTGGTAGTACCTGTGATCAGGAACGCAGAAAGCCTGAGTATGGCTGAAATTGAGAAAGCAGTCGTTGATCTTGCAACAAAAGCAAGAGACAGTAAGCTTACCATTGAAGAAATGACCGGCGGCACATTCACCATCACCAATGGTGGTGTCTTTGGTTCGTTATTGAGCACACCTATTCTGAATATACCTCAAAGTGCCATTCTCGGCATGCACAATATTGTAGAGCGCCCTGTAGCTGAAGAAGGCAAAGTGGTGATCAGGCCGATGATGTACGTGGCGCTGAGCTATGATCACAGAGTAATTGATGGCCGTGAATCAGTGAGCTTCCTCGTAAGAGTAAAACAAATGCTGGAAAATCCGGAACAATTGCTCTTTGGAAAGGATCCGGTGAAGACATTGTTGGAGTTGTGAGTTTTGAATTATGAGTTGTAAGTTGTCATTCCGATCCGCCGAGGCGGAGAGGAATCTCGTTCCAAGTTGTGAGTTTTGAGTATCATTCCGATTCGCCGCAGCGGAGAAGAATCTCTTTGCGAATTGTGAGTGGTGAGTTGCGTCTGTGCCAAATTTTACAGAAAAAGAGTTTTCCAACTAAAACCAGATTTTTCCACCCGGCGAGGTAATTTCCTATAAACCTTTAAGGTATCTAAGACAATATTTCAGTGGCAGATCAAATTAGAAATACCCATATTGAAGTTGCTGAAAGATTGATTCTATCATATAATGGAGAAGAACCATTTTCAATTTTTCTGAAAAAATATTTTTCTTCCAACAAGAAACATGGTAGCCGTGACCGAAAACAAATAGCATCGTTATGCTTTGGCTACTTCAGATTAGGGCAAGGTGTCTCCAGTGAATTAAGTACTAAAGAAAAGATTGAACTTGGCAATTTACTCACACATTCAGAAAACATAACGCCAGAAGATACTGCAGATCCACTGAGCAATAAACTACAAAATGAAGAAGATCATTTTGAAGCTTCTAAAATTTTCCCATTCAACAAATTTCTGAGTAAAGATATAGATGTAAAAGCATTCAACAATTCCTTTTTGAAGCAACCCGAACTTTTTATCAGGATACGTCCCGGCCATGAGAACACTGTTCTTAAGAGCCTTGAAAGACATGAGATCAATTTTAGAAAACTGACATCGAATTGTATTGCAGTAAATAATTCTACTCAACTGAAAGATATTCTTAAAATCAATAATGAGGCGGTGATCCAGGATTACAATTCGCAGATGGTCGCCAGCTTATTTCCAAAGGTGGTTCGTTTAGATAACACTCCCATTCACATCTGGGATTGCTGCGCTGCCAGTGGTGGCAAGTCTATCCTGGCAAAAGATTATTTTAAGAATATAGAACTAACAGTAAGTGATAACCGAAAATCTATTCTGCACAATTTGATACAGCGGTTTGGGGCGGCAGGCCTTACAGGCTACTCTCACCACGTACTAGATCTTTCCAGGCCAGTTTCAAATATTCCGGGAGCACCATTTGACCTCATCATTGCAGACCTGCCTTGTAGTGGTTCTGGTACATGGGCACGAACACCTGAGCAATTGTCAACTTTCAAGGAATCACAAATCATTTCTTATGCTGCTTTACAACGATCCATTATCCTGAATGTCGTGAGGCATTTGAAACCGGAAGGGTATTTATTATACATTACCTGTTCTGTTTTTGAAAAGGAAAATGAAGAGAATGTACAGGGGGTAATGGAAGCCGCTGAGTTACAATTATTAAGTCAGCAATATTTCAAAGGCTATGAAATGCAGGCAGATACTTTGTTTGGAGCATTGATGCAGTCATCATGATCACCTCCAAACTAATTTCTCGTTGTACTTTTTCTTTCCGTCTGAAAAATGAAGTATATAAGTTCCAACAGGTAAACTGTTTCTTCCGAGGGTGATAATACTCACCTGCCCTGCAGAAAACGAAACCAACTTACGATAACAGAGTTTCCCGGTTATGTCATACAATCTTAATTCTGAACTACCTGTTGTCTCCGGCCGAAGCAATACTTGAGTAAGTGTAGAAGCAGGATTGGGATAGATGAATATATGCTTATCAGCTAATAATGCAGATGCTGTCCTCTCCA
The DNA here is from genome assembly GCA_964526985.1 of uncultured Ginsengibacter sp. Classification (GTDB taxonomy): domain Bacteria; phylum Bacteroidota; class Bacteroidia; order Chitinophagales; family Chitinophagaceae; genus Ginsengibacter. Next base: position 14,801 of record CAZGNJ010000044.1, on the reverse strand, counting down.
CTCTGATTTCCTGTAGAGCATTGTAAGCAATTTCAAAATCAGGAATACCATACCCTACCCTGTCATCAGGCGTTGTGTATTTGCTGCTGCTCTTCGTGATTTCATCCATGATCTCTACAGAAGTAAACTCAGGAAAAGCTTGCCACAGGCAGGTTACAAGACCACAAAGATTGGGAGTAGCAAATGAAGTTCCATTACCATACACAAATGGACCATTGGCTCCCTGCACTACTGCAGCCACCCCTACTGATGCTACATCTGGTTTGATCCTTCCATCAGCAGTCGGGCCATAGCTGGTAAAACTTCCGGGAATTCCATTTACATCTACAGCACCTACTGTAAGAATATTGGTAGCATCGCCAGGTGTGATTATATAATGCCATGACTTATTCCCTTCATTGCCTGCTGCTGCCATGACAATCATCCCCTTTGATGCTGCCACGTTAGCACCCTTAGCAATGATCGTAGTTTTTCCATCCATATCCTGGTAGGTATGATTGAAAATGGGATTGTCAAAATCGTAATAGCCCAGCGACGTAGTGATCACATCGGCTCCGGCACTATCACTTCTTTCTGCTGCGGCTATCCAGTTTTGTTCTTCTGACAATGATTCCGAATGATCATTCTCAGAACGGTATAAAAGGAATGAAGCATGAGGAGCCGTACCAATCATCTGTCCGGGCACATTCGAAGCAATCAGGCTCAGGCAATACATACCGTGTGCGTCTTCATTATTCATGTCAATTTTATTATCAACAAAATCGTACATGTCTTTGATCCGATTATCTGCTCTCAAACTATCAAAGGCCGGAAGAGTTTGATAATGATAAAATCCATCATCAATAACAGCAATCAACATTCCTTTACCCGAAAACCCTTTTTCATGAAGAAAATCTCCATTGTGAATTTTTACCTGACCTTCAGAATAGCCATAACTTAGCCCTGCCGTACCTTTCATGCCATTGGAAATTTCAACTTCCTTAAAATCATTGCTCCATTTTTTTCTGAAGATGACTCCGGGTCTGGCGATCCTTCTGGATAATTGAGTGCTCACCACAAAGGAAAATCCATTGATCTTATTTAATGCTGTAAGGTCAGTTGTTTCGATCAAAACTTGGTTGAGCCACTTGCTGACATTCTTAATCTTTACTGCCCCGCTATTTCTGATGCTATCCAAATAAGCAGGATTCACCGGGAGATCATTTTCTACTATCGAAATGTTTTGTCGCTGTCTTCGGTCAATAGCACGTTGCGAAAGAAATTCCTGCGGCTTGCTGATGCTGAATGGTGAGTTTGCTTTATCTTTTAGTTTGATGATGTACTGGTCGTTTTGTGCATGAACTGTACTTGCTATCAATAACAAAACAGCTAAGAATCGAAATCGTTTCATGGTATATCAGATCAGGGATGTGAAGCAATGGTCAGACGGATTCCAAAACCCTCATAATATGCATCACGGCCGGGTTGGGCTCCCTGGTACTCCCAATGGAGGAACTCCCTGTAGATAAGACCTACTCCTTTTGCATATTTTTCATAAGCAAAGTTCTTTTCAGCATACTGGGTACCGGGTATGGATGGATCCTGGCCTAAAAATTCATCCCTTTCAAAAACTTTCACGGTATTGTCAAATGAAAGATTATTGATGGTAAGCGGCACACCTACACTATCATAGATATAATCCCAATCATCGAGATAGTTCAGATCGAGGTCTGTACTATACGTATCAATGAACCGATTACCTTTCCATGAGAAATCCTGTTTCACCGGTGCAGCCAGTTTGATATAACGAAGATTGTTTTCTATTAATTCAATGTTGTTGTCCTCCGGCGTTACCATGTAAGTAATCGAAGGAATCCAGGCATCACCATCATTCTTCCGCAGGTAACGTACTATCCTGAACGAAGGCCTTCCCAGGTTATCTGCGATCTGTGCATCCACAATATCTCTTGCCTGGTAATGAATTACAGTGTCTTTCTTTCCAAAATTGATAAACAAGGTACTGTCCAAATCGTAATCCAGGTGATTACCCACTGTCAGAGGGTAATAATCTGATACCGGCACAACATCCAGGGTTTCAGTTTGTTTCTTGCATGCAGCCAGTACAATTAGTGAGCAGATGAATGGCAATATTTTTCTAAACATAGGGGTTGGGGGTCAAGAATTAGTTTCGTAAATCTAAGGTAAATTGTTCATTTACTGCTACTGAATGATTCCGCGTACTGTCTCATCCATCATTTCATCAAACACCACAAACCAGAACGGAAAAATTCATTGCACAGCTTTATAGAAACGATCATTCACCCTATTTTGGTATTTAGCAAGGTTGAACTATTTGCCTTTAACCACATACAAAGCAATCGTCTCTAATAACGTTGTATTAAGAACACTGTGGATGATGGATTATTTGAACCTTATCAACGTGATTACACCTTATTAAAATTCTATCAAGTCCCATCTGCCGAAGGGCACAATCCATAATCCATAATCGACAATTCAACATTAACCATTCACCATTCAAACGTCTTACCTTTGCGGAAAAAAGAATAAATCATGCTCGACTTTTTGAAAGAATTAAAGATAAGTGAGATCAATAAAGGAGTTTCAACAGGACTAAAATGGTATGCTTCCTCCGGTGAGAAAATCATTTCACATTCTCCGGTTGACGGGAAAGCAATTGCATCTGTAAGTTTTTGCGACAAGCGAAGCTATGAAATGGTGGTAACGACGGCTTCGGAAGCTTTTAAGGAATGGCGGCAGTGGCCGGCCCCCAAAAGAGGTGAAGTCGTGCGGCAGATAGGCAATGAATTGCGCAAGAACAAACCCACACTCGGTAAGTTGGTCAGCTACGAAATGGGTAAGAGTCTCCAGGAAGGAATGGGTGAAGTGCAGGAGATGATCGATATCTGTGATTTTGCCGTTGGATTATCAAGGCAGTTGTACGGATTGAGCATGCACAGTGAGCGCCCGGGACACAGGATGTACGAGCAATATCATCCTTTAGGAATTGTCGGTATTATTTCCGCTTTCAATTTTCTCGTAGCCGTGTGGAGTTGGAACTCAATGATATCAATGGTTTGCGGGGATGTTTGCATCTGGAAGCCTTCAGAAAAAACACCATTGTGCGCTATCGCCTGCCAGCAGATCATCAACAAAGTATTCAAAGAAAATAAAGTGCCTGAAGGTGTTTGCAGTGTGATCATTGGTGGTGCTGAAACCGGTAAATGGATGTGCGAAGACCAGAGAGTAGCGCTCGTTTCCGCTACTGGTAGCACGCGCATGGGTAAGGCAGTTGGCGCGACAGTCGGTGCACGGCTTGGTAAATCTTTATTGGAACTTGGTGGTAACAATGCCATCATCATTACACCGGATGCCGACCTGAATATTGCATTGGTGGGTTGCCTCTTCGGTGCTGTTGGTACTGCCGGTCAAAGATGCACTACCACACGCAGGCTGATTATCCATGAAGATATTTATGATTCATTCAAACGGAAACTTGTGCACGCCTACAAACAATTACGCATAGGTGATCCATTGAAAGAAGAAAATCATGTAGGGCCTTTGATTGATAAAGATGCAGTTCAGAATTATCTCAATGCCTTAACCCAAATTAAGAAGCAAGGCGGGAAGATGGCTGTACCGGGTGGTGTGCTCGAAGGCAAGGGCTTTGAAAGTGGTTGTTATGTGAAACCATGTGTTGCAGAAGTAACCAATGATATGGAAATCGTACAGGCAGAGACTTTTGCCCCTATTCTCTACCTGATCAAATACAAGAAAATAGACGATGCCATTGCGATGCAAAATGGAGTACCGCAAGGATTGTCAAGCGCCATCTTTACACAGAACCTTCGCGAAGCTGAGAAGTTTCTGAGCTATGCAGGAAGTGATTGTGGCATTGCCAATGTCAATATTGGAACATCCGGTGCAGAGATCGGCGGAGCTTTTGGTGGTGAAAAAGAAACCGGAGGTGGTAGGGAAAGTGGCAGTGATGCATGGAAGGCCTATATGCGCCGCCAGACAAATACGATCAATTATAGTGATAAACTGCCCTTGGCGCAGGGGATTAAGTTTACGGTGTAGGGATGCATCTACTCAGATTTGGTCTCAACTATTTTAAGTTGGAATTAATATTTTTATGAATGGATGGTCAGATATTGAGATTCTCTTATATTTGATCATCCATTCCTATTGGAAAATCCCCTCAATTATTCCTGGTTTCAAATAATTACACATGAAAGTAAATCTCCACTTGCGAAGAGCATTGCTGTTCACAATTTTATCGCTCATGCTCGATGTCTGTGTTCTGGCACAAACACACAAGCTGAAGTACAACACTCCGATTGGTGATAATATTTCAGGATATTATGAGGCATTGCCTGCATCCTATTCCACTCAGACTTCCAAGACCTATCCATTATTCATTTATATCCAAGGCTTCCTGGCAACAGGTAATGGTTCTCCAGGCCAACTTGAGAATATCGTTAACTCGGGCTGGGGATGTCCTCCCTGGAGGTCATATAGAGGATACCTGCCATCTTCATTTGAAGTCAACGGCCAACAGACTGAATACATACTGATCACTCCTCAGTTTTTTATTGAACCATACGCAAATGGTGAATCATCAGTTAAAGATATCAACGACCTTCTCGATTATGTTTTCAGCCATTACCGGATAGATCAAAATAAAGTTTACCTCACCGGTCAAAGTGCAGGAGCTTTCTATGTATTAAAATATGCATCCTCCAGTGCAACAAATGCAGCGAGAATTACTACAGTAGTAGCCACCTCACCCGGAGGAGGAGCATCTCCTGAACGAGGAAACATCATTTCTGCTGCAAAACTTCCTGTCTGGATTTCCGTTGCAGAGTTAGATAATGCCTATGAAGATGATCTAAGTAAAGAATATAATGAAGCTTTAGCCTGGGTGAATGATATCAATAATGCAACTCCTGCACCTATTTTTGGAGTTAATTTTCTCGTTCTTCCGGGCCTGCATGGCCACAATGATGCTCAGATTGAAACTTTTGATCCTGGTGCCAACCTTATTGATGGTAAGAACATTTACCAGTGGGTGATGCAATTTGACAAGCAGGAACTACTGCCTGTCTCCGGCCTTGAAATTCATGCGAATTCATCCAACGAATTTATCAATATCAACTGGAAAACACACACTGAAACCAACAATGAAGGCTTCAGAGTTGAACGTTCTACCGATGGCAATAAATTCAATCAGATTGGATATGTAAAGAGTAATAATTCATCATCAGGAGGTAATTACAATTTTACAGATAAGTCACCTGCAACAGGAATAAATTATTACAGAATTACGCAGATGGACAGGAATGGAAGAACAAGTATCAGCAAAGTTGTCCATGTCAACTTCCAGGGTGATCAATTGTTCAGGATATACCCTAACCCTGTAAAAAACAAATTACAAATCAGCTTTGGCAGGTTATTGAATCATGTAACTGTACAGATTTTTGACAATACAGGCAAACTCGTGAAGGAATCCAAAGGCAGGGATTTATTGAGCGAAGACATTGATGTCTCAAATCTTTCCAGGGGATATTATAATGGAAGAATCATTTCAGAATCGAAAACAACTCCATTTTCGTTTTTGAAACAATAGAAAAATGAGTAGAAAAAGGGAGTGAAATTTCGAAAACCATTGCAGATCAGGTATATAATGATTTTTTTGAAAACGGACGGGATTACGGTATAGTTTTTGCCAACTCTTAGGGACGTTTTAAAAATTCAATATTAATATGAAATTACCAAACTTGCTTTTTAAGCATTTATTGCCAGGCTTTGTATTACCGTTTATCTTCTCATCTGCATTCTCACAAACCAAAACACTGAGATACAATACTCCAATAGGAGTCAATTGTAATGGCTTTTACGAATATCTTCCAAAAGACTATACTATTGATACCAGAAAGAATTTCCCATTGGTAATTTATATGCATGGACTTGGAGCTATTGGCAATGGCCAGCCTGGTCAATTGGAATATGTCATTACATCCGGATGGGGTACTATTCCCTGGCGCACTTACAATACAACAACTTTCCCCACTTCATTTGACGTAGGTGGCACGCCAATGGAATTCATCCTGATCACTCCTCAATTCATTACTGAGCCTTGGACTACCTATGACCGCGACATCAATGCGGTTATTGACTATTGCAAAACAAATTACCGCATCGATGCAAATAGAATTTATTTAGCCGGGCAAAGTTCGGGCGGTCAACAAGTAATGGATTTTGTAGGTTCTTCCGCTTCAAATGCAAGTAAGATTGCGGCAGTCTTATCCTCTTCTCCTGCCGGAGGTGCGGCTCAGTACAAAGCCAATAATATTTCGGCAGCACAAATAGCAGTTTGGATGACAGCGAGCGAGCAAGATCAAATGGGTGGAGCAGGGTTCATGAACTCGGCGTACGCCTGGAAAGGAGATATTGACAATGCAAATCCGCCACCTGTCTATTCTCCCAAGGTGACTATCCTGCCTGGTTCTCACACTCATAATGATGCTGCCATTTATCTTTATGACCCTAAGACTCAGGAGAATGGAATCAATGCCTACCAATGGATGCTCCAATTCAGCAAGAATACCGTGTTGCCTGTTACCGGTCTGGATTTAACAGCAAAGCAAACCGGAACGTCAATCCTGCTGGAATGGAAAACTCAATTTGAATCAAACAACAAAGGGTTCAATATTGAAATCAGCAATGACGGATTGCAATTCAATAATATTGGTTTCGTACCTGCTACCGGAAATGGAAGTGGCTCATCATACCGATTCATAGTAACCAATCCATTCATACAAGTCAACTATTTCAGATTAGTACAATCCGATCTCGATGGAAAGAAAACTTATAGCAACATCGTCAACCTAAGATTTGATGTTGACGGAAAGATAACCATAAGTCCCAATCCTGTAAAGAATGTATTGAATTACAAGTTTAATTCTACTCTCGAAAATGTTTCCATCCAAATTTTTGATGGAAGCGGCAAACTGAGGAAAGTAGTCCATCCCGGAAGCGTAAGCCAGGGGCAGATTGATGTATCAGGTTTGGCAAATGGAATATATAATGCCCGCCTTATTTATAATGGGAAAACAAGTACATTTACATTCATTAAACAGTAACCAGAAAAGTAAATAGTTTTGGCTTATTGAATTCGTTAAGTTCATTAATAGTGTTGAATACTCATATTTAACCTATGTTATAGACTTTCGAAATCCAATCCATTGAAGAAGAATTTTTTATTATTCAAATTCTTTCAATGAAACTTATCATGCTTATGAGCAAAGCGACTATTGAAGTTGTTTTTCTCCTGGTTGGCATCTCTACAAAT
>CAZGNJ010000044.1:1522-7440 GCA_964526985.1 uncultured Ginsengibacter sp. | reverse complement strand
CAAGACATTAAAGTACAGCACACCGGTGAATAGTAATATTCCGGGATTCTTCGAATATCTTCCTGAAGAATATGCTTCCAATCCTACGAAGGAGTTTCCTCTGATGATATTTATGCATGGTCTGGGAACTCAGGGAGATGGCAGCACCGGAGTGTTGGATTACGTTGTGAATTCAGGATGGGGAACCCCTCCCTACAGAGCCTGGAGAGATGAATTGCCGGTATCATTCGATGTGAATGGAACAACCATGGAGTTTATCTTGATCACCCCGCAATTTTTGAATGAGCCTTACTATACAAATACATGGGATCAGGATATCAACACGCTAATATCATATTGTTTCAACCATTACAGGATAAATCATAACATGGTTTATTTAGCAGGGCAAAGTGCCGGTGGTGCTTACGCATTAAATTTCGTTGGTTCCAATGATGCCAATGCCAACAAGATAGCTGCCGTACTTGCGTCATCACCTGGTCCCAGGGCTGAATTTTCACCAACACAGGAAATGGCAAACACAATTTCTCGTGCTAATATCCCTGTCTGGATTGCCGTCAACGAATTAGACCTGAGCTATCCAGATGATAAAGGAAAATTTAAGAGAACTGCTGATAGCTGGATAAACTATATTACAAATGCAACTCCACCTCCCTTTTACGCTCCTCAATACTACGTACTACCTGGTGAACAGTCGCATGGAAACGCTGCTGCATATTTATATAGTCCAACCACAGACTTCAATGGAAAAAATGCTTATCAATGGATGCTCCAATACGAAAGGCAATCTCCCCTACCCGTTACCATTTCAGAATTTAATGCACAATCGATTGGAAGTGTGGTTTCCTTAAGTTGGAAGACTCAGAATGAAGCCAACAACAAAGGCTTTGAAATACAGGAGAGTGCGGATGGACTTCATTTTGAAAATATTGGATTCATTGATTCCAAAGGCAACAATAAAGGTGCATCCTATAGTTTCCTGGACAACAACTCACACAGTGGCATTGCTTACTACCGTCTAAAACAAATTGGTTTTGATGGTCAGGGTTCTTATAGCAAAGTCGTCAACGTCCAAATCAGGGCGACACAAAATTTGGTAGTTACTCCTAATCCGGTAAGGAATGTCCTGAATCTACAATTCAGATTATCCCTAAAAAATGCGATCATTCAAATATTTGACAGTAATGGAAGATTGAGAAAAGAAATCAAGGTAAGTCATGAAACTCAAACCAGAATTGATGTCTCTCATCTTACAAAAGGATATTATTCAGGCCGGGTCATATTAAATGGGATAACGCATTCCTTTACTTTCATCAAAGATTGACCTTTGGCAGAATTTTTTGAAGGCCCACAGTGAAATTTACACCAGTTTCTGTATTTAGAAAATTGCCCTGATAGATGCCCTACCAGTGTGCACTACAGGATTGGAAGATGGTTTTCTGCCCTCGTATTGCAAATTCAATTCGATATTGCCGGCTAATCTTTTGGTGAGTTCAAGATTCCAGATCAGGTTCTTGCCCGGCAACAACCCGTCCAACAACAGAAACCCAACAGGCGAATTGGCATTGCCGTGAAAAGAAATATTATTGAAAGTGAAACTTCCATTGAGTACAGCGCTCGAGAATACATTATATTTTACTTCAGCAGTGATGGCATTACTCGATGATCTTTCCCGATCACCCAATAGATTATTCTTCTTGTCATGGTTGTACAAGACAGATGCCCTGAAATTTGTTTTGTAAGTATAGGTGAGAGATGGTTCCAATTCTGTCTCCTGCACATCATAATTCCTGTTGGTAAATGAAGGGACACCCAATTTCCTTCGTTTAAAATTTGTTCTGATTATCGCATTAATCGTTTGGGCAATACCCCACCGTGTTTTAATACCTAAATCACGAAGACTGTTGCTTTCAAATCCATAACTTAAAATCGCCTTACTATTATTGAGCCTGTGGGTGACATCAACGCCAAAGCCTGTACCAGACCGGTTAAAGTAAAGACTGTTGGAAAGGAACGAATACAGCGAAATCAATGATGAGTCGCCCAGGGTTTTGGTAAAGGGGTTGAACTCAAACCTTCCCTGCGAAATTTCTTTCTTGCTGAGCTGTAACGCAGATGATGTACTGAATCGTTTCAAAAATTTCGAAAAGTTACTTTTCGGCACTCCTTTTATTCTTCCGGGATCTATTGAAAAGCTATAATTGAATTGAATATAATTTGCCTTCACATATTCGTTGGTAGGCGTAAGTATTCTGATCCATCTTTTCTGGTCCTGGAACACTGCCACTTCAAATTCATCCAATTGAGGAATACCGTCTCCATTGTAGTCAACCCATGTATAATATCCCTGCCCGGCAGGAACTTCCAGGTACGTGTATTGCCGCTTCTGTTCCTGGCCCGCACCTAATTCGTAAAACAATGTACCATTCAATAAACCATTCCATTCATTGAAGGCATAGTCTGCGCGCCCAAGCAGGCTCTCATCATTTTTTTGATTGAGTATTGGTTTGAACTTTTCACTCACGTGTAATTTTCTATAGGTCACATTCATTCTAAACTGCCTTTTTTCATTTCCTGTCAATTCTGTTGTCAGGCTTATATTATCGCTCCTGTCCGAAGAAACCAATTGATCAGAGGAAGGCAAATAATTTTTTCTGCTGAAATAAGTAATGCCCCAACGTGAGGGCTTGCTTTCATTGCTCTTTAAAAATAGTTGCCAAAGAGAATATCCAAAACTCACCGGAGACAGTGTATCATATTGACGAATCAATTGTTCATTTTTTTCTGACAGGTACGACACTCCTATCCTGTAACCACCTATGTGCTGTAGTGTTTTGCTAATGGTTAAATCCGGCCTCGTAAAGTGTCCGCGAAAGGCATCCCCGCTAAAGTTTGTGTATTTAAATTTTTCATTCAACTGCCATCCATTCTTTTCAAAGAGCAATTCAACGCTATTGCCATTACCTGAATAATCTGAATTGCGCCGGTAATTGCTGTACTGATATTTCAAATAATTATTTCGTTTGTTCATTAATGACAGAGAAGCATTCAGTAGTTTTTCATCAGCAGGAGGTTCTATAATGTTCAGTCCCCAGTCGCGATAGAATTCAACACTGCGCAAAGTTTCCACGGGCTTAAATTTTTCACCCACAAATTCATAATCGATATGAGTCAGCAGATTCCATCCCGATGCCGCACTATCTGAAAGTCTTTTATTATTTTCCATTTCAAACCTCAAGGCACTTCCTTTATTGTCAGCATTACCAATTGAAGAGAAACTATTGACGTCAAAATCACTGAAGGCCCCTGAAAGCTTAAAGAATGTTTTAGTATTCACTTTATAGGTAGCAGTAGCTGAAAATACCTGGTGCTTCTTCGGAGTTACTAAAAAGACTACGGGTTCCCATTCTCCCTGCGGCTTTCCATCCACAGGAGCCACCCATGTAAATACCCGCCCATTCGCATTGCCGGCATCAGAAATGTAATTCCCTCTACCAGGCCCCACATTGGTAAAGGAAAGGTTATACAAGGTATCAGTTTTACTATTGGAATAAACATAAATGGAATCTGAATTCCCATTGATAGTCGTATCGATTCTTTTGTACAAAATCTTATTTACCGAAAATGTATCTGGAACAGCACTCGGATAAAGTGCGCTATCTATGTTGTTTCCAATGGTGGATAGAAATTGACGTTGCGGATCCGATAATGATTGATTGATGGGGCTGTTTTTTGCATCTGCATTTGAATACATCCCCACAGTAAGAATCAATTTGTTTTTTATCGTAAATGCATCACGTGCATAAAGCATTGAATTCAGATAACTGCGATCACCATACTCAAACTCTACCTGTATGCGGCTGTCTTTTGTGATCAGTCTCTTTGCAGTGAATGTGATCTCAGCAGTATTGTAGTCGATCACATAATCTCTGTCTTCACCTCTTTGCATCAGTTCGCCATCAATATACACCTTCTCAGTACCGGCAAGCACCGCAAAATAGGTTTCATTGTTCCCTCCGTAAAGTTTGTATGGGCCCTGGTTGCCCTCGCCCGGCGTGATCACATTCTTTGTGAACTTCCCTTTGGCAATAGCACCACTTGCAATTAAAGAATTTTTGTTTCCATTTTTGAATTGATTATCCACCAATACTGAAGCACCTTGTAACCTTTTATAAAAATTCAAAAAGCGATCCTCATTCTGACGGATATCAATATCACCAAAATTTGCCTGCCAGCCTCCTTTCTTAATCTGCATAAAAATGCGGTCGAAGTCCTGGAGGTTTTGAGTATTACCCTGTGGTTGAATCGGGATGTTATTATCACTGATAGCTGCATTGAACTCAAGACTGTCGCCAATGAATCCATTTAATTGCAAATTCAATGTTGAATTCACAACAGCATCCTGGTTATTGCCAAAAGAAATACCCCTTCCAACACTTCCATTGTAGTTTAGATTTCCAAAGTCAATCAACCTCATATCTGCATTGCTGCTTCTGAAAGTAAAAGGTTTCTCAGGTGAAAAATTGAAACGAATGCTATCGTAATTGAATCTTTGTATTGTCTGATTGATCCGGAATGGAAAAACACGATAACTTATTGCTATGCTATCTGCAGGCAGTGAATAAAAGTATATAGTCGCGTTGGCAGGATCTATTTTGTACTGATCAGGTGAAAGGCCTGTGATGAATTCAGAATTGGGAATGATACTGAGACTATCAAGGATCATCAACTGATGCTGTGGTAGTATCTTTTTGTTCCTGATGTTAGAATTAGGTTGCCCTTTTATTTGTCCGAAAGCATGGCCAACGGCAATAATGCAAATACAGAGGAATAGGGTCTTTGAGGACATCAGGGCAGTTCAATGATAAACAAATCTAAGGCTTAAATTATCAATTGGCCATAGTTACCATTAAACGCATTTCAGGATGTAAATATTTAGAATCAGGAATGTTCACTCCTTCACTCATTCAGATAGAAGACCGGCAATTTTCTCTCACCACAACTCTTTTTAGAAAATAATTGAATCTATGAGTTAGACTCGTGTATTCCCTTTGGCCCACTGCTCACCATCGCATTAATGTATTCTCTCTTCATCTTCGCTATGTTACCCACAGAAATACCTTTAGGGCATTCTGCTTCGCAATTGTAAATATTACCACAGTTGCCAAAGCCTTCTTTTTGTTCCTGTGCTATCATGTTCATCACCCTGGTCTTCCGTTCAGGATCGCCCTGTGGAAGGAAAGCCAACTGAGCCACTTTCGCACTTACAAACAAGGCGGCAGAACCATTAGGGCAAGCTGCTACACAAGCACCACAACCTATGCAGGCTGCAGCATCAAACGCGTATTCAGAATCGATCTTGGAAACCGGGATGGCATTGGCATCAGGTGCGTTGCCGGTATTGACAGATACAAAACCACCAGCTTCGATGATCCTGTCAAAAGCCCTTCTATCGACCATCAGGTCTTTGATCACAGGAAATACTGCCGAGCGCCAGGGTTCTACTACTATGGTATCGCCATCTTTGTAGGCACGCATGTGCAATTGACAAACCGTATTCTTCTGCCATGGGCCATGAGCACGCCCATCTACATACATGGAGCATGCGCCACAAATACCTTCGCGGCAGTCATGATCAAATGTGATCGGGTCTTTCCCTTCATTGATGAGTCTTTCATTCAATACATCAAACATTTCGAGAAATGACATTTCAGATGAAATATCTTTCACCTCATAGGTTTCAAATCTTCCTTTGGCGTCCTGGTTTTGCTGTCTCCACACTTTGAGTGTGAGGTTCATGGTGTAATGCTCCATGAGTTAATTGTTTTATTGTTTAATTGTTTAATTGTTGGCAAAATCGCTCATTCCATTAAGTCCTCTTCATTTTACCTATAATTCATTATTCGTGCAACTTTTCTCTC
>CAZGNJ010000044.1:0-1512 GCA_964526985.1 uncultured Ginsengibacter sp. | reverse complement strand
TCTATTGTCCCTTTTGTAGGCACTATCAATTTGGCCAGTTTTCTATAACCAGGAGTTGATATTAAATCCGGTACATCCCGTCTTCCAACAATTCTGGCATCAAGCCGAAAATTAATAAATTCACTTTTTAAATAAATTATTGTTGAATGTATTTGCAATATTGCCTTATTCAAATCCCCTCCTTTCAATTCAATAAAAAATACCCGGTTCAAATCAATCGCTTCTACCAAATAGTCGCACCTTTTTTCTCCAATTCCTTGACCGACACATCCATCAACTTTAATTTTTCTAATGGTTGTTCCTGATTTATTTTCTAAAATATATCTTTTATTATTCTCTTCAACTTTACAAATCTTACGGGTATCGCAAAATTCAACACATTCGTAAGGAATTAAACTCATTTGGGTAGTAATTCTAAATTCAATAATGCATTAAACTCTTCATTCAGAGTGTCAGTAACACCATCAATTTTCCCCGCATCTATTAATCCTTCTTCTCTATTAAAAATATCCTCACACCTCCCATCTGTAGAAAGCATAAAAGCGGATACATCATTTGGATTAAGCCAAAATTCTTCATTCAAAATAGCAATTGTTCCTGCATAATCCTTTTGACCAACAGTATGTGCATATAGCATATTGTTTAATGAGGTTAATATGTATGGACTATGAGTTGAAATAATTAATCCACACCAATATTCAGTTACTTCCTTCTTTTCATACTTTATTCCTTTAATCAAATGCTCCATAATTTTTTTCTGGGTTGTAGGGAAACAATTTAATTCAGGCTCCTCAATTATGATGTAGGGGCGATTATGCCAATGGACAATTTTGCGTACCGTTGGATGCATTGAATTTACAGTATTGTCAAAAACCAGAAGCATAGGAACACTGCTATGGATAGCACTTGATGCTTCCTCCCATTTGATTTCCTTCCCATCTTTCAACACAATAATATCAATCTCGTTTGCATATTTATATTTTATTTCTAATTCTCTACCATAGTCATAAACAGGTTGTGCCAGTTTTGCATTAGTTAGTTTTTGACCAAACAGGAAAAACCATTTGGGTAAAGGAACTTTTAATGCTGCCAAAGCATTTATAGAATTTTTAAGAAGTGCAGAGGCCTCCCGATAAGAAGGAATAAAGGCGCCAATATATGTATTGTATGTATTCTTTACATGCTTACCGGTTTCTGCCTTTAAACTTATTTGTTTATTTTCATATTTAAACCGCCCTTTAGAACTATTAAGTTCGATATAGCTGGTATCCCTCAGATAGTTCGATAGTTCATGATTCATCAACTCATCCTGGAAATGAATCATATTCCAATCTGACTCCTGTTCTTCACTATTGGCATCACCCATTTCAAGCAATTCCTTTGCGATCATCAAAACCTTTGCAACCGTACTCTTACCTGTCCCCTGATCACCAATAAAAATGTTGATTACACGCAATTCAATTGTCATATCCTTGATTGGACCAAAATTTCTTATGGTAAGCCTTTCCTTCC
>CAZGNJ010000043.1:12417-33827 GCA_964526985.1 uncultured Ginsengibacter sp. | reverse complement strand
CCGCGACCTCTGCCGTGACAGGGCAGCATTCTAACCAACTGAACTACCGATCCAATATTTTTATCAAAAGAACTACCCTTGATTTTGGGACGGCGAAGATAGGAAAATTTGAATTCGAACAAAGAAATTTTTATCTAAATCCCTATTCACATTTCTTTATATAATCCATCAAACAATTTAGCCTGTTATCAACTCAGTCTTTTGTGTTCACAGAATTTTGAAACATTCAATTCTTTTTTGAAGTAAGGGAAAAAACTTGTCAATAAAATTTTGCCTGGCATCTCACCTCACCCGCACCCTCGGGTCTATCACTCCATATAAAAAATCTGCAAGGATACTAATCACCACAAATATAGTAGCAGCCAAAAGCACGGCTCCCATCACCACAGGATAATCTAATTTTTCAAGCGCATCTACAGTCACTTTGCCAATACCCTGGTAGCCAAAAATGTATTCCACAAAAAATGCACCCGCAAGCAATTCCGCGAACCACCCGGTGATAGCGGTGATCACAGGATTCAATGCGTTTGGTAATGCGTGTTTCCAGATCACCTTGCTACGGCTAAGCCCTTTGGCATAAGCTGTACGGATATAATCCTGGTTGAGCACATCCAGCATAGAACTACGCGTTAATTGCGTAATTATGGAAAGCGGCCGAATACCCAACGTTACAGCGGGAAGTATCAGGTTTTGCAACGTGAGATACCGTTGCCCTGATGTTTCATTAATGTCAAACCAACTGCCTGTCAACGGCAATCCCGTGTACGAATGCAGCACCAATCCAAACAAGTAGGCAATCACAATAGCCATGTAAAATGAAGGCGCTGAAATGCCAATCACACTTGCAAAGATGGACGAAGTATCCCACCAGGTATTTTGTTTCACGGCTGCAAGAATCCCTAACGGAATTCCTAAAACGATTGCTATAAACATAGCAGCTACTGCAAGCATGATCGTACCCGGTAAGGCTTCCATTAAAACTTCTGTTACTTCCTTTTTGGTTTGATAACTCCTGCGCAGGTAAGGCATCTTGATAGCGATCTTTGTATTTCCTCCTATAAACAGTCCATACAACTGCAACTGCTGAATAGTTTCTTTCTTATAAACAGATACCGGTGAAATATCATTCAGGTAAAGAACAAATTGCTTCCATTTCGGCTGATCCAAATGCAATTCTTTCCTGATGTTATCCATCGTCTTCTTATCTCCTGACTGACCAAGCACCATTCGTGCAGGATCACCAAATGCCTGGAACACGACAAACACAATACACACCACTCCAAATAAAACCAGGATTCCGTAAAGGGACCTTTTGAGGAGGATGGGGAGCATTGAGGGAGGTTTAGAGTTTAGGGTTTAGAGTTTAGGGTTTAGTTCGCCGCGGCGAATAGGGTTTTACTGCTTTTTCAAGAGAGACTCTTCCCCATTTATTCTTTACTACCGGGCCATGCATGAGGTACAACTCTGGGTTGGTTCGGGCTGCAGTTTTGAATGCTGTGGCATCCAATGATAAGATTGGTAAATTCAACCCCAGTTTCTGATTGAAAAATACCGTCGCACTTTCAGGATCTGCTGTAATGATGAAGACCTGTTTACCTGACTGTTGTGCATATTCGTAAATACTTTTAAAATCCCTCTCCCAGCTATTTTCTGTATTCCCAATATTGGTAACATAAAACAGGTAGTAGTCTGCATCATTATTCAATATAGCCTGTGTGGAATCGGTACCTGTAGCAGTTGTCAGGATGTAATCCTTAATAGCCGGTTCATTATTAGACCCTTTTTCTATGATCACATCATTACGACTCACAAAGGTCCAGGAACTATCCGGTAAATCCTTTATCGTAAATTCTTTTTGTCTTCCATCTTTTTCGTAAATAAACCGGTACTCTTTCTTGTCAGGTATCGCATTGGCCGGCATCTTCCGCAATTCAAGAATATTATTACCCACCTTAAAGGGCAGGCAATCTACTACCGGCATTTTACGAAGTACATACCATTGCAATCCGAAAGAAAAAATTACTGCTAATGCTACCAGGAAAATATTCACTCCCTTTGAAAACAGAAGCCCGATATGTTTTACCCCGAGCAAAAGAATGATGGACAGAATAATCAAAACAATATCTTTCATGAAAGACTGCATGGATGACAATGGCAGGCAGTCACCAAAGCACCCGCAGGTAGCTATCTTTCCCGACAAGGCTGCATAACCCGTTAGCCAGGTAAAAAACAACATCAATAAGAAAGTAATCCAAACAAAAAATCTTTTCCATTGCCCAAGGAGCAGCCCCACTCCTACAACGATCTCAAGTGAGATCATTACAATCGAAAATTCAAGAGAAAACTGGTGCAGCCAATTCATAAGTGAAGGCATGAACCCATCTGCTGCCCAACGTTCGAAAAACTCCTGCATCTTATAAGAAAGTCCGTGAGGATCGTTTGCCTTCACCAGGCCACTGAAAATAAACAGGATACCAACAATTGTTCGGATAATATTTACTAATATTTTCATTAAAGTTCTTTTTGGAATTCTATATCAATAATTAATCTCAAATCAAACCCCGGTTCGTTCAGGATTTCGAAATTTAGAGTATGGTATGTTTCACTCACTTCATCATATTGCAGATCAGTTGTAATTTGCATCATACCGGTCAAATTTAATTGAAATAAATGAAGTACACGCTTAACTGTTCCGGCAACATGCTGGTCGCCGAAAAGCCGCTTGTGATGGGAATCCTGAATTTCACCTCTGACTCATTTTACGAAGGAAGCCGGCTTACAAATAGTCAATCAGTCATCGAATGTGCTGTAAAGATGGCGGGCGAAGGTGCGGACATTCTCGATATCGGTGCACAGAGTACAAGACCGGGTAGTACGCGCATTTCAGCAGAAGAAGAAATAAAAAAATTAATTCCAGCCATCACTGAAATAAAAAAAGAAACTGGAAAAATTATTTCAGTTGACACCTATCATTCTGAGGTGGCGAAAGCAGTTGCAGATGCAGGTGCCGATATCATCAATGACATCAGCGGTGGTACAATGGATGAACGTATGATCGAACTTGTTGGTACATTATCGATACCATATATCTGTATGCACATCAAAGGCACACCTGAAAATATGCAGGAGCAAACCAACTATGATGACCTTCTCAAAGAATTACTGGATTACTTTATCTATCGGATTGAAAAATGCAGGAAGGCAGGTATCCATGATGTGATCATAGACCCGGGATTTGGCTTCGCAAAAAACATTCAACAAAACTTTTTTATTTTAAAGCACCTGGAAATTTTCAAGATCCTGGACAAACCGATACTTGCAGGTATTTCCAGAAAATCGATGATTTATAAGTCGCTGAATATCTCTCCTGCTGATGCCTTGAATGGAACTACCACTCTGAATATCCTCGCGCTGCAAAATGGAGCAGATATCCTGAGAGTACATGATGTAAAGGAAGCAGTGGAAGCAGTAAAACTATGGCAATTATATCAGCAGAGTGAAGTATAATAGTTCAGAATCATTAGCTCAACCGGCTAAATATCCATTCATATATAAAAAATCGTTCGGTTTCCCGAACGATTCCTGGTATTTGGGGTGGTTAATGGGGCTCGAACCCACGACCCTCAGAACCACAATCTGATGCTCTAACCAACTGAGCTATAACCACCAAATTTGAGAGCGCAAAAATAGAGAAAAACTTTTTTACTCTACCGGAAATATTTTGCCAAGATACGACCACAAGGAATGAAAAAATACCATTCATAACAATTTAAAAAATAATTCTGAAATGTTCTTTTGAGTTTTGCAACTCTAAAAAAATACTGTACGTAATGAAAATCAATTTTATTCTCATCTTGCTCGCCGGACTCGTTTCAATGGACGCCGCAGCGCAAATGCCTCGCCAGGGAACTTCAGGATCAGGTATGAATGGAGGCCGCATGTATGGCAAGGTAGTAGATGCTGCTACCGGCAAACCTGTTGAGGCCGCATCTTTCCAGCTTTCACAAGGTAAAATGGATACCGTCAGCCACACCATGAAAGAAACCGTGATAGCCGCGGGACTAACAGATAAGAAAGGTGAGTTTGCTATGGACAAACTACCTGTAATGGGAAAATTTATTCTATTGATCTCTGCCATTGGTTTTGATCCTGTAATTGAGGAAGTAAAGTTTGACATAAAAATGGGTGGCGACATGAGTCAAATGATGAGTGCCTTAGACAAAGACCTGGGCAATTTTAAAATGAACCATGCTGCCAAAGAATTGGAAAATGTAGTAGTAACTGGCAATAAAAGCATGTTGCAAATGGGTATCGATCGTAAGGTTTTCAATGTAGATAAGGATATTTCCAGCACCGGCGGTACTGCTGTGGATGTAATGAAAAATGTACCTAGCGTAATGGTAGATATTGATGGCAACGTAACACTCAGAAATAAAGCGCCTCAAATCTTTGTGGATGGAAGGCCAACAACCATGACATTGGATCAAATACCTGCCGACCAGATAGAAAGTGTAGAGATCATCACCAACCCTTCTGCAAAATTTGATGCTTCAGGTGGTGGAGCCGGTATTTTGAATATCGTACTGAAGAAAAACAGAAAGGCAGGATATAACGGTAATATCAGGGCGAATGTAGATACCAGGGGCAGCCACGGATTCGGAGGTGATTTTAATGTAAAACAAGGGAAGGTGAATTTCTTTGCCAATGGCATGTACAATCAGCGCAACTCCAAAGGAGTGCAGGAAACAAACAGGCTGGATAAAGTAAACGACCTGCAAACAATTTTTAATCAGAAAGGTAATACTACCAATGGTGGCCATTTTGCATTTGCACGCGCAGGGCTTGACTTCCTGGCTGACAACCGTAACACTTACAGCATATCCGGAACTTATGTAAACGGTAACTTTAATAATGACGGCATACTCAATCTTACCCGCGATACATTATTGAACGGATACGAATCGCATGAAGCAGGATTAGTAAATACAAATTCCGGGTTCAATTTCAAGAATTTCGGAGGCGCTTTGAGTTACAAACACAATTTTGCAAAACCCAACAAGAATATCACTGCCGATATAAATTACAATTCAAGCAAGAATTCAAATGAAAGATTTTCCGGCACGCAATATTTTGATGAATTGGGAAGTTCCAAATTTCCTGAGGCACGGCAACTCACCCGTGGCAGTGGTGAAAACAGTATGTTTACTGCTCAGACAGATTATACCAACCCTGTAAACGAAAATGTAAAAATAGAAGCAGGACTGAGAGGTTCTGTTCGTAACTACAGCAGTCAAAACAATACCTTCCTATTTGATCATGGCAGCGAAAAATATGAACCTTTCCCTGCGATGGACAGCAGGTATAAATTCAATGACCAGGTTTATGCAGGTTACATGACCTATTCTCAAAAAATAAATAATTTTTCTTTTCAACTGGGCGGCCGTATTGAAAGCTCTTTTTACTCAGGTGAATTGTTAGACAGCAATCAAACATTCAGTAATAAATATCCGTTCAGCTTTTTCCCGAGTGTGTTCCTTACTCAAAAGATCAATGACCAGCAGGATATTCAATTGAATTATTCCAGGAAAATCAACAGGCCCAACTTCTTTCAGTTGATCCCTTATTATGACTTCTCCGATTCGTTGAATATCAGCCGTGGTAATCCCGGGTTGAAGCCTGAGTTCACTAACTTGTTCGAATTGTCTTACCAGCTAAACATGAAAAAAGGAAATAACTTCCTGGCTACACTTTATTACAGGAATACAAATGACCTGATCACGAGGTATCAATTCAGAACTGTAAATCCAAATCCGGTTAACCAGGACAGCATTTTTATCTCAACTTTTGAAAATGCAAATAGCAGTAACGCTTATGGACTGGAACTGACATCAATGAACAGAATAGCAAAATGGTGGAATCTGACCACAAACGTAAACTTTTATAACAGCAGCATCAATGGATCTAACCTTGAGAGTGAGCTGAGCAATAGCCAACTGAGCTGGTTTGGAAAGATCAATAGTACATTCACGCTGCCCTATAATTTTTCCATAGAACTGACTGGCGATTATACCAGCAAGACTATTCTGCCCCCAGCACGTGGCGGCGGTGGTGGTGGAAGAATGTGGGGAGCACCATTATCTACAGCTAATGGTTATTCGGATCCAAATTATGGATTTGACTTAGCGATCAAGAAAGAATTTTTAAAAGATCGCTCCGCCTCTATCACACTTGGAATGAGTGACATCTTTGCTACCCGCAAATACACTACTCATGCAACATCGCAATACTCTAAAACAATCTATACCATCCAGGACAGCCGCAACTTCAATGATGCACAAATCGTTCGGTTGAGCCTTAACTGGCGATTTGGCAAGTTTGATGCTTCTCTCTTCAAAAGAAAGAATATGAGAGGCCAGCAGGACGGTATGCAAGACAGCATGCAGGGAATGCAGCAGTAATGTCTCTTATGTACAGTAAATACAAGGGCATCCGGATTCGTCCGGGTGCCCTCTTTTTATGGTTCATTTTGCATTGGATGTAGCTCCAGACACACAAATTGCTTACCTTTGCCCGCTCAAAAAAATCATCATTCCTAATGGCTGATCTTTCGAATTTTGATCCTAATTCTGCCGGTAACCCCAACAATAATATTTTCGGACTTCCTTTTTCTGAAGAAGATTCAAAGGTGGTCTTATTGCCGGTACCCTGGGAAGTATCTGTAAGTTACAAGGCGGGAACCGCAAGGGCACCGGAGAATATTTTCAACGCAAGTTTCCAGGTGGATCTGATAGATAATGACCTTGCAGATGGATGGAAGCGCGGTATTTACATGAGAGAACCTGACAAGGACATCTTGCAAAAGAGCGACTACCTGAGAAAAGAAGCAGAATTATATATCAAATATGTAACAGAAGGTAGTGAACTGGAAGAGAATAAGTTCATGTGTAAAGTGCTGAAAGAATTAAATGAAGGTGGAGCCTTCCTGAACAACTGGGTGTATGAACAAACACGTGAGTTATTGAATAGCGGAAAATTGGTAGGCTTGTTAGGTGGCGATCACAGTACTCCATTAGGTTTTTATAAAGCGCTGGCAGAAAAATATGATTCATTCGGAATATTACAAATAGATGCACACTGCGACCTGAGAAATGCTTATGAAGGATTGACCTATTCTCATGCTTCTATCATGTACAATGCGCTCAAAGAAGTAACGGCAGTAGAAAAGCTGGTGCAGGTAGGTACACGCGATTATTCGGAAAGTGAATATGATTACATCCGGCAATCAAATGGAAGAGTTGTAACTTTTTTCGATAAGGATATCAAACATAGGCAGTTTGAAGGTGCCTCATGGAAGCAGATCGCAGATGACATTGTGAACGCATTACCGGAAAACATATATCTCAGTTTTGATATTGATGGCCTCGATCCGAAACTATGCCCCAACACTGGCACACCTGTACAAGGTGGACTGGAAACAGAACAGGTCTATTATATTCTTCGCCGTATTTTGCAAAGTGGTAAAAAGCTGATCGGATTCGACCTGAATGAAGTTGGGATCAGCAGTAATGAGTGGGATGAAAATGTGGGTGCACGCATATTATTCAAAATCTGCAACCTGCTAATACTTTCTGATGAACAGGATTGAACATTTTGTAATCACTTTAAAGAATGACAGGATCAAAAACTATATCCGACTGGGCTATATCTTCACGGTACTAAACCTGGTTCCTTTTATTCTGTTTTTGTTTTTCAAAGAATCATGGGTAGCAGGGCTTACAGGAATTATTGCTACCATTCTATATTTTCTGATCCGGTATTTTATTGTGAGAAGAAAACAGGCCAGATATTACTTAGATGAAAATATTTTCTTTATCCTCGCTGCTGCATGGTTGTTGCAGAGCAGCCTGATGGCCGTATTGGTACTCATCACAGGTATTCTTTTCAAGATTTCATTGCATCCATTGCGGTTTGTTTTTTCTGAAGAATGTATCCAGAAAGACTTTTTTCCAAAGAAAAAGATAGAATGGAATGCACTTCAAACTGTTGTATTAAAAGATGGCATTCTTACATTGGATTTCAAAGATAACAGGCTGTTGCAAGCACAGGTGGAAAATTACAATCCTGAAGACGCCATAGTCTTTAATGAATTTGCAAAGGAAATGCTTTCAATGCCACGCTCCTGATAGTAATTATAAATATCTTCAACTATCAATTTTACTGCAAAGCCTTCGTATTCAGTTTATTTCAATTTTCCTGTGTACAAAGTAAACTTGAGCGTTGTTTATTTTGCAACGTCGCCATCGTTCGTTGGAGATCGGGAGGTGATTAGTAGCTGATTACGCAGCTTTGCGTATTTTCCGTTTTCTAAGCGCTGCTTTAATAGCAGTTGACAAATTCTTTGCAGAAATCTTTTGATCGAACACAACCCCGTTGATCAGGAATGCAGGTGCTTCCTTTACTCCTAAATCAAGGCCAAAGCGCAGATCATCCTGTACAAACCAGCCATATTTTCCATTAATCATGTCGGTCAAAAATGCTTTGCTGGTTACACCGGCTTCACGGGCGTAATTTTTTAAAGAAACAGTTCCCAAATGGCGTCTGTTTTCCAGAAGGATTTCGTGCATTTCCAGCAGTTTCCCTTCCTGGGCAGCTCCTATAGCAGCTTCAGCAGCTTTGTGGGCTCTCTGGTGGATCATTGTCTGTGGAAAATTCCTGAAATTAAAGTTTACCTTGTCGCCAAACTCTTTCATCAACTGTTTTACCACAACATGTGTCTTAGCACAGGCTTCGCTTTCGTAGTCAATAAATTCGGTTACCGTAACCGTTGCAGAAGGATTTCCGATCAATACCTCTGATGGAGCAATAACCTCAACCTCCTCTTTCTTGTTCATTTCTTTTATAATTTATAGGGCCAATTTTGAAATTTGATAAAGGTACATATTCCCAATTTTGCTGAAAAGTCAATATTATATGTTTTAGCCCAATTAACATATCCTTGAGAATTTTATCCCCAAACATCATGCGAGGAATTCAAATTGCCTCAATTATGTTCGAATTACCTTCTGATTCTTCACTAATTTTGCGCAACTTTTGGCCGGATTAACATTAAATCTTTAAAAGTACTTTTTATACTCATGAATCTTTTTGAAAAAATACACCAAGAATTTGCCGACAGGCATATAGGTCCAGACGCAAAGGAAACCAAAGCTATGCTTGAAAGAATTGGGGTTTCATCCCTGGATGAATTAATAAACAATACGATCCCGGAAGGCATCAGGGCTAAGGCTGATCCCGAGTTGCCGAAGGCTGTTAGCGAATTTGAATATTTGAGAGAATTAAAGAAAGTGGCTTCCCAAAACAAAGTATTTCGTTCCTACATCGGCCAGGGATATTATGACACCATTACCCCTTCCCCTATCCTTAGAAATTTGTTTGAAAATCCAGGATGGTACACGCAATACACCCCTTACCAGGCCGAAATAGCCCAGGGCCGCCTGGAAAGCCTGTTGAATTTTCAAACGATGGTGGCAGATCTGACAGCTTTGCCGATTGCGAATGCAAGTTTATTGGATGAAGGAACGGCTGCCGCTGAGGCAATGACTATGTTGTTCAATCATAAGAATAAGGATACCGACCATGTAACCCATGGTAAATTTTTTGTGGATAATAAAGTCTTTTCTCAAACGAGGAACATCATTCTTACGAGGGCTAAACCCATTGGAGTTGAGGTAGTATTTGGAGACTATGAATCACTTGATCACCAAGATTCTTACTTTGGCGTATTGATACAATATCCTGATTATGAAGGTTATGTAAACAATTATAAACAATTTATATCCAAATGTTCCGAACAGCAGGTCAAGGTAATCATGGCCACTGACTTGTTAGCCTTGACATTGCTCACACCTCCGGGAGAACTGGGAGCTGATGTGGCGATTGGGTCTGCTCAGAGGTTTGGTGTGCCCATGGGATACGGAGGCCCTCATGCAGCATTCTTTGCTACCAAAGATGAATTCAAAAGAAACATTCCGGGGAGAATTATTGGTGTTAGTGTAGATGCCAATGGAAACCGGGCATTGCGCATGGCGCTACAGACACGTGAGCAACATATTCGCCGTGAAAAGGCAACATCGAATATTTGTACTGCCCAGGCTTTGCTTGCCAATATGGCTGCAATGTATGCCGTATATCACGGAGCACAAGGTCTAAAAGATATCGCTCATAGAATCAGTGCACTCACGCAATGCCTGAGAAGGAATCTCGAAAAAGCAGGTTTTGAAATATTGAATAAGAACAGTTTTGATACGTTGACGGTTAAAGTGAATGATGCAACTGTTGTAAAAAAACTATCTG
Source organism: uncultured Ginsengibacter sp. (assembly GCA_964526985.1). Classification (GTDB taxonomy): domain Bacteria; phylum Bacteroidota; class Bacteroidia; order Chitinophagales; family Chitinophagaceae; genus Ginsengibacter. The sequence goes on along the minus strand of CAZGNJ010000043.1, from coordinate 23,474 downwards.
AAGAAGCGGGGATAAATTTCCATTATTCAAGTGAAAATTTGATTTCAATCTCTTTGGATGAAACCACAGACTATCAGGACGTTACAGACATAAGCAACATTTTTATAAAAAGCATTGGAAGTAAAACGGGTACCATGGTTGAAGCAAGCGAAACCACCGATATCCCTAAGGAACTAACAAGAGAAAGTTCCTATATGCTACACCCCGTTTTTAACTCTTACCATAGTGAAACAGAGTTAATGCGCTATCTGAAGCGCCTGGAAAACAGGGACCTTTCTTTGACGCAGAGCATGATCAGTTTGGGAAGTTGTACGATGAAGTTGAATGCAGCTGCTGAATTAATTCCTGTTAGTTGGCCTGAATTCGCGGGTATTCATCCTCTGGCTCCGGAATCCCAGACCAAAGGTTACAACCAGATCATTACCGAACTGGAAAAAATGCTCTCCAATATTACGGGCTTTGCAGCTTGCAGCCTGCAACCCAATAGCGGAGCACAGGGCGAGTTTGCCGGATTGCTTGCTATTAAAGGTTATCACGAAAACCGAGATGATCATCAACGGGACATCATCCTGATTCCGATCAGCGCGCATGGAACGAATCCTGCAAGTGCTGTAATGGCTGGGTATAAGGTAGTGGTCACAAAATGTGATGAAAGCGGAAACATAGATATTGAAGACCTGAGGGAAAAAGCCATTTTGCATAAGAATCAACTTGCCGGAATCATGATCACCTATCCAAGTACTCATGGAGTGTTTGAGGAAGGAATTATTGAAATATGCAACATCATCCATGAAAATGGAGGAATGGTTTACATGGACGGTGCTAATATGAATGCGCAAGCAGGATTTACATCTCCCGGTATTATCGGCGCTGATGTGTGCCATCTCAACCTGCACAAAACATTTGCGATACCACATGGAGGTGGAGGACCGGGTGTAGGGCCGATATGTGTGAATGAAAAATTGAAACCTTTTCTTCCTGCCAAAAATCAAGCAGGCCAGGTATCTGCGGCAGCGTATGGATCAGCAAGCATCCTGCTCATCAGCTATGCATATATCAAAATGCTCGGCGCGGATGGTATAAAGAAATCAACTTCCTATGCGATTCTGAACGCCAATTATATGAAGGCACTGTTGAAGGACAATTTCAAGATATTGTACACAGGGGCAAATGATACTTGTGCTCATGAATTTATTGTGGATTTACGTCCGTTCAAGGCTTCGGCCGGTGTAGAAGCCGAAGACGTAGCAAAGCGATTGATGGATTACGGATTCCATGCCCCTACCGTGAGTTTCCCGGTGGCAGGTACCTTCATGATAGAGCCTACAGAAAGTGAAAGCAAACCTGAACTGGACCGGTTCTGTGCCGCTTTGAATCAAATTTATACTGAGATTAAAGAAATAGAAAGCGGCAAAGCAGCCAAAACGGGAAATGTTCTAAAGAATGCCCCGCACACGCTGAGCGACATCACATCAGATGACTGGAACAGAGATTATCCCAGATCAAAGGCAGCATTTCCTTTAGAGTATTTACGTAGTGATAAATTTTGGCCTTCAGTGAACCGGGTGAACAATACCTACGGCGACAGGAATCTCGTATGTACGTGTGAACCTACTTCTTCGTATGCTTAGAAATTTATAGCCGGCATATATTGAATTGAAATACAAGAGTTTGGATTAGAGGGAAAAATTTTCCAAAAAGGGTGTAATCGCCCTCTTTCGCAATGAATAATAACCTATTTTTACCCTACTCACCTAAAGCTCATGAAGAAGATTGCGTTGCTGGCGGTATTCTTGTACCCGCTTATGATAAAGGCACAAACTGGAACTGTCAAAGGTAAGGTCATCGACACTTTGGATCACAGGGTATTATCACTTGCAGTTGTTTCCTTTTTAAATGCCACAGACTCTACGTTGGCGGGCTTTGCGAGAGCAGACCAAACTGGAAGTTTCTCCAAAAAAATTTCTGATGGAAATTATATTCTATTAGTTACCTACCCGGGCTATGCCGATTTTGTATATCCTCTTCAAGTAAATAATCGTGATATTGATCTCAGGGAAATAAGCCTCATACCCCGGGCCAAACTGATGGAGTCCATAATTATTACCCAACGCTCCATCAGGATCAAAGGGGATACTACTGAATACATGGCCGATAGCTTCAGAGTAAAGCCCAATGCGACGGTGGAAGACCTTCTCAGAGAATTACCGGGAATACAGGTGGACAAGGATGGAAAGATTACAGCACAAGGACAAACCGTGCAAAAAATATTGGTGGATGGCGATGAATTCTTCAGCGATGATCCTACTATAGCCACCCGAAATCTGAGAGCAGACGCCATCCGAAAGGTACAAGTGTTTGATAAGAAAAGTGACCAGTCGGCATTTACCGGTATTGATGATGGCAATGCACAAAAAACAATCAACCTGGAATTAAAGGATGATGCCAAACGTGGCTACTTTGGAAAACTTTCTGCAGCAGGACTTGACCGGTATTATAATTTGCAGGCGATGATAAATGCCTTCAAAGCAAAAAGGAAATTGGCAGCATTTGGAATTGCGAGTTCTACCAGCGAAACAGGCTTAGACTGGGCCAATGCCGGTAACTATGGCTTCAACCCGAATAATGTGTCAGCAGATGCAAGTACCGGATCTATTTCAATCAATTCCAAATCAGGAGACGAAATGGGTAGTGGTAATTACAATGGAACCGGGCTACCTGAGAGTATTAAGGCAGGGATACATTACAGCAATCAGTGGCAGGGAGATAAGTATGATTTGGCATCAAACTATTTGTTCAATAACCTGAAAGTTCGCAGCCGTATCAACGACTTTTCTCAATATGCTCTCCAGGATTCAGTGTTTTATAACCAGCAATTTTCGGAATCGAATACATCCAAATTAAGGCATAACCTTACAGCCAGCATGGAAATACAATTAGATTCTTCTTCTTCAATCGTTATTGATGGGAATGGATATACCGGCAAGGAAGATTTTAATGTCAATTCAGATAATTTCAATTATTCAGAATCGCACGAGGTTGTTAATACAAGCCACAGCAATTGGCAGTCAGCCAATACCAATGGCGCAGAATCTATAAATGTTTTGTACAGGAAAAAACTCAGGAGACCAGGTCAAACATTCTCATTGAATCTTAGCCAGGATTTTTCTCAGGTAGATGAAGATGGACATTTGTTTAATAGCTCTTTATTTTATGATGAGAATGGTGCCTTGTCAGGAAAGGACACGACTGATCAGAAAAAAAATAATTCTTTGATGAAACAGTCCTATAGTGCGAACGCCACTTTTAGTCAGCCCTTGTCTGGTTCCAGTTTCCTGGTTTTCAATTATGAATTCGGTATCCACAATGCTCAAAGAGAGCAACTGAGTTTTAACAAGAATGGATCTGGTAAATACGAGGTACTTGTGGACAGCCTTAGTAACAAATTTCAGTATCGCTATGTTACCAACACAGCCGGCCTCAATTACCGGTTTGTAAATAAAAAGGTGAACCTTTCATTTGGAGGAAGCATTAGTAATACCGCATTTAGGCAGACAAATTTGTATGTGGATACAAGCCATAACTATAACTATCTGAATTTCTTTCCCCAGGTGCAGTTTATGTACAAATTCAATAGTTTCAACAATATCAAATTCGGCTACAATGGATATACTACACAACCAACTATTGACCAGGTTCAACCGTTAGTAGATAATTCGGATCCATTGAATTTATTAATTGGTAATCCAGGCCTGAAGCAGAGTTTCACTCATAGCGCACAGGTGACTTTCTCTAATTTCAAAATATTAAATGAGAGGTATCTCATGCTGGGAGCCAGGTTCATACTTACTCAAAATGAAATTACTACAAGCTATACTATTGATCCATTAGGGAAGCGAGTTTCAAAATATGTAAATACTAATGGGAATTATGCTACAAATATTTATGGTGTATTGAGTTTTAAAATACCAAAATCCGATTGGAGAATCGGGACAGGTCCTATACTTGCTATTTACAGATATTCTTCTTTTGTGAATGATCTTAATAACATAACCAATACGGCAAATCTTTCCTGGAGACTCAAGGTGGACAATCATAAAGTGAACTCTCATGACCTTACCTTCATAGTACAGCCTTCGTACAGGTCGTCCAAGTCCACTATCAGTAAGGTTGCGAAGAATGGTTACTGGGGCAGTACTTTCGGCGTTGATGGCAGCCTGCAATTGCCTCTTAATTTCGAGATAGGAACCGATTTCACTATGGAAGTAAGGGAAAAGACGGCTGCGTTTAATACTACGAATAATGTCATATTGTGGAACGCCTATCTCGAAAAAAGATTTTTGAAAAATCAATCGCTGGCTCTCAGAGTTTCTATGCACGATATCCTGAATCAGGGTAAAGGTTACTCCCGTTATGAATATGATGGCGCCGTTCAGGAAAGAAATTATCTCACTTTCGGTCAATATGGATTGATCAGGCTCACATATAATTTTGTCAACAAAGGCGGTAAAGCACCTCAATCATTGGGTGGAACTAATATTTTGTAATTTTTTAATAGATGAAAAGAATTTATTTCGCCGTAATAATATTCTCCTTTTGCTTTTCAGCAAATGCCCAACAATTTATTTCCCAGGGTAAAATTACTTTTGAAAGGAAGGTCAATCAATGGGCTAATATTACAGATGGAAACTTTGATGAGCAAATCAGGAAATCCACGCCTCAGTACAGAACAGATATTTTTAACCTTGAATTTGATAATAATCAGTCAATTTACCGGGCTGTGTCTGAGGTGAAGAAAAATTTGTTCAACGAAACTGCTTTTGACAATATCGTTTACTCCAATTTTCAAAAGGATGAATATGTGGCTCAGAAAAATGTTTTTGAAAAAACATATTTGATCAAAGATAGCCTCACTAAAATCAAATGGAAGATCAAAGACGATTTCAGGGAGATAGCCGGATTCAATTGCAGAAGGGCCACTGCTATTTTGTTTGACTCAGTTTTTGTCGTAGCCTTTTATACAGATGAGATAACATTGACTGGCGGACCGGAAAGTTTCAATGGATTGCCTGGAACCATTCTGGGACTTGTAATTAACAAGTTGCATACTACCTGGTATGCCACGAAAGTTGAAATCGATAAAGTAAACAAAAATAATATTGTGCCTCCTGAAAAAGGAGAGCTTGTTAATAATGAAGAAGTAAAGGAACAAATGGAAAAGTCGCTATCTAACTGGGGAGCAGACGCACAAAAAATTCAATGGTCTATTATGTTATAGTGGCCGTTCCAATATCACATTAAACTACAAAAAAAAACTTACGCTCTTAACCGGGAACGTAAGTTTTTTACTTTCATTTTTTTTATCTATTGAGCGCCATTATTATTTTGGTTCTCTCCTTTTTCGATCAAATCCATAAACTGATCCAACTTAGGAGTAATGATAATTTGTGTGCGCCTGTTCTTTTCCTGGCCTGCGGGGGTAGCGTTGGATGCTATCGGATTGTATTCACCACGGCCACCTGCAGTCAACCTCTTTGGATCTACTCCGTAATTATTTTGTAATGCCTGAACTACCGAAGATGCCCTTAGCGTGCTGAGATCCCAGTTGTTACGAATGTTAGGCCTTGAAATGGGAACATTATCTGTGTTACCCTCGATCAGCACATCGTAGTCTTTATAATCAGAAATGATCTTGGCTATTTTGGCCAGTGTCGCTCCCGCTTTGTCAGAAATTTCATAGCTGCCGGATTTGTACAGCATATTGTCAGAAAGAGAAATATATACCACACCTTTCAGAACTTTTACATCCACATCCTGCAATTCATCTCTGCTCAGCGAACGTGTCAGGTTGTTGGTCAGTACCATGTTTAATGAATCACTCTTGCTCTTAGAAGCGATCAGTTCCTGGATATACTTGTTAGACGCATTGATCTCATCCACCAGTTTAGAGATATTCACATTGCCCTGCGTAGAAGCAGTTAAACACTTATCTAATGCGGCCTGAAGTGATTTCACATGCTGGCGTTCAGCATTGATCTGATCCTGAAGGCTTTTCAATTGAACAGTGGCCTTGTCAAGATTGCTCTTGCAAGTCTCACCATCACGGGTCAATTCACTATTACGCGCATACAACTTGTTGTAATTGGCTTGCAGCGCATTAAATTTTTTGGTGCTCACACACCCTGTTGCCAAAAGCGTAGTTACAGCAACAGACATCGTAAGTAATCTAAATTTCACGGTTATGTTTTTTTTGATTCTTAAAAAAATAATGTTGATAGCAACATTCCCGCCAAAGTAACAATTATTGCAGACAGCTTGCTCTTTTGGCCGGTTATTAAAGAATATCTTTCTGGAATAGTAGGGCAAAAGTATTCTTTAGATTCAGCTAAATAGCACTATCCAAAGGCTTTTCAGGGCATTTGTAAAAGAATTGGTAATAATAACCAGCTTTAAGAATTTACTGAATTGGAATCAGGGAATCGGGTGGTCTAGCGAAATCTAATTATGAATAGAAAAAGGTAGTATTTTCTCAATTCGAAATTCTTCCATTCAGGAACAAACCTAATTTACCAATTACATTCATAATTCATAATTCACAATTCATTCTGTCTTTAAAGTTTTCGCAGGATTGATCAGCGAAGCTCTTATCGAATGATATCCGATCGTTACCACCGCCAACAAGATTGTACCGATCGATACCAGGATCAACACCATAGGGCTGATCGTAATTCGAAAGGAATAGTTCTGGAGCCATCTATTGGTAGCCCATAAGGCTAACGGAAGTGATATCAAAATTGCAATACCGATTAATTTCAAAAAGCTCCTCGACACTAACCAGGTGATAGTTGAAATGTCAGCGCCCAATACCCTGCGTATCCCAATCTCCTTCAGACGTTGAAGGGTTGAAATAGCTGCTAATCCAAATAAACCGAGACTCGCAAGCAGGATGGCAATCATGGCGCCAATGGATAACAATTGTGATGACCGCTGTTCAGAAGCGTACAATTTGTTGTAGGCATCATCCAGAAAATAATAGCTGAACGGCTTGCCCGGCACTCTTTGTTTCCAAACAGTTTCTAAACGGTCAATCGTTCCTTTCATATCATGCCCGTTGATGCGAAGCATAAAATCATTGGAAAGATCCCGCGACAGAAAAATCAGGAGTGGCCCGATCGGGTCATGAAGACTTGTAAAGTTGAAATCTTTTACAACACCTACGACAGGACCTGTCACGGCCTTCTCTATTGTCTTGCCAATGGCTTGCTGTGGCGTCCATCCCAATTTCTTTGCCAGTGTTTCATTGATGATATAGGGCACATGATAATTCGCATAGTTATTGTTTGTGTCCATCATGGCAAAATCTGATTTTATAAAATCCCTTCCGGCAAGCAAACGCATGCCCATTGTCCTGATGTAATCCAGGTCGATGGGCATACCTGTTACGGATACTTCGTGCTTTCCTTTTTCATCCACCGTAGTAATGCCATCACCCCACTCCACAAACTCCGGAGTTTCGTAAGAGGCCGTTACACTTTGTACACCTTTCACATCTTCAAATGCTCCTTTGATGTTTTGAAACTGCGGCATCATCTCGTTGTAAACCGGTAGCACCAACACATGCTCCTTATCATAACCCAGGTGCTTCGTTTTCATAAAATGCATCTGCTGAATGAGGATAACAGTAGATATAATTAAAAACACTGAAGCGGCAAATTGAACTACGATCAGCGCCTTGCGCAACCATGTATTGTTATTAGTAGATGCGAATCCTGACTTCACCACCTTCATCGTTTGAGTGTGCGCCAGTACCAGTGATGGATACAGTCCTGCAAGGAAACCGACAAACAAAGCAAACAACAACAATGCTAAGACCGGAACCGGTTTCAAAATTGTCGCGATACCAAATTCCATTCCTGTAATCCGATTGAATAGTGGAAGAGCAAGGAAACAAAGCAAAACTGAAATGGCAGCAGCAAATAAAGTAATGGAAGTAGCCTCTGTCATGAATTGAAAAAAAACCTGCCTGCCAGATGCTCCCATTACTTTGCGAATTCCTATTTCTCCAGTTCTTCTTACAGATTGTGCCGTAGCAAGGTTCACATAGTTGGCACATGCAATGATCAATATCAGCAGTGCAACTGCCGCGAAAAAATAAATGTAAGTGATACTCCCATTGGGTTCGAATCCCGGAAGATCAGAATATAAATGCACACGGGTGAGCGGTTGAATATTGTAATGCAGATAGTCGCTTCCTTTTACTCCCGCATCAGCGCGCACATCAGCGGTCTGCATGTAGTTGTCAATTTTTCTTTGCAAGGGAGCCATGTCACTCTTGTTTTGCAACAATAAATAAGTGATCCAGTTGGCCGTCCACCAGGTTTCTTTTTGTACTCCATTGAGGTTAAGAAAGCGCGTAACAAAATCAAATTTTATCTGAGAGTTGTCCGGAGCATCTTCACAAATAGCCGATACCTGCATTTCCTTTTCACCAATGGTGAGGGTTTGGCCAATCGGATTGCCGGAGCCAAAATATTTTCTTGCCATTGCCTGCGTGATCACCACTTTGTCAGGAGCGTCCAGTGCTGTGGCTGCATCTCCATCTATGATAGGAAAAGTAAACACCTTAAAGATCGCAGGGTCAGCATACAACACACGCGGTTCTTTGAAGGATTCCTTGCCATGACTTACAACGCGGTCTGCGATGTATGTGCGCACATAGTCTGTAATTTCAGGAAATGTCCTTTTCAATTGGGGACCCACTTTGGTACCGGTCACTGCCTCAGAACTCACATCACCAGCCATCTTGTACTCCATCGTTACACGCACGATCCTGTCCGCATTTTTATTAAACTGATCGTAGCTCAATTCGTGATAAATATAGATACCGATGATCAGGCATGCCGAGAGACCGATGCTCAGTCCAAAAATATTGATAGAAGCATACAATTTGTTTTTCCTGATATTCCGTAATGCAGTTTTGAAATAGTTTTTGAACATAGCTGTATTTGTTTTTGTATTCGCTATTCGTTGATCATTGTTCGTTGTTCGTTTTCAGGTTGCTGAGTTCGCCGAAGCATTCCTTAGCACAGTAATGATCATAATCTATGATCCATAATCCATAATCTATAATTTATAATTCATAATCTATAATCTTCAGCTTACTCACTTCTCAAGGATTTCACCGGATTTGCCAAGGCCGATTTTGCAGATTGAAAACCTATGGTGAGAATGGTAATGAGGAATGCCAATATTCCTATGATAGCAAATACCCACCAGTGAATACTTACACGATGCGAGTAATTCTCAAGCCAACTATGCATGACCCACCAACAAAGTGGTATTGAAATTAAGAATGCAATAACCACAGGTTTGACAAATTCTCCACTCACCAATGAAACAATACTTCCTATCCCCGCCCCTAAAACTTTTCTTATCCCAATTTCCTTTACTCTTTGCCTGATGACAATAGACGCCATTCCAAACAATCCCATGCAGGAAAGAATAATAGCAATCGCAGCAGCTATGGAGAACAGGGTTGCCATTATTTTTTCCTCATGATACAGGCGGTCGATATTTTCATTCACATACGATCCCTGAAATTCCACACCCGGTTCTATCTGCAAATAGGTTTTCCTGACCATTTCCATCGTAGCCACCGGGTTGGAGGTGTTCACTTTTATCAACGCATAATTCATGCTTTTCTTCCGGCTCAGATAAATCACAACGGGCCTTTGCCTGTCGCTGAGGGATTGGATCTGAATATCCGGTATCACTCCTACTATTTGAATCCTGGGTTCGGAACTATCGGCGTAATAGGAAAATCCGGTAATATTTTTTTCGCCAAATTCATCTGCATAACTCTGCGTTGCTATTACCTGGGCACCGGTGTCCAGAGCATAATCGAGTGAAAAATCACGTCCCGAAGTTGGCTGAATACTCAGTGTTTTCAGAAAATCATAATCGCTGCTGATGATCTGGCCGCAAATATTCTTATCTCCATACGTGAAGCAGGTGATTGAAGTATTCGTGGTATGATCCTCACCTTCTCCCAGGTTCGCGTCGCTACCTGATATAGAAAGTACCGTTGGCTGGGATGCAAGTCGCGTACGTAGTTGAGCAATGATGTCCCTCCCCTTCTCATCATTCTTGATCGGTATGCTAATGATGGACTGTGTATTGTATCCCAAAGGTGTCGAGCGCAACAAATCAAATTGTTGGAAAATAATTATGGTGCAGCCCATCAATACAATTGCAATTACAAATTGCACAACAATTAGTGTATTTCGCAATGGGCCTCTTCTCCTGGTTGATATTTTTCCTTTTAAGATATCTACCGTTTTCAGTTTAGCCATCACCGATGATGGATAGCCTGAGGCTATAAATGAAACAACCACAATTAAGACTGCAATGATGGTGAGAAATATTGGTTGCATTACCGTGGTGATGCTCATATTCCAATTAAAGTTTTGATTGAATTTTGGAATCAATATTGCCACTATGGTAATCGCTAAAAACATGGAAACAAACACCATCAAAAAACTCTCGCCCCAAATTTGAAACCACACCTGTTTCTTTCCGGCCCCCAGGCACTTTCTTATCCCAATTTCCTTGGTTCGGGTAAATGACAATCCGATATTCAGATTCACAAAATTGAATGAAGCGATTAAAATAATCACACCACAGATGATCATGAGCACATAGAGTACCGCTTTGCTAATATTGCCACCGCTTCCCAATTGCGGATCAAAATGCTGATCGGTCAACGAAATCAAACGCAGGCTTTCATAATCACCATTATTGTCAGGTTTATAGCCATTCTTCTTTGCAATTGCAATATCAACCGGAGCGTATTTTTTCGAAAAGCTGCGCAATCGATTTTCTACCTGGTGCTTCGTTGTAGTATTCTTCAAGAGTACAAACACAGGGTGGTTTTTGGTATTCCAGGTATCGCGCATTTCACTATAGTGAGGAAATAATTCTGTACGTGCCAGCACCGAAAACTTTATAGTTGAGTTGTCAGGAAAATCCTTTACAACAGCCGTTACTGTTAGTTTGTA
>CAZGNJ010000043.1:0-12407 GCA_964526985.1 uncultured Ginsengibacter sp. | reverse complement strand
CTTTACTTCGATGGCTTTGCCGATAGGGTTTTCTTTGTTGAATATTTTTGCAGCGCTTTTTTCAGTAAGAACCGCGTTGCTCACACTGTTCAGTGGATTTGATGTATTTCCTTTTACAACCGGAAAAGTAAATATGTGAAGGAAATCCTCATCCACCATGGTGGTACCCATATCGAGGGTTTTATCTTTGTAACGCACCAACTTACCCCCATTGAGAATACTGGTTGCCTTCTCTATTCCAATATTTTCCGCCTTCAATGCAGGTGTCAAAGGATATGGCATTGCTGTTCCGGTCTCCTCTCCATGAGGACCGATTGCATAGTCATATACTTTGTAGATATTGGATTTGTTCAGTTCAAAATTGTCATAGGTAAAATGACGAAAAACGAGCATAATAATAAAAATGCTGCATGCAAATGCTACTACCATGCCCAGTATATTTATAAAAGCATGCAACTTATTTTTCCGCATGTTTCTGAGCGCCAGAAGGAGATAATTTTTAAACATATTTAGAGATGTCTATTTAAATACTTGATGAATTGCTTATCCGACCATTTGTTGATTCATTTCTTCCTATACACAGCAGCAACGTTGTTTATTCATCATCAATGAAATAATTGATAATCCAAAATCTATAATTCAATCTCACTCCGTCCTCAAACTTTCAACAGGGTTGGCCATTGCTGCTTTACCAGCTTTCAAAAAAACTGTAAGCAGTGCGATGGATACAGTGATCAATGCCGCCAGTAAAAACACCCACCAATTTATAGTCGTCTTATAAGCAAAATTTTGCAGCCATCTGGTCATGACCCAATAACCCACCGGCATTGCTATGCACGTTGCAATCAATACCGGTTTCAATAAGTCTTTGGACAATAACATTACAATTCCTTTTACCGATGAGCCTAACACCTTTCGAACTCCTATTTCCTTGAAACGTTTAGTGGCAGTAAAGGAAGCAAGACCAAACAACCCGAGACACGCTACAAAAATGGCCAGCCCTGCAAACAATGATAGCAATGTCTGCTGACGCAAATCTTTTTGATACATTTCACCGAACTGCTGGTCCAGAAATTTATACTCCAATGGATAACCCGGAGCTACCGTATTGTATTCCGCTTTTACCAGGCCAATCGCTTTATTAATTTCACCGGGCGCGATTCTTATGAGTGCAACCCTTCTGTCTACTGAAGGAGAGATGATCAATGGGTTGATATTTTGTTTCAGCGACTGAAAATTAAAATCGGCAACGACTCCTATCACATACCGCTTTGCCGAATCGCGCACTGTATTCTTAAGCCATTTGCCGATAGCCTGTTCGGGAGTCCAGCCCAATTTGGCAGCGGCAGTCTTATTGATCAGTACTGCATTGGCAGAGTCGGTCGGAAACTGAGCAGAAAAGTCTCTGCCAGCAATAATTTTTAATCCCAGGGTTTTTACAAATTCGAAATCTGCAAATTCTGTATTAGCGTTCACCTTTTCATTGTGTCCTTCCACATCAAACATGTGAGTATCAAAGAATCCTCCTGGCGCTCCTGACATTAGTGAAACGGATTGAATAGCACTCTGATTTTGCAATTCGTTTTTGAACTGTTTCCTGTTGGTAAAAATATCGTTATTGTCTATAGGAACTAATATCGTTTGTGCCTGGTGATAGCCCAATTGTTTATTCTTCACAAATTTCATTTGCCTCGTAATGATAATGGTACCCATTATCAGAAAAACGGAGATGCAGAACTGAACCACCACCAGTACCTGTCTGAATGTGGAGCCGCCTTTCCCTAATCGAAGTTTGCCCTTAAGCGCTTGCACAGGAGTGAATGCTGACAATATGAATGCAGGGTAACTGCCCGACAGAAATCCAACCACAATGATGACACCGCCTGTAAATAACCAAACAGGCATGCTATTCCATGAGACCGTAATCGTGTAACCGAGCAACTGATCGTACCAGGGCATTATCAACATCAAGATGCCAAGTGATAGAATACATGAGATAGTAGCGAGCAAAACAGATTCTCCAATGAACTGCCATATCAATCCGCTGCGCACAGCACCCAATACCTTTCGTAAACCCACTTCCTTAGACCGATCCACAGAACGAATGGTTGAAAGATTCATAAAATTGATACAGGCAATGAGCAAAATAAGCGCAGCTATAGAGAGAAATATATATACTACCGTTTTATCTCCGTGCTTTATCCCATCAAAGGTTTCATTGGCAAAGTAGATATCTTTCAAAGGCTGAAGGGAAAGAGAAAAATCGAATCCGTATTTCCGCATATCATTTCCCATATATTTCTGCATGAATGCCGGAAATTGTTTATCCAACTGTTTGGCAGTAGTATGTGGGGCCAATTCAACATAGGTATAGAGTCCATTGCTGATCCATTCGTTCATGATCCTGATGTCTTTATAATTTTCGATGGGTACGACCAGGTCAAACGTGAAGTGTGAATTAGAAGGGACATCCTTTGCAATGCCGGAAACGGTCAACGGAAGTTCTTTGTCGAGTTCTATGGTTTTCCCCATTGCATTATCCACACTCCCAAAATATTTTTTAGCCGTCGATTCAGTAAGCACCACATTGCCGGGATTTTTCAGCACATTGGATGGATTACCTTTTATGAGGGGAAAGGTAAAAAGTTGAAAAAATCCGGAGTCAACATCCAACACCCTTTTTTCATGAAAAGAGTTGCTGCCAATTGTAACGAGGTTGTCGTTACTGATCACCCTCACTACACTCTTCAACTCACTATGAAAGTCATTTGCCAACGCAGGTCCGTACCTTCCTGACAAATATGCTACAGACGTGGCCTTGCCTTCGTGCTTAACGCCACGCATAACGCGGTAAATTTCCTTCCCGTTTTTGTGGAAGTTGTCCATACTGAATTCATTCATGATGAAAACAAAAATCATCAGGCATGCGGTAATTCCAATGGTCAGCCCCAGTAAATTGATAATCGAGAAGGATTTGTTTCTCGTCATATTTCTAATGGTAGTCTTAAAATAGTTTTTGAACACTTTGATAATTGTTAATGGTTAATTGATAATTGTGAATGGCTGATTACTCGCTCCTCAAACTCTTCACCGGATTCGCCACTGCTGCTTTAATCGCCTGAAAACTCACAGTTATAATTGCAATCAAGACAGAAAGCAATCCCGCCAACGCAAATACCCACCATTCAATATTGATTCTGTAGGAATATGATTCCAGCCATCTATTCATTGCATACCATGCAATAGGTATTGCTATCACAAACGAAATGACAACGAGTTTTAAAAAATCTTTCGACACCAAAGCAGTGATGCCTGTTACTGATGCTCCCAATACTTTTCTCACACCTATTTCTTTGATTCGGCTCTCTGCCATATATGCTGCTAACCCAAAAAGCCCAAGACATGAAATCAAAATGGTAAGGCCTGCAAACAAAGCTGCCAGTGTGCCTGTGCGTTGTGCATTTTCAAATTTTCTTGCGTAGGATTCATCCACAAAAACATAGTCAGGCGGATATTGAGGATTATATTTTTTAAATATTGCCTGAACGTCTGCGAGAGCTGACTTTGTTGATTTATTGGGATTAAGCCGGATGTGTACCACCTGGAAATAATTTGAAAGAGCAGGTCCGCAAATCATCATTGGATTGATCTTACTTTCAAATGGAGATTCTATGATAAAATCCTTTACTACTCCAACTACATGGTACATCTCCGTTTCACCTGCCCAATGTATCTGAAGGCCAATCGGATCTTTTACATGCATTGCTTTCACTGCCGCCTCATTGAGCATGATGGCACTGCTGTCTGATGGATAATTGAAAATATCGATATCACGTCCTTCCACAAGTTTTACATCAAATGTTTTTGTAAAATCGGCGTCTGTACCGAGTCGAACAAAATCAATCTTTTCATCAGCTTTGGTACTGCCTTTCCACTGAAAGCCCCAGCTATCACCCCATCTTTGAGAAATGGGGTTGGCAGAATGATTTACAGCAACTGCCACACCACTGTTCAGCAATTCATTTTTGATGGCTGCGTAATGCTTATTTACATCTCCCTGGGTAAATAAATAGATCAGATTGTTCCGATTGTAACCTGCCTCACGTTCTACTCCATATTTAATCTGCCTTGCTACAATTATTGTAGATATAATCAGGATGATCGCAAATGTAAATTGTACAGTTACCAATATTTTTCTGGGTGTTACCAGGGCATTTGCTCGTTTGAAGGTTCCTTTCAACACCTTTACAGGCTTAAAAGATGAAAGAAAAAATGCAGGATAACTCCCAGCAAGTATTCCTGTGAATAATATGAAGACAACAGAAAATATCCAGAAATAGGGATTGCTATAATCAATAAAAAGTTGTTTATCTACTAACTGATTAAATGAACTCAGGCTGACTTGCACCAGGAACAGTGCGATGATACAGGCCATCAGACTTATTAAAATGCTTTCACCTAAAAACTGAAAAATGATCAATCGTTTCTGAGCGCCTACTACTTTTCGGATACCTACTTCCTTAGCACGTTTTTCGCTGCGTGCAGTACTTAAGTTCATGAAGTTAATGCAGGCAATAAGTAAAATGAACGCTGCAATAATTCCAAACAAGCGCACTGTTACCATCTGTCCTGCGACCAGTTTTCCATTATCTGATTTTGCGTATAAATAGGCTCTATCGAGAGGTTGGGTAAATACTTCAGTTGTAGTAGCTCCGCCTGCGGCGTCTTTAGTATGATTAATTGTAATGTCTTTTATTTTAGCATCAAAGGCTGATTCTGTAGCTCCGCGTTTTAGCAGAACAAAAGTGTGAACGGAATTATTTTGCCAGTTATCATCGTCCCAGCCTAACCTGGTCATGTAGGCCCAGGGCAATAGATAATCAAAAGCAAATTGGGTATTATTGGGCAGGTCCTTTAAGACACCTGTAACCGTACAGTTATTCACGCTATCCACGCGAACAATCTTGCCCATAGCATCTTCATTCCCGAAAAGTGCTTTGGCCATTTTTTGAGTAAGCACAATGCTGTAACTTCCTTTCAAAACAGTTTTTGGACTACCCTTTAAAAGGGGAAATGAAAATACATTCAGAAATCCGCTATCAACAAAAGCCCCCCGCTTGTTCAGTTTATTATCACCTGCGGTAAGCAGAAAAGTAATATTATTGAACCTGACTGCATCTTCCACTTCAGGATAATCCTTTTTTAAAGTTGGCGCTAATATTTTCGGCGTATTACCCCATGCAAACTTTTGCCCTTGCGCATCTTTATCACGATTGTACATCCAATAGATACGATCTCCCTTTGCATGAAATCGATCCATGCTCATTTCATTTTGCATCCACAAAAAAATGAGTATAGCGCTTGCCATTCCGATGGCCAGTCCGAGTATATTTATTGTGGAGAAACTCTTGTTTTTCCAGAAATTCCGGATGGCAGTTTTGAAAAAGTTTTTAAACATTTGGGTTCGTTTTTCGTTGACTGTTTACCGTCTTTAGTTTACCGTTTATCGTTATTCGTTGTCTTTCCGCCGGAGCGAATTCGTTTCTGAATGCTGAGCCTGTCAGACGAAGCAATGGCTTGTCTGACTCAGACCAAAGCGTCAGAGCCGAAGCATTCGTTTGTACCCAAAAAATAATCCTTAATCCAAATGCTACAATCCATAATCTATAATTCATAATTAATAATCCAACCTCACTCACTCCTCAATGACTTCACCGGATTTGCTATGGCTGCTTTGATTGCCTGGAAGCTGACAGTAAGTAGTGCTATCAATAATGCTACAATTCCTGCTATCGCAAAAAACCACCATTCTATTTTTGTGCGGTAGGCAAATCCTTGCAACCATTTATTCATTGCCCACCATGCCAATGGAAAAGAAACCAATGCCGCGATGAGTACCAGTTTCAAAAAGTCTTTTGAAAGCATTGTGGAAATATTTGAAACTGATGCTCCTAATACTTTCCTGATGCCGATTTCTTTCGTGCGCTGCTCCGCTGCATAACTGATGAGGCCGAATAATCCAAGACACGCCACGAGAATTGCTAATATTGAAAAGACAAAAGAAATACTTCCCATCCGTTGTTCCGCTTTGTATGTCCTGTCAAAATCTGCATCCATGAATGAATAGTCAAAGGGTTGTCCAGGCGCTATACTTTTGTAAATTTTTTCAACGGATGCAATCACTCTTTCTGGATGGTCTGTATGAATCCGGATGGCTATGCTACCAATCAGATACGGTGCCTGATTAGACAATAAGAAAACCAATGGTGTTACATTCTCACGAAGTGAATTAAAATTAAAATCCTGCAGGACTCCAATGATATGATACTTGACGAATGACTTTCCTGGATTATCAAAATCTGTATTGTAATAAATATCCTTACCAACCGGATCGGAAAAATTAAAAAGTTTTGCTGCCGCCTGGTTCATGATCACCGCATTGGAATCAGTTTTGAATTCATCAGAAAAATTTCTTCCCTTCAAAATTTTCATGCCAAGTGTTGGAATATAATTTTCATCTACTTTCCAAATTTGTGTGGTAACGGCTTCCTTTGTGTTGAATACCGGGCTGGGAAACATCGGGCTGTCATTGCGCCAGGCATTCGTGGGTAAGTATCCAGTCATGGTTGCGTCCTGTACGCCTGATAGTTTCAATACCTGCTCCCTGAAAGCCTTTGCATTATTTCCTAATGCCTCAGTATTCTTCAGAACGAGTACATTGTTACGATTATACCCGATATCCTTATTACTAATATAATTTAATTGAGAATACACAACGATGGTACCTACGATCAGGAAAATGGAAATGGCGAATTGAAAAACAACAAGACTGCTTCTGAGCCAACCGGTCTTAAATCCCGCAGCTACCTTGCCTTTCAGAGTGGTGATGGGTTTGAATGAGGATAGAAAAAACGCAGGGTAGATACCAGCCAGTACTCCGACAATTAACACAATACCTATCAATCCCGGGAGAAATGCAGGAGAAAAAAATGCTACTGCTGACAGGTTCTTTCCACTCATGTTATTAAAAAACGGCAACATGAGATAAGCAATGGCTAAAGCGAGAAGCATTGATATAAAAGCTACTATCAGTGACTCTGTAAGAAACTGTCCGATGAGTTGCGAACGCTTAGATCCCAATACTTTTCTGACACCTACTTCCCTGGCACGCCCTGCTGATCTCGCAGTAGAGAGATTCATAAAATTAACGCACGCAATCAGCAGGATGAACAATGCGATGACAGAGAAAATATATACATAGCTGATACTGCCATTTGCTTCTAACTCAGCTGTCTTGTTTGAATATAGATGAATATCTTTCAAAGGCATCAGAGAATATTTAAATTGATTTCCCTGCCTTTCAAATTCTTCACGAGTCATATTGAGTCCCGAAAAAATCGGTTCTATTTGTTTCATTATGAAATCATCTAAAACAGCGGACAGCTTTTTTGAATCTGCATTCTTCTTCAGCAGTACATAAGTGTTGAAATTATTGCTGGTCCATTGATTGATTTCGAAAGGCTGTAACTGTCCATACATGGAAACAAAAAAGTCATAGTGAAAGTGAGATGCTTCAGGCATGTCCCTGATCACGCCAGTTATCTTGAAAGACGAAGTATCGTTTACGGTAAGCGTTTTCCCAATCACGTGTGAAGTCCCAAAATATTTATCGGCCATACTCCGAGTGATTACTACGGACTTTGGCTGTGTCAATGCAGTGTGCGGATTGCCTTCGATCATTGGAAGTGTAAATACATCAAACAAAGTGGAGTCTGTAAGAATCACTCGGTTTTCGGGGATGTTTTCAGTTCCTTTCTTTACCAGCATACCACCATGATCGCGAAACCGGACATACTGTTCTACCTGCGGGAAATTTGCTTTGAGTGCTGCTCCAAGCGGATCAGGTGTAGCAGCCAAAACGAAATGATGACCACCAAAATGAATATCGCCATCCACCCTGTATATCCTTTCGAAATTCTTGTTGTACCTGTCGTAACTCAATTCATTTGTAACAAACAAAATAATGAGAAGGCAAATAGCTAATCCGCAGGCCAGACCAAGTATATTAATTGCAGAGTATCCTTTATTCTTAAACAGATTCCTGAGAGCCGTTTTAAAATAATTTCGTAGCATAAGACCGGAATGTATTTGAGTTTGACAAATCTAAATCCGTACCATCTCAAAAAGTTCAAGCGATATGCCAATAAAAAATCTATTGCATTTCAGTTACTTATGCAAATTCCAAAAAAGAACTGTATCATAAACGAACACCAGTAATTCCGAAATCGTACAGGTGAATGCAGGTTAGGATTTCAAAATAGTCTATTAAATTTCCTCTATTAAGATAAATTTAAAAGGCACCGCTCATTAAAACTTTTGACAAACAAATTCATCTGGTTCCAAAAACAAGAAGAGTGAACACTTCTGATGTTCACTCTTCCTTATACAATTAACGGACCTTCATCAATTCCTACGAATCATAGTCCGAAATCATCTACAAAGAATATGATATTGGAATTTGATCAGGCTTGCTTTAACTCGAACTATTTCTTTTCTTCAGGCTTTGTCTCAGGCTTTTGCTGTTGTTTCATTTTTTCCATCTGCTCTTTCTGTTGCTCCTGCATTTTTTTCATTTCTGCTTCTCTCTCTTTTTTATAAGCATCCGCAGTCATTACTTTAGTAATCTTCACATCAAAAATAATGGGAGTGTTGGGTTTGATATCAGGACCTGAACCACGTGTGCCATAAGCCCTGGCTGAAGGAATAAACAACTTGCCTTCGCCACCTTCTTTGAAATAAACCATACCATCACTCCAACCTTCAATAGCGCCCATCTGGCCTACTACAAAAGTGAAGGGTTGTGTTGGCTTACCTGTAGAGTCATAGCTTTGATCGAAAATCTTTCCGTCAAAAAGCATCCCCTTGTACAAAACTGATGCTGCCATACCGGAATCCACTTTTGGCCCGGTGCCTTCTGTGATGACTTGTACATAAGTGCCCTGCGGAGTACGAATTGCGTTGATGTTATTCTTTTTCAAATAATCTTTAATAGCTACATCATCATCAACCTTGCTTTTCTCCATAGCTAATGAATCTGCACGCATCATTCGGGTTCTCAATTCTTTTTGTGCCTTCATTGCGTCACCCTGGTTTTCATAAATATCTACGACTCTGAACCGTGTTCCGAAGAATTGGTGTTCTTTGGCAAACGGAGGTAGTGGATTATGTTTCGCAATGGTATCGGTAGAAATCCTGGTAACAATGCTGTCTCCTTTTCTTGCCTGAAGAAATACCCTGGTATATTCTGCGGGAATTCTCATGCTGTCCACCTGAACGATCTGAGGAATAGAATCAAATGGCGATGCCAGGAGTGAGTCGTTGTAATACTGGGTAACAGTAAGCGCAACGAAGCTGTTGTATTTAATTTCCTTATCACCACTGCCTTTGATGATCTTGTATTCTAATCCGGTTTCTAACTTCTTATACCTTGCGGTATTGCATCCGGTACCGATTAAAGCAAATAGAATAACCACCGGAATAATTGATCTGTACATGTATGTGTGTTTAAATTTTTAGCTTGCCAAAAGTGCTGCATTTTCTTTGATTGCAGCTTTGAATTTTTTCACAACTTCTTCGAGAGGCTCCGTGTTTCTGCCGCCCGCCGCATTAAAATGCCCACCTCCATTAAAATACTTTCTTGCAAAAGTGTTCACATCAAAATCGCCTTTGCTTCTGAAACTGCTTTTCCTTTCATCTCCCCTGTCAATAAAAATAGCCGCGAGTTTGATGCCCTTAATGCTCAATGGAAAATTTACCAATCCTTCTGTATCGCCTGTTTTGATGTTATACCTGATCAGGTCCTGCTGGGGAATTACTATTACCGCTGTGTTGTATTCATAATATACTTCCATACGGTTCAGTAGTGTATTACCAAAGAAGCGAAACCTGTTTTCCAGGAAGTTGTCGAAAAGATTTTCGTGAACCTTACTGTGATTGAAGTTGGTTTGCTTCAGTCTTGCTACCATCAGGTGCACTGATGCTGTAGTGCTGCCGAATCTAAAAGAACCGGTATCTGTCATCACACCGGCATACAGGCATTCCGATACAGACTTATTGATGAGATTCTCATGCCCGCTTGCAATGATAAAATCAAAGACCATTTCAGCCGTTGAACTTTTGCCTGGATCACTTATTCCATAATTGAAAGCGGTAGTTTGTGGCTCCCTGTGGTGATCGATCAGAATTTTTTCCGCTTTCACATTGTTAATAACAAGCTCCATATTTCGTGTACGCGACAGCGTATTGAAATCGAGGCAAAATATCCAGTCCGCATTTTCAAGGATTTCAGAAGCTTCAGCTTTCTTTGCTTCAAAATCAATGACCAAATCTGCTCCCGGCATCCAATTCAGAAAGTCAGCCCAGTTTGTTGGTGAAATAACTGTAACCTCATGCCCAAGTTGGATCAGTACACCGTACAATCCAAGCGCTGAGCCCATCGCATCTCCATCCGGTTTTTGGTGAAAGGTGATGACAATCTTTTTAGTAGCAGTCAACTGGTTAAATAATTCCTGAACTGGTTTCATAAAGGCGGCAAAAGTATGGTAATTCACTAATATCCCAATAACGGAATCAGGTATTTATCAAAACAAAAACAGCCGGATTATCCCGGCTGTTTTCTGATTTTTTTTTGAGACAGACTGTCATTTATGGATTACCCCATTTATTATTCGCGTCATTGACATCGGGGAAAGTATCATCAGGGTTGATTTCCACAGATTTCAGGTTTTCCGTGGTCTTCAACTTTTGAATCCATGTATCTCCATTTTGCCAAACTTCCACAGGAATGTAGATGGTTTCGGTTTTGCCACTTACTGTAGTGTATTTGAGATATACCGGCATTACCATCTTATCGAGATTACGCAGTGTTACCAAAGCGCCTTCTCCCGGTTTATTATCTACATATTTTACATCTACTATTGCCTGGTCCAATTTCCAGTTGTAAATAAACATTCCTCTCCAAAACCAGCCCAGGTCTTCACCGGCTGCATTCTCAATAGTTCTGAAAAAATCCCATGGGGTTGGATGCTTATAAGCCCACCTGTGAACGTATAGCCTGAATGCATAATCAAACCTTTCTTTTCCTAATATATGATCGCGTAGCAAATCCAACGCATAACCAGGTTTGTAATATAAGGCCACACCAATATTTGCTTCCTTTAGTGCATCCGGCTCACTCATTACAGTTTCGCTGTTGGGCCCGAAAATGTAGCGGTACATTGATCCTCTTCTACCGCCCGGTTTTTCGGCATATTCTCCATTATTAAAGTCGCTTGATGAAATGCCATTGATGAATGTATTGAAACCTTCATCCATCCACCCATACTTTCTTTCATTACTTCCTACGATCATCGGAAACCAGGTGTGTCCAAATTCATGGTCTGTTACACCCCACAGTCCTGCACCTTTAGACCTTGAATTACAAAATACAATGGCAGGATATTCCATACCATTAATATTACATGCCACATTCACCGCAGAGTTGTACGGGTAATCAAACCAACGCTTACTGTATCCTTCCAATGCACCTTTTACATATTCGGTGCTGCGCTCCCAACCATTGTTTCCATTTGACTCTACCGGATAAACACTCATGGCAATTCCTTTCCGCCCATTTTCCAGGTTCATACGTGCACCATCCCAAATGAAGGCTGCTGATGCTGCCCACGAAGCATCTCGTGCATTATTCAGTTTAAAATGCCAGGTACGATTACCTTTTTTATTCAAAGCACCACTTGCTATATCATCAGCACTTCTGATCAGGACAGTCTTGTCACTGTTGCGTGCCTTTTCATAACGGCTGTATTCTGTAGGGGTCAATACTTCCTTTGCATTTACCAGGTCACCGGAACCTACAACAACCATATTACCAGGGGCTGTAACGGTAAAATCATAATTGCCATAATCCAAATAGAATTCACCCGCACCAAGATATGGCAGCGTATTCCAACCTTCAATATCATCAAATACGCACATCCTCGGATACCATTGTGCTATGGCATAAATTTTTCCATTCTTCGTATTCAAAATTCCGGTTCGGTCGCTTCCATGTTCCGGAACTATATAATGATACTTGATTTTGAGCTGTACTGTACCACCGTTAGCGGCCAGAGGCTGTGGTAATCTGATTTGCATACGGGTATCGCTGACTACAGTGTCTGCGTTAGACAAAGCTGACTTACCTTTTACAGTATTTACCAATTGTACTGATTCCAGCTTGAATCCGCCATCAAATGTGGAGTTAACATCTCCATAGCGGCTTCTCCTGTTTGCAGGCATCTTAGCCTGACCTCTGGAGTCCAATGAAAACAAATTCTGATCAAGATAGAGCCAGAGGAAGTCTAAATTTT
>CAZGNJ010000042.1:4519-34016 GCA_964526985.1 uncultured Ginsengibacter sp. | reverse complement strand
CTGCCCGATCACATCCAATGGAATCCCGGCTTCCTCACAAGCTATCCGTATGGCATCATAATAGTTGCTTTCACTGGCATAATTGCTGAATACGAGTGCTCTTTGCGGATGTTCATTCCATGTATCGCGAAGTGGAAACCTAGAAGAATCTACCCAGTTGAGAAGAACGGCTACATATTTAGCGGGAATAGCCGCATCCTTAACGATCCGGTCGTAAACATTTTGATCACTTGCAAGGTATTGCATGATCCTGCGGTGACGCGGAGGGATATCAATTGGCGACAAACGGTCATGTATAAACGAAATGGCCGGTGTGTCAGAAAAAAACTCAATTGCTTTCAGTGCAGGCCTGTAGTGATGCGCATGTATGATATCAGGTACAAATGGAATTTCGTTGAGGTTTTCACTTACTACAATTCCATGACTGCGTATTTCTTCTGCAAAAGGGCCGGCGTGTATGGTAAATACTGCCACCTCCATTCCGCGCTTCTGCAATGCAATGGCCAGGTCTCTGACAATTACTTGCGTGCCTGCAGCGAAGTTGAGAACGTTATTGGTGAAGAGTATCTTCATTGTATAGTTGTTGAGCGATCGGTAACATGTGTTCGTTGAATGTAATAGTAACATCGTAGATACCATCGTGTACTCTTTTCTTGCCGGAAATTTCATAGTCCGGT
This sequence comes from uncultured Ginsengibacter sp., assembly GCA_964526985.1. Classification (GTDB taxonomy): domain Bacteria; phylum Bacteroidota; class Bacteroidia; order Chitinophagales; family Chitinophagaceae; genus Ginsengibacter. The sequence continues at coordinate 33,339 of CAZGNJ010000042.1, read as the reverse complement.
AGTTCACCTTTCCATCCTCGGGGTTTATGGCTTGCATCGACCGGCCATAGGTATTCAGTCTTGAAAGGTTCCTTGCCATATTTTTCCAAAAACCTGTTCAGCTCGAAAGCCAGTTCAGGATATTCTTTCGCTGCCTGGTATTTTCTTTCAAATTCCTCATCGCTGAGCCGGATACTTACCAGTTGATTTTCTTTTTCCGGAGGAAATTGATTAGGCGCTGCTTCTAAATAAAATTCGTAATTGGGAATATCTTGTCCTGCAATTGAAGCATACTTTTTAGTTGCAGCATTGATGATATACCTGCAGAGATCATGAGTGGGGCTGAATCCTTCATTGCTGTCACCCACTACCACATCTATATTGTTCTGCTCAAATGCCGAAGCTAATTCTTCAACAAGAGAGTGAAACAGATGAATTTCTTTTCGTAGAATTAAATTGTAAATTTCTTTATCAGTAAATCTTCCTGTAATAGAACCAATTGACGACCCAGTATTGTTTATTATGTTGAGCGTCTTATCCAGTCTGCTTTTTCCGGTAGTGCCGGATCCGTCTGTAAGGACAAACACAATTGGACGGTATATTTCTAAAAATCTGTGGATGCGCAATTCGTGCCCCGGGTGTCCAATGACCACTGCTACTCTGGCATCACGTGAAATCATTTGCAGTTATTTTATTTCATGACAATTTCAGTAAAAAAAATCAAATTGTTATTTTCTGCAGCATTTATTTCTCTTCCAATTGACACCTGCCAGTCGTAACAGGATAAAACCGTTTATTGATATTGATTAAGCTGGCCGTTAAGTAGAATGAGAATAACATTTATATTTACACTAATAAATTCCAAAAGATGAGAAACTCATTATTTGTTCTCCTGGTATCAATCCTTTTCATTAGTTGTAATGTTGTCACTGGAAATGGAGTCATAAAGGAAGAAAGCAGGCAGGTGCCCGACTTTAACGAAGTGGAAACTTCCGGCTCCATAGACGTGGAAATACAGCCCGGTACTGAATTAGGTGTAAAGGTGATCTCTGATGAAAATATCATTCCCTACATCGTGACAGAAGTGAAGAGTGGTGTATTGGAAATTCATTTTAAGAAGGGTACGAGCATTTCTAATGATCATAGTCGTGTAGTAGTCTCTGCACCTTCATTGAATAAGATGACTACTTCCGGTTCGGGGGATATAACCTCAAACGGAACGATCACCAATAATCAAATCATCTATTTGAAATCATCCGGTTCTGGCGATTTTAAACTGGCACTGGATGCGCCCGCAGTTAATATTACAGGATCTGGTTCTACGAATTTTGAAATTAGTGGGTTTACGAAAGATGTAACTGCAACGCTTTCCGGAAGTGGAGAATTAAAATGCCGTGATCTGAAAGCAGAAAATGTAAAGTTGAAAATTACAGGTAGCGCAGATGCGAAAGTGTTCGCTTCATCTACACTCAGAGTTACCATTACAGGAAGCGGAGATGTTCAGTACTGGGGTAATCCATCGCTGCCGGAAATAAAATCAACAGGAAGTGGCACGGTGAAGGCAGGTGAACAGAATGCACCATGATTTTTCCGAATGAAGCAAAATTGTAGGCTACAATTTTACTATTGCTTTTCTCCTTTTATTTCCCCTATATTTGAGCATTCATTATGGCTAAACTTTAATTAATGAATGGATACCTAACTGCACCTGTTGTCTGGATATTAATCGGCTTTGTATTGTTTCTCCTGGAATTCATCGTTCCCGGCCTGATACTTTTTTTCTTTGCCATAGGTGCGTGGATAGTCGCTGTTGTTAGCCTGTTCATTGATCTTTCTCTCAATGAGCAATTGATCATTTTTTTGATCAGTTCATTGGTGAGCATTCTGTTACTCAGAAAATGGGCAACAAAAGTGATGTGGAAAAGAAAGCATTCTACCGAACTTTTAGATGACGAATTCCTGGGCAAGACAGCAATAGCAGAATCAGACATTTCACCCAATAAAAATGGTCGAATAAATTTTAAAGGGACTTCCTGGGAAGCAACATCTGAAGACAATATTAGCAAAGGAGAGAGTGTTACCATCACAGGTAATGATAGTATTATTTTAATTGTAAAATCAACAAAAAGTATATGACAGCTTCAACGGTTATTCTGATAATAATTATCATCTTCTTACTGATAGCATTTCTTTCTACATTTAAAGTAGTGCCACAGCGGTCCGTTTATATTGTAGAACGTTTAGGGAAATTTAGCCGTGCACTCGATGCAGGATTTCACATCCTGATTCCTTTCATAGATAAAGTAGCTTATAAACAAAACTTGAAAGAGCAGGCTCTGGATGTAGCATCGCAGATATGCATTACGCGGGACAACATAGCCGTAGAGGTGGATGGTGTGTTGTACTTGCAAGTGATCGATCCTCAGAAAGCTTCTTATGGCATTGACAATTACAGGTTTGCTGTGATTCAAATATCCCAGACAACTATGCGTAGTATCATTGGTAAAATGGAATTGGACAAAACTTTTGAAGAGAGGGAAACAGTGAATGCAACAATCGTAGAAGCAGTGGACAGGGCAAGTGGCCCGTGGGGAATCAAAGTATCCCGTTATGAAGTGAAGAATATTTCTCCTCCACAAAGTATTCGTGATGCAATGGAAAAACAAATGCGTGCCGAGCGTGAAAAACGTGCGTTGATAGCTGAATCGGAAGGAGATAAGCAGGCTAAGATCAATCGGGCAGAAGGTGATAAGCAGCAAACAATTGCCTTGTCAGAAGGTGAAAAGCAGAGAAGGATCAATGAAGCGAGCGGACGTGCATCTGAAATAGAAATGGTAGCCGTAGCTACCGCAAAAGGAATTCGTGAGATCGCACAATCCATCAATGAAGAGGGTGGTATCAATGCAGTCAACCTGCGTATTGCAGAACAATATTTGTCTGAATTCGGCAAACTGGCTAAAACTAATAATTCCATGATTGTTCCTGCTGACCTCTCAGACATCGCAGGTGTTATATCCACTGTTACTTCCGTTTTGAATAAAAGTGGGATAGAGCAATTGCCGCAGGGAAAATAGTTGTTTCGTTATGCCTAACTGTTAGACGGAGATTCCATCCTGTAAAAAGGCCTGATGGTCGTTATTATTAACCAGTCACTAATTCATTGAAAAGTGAACCGATAATTATCTGAAAAGATAGTTTTCGGAATGCATTGCACGCTCGTGATTTTTTTTCTGTTGTAAGTATCCGCTGTACTTCATATACTTTTGTGTCAGAAATTAATTTCTCATGATCAGGTCAAGCGTGAGATGTTATGTGATTCTGTTGATAATGCTGGGTTTCCATCTCCGGGCCTCAGCCCAGCTTTCTTCACTTCATTTTCGTCACCTGGATATTTCAGACGGATTGTCGGCCAATGGAGTCAACTCCATTTGCCAGGATAGAGAAGGTTTTTTGTGGATTGGCACACAGAGTGGCCTGAATCGCTATGATGGAAAACATTTCAAAATTTTCAGGCATTCCTATTCGGACAGTAACTCTATAGCCAGCAATATTTGCTTTCAGTTATGTGTTGATTCTGCTGATAATATCTGGGTACTTTCATCTTATTCTGTAAGTTGTTTTGACAAGCAGTCCGGTAATTTTATAAATTATTTTTTGAAGGATAAGAGTGAAAGGGTTGTTTCCGATCCTGAGATTTTTAAAGGTATGATGGTGAAGGAAAACGGGCAGGTATTGGTGAGTTCTGCACGCTTTGGTTTTCTTGTTACCGACACCAGGCATCACCGGTTGGTGCCTGTACGTTTTCCGGAAATTCGAGGCAGTATTCAAAACAAGGATAAGTTCCTGAATGCTTTGGGTGCCATTTGGTACCATACAGATTCTTCCATATTTGTTTCTACTGACGATGGCAAGACATTCGTGAAGGCATTAGATAAGAAAAATCTGCCGGCCTATTTGCCAATTTCCGCACTTGGACTCTGTCATGTTTCGGGAGCACACTATTTTTTTGCTGATGGACGTGGATCGGTCCCAGCAACAATTGTGGAATCGTATCCATCAATTGACAGTGTTTCTATGATACATTTTTCAGAAAACTTTTTTACAACGTTTGAATACTACAACCAGGATTCATGGTGGGTGGGTTTTTGGGGAAGCGGCCTTGCTGCGTACAACCCTAAACTCAGAACTACAAATCATTACCTCCATTACAAAGATGATGTGAGTTCTGTATCAAATAACCTGGTGAAATCTTTGTTTACAGACAGGGACAATGATCTATGGATTGGTACAGAAAATGGAATTGACTATTGTAACCCCGGAAGAGATAAGGTCTTCATGGTAAACAATAAAGTCAAGAGGTTTGAACAACTCGATATCAGCGAGGTGGAAACGATGGCAGAGGATGCCACAGGAAAAGTTTGGGTCGGCATGCTTGATTATAATTCCGGAGCCACCAACGGATTGATTTGTTATGATCCTAAAACGTCCGCATACAAGAGTTTTACGGGTGTTTCAGCCGGTCCCTACGGTATCTGGCAAATATTGCCGGAAGGAGAAGATTTGTTGCTAAGCACCCAGGATGGTTTAGCAGACTTTAATATAAAAACTGAAAAGCTTTCGAAAAAACTCAGGCATCCTTTTCCCTCTGAAATAATGAACATACATAAAGGATTTCCAATTCTTCAAAAGGATCACACAGGAAAATACTGGTTAGGTATCTGGAGAAAGGGACTTTTGAAGTTTGATACTTCTACCAGGGAGGCGATCTATTTTAATTCACAGGAAAATAATATCCGCAGGAGGCTTACTGCTGATTTGGTTTATGGATTAGCAGTAGATGGTAATAATAATATATGGGTGATCAATCTGAATAACAATGTGCTGGAGTTTATCGATAATCATACTAACGAAGTAACACACATCCCTGTAGAAATCAACGGGCAATCATTTTCCGATAAATTTCATTGCATCACATCTGATCATCTTGACAATATCTGGATCGGAACCAGTGGTGGAGGATTGATCATGTATGATACCAGGAGTCATCAATTCCACTTGTTTACCACGGCTGACGGGCTTCCCGATGAGTTTGTTCAAGGGATGCGGATGGATCGGTCGAACAGGTTGTGGGTGCTCACCTCCACAGGGCTTGTATGGATAGATGCTATCTCAAAAAAGATTCATACTATAGACCAGCATCCCTTACAGATTTCCCCGGTCAATGGAGACGATCCAATGTTGTTGACAAGAAGCGGGAATTTATACATTGGAACAGCACATGGGTTTTCCTACTTTGACCCTGACTATCTTTTGTTGAATGAAAAGGCAGGGCTTCCCATTCCAACGCTATTTCAAAAGATGGATCATTCGATGTACCTGTCGCCATCCCAAAAGGAATTAGAGGTATTTCCGAAGGAGGAAAATGTATCCGTGTTTTTTGTTTCACCGGATATGATGCATGGGCATGAAATTGATTATTCGTATCGACTGAAAGGATATGAAGACCACTGGCAGCAAAGCGGAAATGAAGGAATAGCAAAATTTTCAAAACTGCCTCCAGGGAAATATGAATTGCAGATGAGGGCATCTTTCAGGGGAATGAATTGGGATGGGAAATATTCAACGATCTTACTTACCGTTATTCCTGCCTATTATCAAACCTGGTGGTTTCTTTCGTTGGCCATCCTGCTGTTAGCGCTTTTCGCAGCATGGATCATCTATTCGGTTTCTACCAGGCGGCTTCGCAATAAACTGGCGGTATTGAAGCAACAGCATCAAGTCAACGACCTTAGAAACAGGATATCCAATGATATCCACGATGAAATTGGAGCAGGGCTTACAAGAATTTCCATCAGGAGTGAATTGGCAAAGCAGAACACGGAGGCAACCAAAAATGACTATCTCGAGGTATTACAAAACATCAACCGACAATCACACGAACTCGTCAATAGCCTGGGAGAAATAGTATGGACAATCAATCCCCAACAAGACAAACTTGATGGTATGCTTGCCTATTTTCGCCACTATATCAATAAATTCCTGGAGGGCCTGCCTTTGAAATATTCAATTCATTTTCCGGAAAACGGGGATACACTGATGGTTCCACCGGATATCAAACGCAACCTTTTACTGATACTGAAAGAAGCGCTCAACAATGCTGTAAAACATGCGCAGGCAAATCATATCAAAATAGAATTTGAATTGGATAAACTACACTATGTGCTTCGCGTTGCTGACGATGGCAAAGGACTGCAGGAAGATTCGATACATCATTTTGGGAATGGAATGAAAGGAATGAAAAATCGGGCTTCATTAATACATGCAACTTTGGAGGTAACTCCTTCACCGTACGGAGGAACAGTAGTTACTGCCATTGGAGATTTTTATGAACCCGGGTAAAATAACATGAATGTGTTATTGCAGAAAAACCTTCCGGCAGGTATTTTTGTTTTGAAGAATGCCAATTACTGGTAGATTTGAACTTTATGGCAATCAAGGTTTCGATAGTAGAAGATGATAAGGTGATCAGGGAAGGGGTCAGCTCGTTGATTCAAGCCCAGGATGGGTTGATATTAGTGGGTGCTTATGAAAACGCGGAATTGTTCAGGAGTGAGGTAAGGAGCATTCATCCTGATGTAGTGCTGATGGATATAGAATTACCCGGACACTCCGGCATTGTGTGCATCAGGCAGGTGAAACCTGATTTTCCAAAAATTCAGTTTATGATGTTCACCGTGTTTGATAATCCGGACAAAATTTTTGACGCCCTCGCTGCAGGTGCCACGGGTTATATACTGAAAAGTGAACCGCCTGGAAAACTATTGAGCGCTATCAGGGAAATTGATTCCGGTAGCTCGCCAATGTCAGCTACTATTGCGAGGTTGGTTGTGAATTTTTTCAACAAAAGAGGCCACGATGCCAACTCGATTGCAAAGCTCACCCTGAGGGAAAGAGAGGTGTTGGAAGAATTATCAAAAGGATTCCTTTACAAAGAGATCGCCGATAAAATGAACATCAGTATTGAAACGGTACGTTCGTTTATCAGAAATATATATGAAAAACTACATGTGCATTCCCGCACTGAGGCTATTAATATGCTAAGGGATTCTCATCACAGCCATTAGTATTAGTAATTCAGGTAAGTCGGATTTGAGATGCGTTCATTTACTTTCGAATCAGTTCTAACATGTTTATGCTATTGCCCTGTGTGAATAGTTGAAATAATTTCGGGCTGCCAGGTAAGCAAAAAAAGCATGAATGAGAGTAGATCGAAAGTTTTTTCTGGTTTGCAACAGAGCAAAGATTATATAGTAGGATATGAAAATATTCATCACCATTTTCCACCGCCCGGATTGTTTTCGCACTAACCGGAACAAAAGGTATATATTATGAGTCCGTTTCATTTATGTGTATTTCAAACTGAGTACAGAAAAAGTTGTCAAGTAAGGCCGGAAACCAGTTCAAATTTTTCCCTTTAATTAACGATAGATAACTTTTAACCTAATAACAGAATCTACATGAAAAAAGCAAATCTTGTCCTGATAGTATCGCTATTAATACTCTCCTGCAGTCAGAAACAGAAGTCAGATGATGACATTCAAAAAGAAATGAACACGGAATCTGCTATCGCACAAAAATTAATTGATAGTTCGAATAAAAGAATTGAAACCTTTTATAAGAATAAGCTGGCAGATTCTATAGTAGCACAAATGGCAGATGACGTCATTCAATTTCCGCCAAACAATAAACCGTTAGAAGGAAAAGACAGCATTAAGAATTACTGGCAACAATTATTTCAGTTTGGTGATGTGGATTTCACACTCCAAACTCAAAAGGTGGTTGCTAATGGCCCTTTAGCAGTTGAGTGGGGAAAGTACAGTGTGAAGTTTACTGCATTGCCGAACTCACCGGTTCCAGATTTTAATGACAGTGGTAACTACGTGGTTTACTACAAAAAAGTAAATGGGATTTGGAAAGCTGTTTGGGATGCGCCGGTTAGCACTGTTCCACTACATTAATTACTGCGACATGAATTGGCGCTGAAGTGATTAGTAATGAAAAAACACATGGCACCATTGAAGTCAATAAAACTGCTGACCTTGTTGTCTTGAAAAAAAAACTCACGATAGAATAGAAAACATTTACTCTATTAATATTGTGATTAAAGAAGGCAAAGTTTTTAAAAAATAATCAAGTGCACACAACGTCATATCCAATTGAGGTTGACCATCGCATTTCCAGATAGAATGCATTAGGCCACACGTTGTATTCAGGGGCCACATCGATTCCAAACAAGTATGATATAACATCTTCATGTTATTGCCGCACGGCCATCGATAAAATACTTTTGATGTACCAATTCCGTGAAAGATTCGATGTTTCTATTGAACCTATTTTATTCTTTTGGAATGCTTCGCTTTAAGAACCTGTAAACATTACATTTCAACAAAAACATTTACATGAAACAGACCTTTTATTTTATATGGATAGTATTTTCATGTTTCTTTTTTGAAAATAATTTATCTGCCCAGAGTGTATCCATCAATAATGACGGAAGCCAGCCAAATCCCAATGCCATGCTGGATATAAAAGCTTCTGATAAAGGTATTTTAATTCCCAGAACGAGTACGGTGACCCGGCTGACGATACCAAATATCAAAGGGCTTCTCGTTTATGACACAACTACTAATTCGTTTTGGTACAATGATGGTGCTGCGTGGAACAATTTGTCCGGCAATGGTGCGGGATGGTCTCTTAAAGGAAATAGTGCAACTGACACTTCGGTAAATTTTATAGGTACAACAGATGGTCAGCCACTACTTATAAAAGTGAATAATAACCTGGCAGGAATTATAGAATATAATTTCCCCAATAATACAGCATTGGGATATCAATCGCTGTTTTCAAATACAACCGGACAAGGAAATACATCAACTGGATTCCAATCTCTTTATAATAATACCAGCGGATTTAATAATACTGCGGCAGGGTTATTATCTATGCAATTTAATACAACGGGCGCATACAATACGGCGCATGGCGCAAATAGTTTACTGGCAAATACCTCCGGCTCATCAAATACTGCGATTGGAGAAAAGGCAATGATATTTAATAAAACAGGAAGCTTTAATACTGCTGTAGGTTCAGGTACGTTGTATTGGGGTACAACTTCAAATTACAACACAGCAGTAGGTTTCCAAAGTTTGTTTTATAATCAAAAATATTACAATACTGCAGTTGGTTATGAGTCTCTGTATTCTGATTCATTGGCGAGTTTAAATACAGCTACGGGCGCTTATTCTTTATATCGTGATTCTTCTGGTAGTGAGAATACGGCGAATGGATATTTTGCCTTGGAACGAAACAGTGGTGGATTTGGAAATTCAGCCTTGGGTTCACAGGCTTTGCCTCAAAATACATTGGGTAATTATAATACAGGAATTGGCCGTGTTGCATTAGTAAGTAACACAACCGGATCTAGTAATACAGCTGTTGGTTCTGAAGCTTTGTTTTCCAACAATACTACAAACGAAAACACGGCTATTGGAAAGGATGCTCTTTATTATAACACTGTAAGTGGATCAACTGCTACCGGTGCATACAGCCTATATAATAATTCCACAGGTGTTGGCAATACGGCTACAGGTGATTTTTCTCTTTACAGTAACACTACCGGAAATAACAATACTTCTTTGGGATATCGATCACTATACTCCAATATAACAGGAAATTCAAACACTGCAAATGGCATGAGAGCATTGTTCCAAAATACAAGTGGAAATCAAAATACTGCAACAGGTGATAGCGCCCTTTTTTCAAATACCACTGCAAGCGGATTAACCGCTACAGGTGCTTACAGTCTTTTTTTCAACACAACCGGATCGCATAATACTGCAGTAGGCGACAGTGCTCTTTTCAGCAATTCAACAGGCAATTCAAATACCTCAGTCGGTTATGAAAGTTCATCTTCCAATACAACCGGTTACAGCAATACTGCCACAGGTGCTTATTCGTTCTATTTCAACAGCACAGGCAGCGCCAACACTGCCACAGGATTCCAATCGCTATACACTAACTCCACCGGGAACAGCAATACAGCCAATGGTTATTTTTCAATGCTCAGAAACACAACAGGAAGCGTAAATACTGCTATGGGGTATGGGTCCCTTGAAGGTAATACCACAGGTAGCGGACTCACTGCAATTGGAGCATTAGCACTTATGGGTAATACAACAGGAACCCAAAACACAGCTATCGGCGATAGTGCTCTTTTCGGAAATCAGGGAGGAAGTGTAAATACTGCGGTGGGGAATTATTCACTCATGGAAAATTCTTCCGGAAGCTTGAACACTGCAGTAGGCGTAAACGCATTAAGGCCAAATGTCACAGGGCATGATAACGTTGCAGTTGGTGTAAATGCAATGGTATCTAATCTATCAGGCAATGAAAATACAGCAATGGGTAGTGGTGCGTTGTATGGAAGCACTGGTTCTAACAATACTGCTATCGGTTACCTGGCTGATGTGTTGCCAGCAAATGTAACTAACTCCACGGCTATTGGTTCTAATACAATCACATTTGGTTCCAACAGTGTCAGAATTGGAAATTCTGCCGTTACTAGCATTGGGGGAGTAGTAGGATGGACCAATTTCAGTGATGGAAGGTATAAAAGGGATGTTCAGCAAAATGTACCGGGCCTTAACTTTATCAACAAACTTGTACCTATCACTTACAAGTTGGATGTCAACGCAATTACAACAAAAGAGAATTCAATTAAAGAAAATAAAAGAAAAGTTGACGGCAAGACTTTATATGGCTCGATGAATGATCCTGAATTAAAACAGGCAATGCTGGAACAATCTGTAAATGTCTTTACAGGATTCATAGCACAAGATGTAGAAAAAGCAGCGAAATCTATCAACTATAACTTCAGCGGAGTAGATATACCAAAAGATGAAAACAATAGCTTCTATGGATTGCGTTATGCTGATTTTGTGGTACCGATTGTAAAAGCTGTGCAGGAGCTGAGTGCGGAAAATGATACGTTAAAAAACAAATTGGATGCACTTCAAAGCATCACTGCCAGGAATGACCAATTGCAACAACAAGTACAATTATTGATGAATAGGGTCTCTGATCTTGAAAGGAAGATTCAGGCATTAACCGGTATTAAAAATGATCAAATCACCCCATCAAAATAACTTTGGAAAAAATTCCTTGAGTTTTTGAAAATCGTTATTGTCCCGATGATCGTTTTGTCATTCAATACATAGAGGCATCCTCTTCCAGGTTGACTGAGCATCATTATGGATTCGTAAATGCAAAAAAAAATCGGTTGGCAACTTGCCAACCGATCAATACTGAATCAATAATTATTTAGGAATTCACCGGAGCCTGGGTCTTTTGAGTTCCCTTCTTGCCATCCATTTTCCGCTTCATCATTTTTTTGCCATTCTTTCTGTGATGGTCTTTTTTGTAGGCTTTCATTTTGTCCTGCTGGTCTTTGGTCAGGATGGAATTCATGCCCTCCTGGTGAGCTTTCCGCAATTCCTTCATTTTTTCTTTCTTCTGATCCTGTGTAAGCGAGTTGTCATTTCTGATAGCGTCCACTTTTGATTTGTTGTCCTGGTTCAGTTCTTTTACTTTTTGATGTTGCTCCTTGGTCAGGTTGAGCTGCGACATCATATCATGCCTGTTTTCTTTCATCTGCATGATGCGTGAAGTATCAGATTTCCTCTGAATTTGTGCTTGAGTGCTTGCTGTAAATACAAAGGCTGCAACGGCTAATAAGATAATCCTTTTCATTTTCAAAATTTTTAATTGATTGAAAAAGATAGATGTCTCTTTTTTCTTTTAGTTTAATGACGGTTGCAGCCTTATGGAACTTTTAACGAATGAATTTTAATTCTTACCGAAGAAACAGAATCTCCCTGTATTTGGGCAATCCCCAATATTCATCGGACACCAGCAATTCTAATTTATCGGCATGGTATCGGATCAGGTCAAAGTATTTCTTTACGCCATCGCAATAGAATATGGCACGCTCCCGTGTGTCTTCAATCACATTAGCTTTCTTACGTGCCTCTATCATTGCCTTTACATTCTTGTTGATGGCATTGATGTGTTCAGATATCTTTACCAGGATTTGCTTTTGCGAAGCATAAGTGTCTTCTCCCAATTCCAGTTCTTTCAAACCTTTGATATTCTTGATGAGTACATTCTGATACTTTATTGAAGGAGGTAAGATGAACGTGCTGGACATGTCGCCGATGATCCGTGATTCGATCTGTATCTTCTTGATGTATTCCTCCAGCAATATTTCGTGGCGTGCCTCCAGTTCGGATTTGCTGAAGATGTGGTGCCTTTCATAAAGCGATTCAGCTTTTGGAGTTACCATAGCATCCAGGGCTAACGGAGTAGTTTTGACATTTTCCAACTTCCTTCTTTCTGCTTCCTTCTCCCATGCTTCGCTGTAGCCATCACCTTCAAACAACACATTCTTGCTTTCGATGATAAACTTCTGAATGGTCTGCATGATGGCAATCTCTTTCTTCTCTCCTTTATCGATCAGAGCATCTACCTGGCTCTTGAATTCTACCAGAGTGTCGGCCATAATTGCATTGAGCGTGGTCATTGCCACGGCGCAGTTGGCAGACGAACCTACTGCACGGAATTCAAATTTATTTCCTGTGAAAGCGAATGGTGAAGTACGGTTGCGGTCTGTATTATCCAATAGTAATTCTGGTATGCTCTTATGGATGTCTAATTTCAGCATCGCTTCATCTTGTTCATCAAAACGATCGCCTACTCTTTTTTCTATTTCGAGAAGTACATTGGTCAGGTATTCTCCTATAAAGATTGAAATGATAGCAGGTGGCGCTTCGTTTGCCCCCAGCCTGTGATCATTACCTGCAGATGCAATTGCTGCTCTCAGTACGTCTGCGTTGTCATGCACTGCTTTGATGGTATTCACAAAAAATGCCAGGAACATCAAGTTGCTCTTAGGTGTTTTGCCGGGAGACAGCAGGTTGATTCCGGTATCTGTGGCAAGGCTCCAGTTGTTGTGCTTTCCGCTACCATTGATTTTGGCAAATGGTTTTTCGTGAAGCAACACAACGAGTTTATGATTCTTTGCTACCCTGGTCATCACATCCATCAACAGGATGTTATGATCCACAGCAAGGTTTACTTCTTCAAAAATCGGGGCGCACTCAAACTGGCTCGGCGCTACTTCATTGTGTCTTGTTCTTAAAGGAATACCAAGTTTGTAGGCCTCCTCTTCAAAGTCGCGCATGAAGGCATACACTCTCTCGGGTATAGCGCCGAAGTAATGGTCTTCCAGTTGTTGTCCTTTGGCAGGTGCATGGCCGAATACAGTACGTCCTGTCATGATAAGGTCCGGACGGGCTCCTGCTATTCCTTCATCCACTACAAAATATTCCTGCTCCCATCCGAGGGTAGGTGTTACGGTTGTAATATTTTTATCAAAATACTGGCATACGTCCAAAGCAGCTTTTTCTACGGCCACCTTCGAACGAAGCAGGGGAGTTTTTGCATCGAGAGATTCGCCGGTGTATGCAACAAATATGGTAGGAATACACAATGTCTTTCCATTTCTCATCTCCATAATAAATGGGGGAGAGGATGGATCCCATGCAGTATATCCGCGCGCTTCAAATGTAGCCCGGAGGCCGCCACTTGGAAATGAAGAAGCGTCCGGCTCCTGCTGTATCAATGCTCCACCATCAAATTCTTCCAATGCGGTTCCGTCTCCTTTCAATGTGAAGAAGGAATCGTGCTTTTCTGCGGTGGCTCCAGTCAATGGCTGAAACCAGTGTGTGTAGTGTGTCACACCCTTTGATTCAGCCCAATTCTTCAACGAAGACGCGATCTGGTCGCCCATTCTGCGGTCTATCTTGGTTTGGTTCCTGATGGAAGACACCAGGCTCTTGTATGCTTCGCTGCTCAGGAATTCTTTGGCTTTTTTCAGGTCAAAAACATTTTCGCCAAAATAGGAAGTTACTTTTCTGGAAACCGGACCATCTACCAGCCTGTTTTGAGAAAAGTAATCATGGATTGCATTTAAACGTAATGTGTTCATTTGAAATATTTGATTGAGGCACAAAAAAAGGAAATATTTGCGAAATGTGAAATAAATATTTCAAATATTGTTGGAAAATTTTACACAATTGCTTGTGTTTGTACACATTTAATAAAATAATAATTTAATTTCACGAGATGAGGAACCTAAATGTTGCCATCATTTAAATACCATTCTGTATAGATGTACCACCTTTCTAAGGTTGGTAACCTTTATTTGGTAACAGGATGGTTCCAAATCTTTTTCCAGTCTATCCAAACTATGAAACTGATGGCTATGAGTTGCATATAAATACTTCTATATCGCAGAATAGCGCCAAGGTTCGGAATAGTATACCCGATCATGATGATATTGATCAGGCAAAAAAATGCAATGAAATAATATAGTTGGGGCAGGAAATTTTTCTTCCTGTAAAGAAGGAATAAAATAAATAATACCCATACTGACATCAATTCGAGTACAAATGGCAGGGACAGCAGATTCGGAAGTTTCCACAAAGCCGGTAGGCAAAAGGCATGATAGAAACTTATGGGCAGATCGCTTAAAAAACCAGCGAAGGTAGGAATGAGTACTCCTAATGGTAAATAAGTGTTACTTGCTTTTGAGATCGAATCAAAGGATTCCCTGCGTTCCGCAACAAACCGTGGGAAGTCTGCAGCCGGAACCAAATTTCTTGTGTAAAAAAACAAAACGACACAAAGTAAGAAAACAGATAAGTAAATCACCTTTGAGAATTGTGGTCTTTTGTGGGCCATCCACCATGCTATCAATGCCGGAGCCATGATCATGCTCACAAAATTCCTGAGAGAAAATATCAACAGGAAAAACAGGAACAGAATCAGAAACCGTTTCACAGTAAAACCAAACTCCAGCATACGGTGCATGGCATAAATAATCATTCCAACAGACAGCCAGATTAGTCCGTCTTTGTGAATTGCGCTTGTAAAATACAATGAAGACGGAAAGAGGAATACTAAAATAATAAGAATGAATTTATTTTCTGCGAACCGCTCTCTGAAAACCCGGTAAATCGCAACACTTCCGAAAAACACGATGAAATTGAAGAGCAAAGTATTAGTGTAAAAATTTCTGAGCGTGATCACATCAGCCACAGCGATACTCTTTACGATCATATTCATCTTAAGAACATTCCAGAAAGATTGGGTAACGTCAAACAGGCCAGCATAGTTGTTATTAAATGGATTGTGAACGAGATTGAGAAAAAATTCTTTGGGGAGGTTGGTCAGTAGATAATATTCGTTCAGCCCAATGGTGTGTAAGGCCAGCGAATCAGATACTGTTAGAATGTGATAACTCAAATAACAATTCAACACTCCGGCAACAGCCCTGACGCCAAATAACATCAACAACCCTTTAGTAGCAATTCCACATTTTTTAAAATATGGAATTCTGGAGATGAGCCAGAAAATTAAAGCTGTATATACAAAAAATAACAAGTACGACAAGCAACCGAATTTAGAATGTGGGAAGGTAGTTAATTAAATAAAACCGCCTTAGGCAGATTGATTGTAATTTTGCGCATATTTTAAAAACAGCATGGAAGTAACAGTAAAAACGGCATTGCAACTTGGCCTCAAAGAAGACGAATTTGAAAAGATCAAAGAGATACTTGGGCGTGTACCCAATTTTAATGAACTGAGTGCTTACTCCGTTATGTGGAGTGAGCACTGCAGCT
The DNA here is from genome assembly GCA_964526985.1 of uncultured Ginsengibacter sp. Classification (GTDB taxonomy): domain Bacteria; phylum Bacteroidota; class Bacteroidia; order Chitinophagales; family Chitinophagaceae; genus Ginsengibacter. The sequence goes on along the minus strand of CAZGNJ010000042.1, from coordinate 17,563 downwards.
ATAAGAATTCTATCCGTTGGCTCAAGACGTTGCCTCGCGAAGGCAGCAGGCTGCTGGTGAAAGCAGGTGAAGAAAATGCCGGACTCATGGATATCGGTGATGGATTGGGGTTGGTATTCAAAATTGAAAGCCACAACCATCCTTCCGCCATTGAGCCGTTCCAGGGCGCAGCCACCGGAGTGGGCGGTATCCATCGTGATATTTTCACCATGGGAGCCAGGCCATTGGCTACACTGAATTCCCTTCGCTTTGGAAAAATTGAAAGCCCTAAAACACAGCATCTCGTTTCCGGTGTAGTGAGTGGCATTGGCCATTACGGAAATTGCTTTGGTGTGCCTACTGTAGGAGGTGAAGTGTATTTTGATGAATGTTATCATACCAATCCATTGGTAAATGCCATGAGCGCCGGAGTAGTCCGCATAGGCGAAACCGTTAGTGCCACTGCACATGGCGTGGGCAATCCTGTTTTCATTGCGGGGAGTGCCACAGGCAAGGATGGTATGGGGGGAGCAGCATTTGCTTCCGCAGACCTTCACGAAGAAAGCGCTGAAGACTTGCCTGCGGTACAGGTTGGTGATCCATTCCAGGAAAAGAAATTGCTGGAAGCTTGCCTTGAAATTATTCAGACAGGTGTGCTGATCGGCATGCAGGATATGGGCGCAGCAGGTATCATCTGTTCTACGGCAGAAACAAGTGCCAAAGGAGAATCAGGAATGGACATCTATTTGGATAAGGTACCTGTAAGGCAAAAGAATATGCAACCCTGGGAACTCCTGCTGAGTGAAAGCCAGGAACGTATGTTGCTGATCGTACAGAAAGGTAAGGAGCAGCAAGTGCTCGATATATTTGAGAAATGGGATCTGCCATGTTCGCAAATCGGTGAAGTGAACGATTCGGGAATCCTGAATTTTTATATGCATGGCGAATTGACTGCATCACTTCCTGCAGAGAGCCTGGTGCTGGGCGGTGGCGCTCCGGTATATGAAAGAGAATACCGTGAACCGGCCTACATGGAAAAAATTCGTTCGTTTGATGCAAGCAAAGTTGAGGAACCTGCCGATCTGAAGTCTGTGGCATCGCAATTGATATCCAACCCATCTATTTCTTCGAAGAAATGGATTTTTGAGCAATACGATAGCATGGTTGGCACTGCCAATATGAATACCAATGATCCGTCTGATGCTTCTATTGTTTCCATCAGGGGAACCAGGAAGGCTTTGGCTTTGACTACGGATTGCAACAGCCGGTATGTGTTTGCAGATCCTTACAAAGGTTGTATGATCGCAGTATCTGAGGCAGCCCGGAATATTGTGTGCAGTGGCGGCCAGCCGTTGGGCATTACCAACTGCCTGAATTTTGGGAACCCTTATGATCCTGAAGTGTATTACCAATTTGTAAAAAGTATTGAAGGGATGTCTGCAGCAGGCAAAAAATTTGATACCCCTGTTACCGGCGGCAATGTCAGTTTTTATAATCAATCGCCTGATGGACCGGTATTTCCTACCCCTGTTATAGGTATGGCCGGTGTGTTGGATGATTCGGATAATAAGATGTCTCTGTATTTCAAAAATGAAGGTGACCTTATTTATTTGTTGGGAAATAACCCTGAGGACTTGAATTCATCTGAATATTTATACAACATCAAAGGAATAAAATATTCCCCGGCACCATATTTTGATCTTGATGAAGAGTTTCGTTTGCACGATACAGTTAGCAGCCTGATAAGGGAGAAATTAATTCAAAGCGCGCATGATATTGCTGAAGGCGGTTTGTTTGTATGCCTTGCGGAATCAGCATTCTTTCTCAAGAGAGGTTTTGAAGTGAAGGCAGGCCAGTCATATAGGAAAGACGCTTATTGGTTTGGAGAAGCTCAGGGCAGGGTGGTAGTGTCTGTGAACCCGGCAAACAGGGAAGCATTTGAACGAAACCTCAACATTCCTTTTGAAAATATCGGTGTGGTGAAGGGCAGTGACATTGTGGTAGAAGGTCAAAACTGGGGGTCAGTAGCATCCTGGGAATCTCAATACCTGAATACACTCAGCCGGTATATGGAAAATGAATGATCCTAAATCCATACTTATTACAGGCGGTGCGGGTTTCATAGGAAGTGTCCTTGCGGGATACTTGTGTAGAGAAGGCTACACTAATTTAATCATCGTAGATCGATTCAACAATCCGGCAAAACTTAGAAACCTGGAAGGCAAATCGGTTTCTCAAAAAATTGAATCAACAGAACTGTTTCAATGTCTGCAAGATGGGAGTATAAAACCTGATTTTATTTTTCACCTCGGAGCAAGGATTGATACGCTCAAAGCCGATTACTCAGAATTTGAGAATCAGAATGTAAGCTTTGCCCAGCGCCTTTGGCAATATGCCACTCAAAGTCAAGTGCCATTTGTCTATGCATCCTCAGCAGCTACTTATGGCAATGAAGATGAAAATGTGGATAACGAAAATTTGCTCAACACATTACATCCGCTCGGAGGTTATGGTAAGGCAAAACATGAATTTGACCGGTGGGTTGTAGGCCAGAACTCCAAACCTCCATTGTGGGCAGGACTGAAGTTTTTTAATGTGTATGGCCCAAATGAATATCACAAGGAAGGAAGGTACAGCATGGTTTACAGATGTTATCATGAAGCATTGAATGGCGGCAGTGTTCGCTTGTTTGGTTCCAATAAGCCAACCATTCCGGACGGCGGTCATCTACGCGACTTTATTTATGTATTGGATGTGGCAAAAGTGTGTGCATGGTTTCTCAGGCAATGGAAGGAAAATAAGGCCGCACATCTTTCAGGAATCTACAATGTGGGTACAGCCATTCCGCGATCGTATAACGACCTTGCTTATTCGGTTTTTAAAAGCCTGGGATCAGAAGTGAAAATAACTTACGAAGAAATTCCCGAGGGGATTCGCGATGGCTATAAAGATGTGATCAGTGGCAGCATAGATAAACTTCGGAATGCCGGTTACAAAGAACCGATGTACACTTTAGAGGAGGGTGTGGAAGAATATATCCAACAATACCTCCGCAACGGTTTGTGTTATTGATTTTGAAATATCTTCCTTTATTAACTGCTATACTCAAAAGTTATATTCTAAGAGAGACTAAGATGTTCCATATTATGGATAGATATCTTTGGAAGTCCCGGGCGTTTTTACTCAGTCTTTCACCCGATCATTCTTCTCATCCGCAGATTCTAATCCAAATCGAATCGCAGATTCAAGTATATCAATGTTGATGTCATTCAGTGATTTGAACTTGATGCAATACCCGGTTACACTTGCTTTCCCGAGTTTATCTGCATAGTTCTTCCTGAGATAAGTCTTATCTGCTAACCCCATTATATAGACGGAGATTCCGGCGGTGTTTGCACTTAATCCAATTTGATAAAACTCACGGCTGGTACCATCTTTATACTTTAGTGTTTGAGTTCCGTATCCAATATTCGGATTTGAAACTACTTTTCCTTTTTCATCTTTACCATCTAAAAACCATAGTTTACATTTTGCCCGGCACGGCGGATGAAGTATGAGTTTATGCAATGCTTGCATTTCTGAACATTTTGGTTCAGGCAAGCTATAGATATATTCTTTGATTTGCTCTTTTACATTTTTCATATAAACCATGATAAGCGTTATCGTAAAAAATCTTCCAGATAATTCAAAATGGTTGTTGTCTGCATCATCAGGCTTACGTGTCCCTGCGATGGAACAATTGCCAAATGAGATTTTGGCATTGGTTGCAAATCAGAAGCAACTCCACCTCCCAGCAATTTATATGTTTTCATCAACTCAATTTTATCCGTTCCATCGTTATCCCCGCATATAATTAATACAGGCGCAGTAATTTTTGCAATATTTGAATCGCCAACATTAAATGGTTCTTTGGCGAAATCAAACATTTGCTTTAGAAAATTTCTCCATTTGGTTTTATCAGGCGCTACTGCATTGTATGCTGTTTGTAAAGGTGAGTTATCAAAATATTCAGGTTTAAAATCTTTAAACACATCATTTACTAAAGGCAGCCACCCATCTGATTTGTAAGTAGATGAAATGATTACTAATTTTCTCAACCGTTTAGGGCTTTGTACTGCAAACTGGTAAGCTACTTCACCGCCCATACTATATCCGGCTACATCAGCGCTGTCTATTTCCAGGTAATCCATCAGTTTTTCCACATCACTTGCTAATGTGGTGATCGACATTTTTCTATCTGAATAAGGAGAATGGGCATGCCCCTGCATTTCAATTGCAATTACTTTTCTTGTTTTTGACAATTCAGGTATCAATTGCTCCCAATTCATTGCTATGGTATAAAAAGCGCCATGTAGTAAAATAATTGGTTTGCCTTCACCATATATTTCATAATAAATTTTAATACCATTAACAGGTGCGTAACCACTAATGGCAGGTTTTGTTTGCTGCCCATCCGATTGTGATGCTGCAAAAACCAATGCAACCAGTAGTATTGATCTGAATAGATTTTTCATAAACGTTAATTGAATTTAATCAAAATCATTTTTTAGATAAAGCTGCCAACAGATTTTCAAGATTACTCAATGCCATTTTCATTCCTTGTGTAAAGCCATCAAGTAATTTTTCCAACCTTTCGAACGACTCATTATATATGGCGATATAGACTTTAGTTTTCCCATCCTGCCCGCTGAAATTGTGATCCCATTCAGAACCAACCGGTTCCGGATTTTCATCCTTATCAGCAAAAGCATTATGCATTTTAAAATTGGTTTTCGGCGTAATGGAAGTGTATTCCTGTATTGCCCAACGCTCCATGCCTTCGGGGCTTATCATAGCATAAAATCTATTGCCACCTACTTTAAAATCCTGGTATTTTGTTCTTGCTATCATTGGTGCAGGAGCTATCCACTGGTCAATGAGTTCTGCTTTTGTAAAAGCATCCCAAACCAAAGATTGTTCTGCATTGAATTCCCTGGTGATGTACACCATCTTTGCGGCTTTATCAACGGTAAAGTCGAATAATAAATCGTTTGTCATTTTTTTTGTTTTTTATTTGCCTGCTTGCCTGCGGGCATGGTTGATAATAAATTGTCCAATTGCTTAAACCTGGTTTCCCAGAGTTTCCGGTATTGTTCCAGCCATTTATCCAATTCTTTCATTTTTTCAACTTCCAGGGAATAATAAATTTCCCTGCCCTGGTACTCTTGTTTTACCATTTCACATTCTGTAAGTATGCGTAAATGTTTAGATACCGCCTGCCGGGTTGAATTGAAATTTTCAGCTATGGCATTGGGCGTCATTGCCTGTATGGCTATTAAAGCGATGATGGCTCTTCTCGTCGGGTCTGCTATTGCCTGGAAAATATCTCTTCTCATGATGTCGTCATTCTATTTATGAAACTATTCGGTTGCAAATATATGCAACTAATTGGTTTCGCAAAATATTTTCTTTGAAAAAATTGAATGGCAGTGATATAATTGATTCACCCGGATGGCTTGCTAACTGAATGAGGTGATAGGTAAACCTTAATCGGATTGATATCAAGATTTGTACGGTTACTAACATTTATTACTCTCCCTTTAGAAGACCGGCAACTTTGCTAAAATTTGGACAATCACGATTAATTTCCGAGCGGTACTTTTTAATATATTTGACCTTTTATGACACCAATTGGAAAGTTTTTCAAATAGAGTATTAATTCGCCACCACCATTAGCTTTCATATATGTCAAATAACAATACCAATTCCCGGAGGAAATTTATTGCGAATATTTCCAAAGGAATCGCGGGTGCTTCTTTTTTCCCGGCAATCATTACATCAAAAGACAGAATCAACCATCGCAAAGAGTGGTTGCGTCGTTCAGCTCACCACAGTGCTAACGACCTGGTGCAGGTAGCCCTGATAGGAGCGGGAGGAATGGGAGTTGCGGATATGGTTACGTGCCTTACGGTACCTGGAGCAAAAGTGGTAGCCGTGTGTGATTTGTATGATGGTAGATTAAAGGCAGCAAAATCAAGATGGGGAAATGATATTTTCACTACGCGAGACTATAATGAGATCATCAACAGAAGTGATGTTGATGCCATTATCATTGGCACACCTGATTTCTGGCACAAGCAAATCTCGGTGGACGCGATGAACAAAGGAAAGCATGTGTATTGCGAAAAACCGATGGTTCATGATATTTCAGAAGGCCCCGCGGTGGTGGAAGCTCAGAAAAGGAATAATGTAGTCTTCCAGGTAGGCAGCCAGGGAATGAGTTCGCTTGGAAATGAAAAAGCAAAAGAATTATTGAAAGAAGGAGCCATCGGGCAATTGAATTATGCTGAAGGGTTTTGGGCAAGAATGTCTCCCGAAGGAGCATGGCAATATCCGATACCTGAAGATGCGTCTCCATCAACTGTGGACTGGAACCGTTATCTCTCAAACACCACTAAACGCCCATTTGATTCCAAAAGATTTTTCAGGTGGAGAAATTATCGCGACTATGGCACCGGTGTTTCGGGTGATTTGTTTGTCCATTTATTTTCCAGTCTTCATTTCATTACCGGTTCTTACGGGCCTGACCAAATCATGGCTACAGGAGGTCTTCGATTTTGGAAAGATGGCCGTGAAGTTCCGGATATCATGCTGGGCATGTTTGACTATCCGGAAACAAAGATTCATCCTGCATTCAATCTTTCATTGCGTGTCAATTTTGTGGATGGTACGGGTGGAACGAATTACCTGCGAATGGTGGGAAGTGAAGGCTCTATGACGGTGGAGTGGGACAAAGTAACATTGCTCAAAAATAAATACGAAGCAGACGCTACCGATCCGCTGCAAAAGAGCAAGAGCGCTCAGCAGAAAGCGTATGTTTTCGAAAGAAAGAAAATGGTGCCACCTGCTGAATTGATCTACGCAGCAGAAGAAGGTTATAAAGGCGCACACTTTGATCACTTTTATAATTGGATACACGCCATTCGCAACAAGGGTACCGTGGCAGAAGATGCATTGTTTGGTTACAGGGCTGCTGCCCCAGCGCTGCTTTGTAATGAAGGATACTTTGGAGACAAGATCATTCACTGGGATCCAACAAACCTGAAATTAATTTAAAAATAAATAATTATGACAATGAAGACAGTTTACAAATGGAGGGTACAACATATTTCCACAATCAAGAAATTCTTGCCGCAGACTTTTTTGATTCTGGTTTTGGTAACCGTATTTTCAGTAGCCAATGTTAATGCCCAACGATCAAATGACAACAAACTTTCGAAACAGGAAAAAGCGGAAGGATACTATTTGCTTTTTGATGGAAAAACTTTGGATGGGTGGCGTGGTTACAAGAATCAGTCAATAGCTTCCTGGTCTGTAAGCAATGGTGTCATCCATTGCAGAAGAGGTGAGGAGAATTACGGAGCCATCACTGCAGACCTTAGTACCGACAAGCAGTATGAAAATTTTGATCTTTCCCTTGATTGGAAAATTTCTCCCAAAGGGAATAGCGGTATTCTTTATTTAGTTACAGAAGATGGTCAATATTCTTTTGAGAGCGGGCCGGAGTACCAAATCATTGATGATGTGAATTTTCCTGAAAAATTAGAAGACTGGCAACACACTGCTGCCAATTACGCAATGAATCCCGCGCCGGATGCAAAACCAAATCCTGCAGGTGAGTGGAACCATGCACGCATCGTCAAGAAAGGGAATCATGTAGAGCATTGGCTGAATGGGAAGAAGGTAGTAGCGTATGAACTCCACAGTGCAGAATGGAACAAGGAGCGTGAGAGTGGCAAATGGAAAGACTATCCACTTTATGGTAAATCGAATAAAGGATACATCACTTTCCAGAATCATGGCAGTGAAGTATGGTTCAAAAATATTAAGATCAGGAAATTATAGAACCAACATTTCCAAAGTCAGAAACTTTGGAAATGCTGTTCAATATAGTATTAACCCAAATGCCCGCCTTTTTCTGAAAAATTATTGAGATCAGCATTAGAAGTTGTAACCATAGCCAATGTCTACTGTTCCCGCACCTGTATGGTTCTTTCCGTTCGCAGATCCTTTCTGAATGTTTAGAAATCCGTAGTTGCCGCCACCTTCAATAAACACATTGCTTTTATTGAAATGGTATGCTATTCCAACATTTCCTGAGACGCCGAAATTAAATGTGTTCAATTGATCTTTGATATTTTCGGTTGCGTCAAAAGATTGAGGTGCGGGAGAAATTTTCTGGTTGCCGCCTTCATCAAGGTATATATCACTATTGCCTTTGGTAATATGATGAGCATTGAGCAGGAATCCTGCAAATGGACCTGCATCCACATAAACACGAACAGGTGAAGATTTGCTTAATTGCCAACCGAGTTTTGCGAGTACAGGAATCAGCAGATAATTCAGTTTTGCTTCACTCTTGTAATTACCATACAGATATTGCGGTGCACCTCCCGGGAACATTCCTGCCATCTCCGGTGGTGTTGGAAATGCCTGCATGCCGTTCTTCTTACCGCCTTGCGCGGAATATTGAATCATGGCTTCCAAAGAAAAAAGTTTTGAAATATGGTATTCACCAAAAATAGCTTCATCCGGGCCAAGCCTTGACTTATACCCTTTATTAAGTGGATTGGATTCTTTCGCACTGGCTGTGAGGTTGGGAATACTCAACCCTGTCCTGACTCCCAGGGTAAAATTTTGTGCTTCAGAAACATTGCCAAGCAATATGGCAACTAATAAAACAATAAATGATGCAATACGCTTCATAATAAATAATTGTGGAATGGTTAAAGATTTTAGACTGGTTTCGAGTCGTAATTTTTGAAATGTTTGTTTCAAGGGAATAAAATTACATCTTGTCCTGTCTCAAAAACTAAACCACTTTTCAATACGTCCGGAATTTGGGTTTCTTAATGAAATAAATAATAACAACTGATTCGCAGTAGTATAAATTCAAAATACAATTATGCTTTCATCTAAATCATTCTGCCCATTGCCGGGTCGCTCTTGCTGTGAGTCCCGGTTTCTACATGTCCACCATACCTCCTTTCAAATGTATCGTTTCCTCTTATCCTGATCTTCAGGTCGTACCAATGGTAACTGCTTGCCAGGTCAATGATATGGTGGGTTGTAGCTCCAGGTTCCAGTAAAATATATTTTGTTCCGCGCTTGTAGGTATCATCTGTTATTTCAACTCGTTGTTTCTTAAAACCGGTGTTTTTAAATTGGATATCTAAACTTCCTGTGAGTGCATTTGAAAGTTTCTTACGTTGATAATTGAGTTCGACCTCAATAGGAGGATCATTTTTGCTTCCCGTAAATTCTCTGAAAAAACCGTTAGGGCCATAAACCCTGAGATGGTAAATGCTATTTTCAAAACTTTCTAACGGCCATTGCCCATTTAACTGATCGCCTGGGCTAACTGCATAATTCCAAACTCTCACATTTTCGAATTTCCGAATCCCATTTTCGTTTTTCCCAGTTGCATATTTTCCCGGACAATAAATACTGAAAGGTGCCCCTGCTGATCGATTACCAAATGCTTCATTTCCTGCACCAAAAGAGACTTCAATTTGCCTTTTGTCTTTACTCAAGACTCCATCCACCAAAAGCTGGTATGGCAATGCACAGGAATTCCGGATTCCCGGCTCCTGCCGGGTCAATATACCACCGCTATAAGGATTAACCCTGAGCCTGTTTATTTCCGTTTGTGTGAGACTGTTAGGCATGGCAGGTAATTTCCTGTAGCGTGCATTGTTAATCTTTTCGACAAACGGATCTTTTTTGATAAATGCAGGCAGTTCAATTTTTTCGCCTTTGTAAGCCCTGAATACAGAAGTCAGATCGCCACATATCGCCCTTCTCCAATTGCTGATATTTGTTTCCCTGATTTCTTTTCCGAACTTCTTTGACAAAAAGGTTTCCAAAAAACGAAGTGTGGAGGTAATGTCACAGACCTCCGAATTGACCCAGCCACCCCGGCTCCAGGGAGAAGCAATCACCAGGGGAACTCTGTAACCCAGTCCTACAGGACTTTCACGCCCTGCATTCTTATTTATTTTATCACGCTCCAGAGATTCCTGCATAGACACGTACTCATCTGTTGTATCTAATCCTGGAGAAACCCTGCCACTGCCCGGATCATTAGGCCGGGGAGCCACAAATGGAGGAATGTGATCGAAGTAACCATCGTTTTCATCATAATTCAAAATGAAAATAGTTTTCTTCCATACTTCCGGATTTTTGGTAAGGATGTCGAGTACTTCAGATACATACCATGCACCAAACCATGGAGCACTCGGATGATCTGAGAAATATTGTGGTGCTACCAACCATGACACAGCTGGTAATTTACCATCATTGACATCTTTTCTGAATTGATGAAGGATATCACCCTTTGGCATCGACACATTACGTTCTATTCCATCTTCATCGTAGGTAAACATGGATGTTTGATGATAATCCGGGTCATTGCTGTTTGTGGTGAATGCGTTGATGTGCAATCTTTTTTCATAAGGGGAAAGCTTTTCAAAATTTTCCGGACTCCAGGTTATCACGTCTTTTCGGAATTGATCCAGTTGTTCTGTTTTTTTCTTAAGGCTCTCTTCAATATCTGTTAACTGCTCCTTTTCAGATTCGGTGATCTTTTTTCTTAACTGGTCTATTTCACCAGGTAGTTCTAATATCCTTTTTTTCAGGAATTCGTAGTGTGCCTTATGAAAGCGGACATGATACTGGCTGAACCATTCCAGGTTGTTGTCAGTGAAATTGGAAAGCAGGCTATCGTCATCGTCGCTGATCCCTGTCTGCATACTTATTTCATTCTGATAGACTTTCCATCCTATGCCATTTTCTTCAAGTCGTTCAGGAAATGTTTTCCAGTTTGCTTCCTTATTATAATAGAGGTCTGAATTAAGCACATGGGCCAGGTCATTGTGTTTTTCCCGGATCTTGCCGGTCCAGAAGAAAGTACGATTGGGCGTAGTACCTGTCAATGATGAACAAAAATTTTGATCGCAAACTGTAAAGGCATCAGCAAGGGCAAAATAAAAAGGAATGTCTTCACGGGTATAATGTCCCATCGTCATGGGAAAGTTTTTCATGGATTCGTTTTCGCTCGCGCCACCATACTTTTTTGCGGTGAGCCACTGATCGTATTTCCCCTCGTTTCGTGCATCTACCTGGTCGGGCCAGGAATGTGGCAGACCGCCTATCCAGGTTGCTTTAGTATCATTCATATCCAACCGGAACGGTGGATAGGTATCACCATCCTCATTAGTTTGCAACCATACGGGATTTCCATTGGGCAATGAAATGGCTCTTGGATCATTGTAACCTCTCACCCCCTGCAGTGTGCCGAAACAGTGATCAAAAGAACGATTTTCCTGCATCAGCAAAACGATGTGCTCGGCATCTTCAAAAGTGGTACCGATAGCGGGATTGATAGTAAGGGCCTTTTGAATAGATGCGGGTAAACTGCTCCACAGCCCTGCACCGCCGGCAAGTAGTGAAGCCTTTTTAATAAATTCTCTTCTCGTGTCCATGAATAATACTAATTACAATATAAAAAAGGTGTTGATTGATTTCCTGATCTTCATTTGGATGAAGGTAAAATGAAATGATGGGCAATTTTAATTCCAGCATGGTAAAATTGGATTATTTTCATCCTAATTATTTTCTATTTATGGATTGTCTCGAACCAAACTTTGATCCTTTCCCCATTTTAAATACTGAAAGATTGGTATTAAGGCGCATTGTTGAAGAGGATGTTTATCATATTTTCAAAATGCGTTCTGATTTGAACGTAATGAAATACATTGGAAAAGATCCGGCTAAATCTCTGGATGATGCAATGGAACTGGTTCACCGGATCAATGAATCTTTGGAAAACAATTCAGGTATTAATTGGGCCATAGCCCTAAAAGAAGAACCAAATCGATTAATAGGTATCATGGGAATATGGCGATTGATCAAAGAACATTTCCGTGGGGAATTGGGCTATTCGCTTCTACCGGAATTCTGGCGAAAAGGAATTGCAAAGGAAGCGTTGGCTGAAGTATTGAAATTTGGATTTGAAAAGATCGGATTGCACAGTGTGGAAGCGCATATCCATCCGAAAAATAAAGCATCCGAAACACTCCTGGAACATGCAGGTTTTACCAGGGATGGATGGTTTAGAGAGAGCTATTACTATAATGGAGTTTTTGAAGATACGGTGGTATATTCTCTGTTAACGCGGAAATAATTTGCCGTCCAACGTTGCTGTCCTTCAGTTACAATTCAAACTTCTTCTTATGAGTTGTCAATTTAATTCATGGAAATCCACATAATGTTGATATAATTTTCCCAAAAAATTTCAGTACATGCAGTTTTACTTTTTTTTTGATAAGGGAAAAATGTATGTTTGCACGACCCTCCGGATACTTTTAAATCATCTTCCCCGACGGTCAAAAATTAATCTATGGCAAAGTTTATTTTTGTAACCGGCGGTGTTACATCCTCTTTAGGAAAAGGAATTATTGCAGCCTCACTGGCTAAGTTGCTTCAGTCGCGCGGACTCAGAGTAACCATTCAAAAATTTGATCCTTACATCAACGTAGATCCGGGTACACTTAATCCTTATGAGCATGGCGAATGCTATGTGACAGATGATGGTGCTGAGACAGATCTTGACCTGGGACATTATGAAAGATTTCTCAACATCAGGACCAGCCAGGCAAATAACGTTACTACAGGAAGAATTTATCAAACCGTCATCAACCGGGAGAGGGAAGGAGATTATCTCGGTAAAACAGTGCAGGTGGTTCCTCATATTACAGATGAGATCAAGAGGAGAATGCGTCTGCTGGGAGAAAAAAATCAATACGATATAGTCATCACAGAGATTGGTGGTACTGTGGGTGATATCGAAAGCCTGCCATTTATAGAAGCTGTAAGACAACTGCAGTGGGAGTTGCCTGATGAAGATTGCCTGGTCGTGCACCTGACTCTCATTCCATATTTGAAAGCGGCAAAGGAATTAAAAACAAAACCTACTCAACAAAGTGTAAAGTTGATGAGTGCCAATGGTGTTCATCCTGATATTCT
>CAZGNJ010000042.1:0-4509 GCA_964526985.1 uncultured Ginsengibacter sp. | reverse complement strand
GCCGTACTGAGCATAGCCTCACTCCGGATCTGAGAAGAAAAGTGGCTTTGTTTTGTAATGTAAAAGAAGAGGCAGTGATAGAATCTATTGATGCGTCTACAATTTACGAGGTGCCTATCCTGATGTTGCGTGAAAAATTAGACCTGATCGTTTTGAAAAGATTGAATATTACCAATTATGGTGAACCTGATCTTACAAAATGGAGAGGATTTTTGGAAAAAGTAAAACATCCTGTAAAAAAGGTAAATATTGGACTGATAGGAAAGTATATTGAACTACAGGATGCCTATAAATCCATCCTCGAAAGTTTCATTCATGCCGGTGCTATGAATGAGTGTAAGGTACAGGTGATTAATATTCATAGTGAGAATGTAACTGAAGACAATGTCGAAGAAATGCTTGCAGGCCTGGATGGTTTATTGGTGGCGCCTGGATTTGGCCACAGGGGAGTGGAGGGCAAAATAGTGGCTGTAAAATATGCCCGTCAACATTTTCTTCCCTTCTTTGGAATATGTCTTGGTATGCAGATGGCAGCTATAGAATTTGCGCGCAATGTACTGGACATGAAAGATGCCAATTCTACCGAAATGGATGCCAACACACCATCACCGGTGATAGATATGATGGAAGAGCAAAAGAAGATCACCATGAAAGGAGGCACTATGCGGCTCGGCACCTATCCATGTGCAATACACGAAAACACACTGGCCTATACCATCTATGGAAGCGATGAAATCAGAGAACGTCATCGTCATCGCTGGGAGTTCAATAACAAATATCTTTCCCAATTTGAAGCTGCCGGCATGAAGGCGAGTGGCATTAATCCTGATACCGGATTGGTAGAAATCATAGAATATGAGAAACATCCATTCTTCATTGGTGTGCAGTACCATCCCGAATTAAAAAGTACCGTTGAGAATCCACACCCTCTGTTTGTGCATTTTATTGGTGCTGCCAAGGCTTTCAGCGAAAGACAATTGAAAAAGGAACCTGTTGCAAAGACAGCAAATGTGTAACATTTCGAAAACCTTAACAATATGATAGGGTCAGGTGATAAAACCATTCCGGTTTTTCATGTGTCTATGATTTCAAAATTGATGCATAGCATTGTTACAAAACCTATCAAAAGATAAAATCATGAAGAAATTTCTATTTTTTATTTTCTTATCTATCAGCATTAAAGTTTCAGCGCAGAATAACTATATCGGAAAGAGTGATCCTGAAGCAACTTCTGTTTTGAAAAAAGTGAGCTCCAGGTACAATTCATACAAGACGCTTACAGCCACTGTTTCATTGGCTGTTGAAAATGGACAGGGGCAGAAGGAAACCAATCAGACCGGAAATCTGTTTCTGAAAGGAAAGAAGTATTACATTCAATTGGGAGCTAATGCATCCTTCTCAGATGGTTCCAGTATTTACAACTATGATAAAGGAGCTAAAGAAATTCAGATCACCCGCTACAATCCTGAAGACAATCTCATTACTCCTCAAAAACTATTTACCGACTTCTACAAAAAGGATTTTCTATATAAACTGAATGAAGACTATACCTCAGGAGGTAGAACTATTCAGGAGGTGGAATTGACTCCGGTTGATAAGACACAGGTATATTACAAAGTATTATTGCAAGTGGATAAAAGTACCAGGAATATCATAGGAGCTAAGATATTCGAAAAGAATGGTAACAAGTATATCTATACGATCACTAATCAGAAGCCCAACGTAGCCATCCCTGATTCAAAATTCACATTCAATACAAAAGATTTCCCGGGTGCAGAAATCATTGATCTCAGGTAATGGATTATAATCGAATGCAATGGAAAGCGAAATTTTAAATATACTTCCTTCTTCGCTATAGCCATCCGGAATTTAGTCGTGGTTGAATTCCTCTTGAATGTGGTATCTGAATCATTTAAAATTCTTTATTATAACAAAAAAAATTTGGGAATTACTCCAATAAACCAACTATCCAATCCGTTAATAACTCATGCTTTTGAAACCTATCTGGATCGCTACTTTCCTATTGCTTTCTGTCGCTTTTGTTCCTGCTTCCAATGCAGGAAAAGAGAAGATACAGTGGCTCTCCATAGAAGAAGCCAGCCTGAAAATGAAGCAAACTCCCAAACCTGTTATCATTGATTTGTACACCAAATGGTGTTACTGGTGCAAGGTGATGGATAAGAAGACTTACAACAATCAAAAGGTAGTAGATTATATCAATGAAAAATTCTATCCGGTAAAGTTGGATGCAGAGACGAAGGATGTGGTACAATGGCGTAATAAGGATTTCGAATACAATTCAGATGTAAAGGTTAATGAATTCTCATTGTTTATTACCAATGGACAATTGAGTTTTCCTACTACAGTGATCTATACTTCGGCCAATGAAGCACCAGCTACCGTTCCGGGTTTTATGTCGCCGGATGAAATAGAACCTGTATTAAAATATTTCGGAGAGAATCACTATAAGAAACAAACTTTTCAGGAATTTCTCAAAGGATTTAAGAGAACCTGGTAATAAAAAATATTAAGCGCTCAATTAATGATGCACTTTGAAGATGGTTTTTCATAGGATATTGGATTATAACGGGGGTGGATCTTCATCCGGCCCCCTTTTTTATTTATGTCCTATAAAATAAAAAAATCACATGCAACGTTTTATCCAACAATGATGTCTATTACGAAAAATTAAAACACTTAATAATATTATAAAGCCGCCCAGGTGGCTTTCAACTCGGTTTTTCATAGGATATTGGATTATAACAGGGGTGGATTTTTATCCGGCCCCTTTTTTATTCGATTCAATAACCGGTATTCTGCCTTCTTGACCGGCAAATAGTTGTAAGTCAAATTACTTAGATTTGCATTCCCTATTATTAATAATTTTATGAAAGAAACTGAAGAACATGTACACTGCCTGATCATTGGGTCAGGACCTGCCGGATATACAGCAGCGATCTATGCTGCACGTGCTAACCTGAACCCTGTTTTATACCAGGGAATTCAGCCGGGCGGACAACTGACCATTACAACTGAAGTGGAGAATTACCCGGGCTATCCTGAAGGGATCATGGGGCCTGATATGATGGTGGACTTTGAAAAACAGGCATTGCGTATGGGTGCAGATATTCGTTACGGAATGGCTACAGAAGTAGATTTTTCCTCACAACCTTATAAAGTAAATATTGACGCTGAAAAATGGATAAGTGCTGATGCGGTGATTTTGGCCACAGGAGCATCTGCCAAATGGCTGGGACTACCCAGCGAAGAAAGATTGAATGGCCATGGAGTGAGCGCTTGTGCTGTATGTGATGGATTTTTCTTCAAAGGAAAAGAAGTTTGTATTGTTGGAGCTGGAGATACCGCTGCAGAAGAGGCATTATACCTGAGCAAAATTTGCAGTAAGGTACACATGTTTGTTCGCCGGGATGAAATGAGGGCGAGCAAGATCATGCAACAGCGTGTATTAGATGCGAACAATATCCAGGTGTACTGGAATACGCAGGTTGAAGAAATATTAGGTGAAGAAAAAACAGAAGCAGTAAGGATTGTGAATAGCAAAACCGGTGAAAAGATGGAGATTCCGGTCAGCGCATATTTCGTTGCTATCGGTCACCAGCCAAATTCGGAAATCTTCAAAGGGTGGTTAGACATGGATGAGAGTGGATATATCATTACCCAACCCAATAGTTCCAAAACTAATATTGAAGGCGTATTTGCAGCAGGTGATCTCCAGGATAAAATATACAGGCAGGCTGTAACTGCAGCAGGTTCAGGCTGTATGGCAGCTCTTGACGCAGAGCGCTACCTCAGCATGATGGAACACCTCCAACATTCCGGTAAAACAACTGCAAGTCAATCTTAATCCAATAAATTTTTGAATCCTTAGATGATCGTTGTTGCCCTGAATGATTTGAAATTCGAAGCCTTTCATGGAATTCATGAAGAGGAAAAGATTCTGGGCAACACCTATATCGTAGATTGTGTGATAGAATTGCATGAGGCCAATGAAGTGATTCGTCATATCGGCGACACTGTGGATTATTCCAAAGTCTATGACATCATCCGGGAGCGGATGAGTGTGGCAACACCATTACTGGAGACTTTGTGTATGGAAACAGGAATTCAAATCCATGAATCATTCCCCGACACAAAGTCTATATTAATCAAGATAAAAAAATTGCATCCACATATCGAAGGTTTTCAAGGAAGTTCATCTGTAAGCTGGCATAAGGAATATTAAATTTTTAACCTCAAATAAATCTCAATGCTTAAGAAATCTCTGCTTGGAGTGTTTTTTTTCGCGACATGTGCAATGGGATTCGCGCAAGACACATCAAGGTACAATCATCATGACCTCTTCAATCCGAATTTTTATCCCTCTTCGGTAAATGAATTCAGGCTATCAGATGGCCGTCCGGGCCCAAAGTATTTTACTAACAAAGCGAGCTATAATATCGAGGCGAGCCTTGATACCACTGTAGATCGTGTGTCCGGTACTGTTACAAT
>CAZGNJ010000041.1:30702-34580 GCA_964526985.1 uncultured Ginsengibacter sp. | reverse complement strand
GCCGGGACTGCTGCCGACAAATGCTACAACCGCTCATTGTTATTACTTCAGCCCCACTTGCTGCAAACCGATGTAAGCTGCCGTTAATATTGATAAACGACTTTTCCTTGTCCGATTATGTTTCCAGACTTTGCGTCAATGTCTAAATATAAACAGCCGTCACAATCATTTTTACATTCCCAATAAAATTTGTCGGCTGAACAATTGAAAATTAATTCTAAGTCTTGGCTTTTCATTCCATTATTCAAAGCGATAGTTGTTGCTTCGGCTCTTGTAACGGTAAGTTTTTTGTCTATGAATTGTCTGAAAGCAAATAAATGAAAATTACGATAGTCTATAATTTTTGTAAGAGAATCAAAGTCGGCTCGAAAAGAAGTGATCGTATCGCCCTTGAAAACAAAATCATAGAAAATCTGATAAGTCTTTGGTAATTGAAATAAGCTATCCGACATATGCAGAACGACATAGTCATACTTGAAACCTGTCGCCCGTTTGTTTAAGTTAAAATATTCTGCAAACTCTTTGTCGCTAATCTGTGTCATTATTAATTGCCGTGTCAACCGTAAGCAACTGTCAAAATTAGATTGTAACTGTTTATTGGAAGTTATAAGCTTAACGGGATTGACTCCAAGATTGGGATGTGTGTCAGTCGAACAACTAACGATAAAAAGTGTCAGGAAAACAGAAAGAGGCAAAAGTATTTTCAATGTCGTTTTATAAGTGAGATGCTTAATTAAAGTGTTTCCATAATGGCAGCTTACGGTAGGGCTTGCTGCTGCGCTGGTATTCAATGTACTTTCAGCCCGAACGTCAGACCAGTAGCGAACCTGTAGCCGAAGATAACTACAAAAGCTGAACAATGAATTTTTAGCTCGGAACTACAGATGAACAGCGAACAAAAGCTGATGTTTATTCCGTCAGCCAGCGATAGCAGCAAGCCGCTTTGTTGGCAGTAGTTTTGTTACTCCCCTTCATATACTTCGAGTGGTTTAAAATTTTTAAATCTAATATAGTCTGGTTTGTACGTTTTATCTTTCAAAATAATTTTCTCTTTCCCGTTTTTATCATAGGTAGAAACTGTTAAACCGTCAAATAGTTCAACACTTGCAAACTCTTTTAAGCTGTCCCCTTTAATATTCAAAAATACTGTTGAACAACCTCCATAAACCATAAATGCGTCAATGCAGTCAAGTTCTTTATTATATAGCAAATTTGGATATTCTTCTGAATTTACGATTGAAATTAATTCTTGGTTTTGGTCGTCATAAATAAAAAGTCTCCTCACTTCATTTGCACCTCTTGCAGCAATCCCTGAAATAAAAGTAATGTCATTAAAATTATCATTATTAAAATCTGAAATATTCGGTTCAAAATCCATTAAAGCATAAGTTTCATAACAATAATTGTTCTGAACCATCCACGTTTCAGGGGCTTTAATTGTATTTCTTCGTTTGATGTAAAATTTTATTATTACATAATTGTCATCATAAACTCTAAGTTTTATTAGTTCAACTTTACACCTCCCTTTTTCTCCAATATTTGAACTATCAACAAACGTTTCAATTATTTGGGTTTTGGAAGTGTCAGTATTTTGTTGGCCATAATTCTGAGATACTTCATTAAAAACTTTTGTCGTGTCAGCTTTATTAACTCCATTCTTTGTTTCTTGGTTTGAGTTACAAGCAATCAAAATTGTAAAGAGTAGAATTGTAAAGAGTTTCATTGTGAGGTGTCCTGTAAAATTACTGCCAACGTGATTATTTACGCTAATATACGCTATAATTTCCCCCGAACAATTTTTCCTAAATCCTATTTTTCAATTGCCTAAATATTTAAACGCGGAAACTCATTGATAGCGTCAATACAACTACACCTGTCCCAAAATCCACAAAATAATTTCACAATTCTTACTACCCACTAACAGCCTTTTCAACCATTCAAAACATGCCATTCTCATTGATTATGTCTTACGGAACCGGGTGTGAAAAATACCATTCACCATATCCGTACTGCCTGCCGGTCATTTTGTTGTCTTTGCCCCCATCGCCTTCCCCATTTTCTCAAACTCAATATCATTAGGTTCCCATAATTCAATGTTGTTTCCTTCCGGATCCATAACATGAACAAACTTACCGTAATCAAACGTATGTATATGATCCACGATGGTTACTCCGTTTTTCTTCAATTCCTCTACCAGCGATTCTATATCTTCTACCCTGTAGTTGATCATAAAATCTTTTGCAGAAGGTTCAAAATACTTTGTCGACTCTTTGAACAGGCTCCATTGAGAAAATCCTTTTTTGGTACTGTCCGCACCCTGGTACCATTCAAAGACGGCCCCGTATTCATTCGTATTCAATCCAAGATTGGCCTTATACCAGGCTCTCATTTTTTCGGGGTCTTTGCATTTGAAAAAAATGCCACCAATTCCTGTTACTTTTTTCATTGTTGATTCTTTTGTTGATAATTTCGAAATGAAGGCCTTCGCGGCAAATCCCATCCCGAAAGATGCTACCACTGCAAGACCAATTAAAAATATTCTTTTCATGGTGATTGATGTTTTGAATTAAACAGCATTGAAAAAATTACAACCTTTTCCATAACTGATAATGCCTTCAAAAACCTTATCTCCTTTTGTAATGTAACTGCACCAGCCCGGTATCATAAGATTTTACATTTACAAGTGTCAGTCTTTGCTCCGGCCTGCTATCCTTAAAGAGCCTTACTCCATTACCTACCAGCACAGGAATTACAGAAATGATCATTTCATCCACCAGGTCGTTTTCCAAAAGCTGGTGAATGACCTCTGCACCACCATCACAATAAATAAATTTCCCTGCTTCACTCTTAAGCCGCTTCGCCAATGCAATAAAATCACCGGTATAGAAGGATGTGTTACCGGAATCAGGCCTTTCAGTCCTGGTAATGACAAACACCTTGTAATCTCCTTTGTCGTAATGGGATGAACCCGAATGATTCTTTACCCAATCGTAGGTCTTCCTTCCAAGCAAAATGGTATCTACATTCGCAATGAAAGAAGTGTATCCATAGTCTTCACCCGGCTTGTCGACTATCTTTAAAAATTCGAGATCATCACCGGGTGCGGCGATATATCCGTCCAGGCTACTGGCTATAAAAATGATGAGTTTCCGCATTTCCTGTTACAATTTTATTTGAAGAAACGTTCAAGAACCAATCGCGGAAGTGTCAATGCTCACTCCTCAATATCTTTTCCATTTTTCTTCCTTTGGCTAGTTCATCCACCAGTTTATCCAGGTACCTGGCTTTTTTTGTCAAAGGATTTTCTATCTCTTCTATCCGGTAACCACATATCACACCTGTGATCAGATGTGCATTCGGATGCAGCTTTGCCTGCTGAAAGAAGGATTCGAAAGTAACCTTCTCATCAATCAGTTTTTGAATTTTTCGTTTGTCGAACCCTGTTAGCCATATAATCACCTGAATGAGTTCTTCCTCTGTTCTACCCTTGGCCTTTACCTTGGCTACATACATCGGGTAAACAGAACCGAAAATCATTTTTGCTATCCTGTCATTATGCGTTTTTGTTTCTTTCATACCTGATATTTTTAGGAACAAAATTTTTTCTTGCAATACGAGGACAGTAAGCAAATTTCAAATAACCGGCACCCATCAGGACGCGGTGAAAAATTCAATCTCATAGTGAAGCTACACTATGAGATTGCTAATTTAGATCAATTCTTGTTCACAGAATTCCGGTAAGGTATATATAGGTGCATTCCACATTTTCGTTCACCTGTGAGCTACCGGTCGGTGCAGGATACCGACCGGTAGCGAGTTCTACAGGCGAGTACCTCCACCCGCCTCTGAACAATAGGGACACATGCCTTAGTGCAATG
>CAZGNJ010000041.1:0-30656 GCA_964526985.1 uncultured Ginsengibacter sp. | reverse complement strand
TCACCGCATTTCAGCATTTTGTCTCCAAAATACGGATTACGAATTTCCTTGCTGTTGGTGATCCAGCTCGCACCTTTATCATCAAATGCCATCGGGCAATACGCCACATAAATTTCACCACTGCTCAAACCTTCTTTCTTTATCAATTCGATCATATCCTTCGTCATGTCGTAATAAGCCGCTCTTTGTATTTCAATATCATTGGCTCCTGTAATTTTAGAAGCCGCAGATGTAACACCTGAAGCTCCGGTAATTTTTCCTGCACCGGCTTCAATAGCATTGGCTGCTATTTTTGCTTCGGCCATATCACTGTTGGTGAGTGCTGTCGTCAGGTGAACATAGTGCTGGTAAACAGCATTGAGCATGTCGTTTTTCAAAACAGAATTCCCCGGAGACGCAGGCATGGATTGTTCCATTGCGGTATGGTCATGTTTGGCAGTTTCGGCTGTTTTGGTTTCCGTTTGACTGTTACTTCCACAGGCTGCCAGGATAATTGCTGCTGCAAAAGGGATTGTTTTTTTCAATAAATGTTGCATTGTTTTTAGTTTTTAATTGATTTGTTGGTTTATTGTTATGTTGGTTATGTTGTGTATTTCTATGTTGCCTTTACTTAAGGTTTTCGTTCTATGTTGAATTTTTATCGTGCTCAAAAACCAGACGGCGGTTAATACTCTTTTTATAGTTTTCATTACTTCACTTGTTTTACTTTTTTTATTGCCTATGGTCGGAGACCACACGGCGGTTATTTCACACTTTTCTTTCAATAGGTCCAAAGCCTGACGGCAGTTATCAAGTTCCATTTCTAATGCTGATGATCCGCCATCGGGTTCTTTCCTTTCTTCAAAACAAATTCACTATAGAGCAGGTAAGCACCTGACACTACCACTACATCACCTGCATCAACACCGCTCAATACTTCTATCCGATTAAAATTCTCCGAACCTGTAGTCACCATGCGAGGTTCAAATTTTCCAACTCCTGTTTCTACCCAGATATGAGTGCCGTTTCCATCGCGGATCACCGCATCCACAGGCAGCGTGATGGCTTTGGATGTATTGACAACAGGCAATTCCACAACCACACGCATCCCTGCTCTCAACTGACCATGCAGATTAGGAATACTGCCACGAACCGTGAGCATCTGGCTTCCCGGCTGCAATGCAGGAGCGATAAATTCAATCTTCATCTTTTGTGGTTCATTTTCAAAACCGGCCACGATCACATTCACCTCCTCACCTTTCTTTACCATACCTGCCTCTGATGGATAGATATCAGCTTCTACCCAAACGGTGTGATACGATTCGAGACTCATAATGGCTGATCCTTCAGCTACATATTGCCCCTCTGTGATCAGCAACTCAGAAACAACACCGTCAGCAGGCGCAGCATAAGTAACATAAGGACTGGTTTGCTTCCTGCTCTTCAACTGTTGAACCTGGGCTTCACTCTGGCCGTACAGCAACAACTTCTGGTTGGCTGCATCAGCCAGTTGCTGAAATTTTTTGTCTTCCGGAAATTGGGTTACCTGGGCTATCGCAACAAGATACTCCTGCTGCAATGCGGCTAATTGCTCAGAATAGATCTTATACAATGGTTGGCCTTTTCGTACAGGCATTCCCGTTTGTTTTACATACAACGCTTCTATTCTTCCCGCTACACGGCTCGATATAAATTCTGTCTTTGAAGGATCTACTGCTATCTTTCCATTCAGTTGTTTGTAAGAAGAAAAAGAGCCTGTCCTGACGGTATCTGTAGTAACATTTGCAAGTGCCAGTTGCGGTACACTCACCGTCAGAAAATCTGAGTTACTCGATTTATCAATCGGCACCAGGTCCATCCCGCAAATAGGGCAGGTACCCGGTTTGTCGCTCACGATCTGCGGATGCATTGGGCAAGTGTAAGTTTGCTGTTTCATCGTTTCCGATTGTACTCCGGTCTCTTTGCTCTTGCATGAATCCATACCAAAGACCACGATAGCAGCAATGAAAAACAGGAGGATAATTTTTATTTTCTGTTTCATTTTTTAATTTTTTGAGTTCAGCCTGATGAAGCTTTCGCTGTCCACCATGAAGCCGGCGTCTTTTGCTACCTGCCAGTCTCCGATGTCGTTTTTAATTTCTATCATGCCACCAACCCTGATTCCTGTTTGCACTTCTTTCGGAATGAAAACACCATTTTCTTTTTTGAATACTACCGCTTTTCTCCCCAATTGCAGCACTGCATTTTGAGGTAGCCAGAAAGCATTGGACTTCACTACTGGTATATTTGCTGTAAGCAATTGTCCGGGTTTCAGATCGCCGGGAGATACATACACTCTCGCTACAATGAAACTCTCTCCTGCCTTTTGCCTCGGTTCTATCAACCCGATGACACCGGATTTTATTTCATCCGGGTTTGCCAATGTATGGTACAGCAACTTCTGTCCACGTTGTATCTCCGATGCCAGCCCGGGTTCAAAAGAAAACTCTGCTACCAGGCTATTGTCTTTGTAAATGGTAAAAACTGTTTCACCTGCTCCCACATATTGCCCTTCCCGAATGAGCAATGGTGCCGGTGTGATGTTGGGTTGCACAGTAGTAGTATTTGCAGCATCATTACCACTCATTCCACCCATTCCTTCTGAAGATGCCGAAGGCATGGATACTACAGATGTGCCCACATTACCACTTGCATTCTTTTCTACAATGTACCCACTCACAGTACTGTAAACGGGAACGCGATACAAAGGTTTGCCGGACTTGATGACCTGATCGATCTGTGCTGCCTGCATACCGAGTAAACTCAGCCGCTGCCTGGCTCTCTGAAGCAATCCGGCATCCTGGCCACTCCTGCTGATGTAGATGAGTTCGCGCTGTGCCGATGCAAGATCAGGTGAATAAATCTCCATGATCAACTGTCCTTTGCGTACTGGCTGAAAATTGTACTTGACATACATCCTCTCAATTCTTCCTGCAACACGGCTGGAAATACTCTCGCGGTTTCGGGTATCATACGTAACGATTCCCTGCACAAAGGCAGTAAATATGCGGCTTCCATCTCCCGGAGCAATGGTACTAATAGAAGATACCACCTGCTCATTCACCGGTTTTAGCAAAGGCAAAAGACTGCTGTCCAGATGCAGCTCATTAGAGCTACTCATAGGCACCAGGTCCATGCCACAGATAGGACATTGACCGGGCTGGTCGCGCACGATCTGCGGGTGCATAGGGCAGGTATATTTCGTCTGTACTTCATGCACATGCTTACCTGCAGTTTCATTCGTTGCGGATTTTGTTTTTTCCTTGCAGGAAAAAACTACCGCCAGCATCAAGAGCAGCACAGCTATTTTACCTGAATAATTCTTTTTCATAATCTACAATCATTTGAAATAATTTTTGTTTCTCATCCTGCACATCGAGTTGCATCATATTGAGCGCTTCCCAATTATCCAAAACCACTGTGAGTGTTTGCTTGTTTTCCTGGTAGGAAATAAAACTCGCGTCAAATGTTTTTTGCAATGCAGGTATTACTTTCTCTTCCATCGAGCGAATACGCTCCTGCATCGTCCGGATCTCAGCCTGCATACCGTACAGCATTCCTTGTGTCTCCTGCAACATGGCAGCACGCTCCTGCTCCATAGCCTGGATATTGTATTGCATGGATTTGATCTCAGACTGGTACATCTTTCTTGACCATGAAGCAATGGGTATCGACATCATACCCATGACACTGAATGCCTGTGGCATCATAGCACCGAGAGGCGACATGTGATCGAACTGGATGCTGAAAGAAGGTTTGCGATCGAGTTTCATGGATTCAATGTTGAGTTGCATGGAGCGAATGCTTTCATTCATGCGCAGCACATCCTTACGCTGCGTGGCAAGCACAGCCGTATCATAAAAAGGTGCTGCTTCAAATTCTAATTCAGCCGTTGTATCAATACTGAAATCCGTATTGCCCGGGCGATTCATCAACGCATTCAACCAGCCTTTTGCTTTTGCAATAGTACCTTGTGGCATCAAAAGCATATTCCTGTTTTTTTGAATGGCGGCCTCTGCACGATACACTGTGCTCAATTGCGACTGATTATATGGAAACCGCACCTCTTCTATTTTCTTCATCATCTCCAGTACCTTTTCATTCTGTTGAATGATTTTTATTTTTTTGAGAGCGATGATCCAATTGAAGTATTGCGTCTTTGCGGCTGCCCTCATATCATTGAAGGTGATCGCACGGCTGGCATTCTCAACATTGCCCTGTGACAAGATGAAATCTCTCTTTGCTTCCAATTTTCTTCGGTTCGGAATTTCCTGTTCCAATCGTAACATAACAGCGCCTTTATCACCTGCGTCCATCACTTTTTGAAATGGGTAAGGCATCATGTAGGTTCCAATGCCAACCATTGGTGGCATCCACGCTGTGGCTGCATCAGCGCTGTATTGATAGCTCTCCGCTTTCAGGCCATAAGTCTTAAGGAGGATATTGTTGCTATCTATTCTTGAGATAATCTCCTGCAGGCTGAGCACTTCTTTCTGTTGTGCACGAACGGATGAAAAGAAAAATGAAAAAATAATCGCCAATATGAAACCTGTCAACAACCGGAATCGATATCGCTCCTGCTGCTTCATAGAATTACCAATGCCGAAAGGCTGCCGGATAGCAGTGGAAAGCCCGCTGATGGATCTGCGCGTGTGCTCTGTGGCGGACTTGAAACGGATAGCCGGAACGTTCGCTGATGGATGCTGCAAAAGTTCACAGCCCCAAAAGGAATTTTTATTTTTAGTGATGTACATCATAAACGTCGAGTTTACCATATTTACGCAATTCGTATTCTTTTGACATGAGAAATATCAGTGGTGTTACCAACAGGATGTGAATGGCCGAAGTGAATACGCCACCGATCATCGGCAATACTACCGGCTTCATAACGTCAGTGCCTACACCGGTGGACCAAAGCACAGGTACCAATCCGAAAAGTGCAACGCATACCGTCATTAATTTCGGACGCAATCTTTTGGCAGCACCTCGTATCACATACTCCTCGAGGTCTTTCTTTGTGATCGTTTCACTCGAGTTACCTTTTAATTTGATCAATTGCTGCATAGCATCATTCAGATAGATCACCATGACGATGCCCGTCTCTACTGCTATACCAAACAACGCGATGAAACCAACCGCTACCGCTACCGAAAGATTCACACCCCAGAAGTAAATGATATACGCGCCACCGATCAGCGCAAACGGGATAGTGATAAGGCTGAGAAGCGCTTCGCGAATGGAATGAAATGCAAAATAGAGAGAGAAGAAAATGATGACGAGTACAATGGGTGTGATCAGCATCAGCGTTTGCTTTCCCCTGATGAGATTCTCATATTGTCCGCTCCATTCCAAAAAATAACCTGTGGGTAAAATTCCTTTTTGCTGATTGAGTTTGCTCATTGCCTCTTCAACAGTGCTTCCCAAATCGCGGTCTCTCACATTGAACAATACAGCGCCTCGTAACAATGCATTTTCAGAATTGATCATCGGCGGGCCATCTTCGAATTTGATGTCGGCCACAGCGCTCAAGGGCACTTCTCCAAAGGCTGCCGACTGAAGCGGGATCCGCTTGATATTTTCAACACTGTTTCTGAAATCCTGCGCAATCCTGACACTGATTGCAAAACGTTGCCTGCCTTCCACTGTTTGCCCAATAGGCGCTCCTCCCAACGCAGATTCTACTGTTTGATTTACGTCATCTACATTCAAACCATAACGGGCGAGATCTGCACGCCTGATATCTATTGACAAATATTTGCCTCCGGTGATGGGTTCTACATACAGGTCTGCTACTCCCGGGGTACCTTCCAATGCAGTTCTTACTTTTTCAGAAACAGCCGCGATGGTATCGAGGTTTTGACCAAAGACTTTAATGCCCACGTCGGTACGAATACCTGTGGCAAGCATGTTGATTCGATTAATGATGGGTTGTGTCCATCCATTGACCACTCCGGGAATCTGTAGTTTGGCATCCAGTTCTCTGATGATATCTGCTTTGGTAATTCCCTTACGCCATTCCTTATGCGGTTTTAGCATGATGATAGTTTCTATCATACTGATAGGTGAATTATCAGTAGCAGTGTTGGCTCTTCCAGCTTTTCCCAATACCTTGTCCACTTCGGGTACTGACTTAATGATCTTGTCCTGTACCTGCAGAATCCTTTTGATTTCAGCATTGGAAATATCCGGCAGTGTAACCGGCATGAACAGAATGCTTTGCTCATCGAGTGGCGGCATGAACTCGGTACCCAGGCTCCTGATAAGCGGAACGGATACAAGCAATGCAATGATATTGATAGCGAGTGTGGTCTTACGCCATTTCATCACCCAATGGATGATGGGAGTGTATATCTTTTCCAAAAATCGATTAACGGGATTAGCGCTGTCGGGACGAAATTTCCCTTTCATAAAATATGAAATCAGTACAGGTGCTAACGTTAGTACCAGGATTGCATCCACCACCATGATGAATGTCTTTGTAAAGGCTATAGGATGAAACATTTTGCCTTCCTGTCCGGTGAGCAAAAACACCGGAAGAAAAGAAGTAATGATAATGACGGTAGCAAAGAAGACACCGCGCGATACCTGCTTGCTCGATTTCTCGATGATGGCAAGCCGTTCTTCCTCGCTGATCCATTTTTCTTTTTTATCTTTTTTACGTCGGATCATAATGTGGTTTTATTTTTTTGTTCCTGTTGCCAGAGTGCATAGCGGTCTGCGAGGTGTTTGTAGGCATTCTCACTCATAATGATACCATTGTCCACGATCACACCGATAGCGAGTGCTATACCGGTCAATGACATAATATTGGATGAAATATCAAATGCATTCAGCAGGATGAAACTAATGGCGATGGTAATGGGAATCTGAATGATGATGCTCATGGCGCTTCGCCAATGAAAGAGAAAGATGATGACGATGAGTGATACGACTATCATTTCCTCGATCAATGTTTTCTTTACTGATGAAATAGATTCCTTGATCAGCGTGCCCCGGTCATATACAATATCAAACTTTACGCCTTCAGGAAACCCTTTTGCTACTTCCAGCATTTTTGCTTTTACAGCATCGATCACCATGTCTGCATTCTCACCATATCGCATGACTACGATACCTCCTACCCGCTCCCCTTCACCATCCTGGTCAAAAATGCCCAGCCTTGTTTCCCCGCCTGTCTGTACAGAGGCGATATCAGATATTTTGATGGCATTTCCATTCTCTGTTTTGACTGGAATGTTTTGAATCTCTTCAACGGAATTCAGGTAACCGGATGTCTTGATAACATAACCGATGTCGCTCAATTCAAACTTGCTGCCACCGGTCTCATTATTATTTGAACGCACCGCATTGATAACATTGCTGACCGAAAGTTTGTAATACAAAAGTTTGTTGGGGTCGAGCGTGATCTGGTATTGCTTTTGAAATCCGCCGAAGGATGCGATTTCACTGACGCCCTTTACATTTTGCAATGCAAACTTGATGTACCAGTCCTGCAATGCTCTTTGTTCACCCAAGTCCATACCCGGTGCATCGAGGGTGTACCAGAGGATATGTCCTACCCCGGTTCCATCTGGGCCCAGTTGCGGATTGACGCCTTCGGGGAGGTTTCGTGAAATAGTGCTGAGCCGTTCCAGCACGCGCTCCCTGGCCCAGTATATATCCACGTTGTCTTCAAAAATGACATAGATAAAACTCATGCCGAACATGGAAGAACCTCTGACATATTTGATCTTGGGAAGCCCCTGCAGATTTGTAACAAGCGGATAGGTTACCTGGTCTTCTATCAATTGAGGCCCACGACCCATCCATTCTGTAAAAACGATTACCTGGTTTTCGGATAGATCCGGAATAGCATCAATAGGATTCTTCTTCACAGCAAAAATACCCCAGGCAAACAGCCCTGCCACCAATACCAATACGATGAAGCGGTTTCGCAGTGACCATTCTATGATTCGATGTACCATGGAAATCTTGAATTATAAATTATGGATTATGAATTATAGATTATAGATTATGTAAACCATGGTGGGATAATCTTTAAACTATAAACTTTCAACCTTGAACTTTCAACCTTGAACTTTCAACCTTGAACTTTCAACCTTGAACTTTAAAATTTCAACTTTCAATAATGAGTGATCTGAAATAAGCAATTACTTAAAGCAATGAGCATACAGTAACGCCATCAGGCCGGCAAAGGATTGCCCTGCTCATTTAAAAGAATGGATATCAAATACGGAAAACGCAGTTGCGCTTGTAGATAGGGATGTCCCGACTTCGGGGAGGTGCATTGCTTACAGGATTGTCTTCGGCAATGGAAGCAATCTCTGCAGCCGGAATCTCTATGAATGCAACAGGAAGAGCTATTGCAGAGAATTGACTAACCTGGAAATTCATATCTGCCAGGTAATGATCATTCTGAAGTTTTACCTGCTTGTGTACATCCTTACAACAATCATTGGCCTGGTGGCCCAGGTCCATGCCACACTTGCTGCACTGCTCTGTTTCATTATGCCACAGGCTTTCATCCACAAGTTTACCCATACAAAAGTGCAGATGCACTGTAGCACCAGTGGTGGCAGTGAAGTAGAGAATGGCTAATATGGCAGCAAATATTTTTTTCACGGCTGAAGCAGCAAAGATATAATTAATAAAAACGAAAACATTTATACAATATTGGAAAAGATTTATAAATAAATGGTGCATTTCTTTCAGACTCAAGCCATCCGTTTTAATTAATTTACATCCAGGCAACCTTGAAGGAGAATTTTACGATTACTATTAAAAGTTAACTTTCAATTTGCTCACTGCAGAGGAATTAATATTGCATATCAGGGGCTGTAGCCTGAATGACCGTAATAGCCAAAAAGCAATTTTCAGCTCATTTTACGGTTATGCTATGGCTATATGTTCCCGCTATTCAGACCGGCAGGAAGATGCTACAGAGATCATTAATGACGGATTTTTGAAAGTGTTCCGGGAGGCTCATCGCTTCACACCGGCTTATGCCGATGTTACCAACTCTTTTAAGGGATGGCTGCGGAGTATCATGGTTTATACCGCCATAGATCACAACCGGAAGTATTATAAATATGAAGCAGTGACTTCATTGTCAGAGAGCATTCATGATATTGCCTATTCAGAGGAAGATGCATTGGATAAAATTTCCTATACAGAAATTATCACCACTATCAGAAACCTGACGCCAGCCTACAGAACGGTTTTGAATATGTACATCATTGATGGATTTTCTCACCAGGAAATTGCAGAGAAATTAGAGATATCAGTTGGCACATCCAAATCCAACTTATCGAAGGCTAAGGCACAACTCAGGAAATTATTATTTGATTCATGTCAAACAGTTTATTCAAAAAATGAAACCTGATAAATTAGACATAAGAATTCAGGAGGCTGCCGCTCAGCACAATCCCACCTATACTGATGAAGCATGGAGTGCTATGGAGAAATTATTGGATGAAAAAATGCCTCAACAGAAAAAAGAAAAAAGAAAATTTTTCTGGTGGATATTTTTTGCTTTTCTCCTTGCAGGCGGTATATTATTATTAACGACTACAAAAGAAAATAAAGAATTCAAAGAACCCTCCACAATTGCCGGAAATATTAGCAAACCGGAAAGTGGCAGCGTACCAGCAGTATCTGTTCCAAAGACCCAAAGCATAACACAAGACCACAAACCTAAGCCTTCTCAAATCAATGATCTACATACCTTAGGTGTTCCATCAACTTCCCTGAAAAATCAACTTTCACCTGCGATTGCAAAAAACAGCAGGGTAAATCCCAATAGAGAATCAACAAATCGAAATCCCGCAAAAATCAGGATCACAACTTCTGATCCGGATGAAGTGATTATGGAAGTGCCGGAATACTCCAATCCTTCTTTGACTTTTCAAACAGGCATCACAAAAGGTGAAGTGGTAGCTTTCGAAAAGATTTTTCCTTTTGCAACACAGATCGATATCCGGGATGCGGCAAGACCTGTACCTATAATTAAGAATCAAAAACAGGACAGTATCTTACAAAAATCTGAGAACCCAACCCAGCACTCAAAATTCCTCCGCCGAATCGCACTGACTATTTCTGCAGGCCCTGACATCAGCGCTGTAAGCCTGAAAAATATCGGAACGCTCAAGGGAGTTTACGGAGCAGGTATCAGTTTTGGTATCAACAAGAGATTAACTGCTCGAACAGGATTCTATATTTCAAGAAAGCTGTACGATGCGCCGCCAAACGCATACAATCCTCCTTCCGGTTTCTGGAATTATTATCCATACGTGAAGCGAATAGACGCCAATTGCAAGATCTATGAAGTGCCGATAATTTTGAATTACCATTTCAAGTCAATTTCCAATCATCAATGGTTTGTATCTGCAGGTGTCTCTTCTTACTTTATGAAAACAGAAGCGTATTCCTACTTCTCAAAAAATCCTTCCGGCGAAACATGGTACAACAACTACTCAATCAAAAATAAAAATCAGCACTACCTTTCTTCATTGCGGTTAAGTGCCGGATATAAAAAGAAAATCAGTAACAGTGTGTCACTTATTGCGGAGCCATACCTGAATCTCCCGCTGTCTGGTATCGGCTATGGCAAAGTAAAACTCTTCAGTAGTGGGGTGTTGTTTACCATCAGCATGAAGCCTTTTTCAAAACAATAATCATTTCTATTTATTTAGAAAGATTCTACCACAGGCAACACTTGTCTATGTGGGCATCTGAATATTCTCATCAATGTTCACTATCAGAAAGCTCAAATTGTTGCCCAGAGTGTGCTCTTCGTCTGTAGCGTGCAAACTAAGAATTCAATTACCTTCAAAACTTTTCACTCCGAAACACATTCTATTTGATCAATTACCCTGATCAGAACTTACTGTCTTTCTTATTTGGAAGTCCATAAAATCTATTGATACCAATGAGTTCAAGACTCAAAATATCAAGCACAAATTCATTTCGAAAATTATCGAACCTGTTTTCTCAAAAAAATAATTTATCAATTCCTGAATAATGAGGCAACCCATTTTTCAATTTCTACGATTCTATTATTGTACCGGTACAAGAAGACTTAGAAGCGTTTTTCAAATAACGCTCAATTGCTACATCTATAAATAATTTTTTCAAACATCAAATTCATTTTATGAAACTCAAAAGCATTTTTTCATTTGCAATAGCAGGTGTATTTACCCTTGCGCTTATTTCCTGCTCCAAGGCCAAAAGTGATTATGGAAATGGAGGCAATGGTGGTGGTAATCAGCCTCCCGGCGACGGTTCGTCTGTGAGTATCACAGGTATGTCATTCCCTGCCACCACCACAGTAAAAAAAGGAACTACTGTAAAATGGACCAACAACGATGGTATGGCACATACAGTCACTTCTGATGATGGTTCCACTTTTAGTAGCGGCAATATTGCTGCAGGTGCATCATTTTCTTATACAGCAAATACTGTTGGTACATTCCCATACCACTGTGCTTACCATTCTGGCATGAAAGGAAAACTGGTCGTTACTAACTGAAATCGCACTATGATTTCAATTGCATGACCCTGACTAATATCGGACTCAATGAAGCGCGGAACCTTAAACAAAATTCTCATATTAGCTGCTATCACTACTTCGGTTATAGCACTTGTAATCTATACAACATGGAATATGCCACATCAGAATGTTTCAGAAGCTAAAGCAATAGAAATAAGCGCTGTGGCTTTGTATGATAGTCTCGCTCACCATACTTCCAACAAACCATCTACCCTCATCAACAGTGTAGTGTCCGTTACAGGGATGGTAAAACAAATCAGTCGTAATCACCAGGGCAAGCAAGTCATCCTGTTAAGAACCGGTAGGGAAGATGCTGCCGTCAATTGCACAATGGAAAATGAATTCAAGAGTGTCAGGAATGGAGAAATGCTAACGCTTAAAGGAATGTGCATGGGGTATTCCGGGGGAGATGCATTAATGGATTTGCCCGGCGATGTATTCATGACCAGGTGTGTCCATTCTCAAAAATCAGCCAAATGATTCTGAAAAATATCTTAACAATGCTGATCCCGCTTGCCATTGCATCTCTTCCGGCACATGCGCAAATTTACTTTACGAAGAATGGATTCGTTTCATTCAACTCAAAGACTATCCTCGAAAATATCCATGCCGAAAACAACCAGGTAATTAGCGTATTGAATATTCAAACGGGTGAAGTGCGATTTTCAATTATCAACAGGGCTTTCTATTTTCCAAAGGCAAAGATGGAGGAAGATTTTAATGAAAGCTACATGGAGAGCGAACGCTATCCCAGGTCTGAATTCTCAGGTGTCATTGCAAGGATAAGTGATATCAATTTTGAAAAGGATAGCAATTGGGCTGTCTTTGTCTCAGGGGATTTGAAGATACATGGGATTACTCAAAAGGTATCAGTACCCGGGCAGATTACCATAAAAAATGGAAGTATTCTTGCCTCTGCTACTTTCAAAATATTTATTAAAGATTACGGCATTAAAATACCATCCATAGTTTCCCAAAAGATTGCTGAGAGCGTTGAAGTAAAAGTTGAGTGCAAATATCAAAAAAAATAAAACCAACTATGCGCGTGTATTCATTACCGTTAATAATTCTTTCTGCTCTTGTATCAATAACAGGAACTTACGCCCAAAACACAAACGACCTGATGAATGAGTTAGAAAATGAATCATCCAAAAGTAAAGTTGCGTATGCAACAGCTACGTTTATGACTACAAGAATCGTAGATGGACAATCTGTAAAAAGCTTACCGGCTCATGTATTGGATGTAAGAATTTCTCATCGATTCGGCCCGGTAAGCAGCGGTCTTTATGATTTATTCGGTCTCGATCATGCTACGATGCGGCTGGGTTTCGATTACGGGATTACCGACAACATCATGATCGGTGTGGGGCATAGTACCTATCAGAAGACCTATGATGCATTCCTCAAAGCAAGGCTGCTGAGACAGGTTTCCGGATCCCGGAATATGCCTGTAACCGTTTCCCTGGTAGGTGTATTAGCTGTCAACACATTGAAGCAATTTGATTCAGGAAAAACGGAATTTCCTGACAGGGTCTCTGCTGTTTACCAGTTGCTCATCGCACGAAAATTTTCGGAACAATTTGCAATCCAATTGATGCCAACTTTCATACAAGAAGACAATGTATCTTTCGAACACCTGAAGAAATATGTATTTGCTTTGGGAGTCGGGCTTCGCCAGAAGATTTCAAAAAGAGTCAACATCAATGCAGAATACTATTACCAAATGCCCGGAATGAAAGCATCTGATTCACACAATGTATTTTCTCTCGGAGTTGACATTGGTACCGGAGGGCACGTCTTTCAATTGCATTTCACCAACTCGTTTGGCCTCACAGAAAAATCATTCATCTCCGAAACCACCGGCAGATGGGATAAGAGTGATGTGATGTTTGGGTTTAATATTTCACGAGTATTTCAGTTGAAGAATAAAAAGTGAATAACCATGCATTCTCCGCATCTTTAAAATTGTAACTATTGACCAAAACGGTGTGGCTTCATTTTAGCCCCGATGGATTTTCAAATGCGATTCAGGCCTGGAATTCCAGGTTTCAATGCGATAAATAGTTGAACATTGGCAAGTATTCTTAAAAGAAAAACTCATCGTCATTTTTCGAAGCCTATTTCCATATATTTGAACAAACATTCCACGATGAAGCTAATTATCTCGCTTTTTATCGCATCTATGTTTTTATCAATTGGCGTCAGGGACGCGATTGCAATACCTGACGTGAAGAAAATAAAGACCGGTGCCGATCAGATAGAAAAATATGTCGGCTACCTGCAAGGAAAGCGCGTAGCTGTTATGGCCAATCCAACTTCTGTCATTGGCAAGCAACACCTCGTGGACAGCCTGCTCACACTTGGTGTAAATATTGTAAAAGTATTCGGGCCGGAGCATGGCTTTAGAGGAAATGTAAGTGCCGGTGCCAAAGTGCAAGATGAAAAGGACCCCGCAACAGGTATCCCCATCATCTCCCTGTACGGTAGTAAAAACAAACCTACCCGTGAAGATCTTCAGGATGTTGATATCCTCATTTATGATCTCCAGGATGTAGGTGTGCGATTTTATACCAATATCAATGCACTGGCAAGGTTGATAGAGGCATGTGCTGAAAATGATAAGGAATTGATGATCCTCGATCGTCCAAACCCGAATGGCTACCTGATCGACGGGCCTATTCTGGATATGAAATACAAATCTGGTATCGGAATGTTTCCATTGCCAATGTCGCATGGTTTGACTGTAGCCGAATTTGCGCTCATGGCCAATGGTGAAGGTTGGCTTACCAATAAAGAAAAATGCAAATTGAAAATAATCCCTGTAGCAAATTACGCGCATGACATGCCATACACATTGCCTGTAAAACCTTCGCCCAACCTAAACACCCAACAAGCTGTTTTGTTATATCCATCCACCTGCATGTTGGAAGGCGTGTACGTAAACCACGGCAGGGGTACCATGTATCCCTTTACAGTATTGGGCAGCCCGATGCTGAAAGGAAAATATTCTTTTTCATTTACTCCGCACTCCATCAAGGGTATGGCAGAAACACCCATATTCATGGACCAGGAATGTTATGGACTGGATCTAAGAAATTATGATGTGAGCCTGCTTCGGAAAAGTGGTAAGATCAATTTAAAATGGATCATGGAACTTTACAAAGCCTCGCCTAATAAGGAACAGTTTTTCGATTCCAAACTCAGTAACCAAATGGGTACCATAGAGCGGTTAATTGGCAATGGACTGTTCCGAAATCAAATTATCAACGGTGTTTCTGAAGAAGCGATCCGGAAAAGCTGGGAGCCTGGACTGAGCCAGTACAAAAAGATGCGGAAGCAATATCTATTATATAAGTGAAGCGGAATTCGTGAAAGAATGATTCTATTCGTCCATTCCACTAAGTATAGAATATTTAGATATGGATTGAAATTTTCAGATTCTATCCGGCATACACATTTGGGAATGATTGGGAGATAAAGCATTTTTTTCTGCAAACAGCCAATTAAAAGTCGAATAAATTACCCGGCACTGGTGCGCCGGGTATCCTGTGTTATCCGTAGCTGAATCACGAAAGAATATTTTTGCTGGTCAATATGAATTGACTGATCCTGCATGATTGATTATTTTCTGCTTCTTGCTTCAATCCCTAAAAACCGGAATGTATAACGACTTAATTCTTCTAAAAATATTCAAAAGTGAGAGGATAAATTGAGGATGCTTTAAATATATCGAATACTGCTTCATACTAAAAAACAACTCACGTACCAAAAAGTTATTAGTTTGCAGGCATGGCCACTATGAAATCTTATGAAGAAAAAGATCTATTGTACCGGGTGCGTGCAGGAGATGAAGATGCATTCAGGGCCATTTATGATTTTTACTACCCGAAACTCAGAGCCTACGTTCTTCATTTTGTAAAGGCTCCGCAATATACAGAGGACATCGTGCAAGATGTATTTATCAAGATATGGGAGACCAGGGAAAGCGTAGATCCTGAAAAATTTTTTGCAGGGTATTTGTTTACCATTACAAAGAACCTGGTCTTCAAATTCTTTAAGAATGCTGCTGACAATACTGAATTGGTTGATGAAGTGGTGATCAGTTATATTCCTTCAGATAGTGATGCCGGACTTGCCGCTGAATGGAAGGAACTACAATCACAGATTCAAATGGCCATCAACACCCTGCCTCCGAAAAGAAAGGAAGTATTTCTACTGAGCAGGGAAGAAAACCTGAGTTATGAACAGATAGCAAACAGGCTTGGCATTTCCAGAAATACTATCAAAGAACATATCGTTCATGCCATGAAGTCGATCAAAGAACAACTGAAAAACAACTCCATCATATCAGTGGCGGCTCCCGCGCTGTTACTCCTCTCCAACAGTTTTTGAAAAATATTTTTGACCCCACCCACCCTCATCCCGCTTTTGAGGATATTATTAGAGTAAGGATACATCTATGCAAGAGAAGAATCTAAAAGAATTATTGACCCGCTACAAGAATGGCAAATGCACTCCGGAAGAGATCAGACAGCTATTCAACGAATTAAAAAATTCAGATTTCGATGACACATTGGAATCGAGTCTGAAAGATTCTTTTGATGAAATGCTGGGGAATGATGCAAACTCACAACCGGCTACTGCCAAGATTGTAAGAATGCATCCATTGCGAAAGGTATCTATTGCGGCTGCAGTGATCATTCTATTAGCCGGAGGCATTTACTTTTTCATGCGGCCCGGGAATCAAACCTCCGTAAAGGCTCCGCTTGCCATTCACCATGAAACGATTCAACCCGGGCACAGCCAGGCCGTACTGACATTAGACAATGGAAAACAATTCGTACTCGATTCTGCCGCGACAGGTAAGTTAACCGAGCTTTCGGGTACAGTAGTTTCTCTTGACAACAAAGGTGAATTAGCATACAATGCAGGTAACGCGTCTATTGATGAAAAGATCGTGTATAACACCGTCTCTATTCCTACAGGAGGATTTTTCAGCATTGTATTGCCGGATGGTAGTAAGGTTTGGTTGAACTCAGAATCCGAATTGACATTCCCATCAAGGTTTGCAGCCAATGAAAGGAATGTCAGACTGAAAGGTGAAGGTTATTTTGAAATCGCAAAAGACAAGAAAAAACCATTCAGGGTAAACCTGGGTCATGATGAACAAATAACGGTATTAGGAACTGTATTTAACGTAATGTCTTATGGTAATGAGCCTGATGAGAAGATTACCTTACTGGAAGGAAGCATTCAGTTATCAGATTCAAAAAGCAAAGTGATCCTGAAACCCGGAGAACAGGCTATAGTATCAGATGGTAAGATGGAAATCAAAAGAGAAATTTCTACCGAACATGAAACTGCATGGAAGAATGGCTTGTTCGATTTTCAGAATGATGACCTCTCCCACATTCTGCGGCAAATAGCAAGATGGTACAATGTGGAAATCGAGAATCCGGTTTTTGCTAATGAAGGGCATTATACAGGAGCAATCCGCAAGAGCAGCAGTATCAATGAAGTACTGAAAATGCTGGAGTTAGCAGGGAATTTCAATTTTTCAATCGTTGGAAAAAAAATAATCGTCAATGAAAAGAAATAAGATTTCTTAAAACAGAAAACCTTCCCGGCTGCCACCGGAAAGGCCAATGTCAAGGATAATAATTACATAACACTGAAACTAAAACCTTAAACAAATCAAAACTATGCAATTTATTGCCAACTGCAGTCCGGGCCTGACTGCACAATTCCAGAAAACAATGAAGCTACTCGCAATTGCCCTTTTCGCACTATGTATGCAGGTATCGGCTAATGGCTATAGTCAGAAAGTGAGCCTCAACCTGAAAGATGCCAAGATAGAAACAGTACTCAAGGAAATCAGGAAACAAACGGGATACCTGTTTTTCTATAAAAGTGAAGAATTAAAAAATACCGGGCCTGTCTCTATCAAAGTATCCAATCTGGATATTGATGATGTGATGAAAGAAGTATTGGAAAACACGAGACTGTCCTTCCAGATCATTGACAGAACGATCGTGATCAAAAGATCATTACCTTCTGAAGTGGACCTGTTGGAAAAAAACCTTGCAATAGATATTGTAGGAAATGTAACCGATGTATCAGGCAGGCCGTTGGCTGGTGCTACCATTACTGTTAAGGGAACGACGAAGGCTACTTCTACAGACAATAACGGTCAGTTTTTCTTGAGAGGTGTACAACCTGATGCCACACTTGTTGTAAGTTTTGTTGGGTACGGTACAAAGGTGGTGCAGGTCAACAACCAAACCAGTCTTGCCATTGCACTGGAGTTAGCAGTCAACAAATTGGACGAAACAGTAGTGATCGCTTATGGTACTACATCCAAAAGGTACAACACAGGGTCTGTATCAGGAATCAAAGAAGATGTGATACAAAACCAGCCGGTGAATGATGCGATCAGCGCACTGCAGGGAAGAGTATCAGGCCTGATGATCACTTCTTCGAGTGGCATGGCAGGTTCCGGCTTTTCTGTAAGAGTGCGTGGAGAAAATTCTATCAAACAGGGAAATGATCCATTGTACATCATCGATGGTGTACCCTTCATCTCCGATGCACTCAATAATTTCGAAGGAGCCAATGGATTGCAGAATCCGCTCAGCGCTATCAACCCCAACGATATTTCAAGCATTGAAGTACTCAAAGATGCGGATGCCACCGCTATCTACGGATCGCGGGGTGCGAACGGTGTCATTCTGATCACAACAAAGCGTGGTCATTCCGGCGATAATAAAGTTTCCTTCAATGTTTATACAGGCGCTACCAAAATAAACCGCAGGCAAAAGTTCATGAATACACAGCAGTATCTTCAGATGAGAAAAGATGCTTTCAGGTTGGACAGTGTGACGGCTACTGCTTCCAATGCCCCCGACCTGTTAGAGTGGGATCAGAATGCCTACACTGACTGGCAGGATTTGCTAATCGGAGGTACCGGTCATGTATTTTCCAGCCAGGCTTCCGTATCGGGCGGTAATGACCTTACCAGGTTTATCATCAGCGGCAACTATAGAAGAGAGACAAGCGTCATGATCGGAAATCTTCCTTACCAAAAAGGTGGCGCTCACTTAGGGATCAATCACTCTTCAAAAAATAAAAAATTTAGTGTAAGCGGCTCCGTTATATATTCACTGGATGACAATAAGAACATTGCCACAGATCTTTCACAATATATCAACCTGGCCCCCAACATGCCAAAGTACAATGATGATGGATCAGTGTATTTCTACACCACCAGTGATAATCCTCTTGCCTATCTCAATAGAAAATACACAACCAATACCAACACATTCCTCGGCAATGCAAGTGCAAAATATACTTTACTCAAAGGCCTGGATCTGAAAACAAATTTTGGATTCACTGATGTTCGTATGAATCAGTTGCTGACACTTCCGGAAAACGGATTCAATCCACTCACCTATGCCGGAAGCAGCAGCCAGTTTGGAAACACCTCCATTACTTCGTTTATTGCAGAACCACAAATAGAATACAATTTTATTGCTGGTCCTGGAAAGATGAACATACTTGCAGGTGCAAGTTGGCAACAGAGTATTTCAAAGAGCCAATACCTCCTGGGTTCCGGTTATTCAAGTGATGCCTTGTTAAAGGATATTTCATCTGCGGCAGAGATCACAGTAAGAGGCTCTAACTATGCACAGTACAGGTATCAGTCAGCATTTGCAAGAGTCAATTACAACATAGCCAGAAAATACATCGTCAACGGTTCATTCAGGAGAGATGGTTCTTCAAGGTTCGGGCCGGGAAAACAATTCGGAAACTTCGGAGCAGTGGGTGCTGCATGGATTTTTTCTGAAGAGAATTTCTTCAAAATTCCAGCTATCAGTTTTGGAAAACTCAGAGCAAGCTATGGTACTACCGGAAATGACCAGATCGGCGATTATCAATACCTGGACAGTTGGAGTTCTGCAGGCTTCCCCTATGGAGATGTAGCCGGGCTGGCGCCATCCAGGGTTTATAATCCGGATTACAGTTGGGAGGTGAACAAGAAGTTTGAAGTAGCATTAGATCTCGGATTCATGAAAGATAAGTTGCTGGTATCTGCAGGATACTACAACAACAGGTCATCCAATCAATTGGTGGGTTATACGCTTTCTTCTCAATCAGGTTTTTCTGAATATACTGCCAACCTTCCGGCTAAGGTGCAGAACTCCGGAATTGAAATCGATATCAACTCCACTAACATAGACAATAAGCAACTTAAGTGGACAACATCTTTTAACCTGTCTATTCCGAAAAATAAATTGTTGTCATATCCTGATTTAGAGAATTCATCAGATGCTGCCAGCTATGAAGTAGGACAGTCCATCCGGATGATCAAAGGTTACCACTTTACAGGTGTAGATCCTGCTACAGGTAATCCGACATTCTTAGATGTCAACAAAGACGGCAGCTTTACAGAGGATGATGACTACATCGTAATAGGTCAGACCATGCCGAAGTTTTTTGGTGGATTGTCTAACACACTTACATACAAAAATCTGACACTGGACATCTTTTTCCAGTTTGTAAAACAACAGGCGCCAACAACGGAGTATGGCCCTATGGTTGGTACGATAGGAAGCCGTGTGAATAAATCAACAGACTTGCTGGGTTACTGGAGCGAGCCTGGTGATGAGACATCTGTGCCACGCCCTACAACTACTTCCACAGAGGAAGCTTACAAACTTTATCGGAATCAATACCGCTATTCTGACGCAGCATGGGGAGATGCTTC
This sequence comes from uncultured Ginsengibacter sp., assembly GCA_964526985.1. Taxonomy (GTDB): domain Bacteria; phylum Bacteroidota; class Bacteroidia; order Chitinophagales; family Chitinophagaceae; genus Ginsengibacter. The sequence goes on along the minus strand of CAZGNJ010000041.1, from coordinate 10,326 downwards.
TTATATCAGACTCAAGAATGTGGCAATCAGTTATGATCTTTCATCGCTGACAAAGAAATTGAAGATACAGGATGCGTCCATTTATCTGCAGGGCGAAAATCTGATCACGTTTACAAAATACAAAGGGCTGGATCCGGAGATCAATGGATTCGACAGGAGATTTGTGTATCCTATCAATCCGTTCGGCTCAGTGAAACCGCAGAAACTTCCGGTGTTAAGGATCATCACCATCGGTCTCAAATTCTCCCTGTAACAATTTTCAAATCCAACTAAAAAATATTTCAATAATGAAACATTTAAGAATATTTCAGAATTACTTCTTGATACTGCTTGCAGGCAGCACCTTCCTCTCTTGCAAAAAATTTGTAGAGATCCCACCACCCGAAAATCAACTGGTGAGTGAGAATGCCTTTGCTGATGACAGGACAGCAGATGCAACAGTTGCCGGGTTGTATAGCATCATGAATGCTTACAACTACCAGTTTGGAAATGCGTTGAGCAGTTCTATGCCGGCTATGGGTGCGGATGAGTTCTACTATGCATTCAGTACATCAACTTTTGATGAATTCAAACATGATGCACTCACACCTGACAACAGTTATGTGAATAGCTTTTGGGAAAGCCCTTATTCTTACATCTATCATGCAAATGCCATCCTTGAAGGAATTGCAAAATCGAAAACACTTTCAGAGGCAACAAGAAATCAATTGAACGGAGAGGCTAAGTTTATCAGGGCCTTCTGTTATTTCTATATGGTAAACCGTTTTGGTGATGTACCGTTGATTTTAAATACTGATTACAAAGTAAATACTGTGATGCCGCGTAGCGAGAAATCAAAAGTTTGGGAGGCAATAGTCAATGACCTGAAAGATGCACAATCCCTGCTTGGCAGTGAATATATTTCTGCAGAAAGAATCAGACCCAACAAGGCGGCGGCGACCACCATGCTGGCACGTACTTATTTGTATCAGCAAAAATGGGATCTGGCAGAGGCAGAGGCTACAAAAGTGATCGACGATCCCCAGTACAAGATTCTGGACGATCTCAATGATGTCTTCTTAAAAAATAGTGAAGAAGCAATCTGGCAATTACAATCAGTCAATAAATCTACGAGAGGTGTGAATACATGGGAAGGATTTAATATTGTTCCTTTCTCTCCTACAGGCAGAGCATATTATAACCTATATGATGAATTGGTGAATGCTTTTGAACCGGGCGATTCAAGATTGACCAACTGGACAAAAACATACGTAACCGGAGGAAAGACTTACCACTTTCCATACAAATACAAAATCAGGACAGCAGCTACCGTTGAGGAATACTCCATGGTATTGCGCTTTGCAGAATTATTCCTGATAAGAGCAGAAGCAAGGGCACAGCAGGACAAATTGGATGATGCTAAAAAAGACTTAGACAAATTAAGAGAAAGAGCCGACTTGCTTCCTCTTGCGGATGGTCTCAGCAAAGAGCAAATGCTTGCCACAGTTGCACAGGAAAGGAGAGTGGAACTTTTTGCAGAATGGGGGCATAGATGGTTTGACCTGATCAGAACCGGAAAGGCAATAGAAGTATTAAAGCCCATCAAACCTGATATAGATCAAGACGATTTGCTGTATCCTATTCCGCGTCCGGCAATGCGTACCAATCCTAACCTTGATCAAAATCCCGGTTATAACTAAACACCATTAAGAAATGACTTATTTAATAAAGAAGCAACTTTTCATAATATTCTTGTTGTCCTTTGGATGGGTATCCCAATCCATGGGACAACATGGTGTAACCATATCTCCTGAGTATCCTGTTCCAGGTGAATCTGTAACCATTACTTATCATCCTGAAAAAGAAATCTCAGGTACTCCTCTCGTGCATTTCACCTATTCCAATTTTTATGAAATGCCACAGAAATTGGAATTGCAAAAGTCAGGTCAATCGTGGATTGTAACTTTCAAATTGCCAAAGTATGCGATCTTCTCAACTTTTGTGATCGAAGAAGGAGAAAGGAAAATAAGACCATCTGACAAAAGGCAGTTTGAAATTTTCGTGTATAATGACAAGAAGGAACGTGTTGAGAAGAGCTACCTGTACCAGGGATACAGCCTCACCGCGCAGGAAGGCAGGTCACCACAACTGGCAGACCATCAGGCTGCACTATTCGAAGAAGAATTAAAGCACTACCCTGATAGTTATGAAGCAAAACTGAGACTGTTGGTTTACAAAATAAGTAAAGCTCCGGAGCAGGAAAAAAAGAAACTCTATGAAGACGCGAATGAAGTGATCGCTCAAAACTTTTATAAAGCTCCGGGCGATATGGGATACACAAACCTAACGACAATGGGGTATCTCATCATGGGAGAAAAATCCCGTGTGGACTCTATCCGCGAAGTAATCAAGAAAAATTATCCTGAAACTGAATCCGGATATGAACTGAGGATAGATGACATTACTTCACAAAAAGATAAAGCCACAGTAGTTCGTGATCTTGAAAACTTGCTGAAAGAAGAAAATGAAAAGAACAAAAAGTTTCTCACTGCGGCACACAGCTATTTGTTCAGGTATTTCGCGGGAAAGAAAAATGAAAAAAAAGCACTTTACCATCTGTCCTTCTTAGACGGTAATTTCACTCCCTATACTCCGCAAGAACTCAAGGGACAGGCTGAAGTACTTTATAAGAATTCAGTAGGTCTTGTAAAGGCACTTGAATTAGCAAAGGAGTCACTTTCCTATTCTGATACTTTCCCCATCAGCCTCATCCGGTATTTTCCTGAAACAGGGTACCTACCCTCCTTTGTAACAAGAAAGCAGCGAAAAGAATCTGCAAAACAGGTAACAGAACAACTACATTCTCTGATGGCGCTGATTCTACAAAAACAGGGAAAGAAAGAAGAAGCGAAAACACTTATAACAAAAGCGCTTCAAACATCGACGGATAATGAGACTTACCAAAATGCAGGAGTTTTCTACACGCAATCCCGGGATTATCAATCTGCATTCAATGCCTACAAGAATGCAGCCTATTATGACCCTTATGATTCACTCTCTTATCAATTGATGAAGACAAATTACAAAAAATGGAAAGGAAGTATGAATGGTATAGAAGCCTCCGAAAAAGATATTGAAAAACATTGGATGGCAGTAATGTCAGAAGAATTGAAAAAGGAACTGATCAACAAGCCGCTGCCTGATGTAGTGAGTCATTACGTGGATCTGAAAGGAAATCCGCTCCCTGCGAACCTGACAAAAAATAAAATCGTTGTCATGGATTTTTGGGCTACATGGTGCGGTCCTTGTATGCTGGCGATGCCCTACATGGAAAAGGTGTATCAGAAATACAAAAATGATCCTGATGTCGTATTCATGATCGTGAATTCAGGCTCCAAGAATGAACTGTCAGATGCACAAAATTGGTGGGGTAATAAGAAATTTTCATTCCCTGTTTACTACAACAAAGACAGAACCGTCTCTGACAAGTTGGAAATTCCAGCAATACCGGCCACATTCATTATCGACAAGACGGGAAACATCCGGTTCAAAACGATCGGCTTTGAAGGCCAGGGTATGACGAGAAAACTCACAGCACAAATTGAATTATTGAAAAGCGAATAAAATTTTTTCGACGACTGTTTATAGGTGATAATACACTAGGTTATTTCTCATGTGAAACTTGGTGATGAATGGGGGTGTTTCTACACTCCCATTTTCTTTATAGTTCACTTCCTCGAGTCATCTCATCCCATCAGCACTTCACTACTCCGTATTCTACGATAGTATATGTACACAGAATACACCCTGAAAATCTATCTCTTTTTCCCTATCCCCCCATTCTGTACCTTTGCGGTACAAATAATTTTTCAACACAATAAATTTTTCTTCATGAAAGTAACGGTAGTAGGTGCAGGTGCAGTAGGCGCTACTTGCGCTGACAACATAGCCCGTAAAGAGCTGTGCGATGAATTGGTAATGCTCGACATCAAAGAAGGGATCACAGATGGTAAGGCGATGGATATGATGCAAAGCGCCGTATGGCTGGGCAGTGATACGCGCATTATCAGCAGTACAAACGATTATAAAAAGACAGCAGGCAGCAGCGTGGTGGTTGTTACGTCAGGCATTCCACGTAAGCCCGGAATGACTCGTGAAGAACTGATCGGTATCAACGCGGGTATCGTAAAGAGTGTAACCCAAAACATTTTAGAACATTCTCCGAATGCTGTCATTATTATGATCAGTAATCCTATGGATACGATGGCTTACCTCGCTTTGAAAAGTTCCGGCGTTCCAAAGCACCAGATCATCGGTATGGGTGGCGCTTTAGACAGCAGCAGGTTTAGGTATTATCTGTCACAGGCGATCGGATGCTCTGCTCACGAACTGAATGCAGATGTGATCGGCGGGCACGGTGATACTACCATGATTCCCCTTACAAGATTAGCGACTTACAACAGCATTCCGGTAAGTGAAATATTAGATGATGCTGCATTGAAGAAAGTAGCGGCTGACACGATGGTGGGTGGTGCTACACTTACCAAACTCATTGGAACCAGTGCATGGTATGCACCCGGCGCTGCCGGTGCTGCTGTAGCAGAAGCAGTAATCAGGGATGAGAAGAAGATGATCGCATGTAGTGTATATCTCGATGGCGAATATGGACAAAAGGATATCTGTATGGGTGTGCCGGTAGTGTTAGGTAAAAATGGATGGGAAAGGATTCATCAACTGAACCTGAACAACGAAGAGAAAGCAGCATTTGCAAAGAGTGCGGAAGCAGTAAGAAGTATGAATAATGCATTGAACCTGTAAGGCGTTTCTCAAAATATAAATAAATGGCGGGCAGTGGTCCGCCATTTTTGTTTAACGGTTTTTCTTAGCTGTTAGCTTTTAACCCAACTTCCTTTTGGTCTCCGACCAACAGAAAAAAATACTTTACGTTATCCTGCTTTCTATCGGCGATAGGTTGGACTTCGGTAATTATTTCCTGAAAACTTAAAGTGGTTCTTTTCGAAATGATACTGAAGATGTGTATCTATTTCTGCCGTTGACCGGAAACCAGGCGGCGGCTATCATTCTCTTGTGTACCTGATTGGGCAACTTCTCCAAAAGCTCAATCGAAGTATTAGCACGCGGATTTTACTGTCATTCTGAAAGAATCTGTCTAATCGGAGCTTCTTACTTAAACAGCTATATAATAACAAATTCACCTTTTGGGATTTAGCAGATGCTTCCAGCATGACATGCTTTACCCTCAGGAATCAAAATCATCTCCTCCACCACCACCGCCTCTGTTATTCTTCTTAAACATCTGGAAATTTGCATCTCCAAACTTATAGGTGAAAGTGAGACGGAAAGTACGAATACGCCAACGGCTGTAGCTCTCCTGGTAGAAGGATGGCGTGTCATAGATAGTGCCGTTCTTATTGGTATTCAAAAGATCATTCACGCTGAAAACGATGGAGCCTCTTTGATTCTTAAACAGGTCTTTTCTCAATGCCAGATCAATAGTGTATTCTTCGAGCCGTTTTCCCTGAGGGATCACACGCGGAGAACGATACCGTCCGTCTAACTGGAAAGAAAGATTGTTGAACGCTGAAGATTCATTGTCTGTTTTGATCTTATAATTTACCTGCATCTTTGCCTGCCAGTCAAATCCTTCATTGCTCAAATCAAGATCTTTCACTTCTGCATTTACTTTGCGGTACGACATGCTTACAGAAGGTGTAACATCAAATACCGGAGAAAACTTTTGCTGTAAGGTCAACTCTAACCCTAAACTATTATTGCTGTTGGCATTGATGAAAGTATTCAGGATGGCATTGGGGTCCACTGCCGCATTATTGAGTTTCTCATACTGATCTGCTGTAAGAGTATCGCTGTATCGTGTTATATCACCTTGAGTATTCCGGTAGTACAACGACGCGAGGAAATTGCTGTTCTTACCATAATTCAGGCTATAATTCAATTCATAGGAATTCCTGAATTCCGGTCTCAATGCAGGATTACCCTGTTGGATGTTTTGCGGATCATTGATATCAATGAACGGGTTCAATTGCCAAAAGTCGGGCCGGCGCACCCTGCGGCTGTAGTTCACCTGCAGCTCTTCTTTCTCACCGATCTTTTGAGAAAGGAATATGCTTGGGAAGAGTGCGTCCCAAATATTTCCAAGAACTGACGGGTATGTGTAACCGAAATGCTGTGCACTATCGATCAGCGTACCATCAAATTTGGAATATTCACCACGCAATCCCAACTGGTACCCAAAGTTTCCCAATTGATTGGTGAAGGTAAAATAGGCGGCATGTACCTGCTCAGTATATTTATAATGATTGCTCAATGGCAATTTGATCTCAGAACCGTTATCAAACCCAAATGTATTGAAGAGGCTTTCATAATTATTTATGTATGCCCTCACACCGGTTTCAATCTTCTTGTTCTCGCTGATAGGATTTGTAAAATCCACATTGGCGGTCCATTGTGTATTATTATTCGATCCCTGGTTTCTTACCAATTGATCTTCGCCATTTGGTGTGCCATCAGGTTTGAAATAAGAGTTGACGATCTTTGTGTTGTCCTTGACACCTCCATAATTCACATTCAGCCCTGCATTCAGTTCTTCACCATCCCGTGGAAATTTATGAGTAAAATTCATCTGGCTGGTATTACGCCTGAATTGAAATGCACTTATGGATGTTCTCTTGCCATATTGAGTCAGGTTTTTATTGATATCAAAATAATCCTGGTCCTGGTTTTGATTATTTGAAAAATCTCCCTGTGTGTATCCCTGTGAGAATGACAGTGTGTTCCTGTTGTCCATAAAATAATCCAAACCACCACGAATCGACTTGAATTCTCTTCCCCGGTCATTTACTGCCTTTTGAGAAAAATAATCTTTGGTAATTCCATCCTGTTTATTGGTACGATCACTGTTACTTTTAGAAGAGCCGCCAGAAGTATTGTAGCCACCACTCACGAAGAAATTCACCTTACCCTGCCGAAGGTTCAAGCTCACGTTAGAACGAAAAACTTCCGGAGTACCTCCAGTCAGGGATACGAGGCCATTGAATCCCCGGCGTTTATCCTTTTTCAGGATAATATTGATGATACCGCCACTGCTGCTGGCATCATATTTCGCAGATGGATTGCTGACCAGTTCTACCTTGTCTATATTATCTGATGGTATCTGATCTAATGTAAGTATGGTGGGTCTTCCATCCACATAAATGGTAGGGCTTCCATTTCTGAATTCCACATTCCCATCCAGGTCAACAGAAAGAGAAGGTATGGTTTTCATCACATCCACTGCAGTTCCTCCTTTAGCGGTAAGGCTCTGGCCCACATCAAAAATCTTTTTATCAATACCTAATTTCATAGGAGGGGCATTGGCGGTAATGACAATGCCTTCCAGTTTTTGCGTTTCACGCGGCATGATGATATTTCCAACATCATAACGCATGGCCTGCTGATTTCTATTGCTGCCGAATGGAATGTAATAGGTTGCCTGGGAGTGACCCACAGAAGAGACTACCACTTTTAAAGAGTCATAAAGGGGTACTTTGCTGAATGAAAAATCGCCATTGGGCCTAGTCAATAAAATATCAATCAGCGAATCGGAAGAAATACCCTTTGAATCTCGCGCAATAGCAAACAACTGTACCGATGCTGCCTCGATAGGCTTATTAGTTCCCAGTTCCATCACTTTGCCCAGTATCACATTTCCTACCGGAAATTGCACACTATTCACTTCCGGTACCGGAATAGGCTCGCGGTCAAGCTGAGCATTCACAGAAAAACAAAACAAAGTAAAAATTACACTCGTCAAAAATTTCATCATCGGTTCGTTTGCAGATTATTAAGAGGGTGCAAAACTACCGAATACTCACCCGCAACGTGAACCATTGAGCCACTGAATCACGCCGGTCTCCTGTTTTTAACTTAACCTCAACAGAATGTAAAATATTATTACCTGTTGATTGTGAATCCATTAAAATTTTCAGGGGCGATCTCAGCCACAGATACATCATCAACTCTTGCTTTATCAGGGCCTCTGTGGCACCATTCAATAAAACCGGAGATGTCTTCCTCCTTGCCTGAGGCTTTGATCTCTACATCATTAAACGTATTCCTAACCCAACCGCAAATGTTGAATGTATCGGCAACTCGCTTGGCTGTAGCACGAAAAAAAACTCCATGAACCTTTCCTTTAATGACAATATGAACATTACGCATACATGAAAATTGAATACACAATCGGGCAAATACGATTAAATACAGTCGTAAAATTACGACACCGCAGGTAAAAACATATTCTCTAAATTGGTCAGTATTGCTCTTGTCTCGCCTTGTGAGACCCATATCTTTGTACACTCAATCGTTATTTAATCCATACCGGTTGAGGAAGAATCCAAATCCACTGAAAGACTAAAAGAACCAAGTCCGAAAGAAAACAAATCCAAACCTGTTTGAAAATCCAAAGTGATCGAATCCTAAAAAGACCGTTTTTAAATCCGAACATGAAAACTATCCTTTGGAAGTATTCATTCCTGTGAGAACCAAAACAAGGAAAATTTAAACCTGAAAAACCAGTAAACCCAGGATTAAATGAATTAAAGAGCCGGCTGAAAAGCCGGCTTCTTTTTTATTTTCACTGCTGTTTGCTCCCTCTGGCATCGCAAGACCCTACTGACGAAGTAATAAAACCAACAAGGATCTCTTATGAACTAATTACTTATCGGTAAACTGAATACACACAGGAATCGGCACTTCAATATTTCCTGAAGGGTTTAACAATCCTGTATTCTTATCAATATCAAATATGGTGATATTATCAGACTGCTGATTTGCTACCAGTAAAAATTTGCCTGAAGGATCAATGGTAAAATGGCGCGGTCCTTTTCCCAACACAGGCTGATAGCCTTTGAGGGTGATCTTTCCTGTTGCATCATCTATCTGAAAAATGCCAATCGTATTCTGATCCGCTCTTTGTGAAGTGTAAAGATATTTTCCATCAGGCGATACCAGTACCTCGGCTCCGTCTTTATTCCCTGCAAATCCTTCCGGATATACATTCACTTTCTGAATTTCTTTGAAATCCCCACCTTCAAAAGAATACACAGAAACAAAAGGCTGTAATTCATGGATGAGGTACGCATATTTTTTTGAAGGATGAAATGTAATATGCCGGGGGCCGCTGCCGGGTTCACACTGAATGGTTGCGTGTAATGATAGTGGTTGCTCTTTGGATTTATCAAAAGCATACACCATTACCTGGTCTTTCCCCAAGTCGGGAGTCAGCAGAAATTTCTGATCGGGAGTAAAAACAGATTCGTGTACATGAGGCCCCATCTGCCGGGATGAATCCACACTGCCACCTTCATGTTGTATCAATTGCCTTTTATCAACCAAAGCTCCTTTATCATCTGTCGGGAACACCGCTACACTCCCACCTGAATAATTGGCTACCGCCACAAATTTCCCAGATGCATCGGCCTGCACATAACAAGGGTCATCACCTCCTGTTGGCAGATTACTCAGGTACTGAAGTGTACCATTCTTCCTATCAAAATTATAAGCGCTTACACTTCCGGGAGTTGTACCATTGGTTTCGCTCACCGCATAAATATTATTCCCGGATACCCATAAAAAAGATGGATTCTTTATTTCATCTTTTGTACTCACCAATTTTACACTTCCACTATCAGCATTGAAATCATATACATAAATTCCTTTACTATCAGTATTGGTATAGGTTCCCACGATCATATAATAGTTCATCGGTTTTGATTTGCATTGACAAAACAAGAGCGCCATAATGATGCCGGAAAATAATGTGGTAAGTGAGCGCATGAATTATAGATTATGGATTATAGATTAATGATTATAGATTGGTCTGGGCTTGAACAGACAGGTATTTCTGTGGCCACTTTTATGGTTTGCCAGGTCAGCCGCCATCATTCCACCAATTGGTAAATAGAAGGAATGTTTCTGCCCAGCCCGTCATAATCCAGCCCAAACCCCAATACAAATTTGTTGGGAATAGAAAATCCGGAGTAGTCCACTTTAATATCATGCACTAACGCATCGGGTTTCAGCAGCAAGGCTGCTATCTTCAATGAAGATGGATGATGATGTCCGAGTTGCGGCAAAAATTCATTCAAGGTTTTCCCTGTATCCACTATATCTTCCAGGATCACTACATCCCTGTTGTACAACTCCTCATCGAGCCCAATTGCTGTGATCACCTTACCAGTGGACTTGGTGCCTTTGTAGCTTGCAAGTTTGATAAAACAGATTTCAGCTTCTATATCCAATTTCCTAAACAATTCAGAAGCAAACATA
>CAZGNJ010000040.1:0-34705 GCA_964526985.1 uncultured Ginsengibacter sp. | reverse complement strand
TCACCGCGCAGTTGAGCGACGCCACAGGTAGTTTTGCAAGTCCTGTGAATATTGGTACTGTGGTCGCCAATCCTGTGGGATTATCTCAAGCCGTCAACATCAGTGCTACACTACCTAAGCCTATGGCCAATGGTACCGGCTATCGCGTGAGAGTAGTATCCAGTTCACCATCTATTACCGGAAGCGACAACGGGCAAAACATTACCATTGATAAACCGGAATTAGGCGCAAACCAAGCTGTCAGCAAGTGCCCCGGATTTACAACAGACATCTCCTCTGTATTTGTAACTGCAGGATTGACTACGGCATGGGATACACCTGACCCAACCAAGGCAGAGGTTGGCACATACAGGTTGATTGTAACCAATACCAATGGTTGCAAAGACACGGCTTATGTAACCGTAACCAACTATACCAAACCGAATCTTGGGGTAGATCAATCCACCACTATCAGTTGTGCTAACGGATCGGCTGATATCACGACACTGTATAACACCTCCGGTTATACGAATGTGGATTATAGCGCTACCACTCCGAATGCAGCCACTCCGGGCAGCTATACCCTGATCGTAACAGATGACCATACCTGCAAAGACACAGCAGAAATAACAGTTTTGGACGCAAGCACTGCTACCGTTCCTGCATCAGGCGCTGCGAGTGAAACAGCCAGCCGGGAATGTACTGATGCTGATGGATGGACCCATTATTACGATGACAAAGGTACTCCCACAGATTACAGTGATGACATTCGCCTGTTGTCGATAAAGAAAAATGGGAATAATATCGGAAGTATTGGTGATGGCACCTTTGCAGTAACGGTAGTGGCTACACCGGGTGCGGGCAGCAATACCAGTGTACATGTTAACAATGGGTTTATCACTGCGGGAAATAGCTTCTTCAGCATGAACCGCTATTGGAATGTAACAGCCACCACTCAACCGGCAACAACAGTAGGAATCAGGTTCTATTACAATGATCAGGACCTCACCGACATTAATGGCGATATTACCGAAGGGCCTGTTACTAATCCCAACCTGCAACTATACAAACTGCAGGATGGCAACCCTGATCCTACCACCAACTGGGCAGGCGCTACGGCAGTTACCTTCCTCAACAACGGGCCTGTACCATCTACTACTGAGTGGGTTTACACACAATTAGACAACAACAGGAACCAGGCTGAGTTTGAGGTGAGCAGCTTCAGTGGTGGCGGTGCAGGTGTGGTAGCACAGTCACCTTTGCCGGTTACCTTCATCTCCTTTACAGCAAAAGCAACAAAAGAAGGAGTAGTGTTGCAATGGTCCACCGCTACAGAACAAAACAGTAAATCGTTTGAAGTACAACGCAGCTTCGATGGTGCGGTCTTTGAAACCATTGGCACAGTGGCTGCCGCAGGCAACAGCAACACGACGAGGAGTTACAACTACGTGGACAGATCGGTGAGCAGCCTTGCAGGAAGAAAGGTGTATTACCGCATACTGCAAAAGGATAATGATGGCAGGAAACTATTGAGTGATGTACGTCATGTCAATATCTCTGACAACGGTAATGCATTAACGCTGCTGTACAATCCGGTGAAAGAAGAAGCGGTGCTGCACTACATGAGCACTGAAAGCACAACTGCTATCATCAGGGTTGTGGATCAGTTGGGCAGAGTACAGTTGATTAGGCAGGTATCAGTTATCAAAGGACTCAATGAGATCAAATTGCCAACAAGAAATATTGCGCAGGGGATTTACATGGCTGAGTTGATCAGCAATAAAGATCATGGTGTCGTGAGTTTTTTAAAGGAGTAGAATAATAAGGCGGCTGTCTCAAAAGTCCGTCATTGCGATCCGCAGCGGAGAAGCCTGTCTGTCCACGAGACAGGCTTCTTTGTCCTGCTCATCGCAATGACCTTCGCGGACTATTGAGACAGCCTCTTTATTTCATTGATGATGAAATAAGTACCATTTTTTCTTTTTTGGGAAAAATATATATTAACCCTATTTTCGCTGCTTTGGCGCCCACCCAAAAACCAACTTGCCTCAATCCTAATCGAAATTCCACATTGGTTCTGGTTCCCCTGTAAACAATCTTTTTATCTGGAATGGTAGCATTCCGCTTTTTGTAATCGCTTAAACTAACAATTTATGAGAAGAGTAATTTCCTTGCTATTTTTTGTTTGCCTGGTTTTGAATGATCTCCCGGGGTTTTCTCAGGCGGGTGTCTTAGATGTAAACGATCCGGATGTAATCTTTACTACTACCAACCAGCCTCCTGCTCCGGCATATAACCGAATGAGTAAATGGGGGCACACAGCCAAATTGGGATGGAATCCATATAGTTATGGATACAAATCCTATATTTTTAGGGGTGTAGCATTCAGGCTGAAATTTCCCAAGACCTATCAACAGGGAGTGAATGATGGTAAGAAATATCCATGTTTTTTGTTCCTGCACGGATTAGGTGAGTGGGGTAGTATCTACGATAATGAATATCAATTATTACACGGAGGCCAGACCCATGCTCAACACGTGAATAGTGGAGACTTTGATGGAATATTGGTTTATCCTCAGAGTAGCTCAGGTTGGTTGAATTCTTATGATGGTACTATTTTGGCATTCCTGGATTCATTGACCAAATATATAAAGATGGATCCCGACAGAGTTATTGTTGGAGGATTATCATCCGGAGGGCAGGCTACCTGGGATTTCCTGAATAATCATCCTGAAAGATGGGCAGCATGTACACCCATTAGTGCAATCAATTCAGCATCTCCACAAAGCCTGGCCTGGGTGGCTAATGTATTGAACATCCCTGTATGGGTGGCCAATGGCGGTAAGGATGTAGCACCTTATCCTTCAAGTGTTACTGAGATTGTGGATGAATATGAGAATCTGGGCGGAGATATTCAACAATCATTTTACCCCAATACCGGTCATGGTGTATGGAATGCGTTTTGGGCAGAGCCGGGATACTTCCAATACCTGGCAAATGCTCACAAAGCACAACCAGTTTTAAAATTTGATCAGACTCAATACTGCGCAGATGGCCAGAGCCGGCCGGAATTAATACTGCAACAAGGGTTTTATCAATATGAATGGCAGAAGGATGGAACTACGATACCTGGTGCCCAATCCAGTTCTCTGATTGTGAATAGCAGCGGAACTTATCGGGCAAGGTTTAAGAGAACCTCTGCATCGAATTGGTCTGATTGGTCTCCTCGCCCTATCCAGGTTATTCAAATTGGTGGCGACCTTATTGTACCAGCAGCAGGAAGTAACTCAAGGATTGCTAACATAGAATATACAGATAGTGAAGGGTGGACTCACTATTACAATGACAATGGTACCACAGGAGACTGCAGTGACGACATACAATTACTGTCAATTAAGAAAAATGGCAACAACATAGGTAGTGTTGGCGATGGTACGTTCCAGGTAAATGTAGTAGCAACATCAGGAGCAGGGAGTAATTCCAGTGTGAAAATTGAAAATGGTCTTGTGCCAAATGGTGACACTTACTATTCCATGAACCGTTATTGGAAGGTGATACCGACAACGCAACCTGCAACACCTGTTGGAATCAGATTTTATTACAATGATCAGGATATTAGTGACATCAACGGTGATTTTACCGAAGGGCCGGTTACCAATCCAAACCTGCAGATGTACAAGATGGAAAACGGCAACCCGGATCCTACCACAGATTGGTCGGGAGCTACGGCAGTTACCTTCCTCAATAACGGGCTTGTGCCATCTACTACTGAGTGGGTTTACACACAATTAGACAACAACAGGAACCAGGCTGAGTTTGAGGTGAGCAGTTTCAGTGGGGGTGGTGCGGGTTTAGTAGCACAGTCACCTTTGCCGGTTACCTTCATCTCCTTTACAGCAAAAACCTTAAGAGAAGGGGTAGTGTTGCAATGGTCGACTGCTACGGAACAAAATAGTAAATCGTTTGAAGTACAACGCAGCTTCGATGGTGCGGTCTTTGAAACCTTTGGCACAGTGGCTGCCGCAGGTAACAGCAACACCAAGAGGAGTTACAACTACGTGGACAGATCAGTGAGCAGCCTTGCAGGAAGAAAGGTGTATTACCGCATACTCCAAAAGGATAATGATGGCAGGAAACTATTGAGTGATGTACGTCATGTAAATATTTCCAATAACGGCAATCCCCTGACGCTGTTAAACAATCCGGTAAAAGATGAAGCAGTATTGCATTATGTGAGTGCAGAAAACACAACTGCCATCATCAGGGTTGTGGATCAGTTGGGCAGAGTACAGTTGATTAGGCAGGTATCAGTGATCAAAGGACTCAATGAGATCAAATTGCCAACAAGAAATATTGCGCAGGGAATTTACATCGCTGAGTTGATCGGCAACAAAGATCATGGTGTCGTGAGTTTTTTAAAGAAGTAGAGGTGTTATAAACCTTCAGGGTTTTCGAAACCCTGAAGGTTTTTCTTAACCATGGTGACGTGAGCCATCTTCTTAAAGAATTGACAATTTTCAATCGTCCGAGCCTTTTCAAAAAAGTGTATGCAATTACGTTAGACGATCAGTCTGCAATTAATCTTGCCTCCTGCTCCTTTCTTGCAGCTTTATCCCAAAGCACAGATTGTTTCTTTTTCAGAAATCGGATCAATCCTAAATACATGCACACATTCATAAACACAAAATAAAATGGCACATAAAATAACCTGGATTTTTTGTTATCTAATGCCTGCAGGTATCCGATAGCGGCAGCCAGGTAAAAAATGATCTGGCTAACCAAAAGCATTCCATAACCAGCCTCCTTTGTTTGAATGTAGATAATGATATTGAGAATGATTATTACAGGAAGGAGAAAGGGACACACTGCCCATCGCAAGACACGGTGAGAGATATATTGAAAAGACAATTTTGGGTATTTGAAAATATTCAGCAAAGATTTGAGCATAACGATGGATTGAAAACCACCTGCACCAATGCGTACCTTCCTTTTTTGCTCTTCTTTGATATTGAATGAAGGCGCTTCAATAGCGAAAGCGTTAGGTTCATATTTGATCCTGTAACCTCGTTCAGCAATTTTCAAAGAGATGATAAAATCATCCAGGAGTACATTTTCCGGAACATTGAAAAACAAATCAGTTCTAATCGAAAATAATTCACCTGCTGCACCAACTACTGAATAAAACTCAGAATCCAGTTTTTTAAGAAACGACTCGTACTTCCAGTAAAGTCCTTCACCTGCTCCAGCCGTGCTATCATTATTTCCCTGTTCCTTCACAATTTTTTCACCTGCTACTCCACCTACATCTTGTGACTGATAGTGCTTCACAATTTCCTTTACGCATGCCGGATTCAAATCAGTATTGGCATCGCAGAAAATAACATAAGGTGTCTTTACAAATTGCATAGCCCTGTTGATGGCAGCAACTTTTCCTTTGCGTTCTGGCTCATGGAGCAATTTTATTTCGGGATATTCCCGGATGATTTCGTTTGAATTGTCATTGGACCCATCAGTAATGAAAAGAATTGAGAGTTTTTCATGAGGATAATCCAGGTTCAGGCAATTTTCAATTTTTCCACGAATGACACTTCCTTCATTATAGCTTGCTATTAATAGCGTAACATCTGGCTGAAATCCCGGATCCAAAGATTTTTTCCTTTGAGAAACCAGGTTTCGGAATTTTACCAATATCCAGACCAGCACACCATAAAAAAGGTAGCTGTATAAGATTATAATTATAGAAACCCAGAATAAGATTTTGATAAAAAGCATACTATGGCAAAGATTGTGAATTGCGTGTGAATGAATAATTTTTTTTCACACTATTTGGAAAAATGAATTTTAACCGTATTTTTACCGCTTAGTTATCCTATCTAAAACTTCTTCTTGCCAGAATCCTTATAGAATTTCCACTCTGACTCCAGTCTCCCGGGTAATAACCTCTTGAACAGGAAATAGAATTATTTTTTCGTACAAACCTATAAACCATTGTAATGAAAAGGGTATTTTACGTGCTTCTTCTTTTGTGCATGATTGTAGTAAGCAATCAGGCTTTTTCTCAGGCCGGAGTATTGGATCCGAATGATCCTGATGTAATTTTCAGCACCAACGATCAGACACCTGCTCCTCCTTACAATCAAATAAGCAAATGGGGACACAAGGTGAGACTTAATTGGAACCCGTATAGCTATGGATACAAGTCTTATATTTTTAGAGGAATGGCTTTCAGACTTAAGTTTCCAAAGACTTATCAGCCTGGTGTCAACGATGGGAAAAAGTACCCTTGTTTTTTATTCCTCCATGGGTTAGGAGAGTGGGCAGAAATTCACGATAATGAATTACAATTGGTACATGGTGCGCAGACGCATGCCCAGCATGTGAATAGTGGTGACTTTGATGGTTTCCTTTTGTATCCTCAGAGTAGTTCTGGATGGCTCAATACCTATGATGTTACGGTACTTGCTCTCTTGGACTCATTGACGAAATATGTAAAGATGGATCCGGACAGGGTAGTTCTTGGAGGCCTTTCATCAGGTGGCCAGGCAGCGTGGGATTATCTGAACAGACATCCGGAAAGATGGGCAGTTTGTACACCTATCAGTGCTATAAATTCTGCATCGCCCAATAGTTTAGACTGGGTGGCCAATGTGCTAAGTATTCCCATTTGGTTAGCAAATGGTGGTAAAGACAAAGCTCCTACTCCTGATCTTATTACCGATATCATGGATGAGTATAATTCTCTTGGTGGTGACATTAAACAATCCTTTTATCCCAATTCAGGTCATGGTGTATGGGATTATTTCTGGGCTGAACCGGGATACTTTCAATATATTGCAAATGCTCATAAAGCACAACCGGTAGTTAAGTTCAAGAGAACTGAATTTTGCCCAAATGATGCAGTGAATGCAGTGATGATCCTGCAACCGGGTTTTTACCAGTATGAGTGGCAGAAAGATAATATAACAATTACAGGAGCTACTTCTGATTCCTATACAGCAACAGAATATGGGACATATAGGGCGAGATTTAAGAGAACAAGTACTTCGGATTGGTCTGATTGGTCACCAAGACCTATTGTAATCACCCAGAAACAAGGAACAGTGTCACCGGATATCCAGGTGGATGGCTTGCATTCCAAAGTGCTGCCAGCACCAGATGGTTCTACATCTGTGCCTTTGGTGGTTCCCACAGGTTATCAGTCTTATGACTGGAGAAGGGTGAGCGATAATGTTCAGGTAAGTACTACAAATACTCTTGTTGCTCCAGTAGGTACCTATAAGGTGATGGTGACTGAACAATTTGGCTGCAGCAGTAGTTATTCAGATCTGTTTAGTGTAGTGGATGCCAGTGGTGCCAACGGTCCTGATAAGGCTTCTTCAGTAAATGCAATCGCATTGAGCAATTCAACTATCCAGGTTTATTGTAATAATAATCCTGCGCCTCAATATAATGAAACGGCATTTGAAATTTACAGAACCACGATCCAGGGGGGCAATTATGTATTGGCTGGAATTGTACCGGCAGATACATTACAGTTTATAGATCAGAACCTGTTGCCAAATGTAAAGTATTATTATATCGTCAGAGCAGTAAATGGGAATGGTGCGTCACCACTGAGTAATGAAGCCAGTGCAACTACTTTTTCAGATAATACGCCACCATCTGCGCCTGGTGGGTTGAGTGTTACCGCTACAACCAGGCATTCTGTATCGTTATCCTGGTTAGAATCAACCGATGATAACGGTGTCAAATTTTATGAAATCTACCTTAATGGGACAAAAGCATATACAACAACTGAAACCAATTTCAAGATTAGTAACCTTGATTCGTTCCAGAATTATTCCTTCTATGTAAAGGCAGTTGACCTATCAGGAAATAAATCTGTACCAAGTAGCCAGGTAGTGGGATTTACCAAGAATAAAGGCCTTGATTACAGTGTCTATCAGGGCACCTGGTCAGTTCTGCCAAATTTCTCAACGCTTACTCCTCTTACAACAGGCCATAGCAATAATGTGGATATTACAGTGAGTCCGCTAACAGAAAATTATGGTATGGTATGGCAGGGATGGGTATATATTCCAGTGACGGCTACCTACAGGTTTTACATAGATTCTGATGATGGCAGTGCGTTTTACCTGGATACTTGGTATTCACCAAGTGCCACTAAGACTATTAATAATGACGGAATCCATGGTGTCGTCAGCAAATACAAAGATGTAGCTATGACGAAAGGTATGCACAAGATTGGAGTCACATTCTTCCAGGGCACTGGTGGACAAGGCTTGACACTTTCCTGGAGATGCAGTGCTGCGGGATTCAGCAGCAAGACTGCAATTCCTGACTCTTACCTTCAAGACAACAATACTCCTTCTGGTGTAGTGCCCGCCATGCCTTCCAATTTATTAGCCACTGTACAGGCTTACAATAAGGTGAATCTGACATGGGCCGATAATAGTAGTAACGAAACAGGATTTGAGGTGTACCGCAGAGGACCTGGGGATCCTGATTTTGTAATCATTGGTCTGGTTGGTGCTAATGCAACAAGCTTTATTGATTCTTCGGTTGCTGGTAATACAACCTATGCTTATGCATTGCAAGCCATCAATAGCAATGGAGGCTCAGGATTTAATCCAAATGATTTGAGTGGGGTAAGCTACAATTTCTATCAGGGGTCCTGGAATAACTTACCAGATTTTAATTCGCTTACACCTGTTTCTTCAGGAGTAATCAATAATTTTTCATTATCACCTGCATTATCATCAGACAACTTTGCCTTTAAATATTCTGCGACATTGAATGTGCCAACTGCTGGAACTTATACATTCTACACAACCTCGGATGATGGAAGCAAGTTGTATATCGACAATTTCAATTCTTCTGGCCAGGTTGTAAACAATGACTATTTGCAGGCGCCAACAGAAAGATCTGGTACAAAAACACTCACTGCAGGGACACATAAGATTTATGTGACTTTCTTTGAAAAGACTGGCGGTGAATTCCTTGAAGTGAGATGGCAGGGGCCTGGAATTGCTAAACAATTAATTCCTGATGCTGCAATGGTGAATTCAAGGACAGTTGTAACAACTCCTGCTCCACCTGCAATTCCTGACATTCCAGGAAATATTCAGGTTACAGTTTTGTCAACCAATAGCCTGGGACTTTCATTTGATGACAATTCAACCCAAACTGGTTATGAGATTTATAGGTCTCTTGATAACCAGGCAACATGGAGATTACTGAATATTCTGAATACTTCAAATACAAATATTTCGCTCACAGATTCCAGTTTGTATCCAAATATGACTGCTTTTTACAAAGTGAGGGCATTCAATTCTACAGGGTATTCTGATTATTCGAGTGTTGCCTCAGGAAAGACTGATAATACTAATCCAGTAATAACCCAATTGGGGAGTAGGTCTGTGTATTATGCAGGTACTACAATTGTACCGGTTAGTGCAGTTGACCATGATGGAGATAATTTGGTCTTCAGCATAACCGGACTTCCTGGATTTGCACAATTCAATCCTGTTTCCAATGGGAACTCCAACCTGGTATTTAATACTCAACCAACTAATGCCGGCATATATAATTTGAAAATAGTTGTAAATGATGGGAATGGTGGCAAAGACTCAACTGATCTTGTACTTTCAGTTACAAGTAACAGGCCACCTACATTGGGAAGAATCCAAAGTGTAACTATGAATGAGGGAACAGTAGTTGTGAAACCTGTGACTGCAATAGATCCGGACAGATTTACCAATATCAAATACCAGGTCAGCAATGGACCTTCATTTGTTGAAGGTAGAGAATCACCTGGCGGTGGATTTTCAGTATTCCTTTCGCCTGGATATGCTGATGCCGGAAGTTATGAATTTTGGATTGTCGCCAGGGATGGATCTGGTGGATTTGATTCATCATTGATGAGTGTAACTGTTAATAATGTAACTCCTCCAAGCCAGAAAGTATATATGAATATTTTGAACAACGGATCTACTCCTGTGCCTCCTGCCCCTTGGAATAATATAACAGGAACAGTTACTTCAAATCTTCTTGATACAGCTGGAAACATTACAACAACTACTTTAACCTTTAATCCTGCTGTTTGGAATACTTCAACAGCCGGAGGTGGAACTGGTAACAATAGTGGTGTTTATATTGACAACGTCATCAGAGATAATTTCTATTTTGGAAGTTTTGGAATTCCTGATACGATTATGGTTGCATTGTCTGGATTGACTGCGAATAACAAATACAATTTAAATCTGTTCTCAGCAAGCACCTACAGTACCGGATCTACAGTTTTCAATATCAATGGGCAGATCAAGTCTATCAATGCGTACAATAATGTTCAGAACATTGCAAGTTTCCAGCAAATTCAATCTGATGGTACAGGTGTGATCAATGTGAAAATGTATAAATCACCAGGTACATCCATTGGATACCTAAATGCAATTGTACTGGAAAAACCTTATGATGACGGAACGAAACCTGTTGCACCAACGAATTTCTCTGCCTCACCATTACTCAACAGTAAGGTATTGCTTCAGTGGAGAGATGTTGCCTATAATGAAGCAGGTTATCTCATAATGCGGTCTGATGCAGTTAATGGTACGTATGTGAAACTGAATGATGGGCAAAATAATGTGAATGATTCAACATATATTGATAGTACAGGATCGGGTAATACGATGTACTATTATAAAATACTGGCTTATAACGATTATGGTAATTCTGATACTGTAGGTGCTGTATCGGTAAGCACGACTAACAGACCGCCGACAATAAATGTTATCAATGATGTATTTCTCAAAGAAGGAAATTCAGCAGTAGTGAATATTCAGGCACAGGATGATGCCGGCGAGTCACTAACATTAGAAACTTCAGGGCTTCCATCATTTGCTACTTTGCAGATAACAGGGAATGGCCAGGCTACTGTAACAATCAATCCTGTTGCCGGAGATGAAGGGATTTATAAGAACATTACAGTTAAAACTACCGATCCATTTGGAGCTTCTGCAACAGAACAATTTTCAATCGTTGTGTCATCTGATGAACTCAGGACTGTCCTTATCAATTTTGGACCTCCGGGAGGAACACCTGAGCCAGCACCATGGAACAACTACCTGGCATATCCGGCCGGTGGTTATACTATTAGTAATCTTGTAGATGATATGAACAGCAATACCGGATTTAATTTCAAATTCACCACACAATTGAATAGTACCAGTACATTTGGTATGACTGATGGTGAGAATAAGGGAATTTACCCTGACAATGTATTGCAGTCCGCTGTGACAATTAGTTTGGGTAATACTTACAACATGCAGATCGGTGGATTAGATCCGGCCAAAAAGTATAATGTAGTAATCATGGGAAGTTGGAATACAGGTGCGGCTGATACTGCTACATTCAGTTCTGGTGGGAAGTCTGTTGGAATGAATGGTAGCTATAATACAAATAAGACTGCTCAGTTAAATGGGCTGGTACCTTCCGGAAGCGGTACCATCGATGTATCATTCCAGAAAACTTCTGATTCCTACTATTTCTTCCTTAATGCAATTGCAATTCAGGAATATAGTGGAAGTCCTGTACTGAAACCCGGTAATTTGTATGCACTTCCAACTCTTTCAACAAATACTACTAAGTTGATTTGGAGCGACCGAAGCAATAATGAGACTGGATTTGAAATTTGGAGATCAACAGCTAAAGATGGTACCTACAGCCTGGTGGCTACAGTTGCGGCCAACACTACTATGTATTATGACAACTCATCTTCATTGGTACCTGGATCCAATTATTATTATAAAGTGAGAACAAAGATTTCAAGTAATTACAGTGATTATAGCAACATTGCAAGAATAGGATTGGCAAAAAATCTTGTAGAATTGAATCTCAATGCAGAAGTAGCTAACCATGAACCTTTGCCATGGAACAATACAGATAACGGGCCTTCAGCTGAGGGGACCACAGTATCTGACATGGTCAATACTAACTATGTCAATACCGGAATTGACTTTGTCATTACTAAAGGATTTAATGGTAAAGGATATGCTGGTGTTGGAGTTCCTGGAATTTTACCTTACAATGTAATGTTTACTAATTACTGGACTGATGCTGGACAAATTTCTGAAGCTAAGTTTACAAACCTTGATCAAAGAAAGACCTACCGGATAGGAGTCTTCAATAGTGTGGACCTTTCCGGATCTTACACTGGAGTATATACGATCAATGGTATAAGCAAAGCGATTAATGGCAGGCTCAATAACTTCAAGATGATTTATTTTGATAACGTGAAGCCGGATGAAAATGGAGAGATTTATATTTCTGTTACTCCTGATGATATATCAGCATATTGCTTTACGAGTGCATTTACCCTGGAAGGATACGATACACCGATGGAAGACCAGCAAGGCTCCTCAATGACGAGAACCGGAATACAAGGAGATGTTGTATCTGTTGAGAATATTACGAATAATGTATCCAGCGCCTTGCCTAAAGTACTCCACCTTTCGGCTTATCCAAATCCATTTGTAAATTCATTGAGTGCGGAAATTGATATTCCGTCAGATGTAAAACAAATGACCTTGTCGCTGTTTGATATGGATTCCAGGTTGCTCTGGAAAAAGGAAGTAAGCGGAGTTGTAGGAAAGCAAAATGTCAGTATCCCCATAAGCCATCTTTTAGCACCCGGATCCTATTTGTTGAAACTGGCTTCTGACAAGGATATACAAACTATTAAGTTGATAAAAGGAAAGTAAGATAATTGATTAAAAATTTCAAAAAATCTGGTATCACGGTACCAGATTTTTTTTGAATTTTACCTTTGGAATCTGAAAATTAAAATCGAATGGATTTATTATATTTTTTAAAAGTCTTATTAAGAAGGAAATGGCTCATTATAGGATTGACGATGCTGGCAATGGTTACAGCATTTACCCTCAAATTATTTCAAAAGCCATTGTATGAATCAAAGGCGCAGTACTCAACCGGGTTCACTATTGACAGGGTCAAGATAGCTGAAGGAAGCCCTGTGGCTGACCTGTATGCGGCAGATACAAAGTTTGATAATGTGATAGAGACTTTCAAGTCTCCACGTGTCATTGGAATGATATCCTACAAATTGCTGCTGCATGACCTGGAAAGCCCGGGTTCAGCATGGCACCAACTTTCAGAGAAAGACAAACAAAACAAGATATTGAAATCTATCAGTGTTGATACCGTTATGAAGGTCTTGAATGATAGAGTGGCTTCAAATGAATTATTGCGTTCGGATATCCCAAGAGAGAGAAAGATCATGGAATATCTAAAGTTGTACCATTATGATTATTACAGTTTACTCGAAAACTTATTTATTGTACGGGTTGATAAGACCGACTATTTGAATATAGTTTACCGTTCTGAAAATCCTAACCTATCAGCCTGGCTTGTAAATGCAATGGGTAATGAGTTTATAAATTATTATAAGAACCTCAACTTCCAGCGGACCAATGAAAACGTCAGCAATATCCGGGAAATGGAACGTCAGCAACAAGACAAGATAGATTCTTTGAATAATAAATTACTTTCTGAGAAAGTGAGCCAGGGAAGCATAGATCCTGCCAGCCTAAGTGCGAGTGCCATGGAGACTGTGAAAGATCTGGAAGGTAAGTATGCCGATGAAAAAAGCATCTTTGAACTTAATAATAATCGAATTATTTATTTGCAACAACAATTGGATGGTATTCAGAATAAGGCCGGCTCCACTTCAACGAGCAACTCAGAATTGCTGGATTTAATCAATCAGAAAAATAAGTTAGAGGCACAACTCATTGCAAAAGGTGGGAATGATCCGGATTTACAGCAGCAAATAACTTCACTGAGAACCAAGATCAACTCAAAGAGTTCACAAGGTGGACTTAGTGGTAAGCTAACTGATAAGATTTCAAGTTTACAAAGCCAGATTAATGAGGCGACAGCATTGAAAAATGCCGCGTCTGCTACCATGAATGACTATTCAAAGCGAATAGATTATTATAAAGGTTTGACAAGAATTAATCCCGGAAGCGGTGTGAAGATGGAGGTCATCAAGAGCCAGTTAGATATTGAGCAAAAGCAATTAGCGAATCTGAAAGAAAAATTGAATCAGGCTGAAGGGTTATCTAAAGATGATCCCTCGTCAAACTTTACCCAGACATTGGTAGGCCAACCCGCCGTAGAACCAGAACCCAAAAAAACAATCACAACTATAGGTATTTCCGGTATGTCTATGTTTTTTCTTACATGCTTTACATTACTTTTTATTGAAGTGTTCAACGCCTCCATTAAGACGCCTTTTAATTTTGAAAAGGTGGTCAAGTTCCCGTTAAAGGGCGTTGTGAATAATATCAGGTTAAAGGCAAAAGTTCTTTCTGATATTATTTTGAACAATGAACGAAAGAATAATGCAAATGAATACCAGTTTAAGAATAATATCAGGAAATTAAGATATGAGTTCATTAATTCGGGTAAGAAAGTTTTCTTGTTTACCAGTACTGCTTCACAAACCGGGAAATCCTTTTTGATAGAAGCAATAGCTATGAGCCTCGTATTGACGAGGAAGAGGGTACTAATTATAGACTTTAATCTGCATAATAATACACTATCCAAAAGGTTCAATGCTGAATACACTGTTCAGCAATTGAATGAAAAATTTAATACTGGACTTCCTGCTGCTCAGCAAAATTTTTCATCACACCCTGAGATTGAGAATATAGAAATTATCGGATGCGATCAAACAAGTGCTTCTCCCTCTGAAATATTGTTCCGTTTCGATTTTAAGAGCTTTATTGAACATGTCAGGGAGAAGTATGATTATATTTTAATAGAAACTTCAGCATTAAATAAGTATTCAGATACTAAGGAACTGGTGAATTATGTAGATAAGGTTATACCTGTTTTTTCTGCAGAACAGGTTTATACACAGGTGGACAAGATTTCCCTTCAGTATATCAGGGATATGAAGGAAAAAAGTATGGGGGCCATTCTCAATAAGGTATTTACTGAAAACCTGAAGTACTAATATCATTGCAAAAGATATCAACAAGAAAGTCATGGGTTGACTTTGCACGTGGAGTCGCTATTATACTGGTAGCTTACCGGCATGTATTTGAAGGTATCAAGAGTTCGGGAATATCGGTGGGCAATTATATGTACCTGGAGCATTTCAACATCATGTTTTTTAGTTTTAGAATGCCATTGTTCTTCATTGTTTCAGGAATATTTTTATCTGCAAGTTTTGCCAAGAGAGGATTAGGTAAATATGTTGGAAACAAAGCAAAGGTTATTTTGTATCCTTATTTCTTGTGGGGAGTCATTCAGATTACTTTGCAGATTATTTTCAGCAAATATGTAAACGGGGCAAGAAAACCATCTGATTATTTATACCTCATTTATCAGCCAAATGAAATAGAGCAGTTTTGGTATTTATATGCTCTTTTTAATGTGAGTGTCCTTTATGTGATCTTCAAGTATGTTTTCAGGATGCCGTTTTGGATGCAGTTTCTCCTGGCGATTGTAATGTTTTATGGTGCTGCGGTAATTCATCGTAACGATATCAACCTTGGTCCGCTTCCGGATATTTTTCATAATTATATTTTCATACTGATAGGAGACGTGCTTCATAAATGGATCAGTGATGAAAAACACACTGCATGGTTGAATTCATGGAAAACTTTTGGGTTACTGCTCATTCCGTTTGTTATTTCGCAGGGGTATTTTCTTTTGGAGAATCTTCAATATTCAGGTATGAAATACAGGTTTGTAGAATATTATCAACCCTTTCTGTTTTTTGTAATTGCGATTGTTGGATGTACTTTTATAATATGCGGTTGCTTTTTGCTACAACGATATGATAAGCCGGTCTGGTTGAAAGTAGTTGGAAGATATTCCTTGTATATTTATGTTTCGCATGTCATTGTTTTTGCCGCACTGAGAGCATTCCTGACCAAGGTATTGAATATCTACAATGTACCGTTGCTGTTAGTGTCTGGAATTATAGCGGGAATACTGGTTCCGGTGATATTATTCAGGCTTTGCCAACGATGGAATATGGAATGGTTATTTACACTTGATAAGAGTAGTACTCCTCAATATAAGCGCTCTAAAGTAGCAGTACCGAAGCCTGGCTTATTAAATTAAAAATGAAAGAATTAAATCTGAAAGGGGCATTCAGCCCTGGTATTTATAATGGACTCCAAAAGGTTTCAATCCCCTTGTTTGGTGTATTGAGCACTGCACTCCTTGCCCACAAGGCCCTGACAAAATCGGATATGGGTGTATGGGTGAATTTCTTAGCCATCACCACATTCGTGGAAATGTTCAGAAGTGGTATTGTTCGGACTTCACTGATAAAATTTATAAATTATTCGAAAAAGATTGAACATCGTGAGATCATGTCTGCTGCTTTTTTTTTGAATGGAATTATTTCAATTATATCGGCATTGCTCTTGTTTTTTTTCGGAAAGGCAGTTGAAGACTTTCTTAAATCGCCAGGTCTGAATTCGATGTTTCATATTTACATAATTACACTTTTGTTCCTGATTTTTTTTTCACACATAGAATGGCTGATGTATGCTCACTTGCGGTTCAAAGCATTGTTTTATACATATCTCGTCAGACAAGGCGGAACGTTTATGCTCATCCTGGTATATTATCTTATTGTCGGGCAGGTTCAGCTAGATATGCTGGTCGTTATTTACACAATTGGAGTCATTATGGGAATTGTAGCCGGTTATATCTATATGAAGTCATTTTTTGGTCTCAGATTTATTTATTCCCTCAATTGGATTCGGACCTTATGGAATTTTGGAAAGTATGTTTTTGGTTCTAATATTTTTACACTGATTTTCAGAAATGCCGACCAGTTTTTGCTTTCAAACATTACAGCAAATCCGGGAATGGTAGCTTCTCAGAATATTTCCATGCGTATTATCAATATTGCAGATATACCATCGCAGGTAATTGCTGATATTCTGTTTCCCAAAAACAGTAGTCCGGAATTAGCAAACCGGCCGGAGGCCATTAAGAGTAATTACGAAAAAGCTGTGGGAGCTGCGCTTTCTGTTATTCTCCCATTTGTTGTGGTGCTGCTTTTGTTTCCCAAATTGATAATTACAATTCTTGTGGGAACCCAATATCTTGATGCAGTACCTTACCTGATGCTCATTACATCCGCAATTTTTTTTCAGGCATTTCTAAAACAAACAGGTGTCATTTTTGATAGTAGTGGCCGCCCCAGAATTACCCTGACTATCGCGACACTTATTGCCATTGTTCAAATTGTAGCATGTTATTTCTTCATTAGCAGGTTTGCATTGATGGGAGCAGGGTTTGCTTTGTTGACGACTCATTTATTTGGATTTACTCTTTCTCAGGTATTATTAAAAAAGTATTTTAAAGTAAATTTTTTAAATAGTTTTAAGTATTGCTTCCAGTTCTATCCAATAATATTTAAGTTGGTGTCTTCTAAATTTTTATCAAAATACAAAACTGCAAATGAATAACCTGGATATTATCATGTTTGGCCTGCAGCCCTGGGATATTGAAATTGGAAGTAATTTCAAGAATATGGCTGATGTGATGAGCAGAGATAACAGGATTCTTTATGTCAACAGGCCGCTTGATAGAATTACGAAATGGCGAATGCGAAACGATATTAAGACGAAGAACAGGTTGAATAGTATTTCGAAGTCAGAAAGTCATTTACAGCAGGTACAGAAGAATCTTTGGGTACTCAATCCCAGGTTGATTCTTGAGTCAATCAATTTTTTGCCGCCCGGATTCTTGTACCGGCACTTTAATAAGAAAAACTCACAGAAGATTGCAAATGAAATAAACAAGGTTGCAAAGGAATTGGGTTTTGGCAAAGATGTGCTCATGATAGACAACGACTTCTTTAATGGCCTATATCTGAAAGAAATGCTGAAACCACGATTTACACTTTATTATCTCAGGGATTATTTGAGGTCTCAACAATATTTTCAGAAACATGGTGCAGAATCAGAGCCGGCAATGATAAAGAAAGCGGATGCAGTTGCTTCCAATTCACTTTACCTTAATTCTTACGCACAAAGTATGAATTCAAAATCCTATTATGTAGGCCAGGGTTGTGAAGTTGAATCTTTTATAAAAAAACCGGAAGTAGTTCCAGCTGACATGGAGGGGTACACTAAACCTGTAATAGGATATTGTGGTATGCTTACCTCGCGCAGACTGGATATTAATCTGCTGGTGCATTTGGCAAACGCGATGCCTGATTTTGAAATTGTTCTGGTAGGGAAGGAGGATCAGGAGTTTCAGTTATCAGAATTGCATAAGATAACAAATGTGCACTTTCACGGAGCAAAGGAACCCGGCGAACTTCCCGGGTATGTTCATCGTTTTGATGTTTGCATCAATCCACAATTGGTCAATCAGATGACAATTGGTAATTATCCGAGAAAAATAGATGAATACCTTGCAGCAGGTAAACCTACAGTAGCTACTTCCACGGAGGCCATGATGGCCTTTAAGGATGTCGTTTATTTGTGTAAGACTTATGATGACTATGTAAATAATATCAGGTTGGCTTATGAAGAGCGACTCGATAAGGCGAAAACTGAGCAACGAATCAAGGAAGCAAGCCAACATACCTGGGAAGATTCTGTTGCCAGGATCTATGACATTTTAAAACAACACATGTTATGAATGAAAATATTTCTGAGGACGAACTGCCCCATGAGCAAAGAAGTAATATTCTAACAGAGATTATCTCTTTGCTATATGTCACAATCATATTGGTTGCTTTATTCTTGCAAATACTTTTTGGATAATCCAAAGTAAAACAGCAGAGATGAGAATACAAAGTGCATTAATTAGAGAAATTTTTGAACGTTCCCTGATGTCTGTTTGGGGTAAAATTTTTCTTGCTTTGTTGGCTGTGGTTGTTGGTATTTGTTCATTTCTTGGATTGTACATTATTCCCCTGGCTTTGGTTGTTTTACTTGCAGGTTGTATAATAGGATACTATTGCCTTTTTAAGCCATACATCGGATTTTATATCCTGACTTTCATCGCATTTTTTGCTTTTTATCCCAATCATATACTGAATCGAGATATACCTCTGAGTACGGCGGTGGAGATTCTTGTGTGGATTGTATTTATTGGAAGTATGAAAGAAAGGCCTGCAGAAGGCATAAGAAACAATCTTGTTTCCAATCCTGTATCCATAATGTTCATTATTTATACAGGGTACCATGTTGTTGAATATTTTAACCCAAACCTTGGAGTTAAGGACGGATATTTTTTTGTGATGAGGAAGTATGTAATGTTTGTTTTCATTTACATTCTTGGTTATCGTTTGGTGAATACACCTGCAAAATTCAGACAGTTCCTGAAGTTTTGGATTATTATGGCAGTGATCGGTGCATTGTATGGTTGCTATCAACAATGGTTTGGATATTTACCCATGGAAATCCGGTATCTAAAAAAGAATCCCAGAGAATATGCTCTTCTTTTCCAGGGTGGTCAACTTCGTAAGATCTCATTTTTTTCAGATGTGGTCACTTTTGGTGTCTTGTCGGGATCGATGTGTGTGATAACGATTATTTTAGCGATACATGAAAAGAATAAGAAAAAGCGAAACCTTTTGATCGTCAGTTCTTTGTTTTTGCTATTAGGAATGTCTTATACAGGTACCCGTACTACTAATGTTATTTTGCCAATAGGTATTTCTCTTTATATCCTGATGACAATAAAACGTAAATCCACCCTTATTACAATTTTTGCGTCCTTCATGTTCGTTCTGGGAGTCTTGTTTGCACCAATTCATAACAATAAGACTCTAAACAGGGTTCGGAGTACCTTCCGTACTAATGAACCTTCTTTAGATGTACGTAATGATAACAGGCATCACATTCAGCCATATATCTACTCTCATCCGATAGGAGGAGGACTGGCTAGTACAGGGCTTCCTGGAAAGAGATTCAATCCCGACCATCCTCTGGCAGGATTTCCTCCCGACAGTGGACTGTTGCAAATAGCTCTTGAAATAGGATACCTCGGCTTAGGGTTTACAATAATTTGGTATATGCTGATTATCTATCAGTGTATTTATATAGCATTTCGGGTTAAAAATCAGGAATACAAGATCTATGCAACCGCCATTGCGTGTAGTTTGATTAGTATAATGGTGACACAATATTCCCAGGCTTCTATAGGACAAATTCCTACTGTCATCTTTTTTATGGCTATCATAGCTATAATTCGAAGACTTCAGGAGTTCGATAATGCCGGGCTATCATAAAAAAAGTTATATTGCTCGAAACTTTCATACCCTTAATTTGATAAAATGCGAATTTTTCTTTCTTTGGTATTTTTTCTAAGTTACTTCATAGTACATGCCCAAAGGATCAACCAGTTGCCGGACACTCTTCGGAGACCTGAAGCAAATGATAAAACCACAAGAATTGTTCAGGAAGATGGAAGGAATACAATTACAGCAGAGGATGTTGTCAAGGATCATCTTGTAAAGATAGCCCTCAGAAATCCTGCATTTACAATTGATGATGCTAATATCAGAATTGCGGAATTGAACAGGAAAAAGGCGGGTGCAAGTTGGTTGAGTTCCATCAACCTGGGGGGTAACGTCAATGAATTTGTAATCCAAAATTCCCCTGCTGCCAGCTTTTATCCAAAATATAATGCAGGGATTTCATTGCCTTTGGATATTTTTTCCAGGCTCAAGAACGAAAAAGGAGTCGCTGATCAAAATATAATTATTGCCAAAGCTAATAAAGAACAAAGGGAAAGGCAGATAAAAGCGGAAACACTCACCAGGTATGAAGCCTTTAAAGAAAAGTCTGACCTGGTTGCTCTTCAAAATGTAGTTTTGGCCAATAACCTCTCTGATTACCAGCTTGCACAAAAGAATTTTGAAGATGGCTCCATTACAATAGAGGCACTTAATAGTATCTATCAAAATTACATGGGCGAGAAAAACAAGATGGTAACTTACAAAAAGGACTTGAACGTTTCTATCGTTCAGTTAGAAGAAATTCTCGGAATACCACTGGAAAAAGCTGCTCCAGGACTGCTTGTCAGGTGATTTTTCTTACTGAAAAAGCAATTTTAACCTTTCTTTTCTTCTTTTCAATAGGTTGAATATAAATCTCTTTCAACAAGACTTTTCTTTTGTAAGATATCTTATCCACAATGTGGATAAAAACTGACATTAAAATACAATAGTTTTTACTTTTTTTGCACAAAATATTTTGTAACCTAAAGCCGTTACAAATCCAATATCCTAAGAGTTTTTGCCTGTTTGGCTGATTTCTTAATATCCAATATCGTTGACTTTGTACAAATCAATAGCCTATTAAAAACCAAAGAATGAAAAACCGATTTCAGATTCTTTCTATCTTACTATTTTTTCTCCTAAGTTTTTCAAATGTATTTTCCCAACAGACCCTGATTAATGTGAACGGTTGGAATGCGTATGTCCATTTGCCGTCAGACTACAATTCAAACTCGAACAATTATCCAACGATTATTTTTATTCCGGGAACTGGTGAAGTGGGTTCTGATGCAAGCAGGGTAATAGCTAATGGGCCTGGTGCATATGTGAGCCAAGGCTGGGACGGATCCGCGTTGGGAGTTAAGTTTATCATTATTAGCCTTCAACCTCCATCAGTATGGCCCGGAACTTCTGAAGTAAAGTCGCGGGTTGATGCATTGAAGGGCAAGTATAGAATTGGTGATTTGTATATGACCGGGTTAAGTATGGGAGGTTGGGTATCGATGAATTATGCTACTACCTACCCAAATGAACTGAAAAAGATTGTTAGCGTAGAAGGGGCCGATATTGGATATAAAATGGATTTAAGTCAATTGTGGAAGGGATTTGCTCTTGCAGGTGGTAAGATGATCAACTTTGAACAATTAAACGATTATAGGGTTGGAGATAAAGCTGTTGCTGCTATGAACCAGTGGAGTAACGGATCTGCGCAATATTTGGTAACCAATTATGGTGGTGGTGGCCACTGCTGCTGGAGTTCGTTTTACGGAGGGGGGGGCACCCAGCCAGGTGTTTACAACCTCATGGGGCAAAGCCAAAATTTATACGAATGGATTGCACGTGATTATGTTGGAGGAGGAGGTCAAACAAACTTAAGCCCAAGTGCAAATGCAGGAAGTAATATTACGATAACTCTTCCTCAAAATTCCGTAACGCTAAGTGGTAGTGGTAACGATCCCGATGGAAGTATTACAACTTACGAATGGACAAAAATATCAGGACCATCTTCATATAATTTCACCAGTGCAACCTCTGCAACCACAGATGTAAATAATCTTATAGCCGGAGTTTACCAGTTCCAATTGAAAGTAACAGATGATAAGGGAGCGACAGCTACAGCTACTGTAAATGTAACAGTGAATGCTGCAGCCAACCAGGCTCCCACAGCCAATGCGGGATCAAATATTACTATTACTTTACCACAGAGTTCCGTAACGCTAAGTGGTAGTGGTAACGATCCCGATGGAAGTATTGCTTCTTACGAATGGACAAAAGTATCAGGGCCTACTTCATATAATTTCACCAGTGCAACCTCTGCAACCACAGATGTCAATAACCTCGTTGCCGGTGTTTATCAATTCCAATTGAAAGTAACAGATGATAAGGGAGCTACAGCTACAGCTACTGTAAATGTAACAGTGAATGCTGCAGCCAACCAGGCTCCCACAGCCAATGCGGGATCAAATATTACTATTACTTTACCACAGAGTTCCGTAACGCTAAGTGGTAGTGGTAACGATCCCGATGGAAGTATTGCTACATACGAATGGACAAAAATATCGGGACCATCTTCTTATTATTTTACAAGTGCAACCTCTGCAACCACAGATGTAAATAATCTTATAGCCGGAGTTTACCAGTTCCAGCTGAAAGTGACAGATGATAAAGGAGCTACAGCTACAGCTACTGTAAATGTAACAGTGAATGCCGCCCCCATTGCTCCTGTTGCGAATGCAGGTGCAGATGCAACTATTCAGTTACCAACGAATACAGTTTCTTTAAATGGTTCGGGCAATAGCCAGGGAGGTACCCCAATCAGTCAATATGCATGGAGCCAGATATCAGGCCCTGCCACAGCATCCTTTGATAATTCAAACAGTGCTACTGCTTTAGTCACAGACCTGAAGGCAGGTCAATATGTATTCCAACTGACAGTTACTAACCAGGCAGGTTTGAGCGCAACTTCTAATGTGTCAATAACAGTTAAGCCTTCTGGTGATCCTAATGATTGTGGCTGCGATGTCGTGTTACCTAAACATCCCTCAGGAGGCATCTATTTCATCAACGGAGTAACGAATGGAATTACTATCAAGCCGGGTGACAAGGTTTGTATCAAAGCAGATACTTATTCAAATATTTACTTAAGAGGAATCATTGGTACTCCGGAGAAACCAATCACTATCATCAATTGTGGTGGATTAGTGAGAGTAGGAGACAGTCCTTCATGGAATATTTCTATTGCCAATTGCAGGTATTTCCGTTTGACGGGTACAGGTGACCCTAATATCAAATACGGGATCAAGGTCAACTGGCCGGGCGGGTGGTCCTCTACGGGTATTGGTGTGGGTGATAGCTGTACAGACTATGAGATTGATCATTACGAAGCTCAAAATGTAAGTAATGGATTTATCTGCAAGATCAATCCTACCGATTGTGAACCTGGCACATGGGGACAAAACTGGACTGTAAGAAATATCAGCCTTCACGATAACTACATTCACAATACTGTAGGTGAGGCTTTTTATATTATGAATCATGCAGCTACAGTGGACGTGAAGGACTGCTCAACTGGAAATACAATTACAGTAGAACCTGTTGCAGCCATTGGAGTAAAAATTTACAATAATATTGTTGACTCTGCCGGTTGGGATGGTATTCAACTTGTAAAGGCTATCGACGCAGAGATATATAACAATAGAGTTACCAATTTTGGACTTGGCAATGTAGCTGGGCAATATTACGGAATCATACTTGGCGGAAAGAGTACAGGCAAAGTCTATAAT
Source organism: uncultured Ginsengibacter sp. (assembly GCA_964526985.1). Classification (GTDB taxonomy): domain Bacteria; phylum Bacteroidota; class Bacteroidia; order Chitinophagales; family Chitinophagaceae; genus Ginsengibacter. Next base: position 10,654 of record CAZGNJ010000040.1, on the reverse strand, counting down.
AATTTTATTGCTAATGGTACAGGGCCAGGACTTGCACTGACAGGGTTTAATGAGAATTCGGCATATAACAATGTTATTGCTAATGTGGGAGACATTGGAATTACAGTAGATGACCGGCCAATGCCTAATAATGAATATATAAATTTCAGAGTGAACCTCTTTAATAATACAGTTGTCAATGCCGGGTACGGTATCAGGTTGTTAAATGGTTTTGGTACAATGGCGGCAGGCAGTCGTATTTATAATAATCTGGTTGTTGCGCCAAGAAACCCCGAAGAAAAATATATAAATCCATACATCGTATTAAATGATATTAAGCTGGTTGATACTGCCAATAATCTTTATTTCAAGACCATTGATCAGGCAAAATTTGTGAATCCCGGAGCACTTGATTTCACGCTCCTGACAAATTCTCCGGCAATAAATACTGGAGTTGACCTCTCATCATATGGCGTTATTTCAGACATAGATGGCTTAAGTCGTCCGCAGGGAACTGCCTACGATGTGGGCGCTTATGAATACAATGAAAATACTCCACCACCAAATCAAAAGCCGGTGGCAAATGCCGGTACTGATCAGACAATAAAACTTCCAAATAATAAAGTTACCGTCAATGGTTCGGGTACGGACAGAGATGGTAGTATTGCATCCTATCAATGGAATAAAGTATCAGGCCCTGCCGGATATAATATTGTCTCAGCTACTACTGCATCAACAGAAATAAATTCTTTGCAGCAGGGAGTCTATATATTTGAACTAACCGTTACAGATGACAAAGGCGATATAGGCAAGGATTCTGTTACAATAACCGTTTCACCTGCTAACGTACCACCATCTGCAAATGCCGGTTCAGATAAGGTGATTACCTTGCCGACAAATTCAGTGTCGTTGTCAGGTAGTGGTATTGATAGTGATGGTTCAATTGCTTCTTATAAATGGGAAAAAATATCAGGACCATCTCAATTTGCAATAGCAAGTCCGAACAGCGCTACAACATCAGTAAATAATTTAGTTCAGGGCGTTTACTTATTTACGTTTACTGTTACTGATAATGAAGGAGCACTAAACAGAGATACGGTGCAGGTAACAGTAAATGAAGCGCCAAATAAGGCCCCTGTCGCCAATGCAGGACCGGATAGGATTATCACATTACCAGTAAGCACTGCTTCTCTTGCCGGTAGCGGTACTGACGAAGATGGAACAATTGTATCTTTCCAATGGACTAAAATAAGTGGCCCGTCAAACTTCAATATTGTTAGCCCTGCTACAGCGGCAACTGATGTATCCGGATTGGTAACCGGTGTTTATGAATTCCAACTCACCGTAACAGATAACAAAGGAGCCACTGCAACTGACATAGTTAGGGTAACCGTGAATCCTGCAGGAAATAAGCCACCTGTTGCAAATGCCGGTACGGATATAACGATAACATTGCCTTCCAGTACTGCATCTCTGTCTGGTACTGGGACTGATGAAGATGGTAATGTTGCTTCTTATCAATGGACCAAAATAAGCGGGCCTGCTTCATACAATATTGTGAATGCTGCCTCTCCTTCAACTGATGTTTCCGGATTGACTGAAGGAGTTTATGAATTCCAGTTGGAAGTTAAAGATGATAAGGGAGCCATTGCTACTGATGTTGTGAAAGTAACCGTAAATGCCGCTCCAAATAAGGCGCCAACTGCAAATGCAGGACCAGACCGGATCATAACTTTGCCAACCAATACGACATCACTTTCAGGTAGTGGTACGGATCCTGATGGTAAAATCGTTTCTTACCAGTGGACAAAAACGAGTGGTCCGAATTCATATAGTATTGTCAATTCGGCTTCTCCTGTTACAGATGTTTCGAGCCTCCTCGAAGGCGTCTATGAATTCCAACTTACAGTGACAGATGATAAAGGCGCTACCGCTACGGATATGATGAAAGTTACAGTGAACCCTGTAGCTAACCAACCACCTCTTGCAAATGCGGGAGCAGATATAACGATCACCTTACCAGTCAACTCGGTGAAGCTCTCAGGAAGTGGTAGTGACCCTGATGGGAAGGTTGTTTCTTATCAATGGATCAAGCAAAGTGGACCATCATCTTTCAACATTGTAAATGCAGCCTCACCGGTAACGGATGTATCAGGATTAACTGAGGGTGTCTATGAATTTCAACTTAAGGTTACTGATGATAAAGGTGCTATCGCTTCAGATGTAGTGAAAGTAACGGTATTGAAGCCTGCCAATAAACCACCAGTTGCCAATGCAGGTCAGGATGTTTCAATTGCCTTGCCATTAAACACTGTGACATTAAATGGAAGTGGAAGTGATGCTGATGGAAATGTTGTTAAGTACCTGTGGACACAAGTATCTGGACCTTCAGCAGCTACAATTGTCTCCGCAGAAAACGCTTCCACAGAAATCAATAGCTTCATTCCAGGTACTTACTTATTCCAGTTGATAGTAACAGACAATGAAGGAGCAATCGGAAGAGATACTATGCAACTTACTGTAAATGCACAGCGTGAGTCTCAGTTAAGCATAATCAACGTCTATCCTAATCCAACACCTGATGTTGCAACATTGGAGATTTCAGGAGTCAAGACAAATGGAAGGATAGAAATGGTTGTATCAGATGTGAATGGTAGAACGCTTGACAGAAAGGTGATTAAAGCGGATGCAGGAATAACAATTAAAGAAGAAATCAACTTTGTTCGCTATTCTAAAGGAGTTTATTTTGTAACCCTACGGGTTAATGGCAAGGTACTCAACACGAAGAAAGTGGTGAAGCTACGATAGCCTATTCCAATAATATTTACCTTAAAAATTGCGCCCTTGAGGCGCATTTTTTTTGATGTGCCAGATATACTACAGGCTATTGGGTACTGTACCTTTTGTATCATCAAAACTCATAAAACCATTGACAAAACTTTTATTCTCTTACCAGATAATACTTTTTGAATCATCTGAATTGAATTCTCAAATTGTATGTTTGCAGAATGATGGTAACTAAGGAAGATTTAGTCAGGAAGGTTCAGGTAACAAGGTACATCGCTCCTCTTCGGGAAGGAGGTTCTCTCCCTGCTATTGCTGCAGCCGATGACGACTTTTTATATGTAATAAAATTCAAAGGGGCAGGGCAGGGGCCTAAAGCACTCATTGCTGAATTGTTGGGTGGTGAATTGGCAAGGGCTGCCGGACTCAAAGTTCCTGAGATTGTATTTGCATCTCTTGATGAAGCATTCGGGAGAACAGAACCTGATGAAGAAATACAAGATTTGCTCAAAGCCAGTACAGGATTGAATCTTGGACTCCATTTTCTAAAAGGGGCTGCCACTTTTGATCCTGCTGCAATCATTCCTGATCCTGAACTTGCATCCAGGATAGTCTGGTTGGATTGTTTTATCAACAATGTTGATCGCACTGCAAAAAATACAAATATGCTTTGGTGGAATAAAGAATTGTGGTTGATAGATCATGGAGCTGCTTTTTATTTTCATCATAGCTGGACTGATTATTTGAGCAAAGCTGTAAAACCATTTCAATTGGTGAAAGATCATGTATTGCTTCCGTATGCCAGCGAACTGCAGCAGGCACAGCAGTGGTTTATGCAGAAGGTAACACCGGAATTCATCGACGACCTTGTTGCGATCATTCCGGATGACTGGTTGATAACTGATACACCATTTGATTCGGTTGATACTAACAGAAACGCTTATTCGCAGTTTCTCATAGAAAGATTGAAGCATTCAGATATTTTCACACAACACGCCATCCATGAAAGAGAAGCTATTGTATGAGTATGCGGTTATTCGAATCGTTCCCCGGGTAGAGCGTGGGGAATTCATCAATGCGGGAGTGATCCTCTATTGCAGGGATGCCGGCTATCTCAATATGAAATACGAGGTGAATGAGAAAAAGATACTTGCTATAGATTCTAATTCCGATATAGAAAAGATGAAAAGCATGTTTGCTGCATTTGACAAGGTATGTTGCGGAAATGAAAATTCAGGAAAGATTGGTACGATGAATCCTGCTGAAAGGTTCAGGTGGCTTACAGCCAAACGCAGTACGATCATTCAGGTGTCGCAGGTACATCCTGGCCTGTGTGATGATCCGGCTTTGGAATTGGAGAAATTGTATCTGAATTTTGTCGAGGATTGATTCTCTAAAAAATATTTCAATGAAAGTTTTATCCCTTCTAATTATGACACTGCTTTTTTCAGAATTGCTGGTTGCGCAAGACTGGCCGAATCTCTCACGTTTCAGAGATGAGAATGCTCAGTTAGGAGAATCCAAGCCAGGTGAGAAGAGAGTTGTTTTTATCGGCAACTCCATTACAGAACAATGGTTGAAAGCTGATACTGCTTTTTTTGAAAAGCATGATCTGATCAACAGGGGAATAGGCGGGCAAACCACTCCTCAGATGTTATTACGTTTTCGCCAGGATGTGATAGACCTGAATCCGGTTGCTGTAGTCATCCTTGCAGGCATCAATGATATCGCGGGCAACACCGGGCCATCAACGTTGAAGATGATAACCGATAATTTCCAAAGCATGGCTCAACTTGCAAAAGCATCGGGGATCAAAGTAATTCTCTGTACCCTCTTACCATCCAACAGAATTCCCTGGAGAGATAATATGAATCCATCAGCCATGGTCAGAGAACTCAATACCTGGATTACAAACTATGGTCAATTACAGGGATTCGATGTAGCTGATTACTATTCCCCATTAGTGGATGAAAACATGGGATTACCTGAAAAATATTCAGCCGATGGCGTTCATGTCAACCTGGATGCATACAAGATCATGGAGAAAGTTGTTATGCCGTACATCAGTAAAGCAAGAATGTAGGATAAATTTTTACTGAACCTTTCCCCACACTTCATAAATCTTCGCTCCTTTGCTGCTGAGTCCGGTGTGATGCCATTCTCCATTTTCGAGATGGTCATCAAATGATAAAGATGCGCCGATACGTGACGCGTCTCGCGAAAAGAATTCAATACTTTCAATGTACTTCCCGTCTTTGAAAGTATAAGTGCCGCCTCCTGTTCCTGAAAAAGAGTTGGACGCAGGATCAATAGCAAACCATTGAAACCTTTTGCCGGTAAGGACTTTCAGTGTTTTTCTGGTGCCGGTTTGATGTATTGGAACCAATTTTCCTTCCTGCATTCTCTTCGTGATCTTCCATACGCCTGACAATTCTCCATTATTAGCATCAATTCTTTTAAAACTGAGATTTCTTTCAGGAAAAGATAATACATCACCATTCAGTGTGAACTGAACATGATGATCGGACAAAATTGTTGTTCCGGTGTTGAATTCTTCTTTAACAAGAAGATGATCTTTCTGCAAGGAATACTGCCCGCCTGATGTTTCAATAAACGAAGTATCTGTATATCGGGCAGAGGTAAAATAGCCATCACAAAAAAGTAAGACTGTTGTAATATTTTTTTCATGATGTATCCATGCTCCTTCAACAGGGCTTTTGCCTGGTAAATTATTTTGAATGATACCTAAAATAGAAAAGATAAAAAACAGCTTCATAACGCTTTTTTTCTAAAGTTAACCCATTTTTGAATTGCCTGATTACAGATTAAAATGAAACAATCGTTTGCATGAGTTTTACAGGATAATTAGTTTTAAATTTGGTTGATTCCTCCTGATTATATCATTATCAAAAACACATCCATGAGTAAAAGAAGAGACTTTCTTAAATTAACCGGATTGACATCCGCGGCATTTCTTGCTGATACTTTTTTCGGTCAGAGCCATTCAGATGCAACACCATTGATAGCACCTCCTAATGCAGCGAGGTTTAACATGAATGGTTATGCGGCGCCGGCTCTTGAGACTGTAAGGGTTGGATTCATTGGACTGGGTATGCGTGGGCCTACTCATGTCAATGGCATGAGTCATGTTGAGGGTGTAGAGATTAAAGGCTTATGCGATATACGTCCCGAAAAGGCTGCAGCAGCCCTCGCAATGCTAAAGAATACAAATCACAAACCTGATCTTTACTCAGGGAGTGAAGATGCATGGAAGAAAATGTGCGATCGCAACGATATCGATCTGATCGTCATCGCTACTCCCTGGGCACTGCACGTACCACAGGCAGTTTATGCGATGAAAGCGGGAAAGCATGTGGCGATAGAAGTGCCTGCTGCCAAAACGATACAGGAATGCTGGGATCTGGTACTCACTTCAGAGCAGACGCGTCGTCATTGTATGATGTTGGAAAACTGTTGTTACGATTTCTTTGAATTGCTCACGCTGAATATGGCACGTGATAATTATTTCGGAGAATTGGTTCATGCAGAAGGCGCCTATCTTCATGATCTTCTTGGATTGAATTTTGATAAAAACGGATATTATGATATGTGGCGGTTGAAAGAAAATTATCGCGACGGTAACCTCTATCCTACACATGGATTAGGCCCTGTATGCCAGGCTTTGAATGAAAATAGGGGAGACCGGATGGAGTTTATGTCTTCTACCTCCGGCGATGATTTTTCGATGGCAAAGAAAGCTGAAGAACTGGCGCAGAAAGATCCGTTCTTCAAACAGTTTGCCGGTAAGAAGTACCGGGGAAATATGAATATTACCAACATCAAAACGAATAAAGGAAAGACAATCACCATCTATCATGATGTTTCATCACAGCGTCCATATTCGCGAATTCACCAACTCACAGGAACAGAAGCTTCTTGCAGAAAATATCCTGCACCGGCAAGGATTTCAAAAGGAGAAGATTGGTTGAGTGATGCCGACATGAAACCACTTCAGGATAAATACACACCTGAAATAGTAAGAAGGGTGGGGGAATTGGCAAAGAAGATTGGCGGACATGGCGGCATGGACTTCATCATGCAATGGAGATTGATTGATTGTCTTAAGAATGGATTGCCCATTGAGCAGGATGTGTATGATGCAGCTTCTTGGAGTGTAGTTACTCCTTTGAGCGAATGGTCGGTAGCGCACCAATCGAAATCTATTCCGTTCCCCGATTTCACCAACGGTAACTGGAAAACCAATAAACCATTGAGCCTTGCATTTACTGAAGGTGGTAATACAAAGGTTCTCTGATACTCCTATTTTAAACTGAACAAATTATGAATCGATTGTACTTTCTGTTACTCTTAGTGTTCCCATTGATGGGATGGTCTCAACCTGTTTCCATCATTCCAAAGCCGGTGAAGATGGAGGCAGGAAATGGATATTTCAAAATCGACAACCATACGAGTATAAAGTATGATACGAAAGTTGCCGCGCTTCGTCAGACTGCATCTTTCTTTTCTTCCTTTGTGAAAGATGTTTCAGGAATCAACTTAACTCAAAATGCGAAGCATGTTAAGTACATTTCTTTTGAACTGAAGAAAATCCCTGCGATAGGAGATGAAGGATACAAATTGTCGGTATCACCAACATCAATTGTTATTGCTGCCAACAATCCCAAAGGAATATTCTATGGTATTCAGTCATTGATACAATTGCTCCCGCAGGTAAGAACCAACGCTGCCATGCAGATACCTGCTTTAGAAATCACAGACTATCCACGATTCAAATGGCGTGGAATGCATCTCGATGTGGTTCGCCATTTCTTCACTCCCAATACTGTCAAAGAATACATCGACCTGATGAGCGCTTATAAATTCAATACATTTCACTGGCATTTATCTGATGACCAGGGCTGGCGTCTCGAAATCAAGAAATATCCTAAGCTCACATCAGTTGGCGCCTGGAGAGCAGACAGGAGAGGCATTTCATGGGGAGCATCAGAAGAAACAAAACCCGGTGAACCTACAACTTACGGCGGCTACTACACGCAGGAGCAGGTGAAGGACATTGTGAAATATGCACAGGAGCGAAACATAACCATCGTACCTGAATTGGATGTACCCGGGCATTCAGGCGCAGCTATTACCGCATATCCATACCTGTCATGCAGTGGCAAACCGCAGACGATGATCACAGGAGGCGTATATCCAAAGAATTATTCTTTTACTCTCTGTGTTGGCAAGGATAGCGTCTATACATTCATGAAAGATGTGCTGACAGAGGTGTTGAAATTATTCCCTTCTGAGTACATTCATATCGGCGGCGATGAAGTAGATAAGACTGCATGGACAACAGACTCCTCATGCCAGCGCCTGATGCGCAAAGAACACCTGAAAGATGTGGATGAATTGCAGAGTTATTTTATCAGGCAGATGGAAAAATTCTTAGTGAGTCATGGCAGAAAACTGATAGGATGGGATGAAATCCTGGAAGGTGGATTAGCACCTGAAGCAACAGTAATGAGTTGGCGGGGCATCAGTGGAGGTATAGCCGCAGCGAAGATGCATCACAATGTAGTGATGACGCCGGGCGAACCCCTGTACTTTGATCATTACCAGGCGGGGCCTGAAGGAGAGCCGGTAGCATTTGGAGGAATGAACACTCTGAAGATGGTGTATGATTACAATCCTATTCCAACCGATCTGAACGAAGAAGAATCCAAATATGTGTTAGGTGCCCAGGCAAATCTATGGGCAGAAATGATCAGCAGCCATGCACATGTGGAATACATGATACTTCCCCGAATGCTGGCACTTGCTGAAGCGGTGTGGACGCCTCTTTCCGAAAAAAATTATGATGATTTTTATCAGCGCGTACAGCAACAGTTCAGGGTATTTGATCAGAAGGGTTATAATTATTGCGAAGGAAATTACAATGTAACCTTTACTCCTGAGGCGAAGCAGGGAAAGCTTTCCGTGTCGTTGAGTTCAGAGGTTCCGGGAGGTGATATCTATTATACTACGGATGGAAGTTATCCTTCAGCAAGTTCCAAAATTTATCAAGGGCCTATTTCGATTGATACTTCTGTAATGATCAGGGCAGTCGTAGCCGTGAATGGTGTTGTTAAGAGCAGGGGGCCATCCGATCAGTCCTTTGTAAAGGATAAAGTATCAGGACTGCAGGTGAATTATCAATTTCCGGTAAGCAGGTATTATCCCGCAAACGGACCTAATTCCCTTACTGACGGCATTCGGGGCAGGCACGCTGTAAACCGTTACTGGCATGGGTTTTCTGGCAGTGACCTGGTTGCAACAATTGAAATGCCGAAACCAACAATCATTCACGAAGTAACAGCAGGTTTTTTGCAACGCTATAGTGACTGGATATTCTTACCGAAATATTTGGAAGTGGAAGTTTCAACCGATGGTGTGCAGTTTGTAAAGATGGGACAAACGAACAATACGATTTCTCCTGATGATAAGAACTCTATTATTAAAGACCTCATCGTTTCATTTGCACCTACGGAATGTCGCTTTATCAGAGTAACAGCAAAGAACTTAGGAGTATGCCCACAGGGCCATCCGGGAGAAGGAAAACCGGCATGGCTTTTTGCAGATGAGATCATCGTGCAGTAAAATCGTGGATACTGATTATTCGATTTTCATATAATGACAGGTCGGTGTCTTCACCGACCTGTGGTGTGAGCTGCTGACTGGAATCCCAGGCCACCTGCGTTGTGATGGATATCTGAATCTGGATACACCCATTCCAACTGTTTTCTGAATTTTCACTTGGACATTCCTGTCCCAATCCTCATTCAAATCATTTTTATAAAATAGAATAAAAGCAAAACGAAAATTATCAGGTCAGTCCACAATGCAAATTTTTCATTTATTCCGGAAGTTTTTTTAAGCCCGTGTTGAACACCGGCAATGCCGTAATAAAGTCCACTCGCAAACGCGCTTACATTTCTCCAGCCTGGAATAAATAAAGAAACAATAGCGACCAATCCAAAGCAAATGTTGGCAAATCCCAATTCACGGAGAATAGGAAAACTGTCCTGACTATCAATATGGAAAATCTGTTTGGCTGTAAATTCTGGGTTCTTAACCTGTTTGATGCCTGCCAAAAACAAACGAAGCCCGACTGCCGAAAAAATAAACCACTTGCCAAATAATTCAAACGTCAATTTTTTTTCAGTAACAAAATGCTCTGCAAGAAAGCCAATTACCGGCAAAACAAAAGTCAGGACATTCACACTAATGATGTAAAACCTGTTCGGCTTGTTGGTTATTTTATTTGTCGCTGTCATTGACTAATGTTTGTTTGATTTATAACTTTTGATTTGCGTCTGATTTTAGTAGCGAAATGCCATCGATGAATATTTGTTGAGCCATTTACCTTTCACCTGAAGCAGCACTTCAATCCGTCCAGGATCAAAACGTTTGTCGCCGGATGCTAATTTATCTATTGGGTGCTTGTTGATTTCAGTCAACCCTGCTTTCGGATATTTGATGATAGCATAAGTTACTCCTGCAACAGGAAATGCTCCCGCGATTAAAGGAAGTAAAAAGTTCTTTCGATTATATTTTACCGTGAAGTTCAAATGAGTGTTTGCCAAAACTATAAAATTTTGGAAACTGAATATCGTCCGGTTTGCGGCTTGCAGCAGGTGTGGTGGAAATTGAATTCCGTCTGCCCGGAATCCCCACAGTACTGTGGGTACCAAATTCATAACTAAAAGTTCATCCGATAGCTATCGGATGTTAGCACATCTTGCTCAGATATTTCGGAGTCAGTCAGGCGTGCATAAATGCGGATGTTGCAGACTGGCGTTCTGTGTCATTCGTTTGCTTGTTTCAACGCCTGAAGTTCAATTTCTGC
>CAZGNJ010000039.1:0-35634 GCA_964526985.1 uncultured Ginsengibacter sp. | reverse complement strand
GGTAACAGGCATTACAGAGAGTGGCAAGAAATTGCCTGACAGGGAATAGGAGCCAAGACTACCGTAACTTGATGCATACTGGTTGCCTGTTCCTTTCACCACTACATAATACCTGCCGGCATTCATCAAAGTGTCAACTGATACATCCAACCTATCCGCCGGATCGTAAGTGGCAATGACCTGGTACTGATCGTTCAGCAATTGCAACATCATGTCCAGGTTGGCTCCTTCATTGTTAGCGCCAACTGAAAATGGCTTTCCTGAAAGTATGAGCCTGCCTTGTCCTAACAGGTTTACCTGAAACACATCCTGATCACTATTGGTTGTGATCACTCCATCTGCCTGTATGGTATTGTCTTCCTTTTGAATGAGTGGCGCTCCTACAGCCGGATCATTAGTATAGTCATCCACTCTATAGGTAAACCCATTGATTCCGGTAATGATGGAAAGATTATCCTGGTCAGCAGTACATCCACTTGGTGTAGGGCCATTATTCCATCCACTCAGGTTTCTGTAATAACTGTTGCCCATCACAGGCGCCCATCCGATCTGGCCTGTACCTACTCCATCATTGTATGTAGTAACCAGTGCGCAATTTTCATTATACTTTGCCTGGTGCGAAAGTCCTAATGTATGCCCGCTCTCATGCGAACAACACTCTGCGATGATCTTAGGGCTCCATGCAAGCCTGTCAGGAAATACAAATGCCGGTGTACCATCGCCCCATGTAAATGAGCGCGTAAATGAAACACCTCCGACTCCGGTGTACCAGGCACTGGTAGGGGTAACGATAACCCTTATACGTTGGGCAATCGGAGCAGCAAGAAATACTGTTGAGTCAGTAGTAATATTTAGATCAAAGGGACGAAAGTCTTCGGAAACTCTATTGAAAATCTCAGTGATTTGTGCATCAGAAAGTCCAGCCGGGTCACAATAAAACGACTTACCCCCATTCCATGGTGTAGCCTCTACAAACTGGCCATCAAAGTCTAAAAATATAGTTGGTTTTGCGGTAGGATAACTGCTCAGCTTAGGCTGACTGAATGCCAGGTAAGAGATGAACAATAAAGAGATCAAGGCAGTAACTGGTTTCATGGTATAGGATAATTTGGATGGTGTGTTCAGGGTTATCCACTAATAATCCTGGATTAATTCTTCGGTAAGTATTTTATGAAATGTGTAGGTGCCATCAGTATTCTTCACGAGTTCGTATCCATCAGAAGCCTTTTGATTCAGAATGCGGCCGATATACGTGATAGATTTATCATCATTGATTCTCTTGCTCACTGACAACAGGGTATTGTTTAAGGATTTGCTTTCGATGATAACGCTGTAAAGGTTTTCGAATCTCTTCACTGAACTAACAACCGTTCCGGAGAATGCGAGGTTGTGAAATTTAAAATTCACATCCGTGCCGGGTTTTACAGCAAATGCTTTTTCCAATTCTGACACAGCGGCCGGACCGCGGTTGCCCACACCCCTGAACATGGGGGAACGTTTTAAATTGTCCGTCTGTGCAAAAAGCGAATTTGTAATGATCAACAGGACCAGCATAGCCAATCCTTTGTGTAAGGTTTTCATAGCTCGGATTTTTTAGGGTCTTACCTTTTCATAAACGGCTATGAGTATGTTTTATTTCATGATAAAATTCCATTCATCGAATAATCGAGAAAATGGGCGAAAGTACTTTTGTACTTCAAGTAATTTCACGTAAAAGCATAAGCTTTCTTACAAAAACTGGTTATTGATTATTTCCATGTTGAGCAAGTGAACATGCCGATCTTAATTGAAAAATTCAGTAATCTTTTTCAGTGTTTGTTACTGATACAAAACGATGCAACTATTGCCATTCCCGGGAATACCCAATCCTTTGCACCCGCTATAAACAAAAACGGCCCGGTAAAGGGCCGTATTGTTCTCCTATTTATTCTTGACCAATTTCATTTGAAGTTTCCTTTGCTCATTGATTAATTGTACCACGTACACGCCCCTGGGAAGGATGCTGATATCAATCTTGCACTCATTAGCATGGACAGGCTGTCTTAGCAATACCCTGCCACTCATATTGGAAATAGTTACGGATTTGTATCCCGATACATTTTGCAAGTTGATAAAGTTTTCAGCAGGATTAGGAAATATTCTCACCTGCAGGATGCCATCAAAATTCACTTTCTCAGTGGTGCTGTATTTAAATTTTCCATCTTTATCCACCATCCTGAGCCGGTAATAATTGATACCGGGAAGTGGATTCACATCCTCGAATGAATATTCATTTGTTCCCACGGTGCCATCTCCTGTTGAACTAACGGTACCGATCGACTGAAAATGGCTGGCGTCATTGCTGCGTTCCACTTCGAAATGCGATGTGTTCTTCTCATTTTGAGTACTCCATTTCAAGGCTACGTTACTTCTATTAGCTCTCGCGTTGAAACTAATCAGATCTAATGGTGCGGGATTAAGGATATTAAATTCGACAATGGCTGTGTCTGTAGCATAAATCAGCCTGAATTTATACTTGCCCGGTATTGTAAATTCTGAAGGCTGAAATGTATAATAAAACCATGCGAATGGGTAAAACCCATTAAAAACATTTAGTGTCCAGCTATACTTGGTAGTTCCATCCGGATTAAAAACTGCCAGCCTGTAATTGGGGCCTCCCACCCTGTTGTCTCTTACAAAGTTTGTCACATAAACAACGTCTTGCCCCAATGCAAAATCAGACTTGGCAAATGTCTTTTCCTCTGCTCCATTATAACATTGATTCATTTGCGGAAGCGCAGAGCCGGTCATCACTTTTATGATCTTCGGGTTATAATAAGGTTCTTGTGCATCCCACATGGAAGCTGTACCATCCGGATTGCAGGCACCACCCCAGGGATCCAGCAACTTAGTAAAAAAAGTATCCTGCCAAACCTCAAAATGCATATGTGGGCCGCTGGAATTGCCTGAGCTACCTACAATTCCCAGAAACTCTCCCTTGGATACGGCATCACCAACCACTTTAGTAGTGAGTGAATTTTGTTTCATGTGTCCATACATAGAAACGGTGCCATCAGCGTGTCGTAAATAAACCGCATTCCAATAAAAGCATTCTGGTGGTGCGCCAACCGGACACATTGCACATACCGTATCAGGTCGTGTTTGTGCTTTGGCAACAATTATTCCATCGGCAGCCGCTACAATTTCAACAGCATTTTCATTCTTCTTCTTCCACCAGAAGGGTACGGTAAAAAAATCTGTTCCAGCGTGCGCATCATAAGTTCTGGAACCACAATTGAAGTCCTTAGCTCCAGTGGTGGCATCATGATCGACAAAATTGCTGATACCATAAAAGCCAGGATCATTAAACCCCGGAGCCTGCCGCAAAGGGAAACCAAATGTTGTAGCCGCAGGCTCTTTCCGGAGCGTTGTCTCCAGAGTGATTCCCTTTTTAGCCAGCATCACAATATTCTTCCTTACCGACTGGTACATACTCTGGCGTACTTCGGCAGGTATCTCATCATGGATGACAGGTGTACCGTCAACAAAACCACCAAAACTTCCTGGCGGCGGTGCCTGGGCGAAACTTAGAATTGCAAAAAACAGGCTTGAAAGCAGGAGTAAAACGTGTCTCATAATTGTCAGGGTTTAATGTATGCAAAGAAGATTCCTTTTACTAATCGAAATAAGTTAGAAATGTCATCAAAAAAATAGAAAAAAAGTTTTAACCTAGCTACTCAAGATGAATGGATTACAAATATTGGCAAATACTCCCACCTTTGCAGCCATGCACCCAAAAGATTTGTCGATCGAAGACTTTACTTATCATTTGCCTGATGAAAGAATAGCCCTGTATCCGGCCAATCCACGAGATAGTTCCCGGCTGTTGATTTTTGACAAGGGCGATATTTCAGAAGACATTTACAGGAATCTTGATCTGTACCTTTCGGCTGATTCCGTGTTGGTATTTAATGATACCAAAGTCATTAAGTCAAGAATATTATTTTCTAAACCAACAGGCGCCACTATAGAAGTATTTTGCCTGGAGCCACATGAAGGTATTATTGATTATGAGACCTTGTTTCAGAAAAAAGAAAGTTCATTATGGAAATGCATGATTGGGAAGGCCGGTAAATGGGAAAAAAAACAACTTACGAAATCAATTACGATAGATGATGTCGATGTAACACTTCATGCGGAACTAAAAGAGAAGTTGCCGGATGCTTACGTGGTACAGTTTTCCTGGGCTCCTGCACAATACACCCTCGGAGAGGTGATCAGCGCAGCGGGAGTAACTCCCCTGCCTCCTTACATCAAACGTGCAGCAAACAAAGAAGATGAACGAACCTATCAGACAGTATATTCAGCACATGAAGGCTCTGTGGCTGCGCCTACTGCAGGGCTTCATTTCACTAACAAGATGATGGAGCGATTTCATCAAAAGAAAATTCCAACATTGTTTACAACACTTCATGTAGGTGCCGGTACTTTCAAGCCGGTAAAATCAGCAACCATGGAAGGCCACATCATGCATGAAGAATGGATGAATATTACCATCGACTTCCTTGAAGATTTGTTGAAAAATTTAAGCAGAAAAATCATTAGCGTAGGCACAACGGCAACGCGTACACTGGAAAGTATCTATTGGATGGGAAATAAAATTCTCAACGGTGATATCAGGGATACAGATGAACTGAAAATAACGCAATGGGAAGTGTATAACGAGCAAAAAACACATGTAGCCAAAGAATCTATTGCCGCACTTATTGGTTGGATAAAAAATCAGGGACTTACTCATTTAATGATTGAGACCGGAATCATCATTGCCCCGGGCTACCGCTTCAGGATCATCTCAGGGCTGATCACTAACTTTCATCAACCAAAGTCAACATTGCTCCTTTTAGTTGCAGCCTTAGCAGGAAATGACTGGAGGAAAATTTACGACTATGCCTTATCGCACGATTTCAGGTTCCTGAGTTATGGAGACGGATGTTACATTCATCAAACTAAACTCTAAACCCTATACGCCGCGGCGGACGAAACCTGAAACCTGAAACCCGAAACACTCAACCCTCAACTTACTTATGCACCTCACTCGTGAAATGAAATTCGATATCCGGGTTATTGGTGCGTTCTGTATTCAGGAACCATTCGCTCTGTGCGAGGTAAACGAGATGGCCATCCTTATCCTCCGCGATATTGGCTGATTTGAATTTGATAAACTCATCTACCTTTCCCGGCACTTTTGAAGTGATCCAGCAGGCCTTGTAATAGGGCAATGAAACAAATTCCACAGAAGCACCATATTCATTCTTCAGTCGATATTGTATCACTTCAAACTGCAATTCTCCTACGCATCCAATGATCTTTTTATTACCACCGAATTGGGTGAACAATTGTGCAACTCCTTCATCTGTTAGCTGCATCAGACCTTTCTCCAGTTGCTTTGTTTTCATCGGATCTTTATTCACCACTTCTTTAAAAATTTCCGGAGAGAATGTGGGTATCCCCGTGAAATAAAAATCTTCACCTTCAGTGAGTGTATCTCCAATCTTAAAATTTCCCGTATCAAACAGTCCTACTACATCGCCCGGCCACGCGTTTTCTATGATATCTTTCTCCCTCGCCAAAAATGTGTAGGGATTGCTAAACCTGACATCTTTGTCAAGACGCACATGATGAAAGTATTTATTGCGCTCAAATTTTCCCGAACACACTCTCAGGAAGGCGATCCTGTCGCGGTGTCGCGGGTCAAGGTTGGCATGTATCTTAAAGACAAAACCACTGAACTTATCTTCACCCGGCATTACTTCCCTCGTTGTAACTTCCCGTCCCTGCGGTACAGGTGCTATACGAATAAATGTTTCCAGCAATTCCTTTACACCAAAGTTGTTGATTGCACTTCCGAAAAAAACCGGTGCCAACTTGCCATCCAAGTATTGCTGCCTGTCGAATGTTTCATAAACACCTTCAATCAATTCTACATCTTCTCTCAACTGAGCTGCATCTTTCTCTCCTACCCTTTCATCCAGCAATGAATCGTTCAGGTCTTTCATTGGAATGTCTTCTGCCGTTACTTTTTGGTTGGGATTAAAAAGCAATAACTCTTTGTCGAATAAATTATAAACGCCTTTGAATCCCTTTCCCATTCCAATGGGCCAGCTCAACGGATGCAGGTTGATGTTCAACTCTGCTTCTATTTCGTCCAGTAAATCGAAAGGGAATTTACCATCACGGTCCAATTTATTTACAAAAACAATTACCGGCGTATCACGCATCCGGCACACTTCCATCAGTCTGCGGGTTTGCTCTTCCACACCTTTCACACTATCCACCACCAGTACTACGCTGTCCACCGCAGTTAATGTACGATAGGTATCTTCTGCAAAGTCTTTGTGGCCCGGGGTATCCAGTAGGTTGATCAAGATTCCTTTGTATTCAAAGCTCAATACAGAAGTAGCCACAGAAATACCACGTTGCCGCTCAATTTCCATAAAGTCGGATGTCGCGTGCTTCTTAATCTTATTGCTCTTTACAGCACCGGCAGTCTGGATAGCGCCACCAAACAAAAGGAACTTCTCTGTCAGCGTTGTCTTTCCCGCATCGGGGTGTGAGATGATTGCAAAAGTTCTGCGTTTATTAATTTCTGCTGTCTGCCTGGGATTCTCTGCCATAATGATTTACCTGAATGCTGTGAAGTGTCGCTGATTTTTTCGGCGCAAAGGTAAATCGGGAATGCCTTCGATATTTCTAAACTTTCGCAAAGTTTGAAACTTTGGAAATGGCCAATTACATCTTTATTCAACCGTCAGGGAAAATGTAATCATCTTCGAATACACTTTATCTATCACATTAGAATATTTGAGATCCACATCGCGGCTGTGCAGATTCACAAGGCCGCTACTCAGTTTGATCTCAGGCGAGAGCACGAAGAAAGGGAAATAAATATGGAAGCCCAATCCTAATTCAGCGCTAAGGTTGGTACGTTTTAATTTAATAAGATCCTCCGCTTGTGTTGCCTTTGCATTGCTCGCAAGGTCATAATCGAACCTGCCACCCAGGAATGTATAAACTTTCAGGTTGCCGATACGATCGCTGCTGAAGGCAATGTTGGCAGGGAAACTGAGGGTGATCGATTGAACCTTTTTAGTAACAGCAGAATCAGGTTCATATTTTTGAGTATAGAGAAATGCCTTTTCGGTAAAAGTGAGATCGAGTGGATGTACCCGCAGATCAAAATGGTCATTCATTCTCAGGTTTACGAGGAATGCGAGGTTGAGACCGGAGTTGTTGATACTCTCCACACTCATGATAGAGTCATACTGCAAAAAGCGGGGATGATGTGAAAATGAAAAGTGAGATTTGTTGTAGCCAAGGTTGATACCAAAATGATAAGGTTTATCATCATGTCCTTCCATATTAATCACATCCTGCTGTGCTACAGCGATAGTTGAGCATAACAGAAAAAAAGATAACAAGGTTACTTTTCCGCGCAATAAATAGTGCATGTTCCGAGGGTCATTGTTTTGTAGAATGCGTTTCGATAACCAAGTTGATTTAAGATGTGAACAAATTCTTTTTTCTCAGGAAAGTATTTTACGGATTTATTGAGATAATCATACGCTTCATCGCTTTTCGAGAACCACTTACCTGCCAGTGGGCAGATACGGTTCATATAGAAATTAAAAAGCTGCTTGATCACCGGTGCTGATGGCTTTGTGGCCTCTATGACTATAATTTTTGCATCCGGTCTCAATACTCTTTTAATTTCCATCAATCCCTTTTCCAGGTTTTCAAAATTCCTCACCCCAAACCCTACGGTTACCGCATCAAACGAATTTTCAGGATAAGAAATTGCTTCGCTGTCTCCTTCATCCAAATGAATCACACTGTCCAAACCTGCTTTTTTCACTTTCTCACGACCAAGTTGCATCATCCCTTCACTGATATCAATACCAGTAACGGACGCAGGTTTCAAAATCTCTACCGCCATGATCGCCAGGTCACCCGTGCCGGTTGCCACATCCAGAATTTGCTGAGGCTTGTCCGCCAACAACATTTTCAATGCCTTCTTTCGCCACGACCGATCGATCCCGATGCTGAGAAACCTGTTGAGGAAGTCATATTTGAAAGCAATCTTATCAAACATTTCCTTCACCTGCTGCTTCTTTCCCTCATCAGAGGCTTTGAACGGGACTATGGCATCGTGGGGATAGTGATTCACGAGTCAAAGATAGTTTTTTGAAAGTACACTGAAAATCAGCGAAGATTCTTTCACTTTTATTTTTCAATTAATTTGCGCCTGTGGAAATCGTCACCGCCTCATATTTAACCAGCAGCCCATCTATTCAGCAATGCCCACCTGCAGACAGGCCGGAATATGCCTTTATAGGTAGAAGCAATGTCGGTAAATCTTCACTCATCAATATGATTGCGAACAATGCGAAACTCGCCAAGACATCTGGCACACCTGGCAAAACACAATTGATCAATCACTTCAATTTTTCAGGCCGCCTGGATGAAAGCACTCCTCTTCAACATTGGTATGTAGTTGACCTACCGGGGTATGGCTTTGCAAAACGCAGCCAGGCTTTGCGTAGCCAGTGGGATAGAATGATTCAAAATTACCTGCTGCAGAGAAAGAACCTTGCCCAGGTATTCCTGCTTGTCGACAGCCGCCATACTCCCCAAAAATCTGACCTGGATTTTTCAGAAAACCTATATGCTAACAATATACCCTACACGGTTATTTTTACAAAATCCGACAAAGAGAATCAGCGTGAGGTAAGTAAAAACGTCAATGCATTCATCAATGAGCTAAAGACTACCCAACAATGGCTACCAGCCATGATCATCAGCAGTAGTATCAAGAAAACCGGCAGAAAAAAAATTCTGCAAAGGATTGCAGAATTGAATGAGACTTTTAATAACTGAAAGTGCCCTCTTGCGAGGGCGCTTCCATTCTACTGGTTGGTTTTTCTCTGAGGACGAAGCGTCTGTTCTACTTCGTCTTTGAACTTTTTAAACTGATCTTCGGTAAAAACCTTTTGCAAAGCAGCATCACGGTCAGTGGTGGCTTTTTCAAAAACTGAACGGTCAGGCCTTTGCCCGCTATCCCTCGCATCCTGCATGATCTTTTGCGTGTTTTTGTAATAGTCGGTGAATACCGTTTGTGTTTTTTGCTGTTGGTCAGCATTCAGGTTGAGTGGCGCCAACTTCTCCATTGTCATCTTAACCCTGTCTTCGATACTCATACGTTGCATTTGAGCAGAAGCAGAAAATGTTGCAGCCATCACAAAGGCAAGCAACATGGAAATTTTCGATTTCATATATTGTTTAAAATTTTACTTTTGGGACGGTTGTTTTGGTTTACTGGGCTTCCCAATCATCTTCCAAACCATTTTCTTCATTACTGTATCAAACTGTGGTAATTGTTCGGGGGTACAAAGCTTTCTGATATTAATAAAATACATTCTCATAGTGCTATCCACACTCTTTTGCCTCATAGCTAAACTATCACCATATATCGCTGCACTGCTATCATTCCCCTCATACATAGTAAAATAAAATTGCTCTTTGGTTGTTCTCAATTTTGCAAACTGGTCTTTCAGTACAGGACGTTGTTTACTTCGCAACTCCAAATAATCTGAGATTTGCTTTTGTGTAAAACCCACTTTTTCTCTCAGCGTCGCTGACATCCCACTATCTGCGCCCGACCTGCTATCGCCACGGTATCCTCGCTTACCCGAAGGCAATACGAACATAAACACCATTGCAACGTTGGCAAGGAGCAATACTACAATAATGATCAACAAAACCTTATTGACTGATTTCTTCATCAGAAGCTATTTTTCAATATCAAAAAAAGTCATATTTACTTGAGAATATTCATCTACTGACGCAATTTCAGTAGTATTGGCAGATGCACTTTCATTACCCTTCACCGGCGCACCCAGATAAATTGCAAATGCGTTAATGACAATGATCAGTAAGACGGCGGCAATCCCTACAGCTGGGCGCGAAATAAAATGCAACACCCTTTCCGCCATATCTGTAGCATTTTCCATCCGTGCACGCAGCCGGGTATAAAAGAATGGGCGAGGTGCCGCACGCTCTATCCCATCAAGGCTATCCAGGATTGATGATATCTTTTGTTCTTTGTTCATAACTTGAATATTTCGATCATAACTTTATTATAGACGATTTCTTTTTAATATTCCTTTGTTAACCTTCGGATAAAATACTTCCTTCCAGGTAAACCCTCAGGTTTTTCTTTGCACGTTGTAACAGGGAATCTACTGCTCCGGGTTTCAATTTCATGATGTCTCCAATTTCCTTATAACTCAGCATTTCCATTTTGTTCAGTACAAAGGCTATCTTTTGATTTTCAGGTAGCTTTTGAACAGCCTTAAAAAGAAAAGCTGCATCTTCTTTCTGTTCAGCCATTACTCCGGGATGATTAAATTCCGGCACCTCATATCTCACTTCATTATTTTCTCCATACAGGCTACGGATAAACCCAAATCTCTTTTTTCTATTCTTTTTCCGAATTGCATCTAATGATTTTGTAACGGTTATCCGGTAAATCCAGGTTGAAAATTTTGATTCACTCTTAAAGCCACCTATTGATTGATAAACCTGAACAAAAACTTCCTGGGCAATATCTTCCGCATCATTCTCATTCTGCAACATACCCAGTGCAGTATTATACACCAAATTCTGCCAACGGTCCACTATTATCTTAAATGCTGCCTCATTTCCTTCCTTCAACAGCTCAATAAGTTCTTGTTCTTCCAAGAGCAACAATTTTATTCTGACTAATGCATAGGAGGTGGTGGAGGCATACCCATTCCGCCAAAGTTATGGCGTTCCATTCCACTGTTCCGTTGCGGGCTACCTTTTCCAAAGTTCCTGAGTTTGTAGGTAAAGGTCAGCATAAAATATTGTTGTAACACCTGGTTTCTTGTATCCTGAATATATGCTTCAGTTACATTTCTTGTAATGCTCCTGTTTTGTTTAAGGAGATCAAACACCGAAAGTTTCACTTCCCCGCGTTGCGATTTCAGGAACTTCTGACCAATTGCCACATTCCAAAGCCAATAGCTCTGATTGAACCCGTCAGACAACCCGCTATATGATTCATTGCTCAGGCTGTTTTGGAGGAAAGAACCCTTCTTACTTAACAAGTTCAACGACACACCTGCACTTTGACTTACATAGTTATTATTCTGATCTGGCCTGATTGTATTGACTACATTATTAAAATTGGCAGAGTAAGAGATATTAAAATCCACATACTCACTGATATTACTTGCCAGCACAGCACCGATGTTGTAATTGTAATTATTCGAAACGTTCGATACATTATTGAGAAGACCCGGCTGCCTTGAATACCCAAATCCACCATTCAGGTTTAGATTAGTCTTCATAAACTTCAAGGGCATACTATAGTTGAAAAAAGAATTTCCGCTTATATAACCGTTAAGGTTAACGGGTTTTGATAACTGAGAACCTTTGTGCAACATTATATCCCCTGCCAGCAAAGAATCTTTCGTAGCAGTGTAGGTGGCATTGCTTACATAGTTATTGATCCCTGACACAAAGAAGTTGGCAAAAAAACTCTTCTGAGTTACACGGTTTGCATACGAATACCTAAACATTCCCCGGTTAGTATATTGCTGCTTCAAATCAGGATTACCCATTGAATAGAACAGTTGGTTGTTCGTATTGATCACATTCTGTAATTGGGTAACCGATGGCGAGTTGACAGAGCCACGGTAAAATAACCTTACACTTCCATACTTCCCGATTTTAAACCTGCCAAAGGCATTAGCCAGGAAGTTTTCAAAAGTATAATGTACATCAGTTTGATATGGGAACACCTGACTACTCTTCAAATCACTGAATTGATAGCTAACTCCTGCAGAAAGCATATTATCACGATCTCCATGACGAATGGTGAGGCCTGCATTCTGAGTATTATAGTTACTTTCAAACTTGTTACTGAGTGTGGTATCTAAAATTGAATATTTTGAACTACCATTATCAAAATCGAAAGTTTCCTGGTCTGCTTTGCTATGTTGGAAGGCAGGGTTATAACTCAATTGCAACTGAGTTTTAGGAGCCAGTGGTTCTGTATATTCCAGGTTCAACCTGTAGCTATTGCTATTGCTTGTATTGTCCGTGTATTGATTCACTGTATCCGTAATCAGGTTAATCTTATAATAACTATTGAGTGCATCGTTAAAATTATAACCGTCATTTGAATTGAGGCCAGTGTAAAACCCTAAAGAAATACTTCTTCCCTTCTTTGGAAATGAATGGCTGTAAAGCAGGCCAGTATTGACATTAGCCCCTTTCAGATTTGATTCCAGGCTGTTGCCGGTCTTACTGATCAGATTCTGATGATTGGAGCCACTATTGATCCCTTCTATATCATTGAATGAATTATTGGATTGAAGAGAAGCATTAGTAGTAACCAATAAAGTATTGCTTGAATCAATTTTATAATTCAACCTCAGGCTGAAACGATGGTTATAATTTTCAGAATGAGAGAGTGTATTTTCATCATAAAAAGTCGAGGAATCCTGCGATAGATTTTGCCTGTTAATAGTCTGGTTGTTATTCAGATTGCTATTATTAAAGAAATAACTTGCGGATACGTCCACTTTCTTGCCCCAGGCATCTCCATAATTGATACCTATTGAATTCGTCTTTGAAATGCCGGATTGTTGCCCTACAAAGAAGTTATTTCCACCACCAAATCCTCCTCCGCCAAATCCTCCTCCGCCACCGCCGCGTCTGCCACCACGGCCACCACCTGAAGAAGCTCCCACCAGGTCTTCGGAAGAAAAATTCTGCTGGTTTACATTATTTGTAAGTCCAATGATAGATATTCTTCGTGCATTATTGAAGAAACTGATATTTCCTCCACCAGCATACCGGTCATCTGTACCATAACCGGCATAAATACGACCAAAATTACCCTGCCGCATATCTGCTTTCGTTACAATATTGATTGCCTTCACAGAGTTGCCATCATCGAATCCTGTCAGTTGAGACTGATCACTCATCCGGTCATAAACTTGTATCTTATCTACTATTTCTGATGGCAGGTTTCTTAACGTAGCTGTGGCATCATCTCCAAAAAAATCACGGCCATCTACTGTTACTTTCTTCACTGTCTCTCCCTGGGCGGTTATCGTTCCACTCTTATCTACAGTTACCCCTGGCATTTTCTTGATCAGGTCTTCTGTCATTGCATCCGGATTTACCTTAAACTGGCTTGCAGAAAATTCTGCAGTATCTCCTTTCATTCTAACTGGTGGTGGTGCTCCACTAATGACGATGTTCGAAAGTGTTTCAGCAGCTTTATTTACCTTGACAGTGCCAAAATCAAAATCTCCTCCGGGCATGTTGAATCCCAGAAGAGTGGTCCCATATCCAATCGACGTAATTCGCAGGATATACCTGCCCGGTTTCACATTATTTAGTGTAAACGATCCTTTGGTATTGCTTACCGTTTCTCCAATTATGGAGGTACTGTCTGATTTCAAGATGGCAACGGTTGCTTTAATCAACGGCGACTCGTCGATAGCATCCTGAAGCGTGCCTGTCACCTTTTGTGCGTATCCACCTGTGAATATCAAAAATGCCACAAGTGTAAAAAATCCCTTCTTCATAATTTTAGTCATATAAGGTCATTTGACGATTAGTTTTCAAAACCACTTCGCTGGCACTCCCATTTCTATTGTGAAAAAAAAGCCAAAGAAATTAATCCACGAGATTGTAGTTTCTTACCCGGCAATTGGCCCAACGATCGAAATCTATCACCTACTAAAGAATTATTTTTTTACTTTCACACCTACACAGCTATATATTTATTTATGAAGATTGCATTTCACGGAGCAGCCAGAACAGTTACCGGCTCAAAGCATTTATTAACTCTTGCTAACGGAAAAAAATACCTGCTGGATTGCGGAATGTTCCAGGGGCTTGGAAAAGAAACCGATGTCCTCAACCGAAATTTTGGATTCGATCCGGCATCCATTGATCACATGATATTATCGCATGCCCATATCGATCATAGCGGCTTACTGCCTAAACTGGTAAAGGAAGGGTACAAAGGAAATATTTTTTGTACACCGGCCACCAAAGACCTTGCTGCTATCCTGATGGAAGACAGTGCCGGCATACAGGAGAGCGACCTGAAGTTTGTAAATAAAACACGGGCTGCACAAGGGAAGGAATACCTGTTACCTCTATATACCATGGAGGATGCTAAGAAGGCCCAAGAGCATTTCAAGACATTGGATTATGGTGTGTGGCACGATATAGACGAAAGTGTAAAACTGATGTACTTAGATGCCGGTCATATAATAGGCAGCGCTACGGTTCATCTTCAGATACTGGAAAACGGAAAAACAACACACCTCACTTTTTCGGGTGATGTAGGCCGATACCGTGATGTTATCCTACGTTCACCGGCAGACTTCCCGCAGGCTGACTATATAATTATGGAGAGCACTTATGGCAACAAACTGCACGATCGCGTGACAGGCACAACTGATGCATTATTGCAGTGGATACAGGAAACCTGCCTTGAGAAGAAAGGCAAACTCATTCTTCCTGCATTCAGCGTAGGCCGCACACAGGAAATTTTATTTGCATTAAATCAATTGGAGAATGAAAACAGGCTGCCATCGCTTCCATATTTTGTGGACAGCCCATTGAGTTTCGAAGCCACACAAGTGATGGAAGATTACCCGCAATATTTCAATGCGAGGATACAGAAGATCATGCAGTCTGATAAAGATCCATTTCAGTTCAAAGGATTGAAGTTTGTAAAGAGTGTTGAAGAAAGCAAATCGCTGAACTTCAGAACAGATCCGATGGTAATTATTTCTGCAAGCGGCATGGCTGAAGCGGGGCGTGTAAAACACCACATCAGTAATAACATCGAAAACAGCAGAAATGCGATAGTGATGACAGGATACTGCGAACCGCATTCTCTCGGTGCACGACTCAAACAGCATCCTAAAGAGGTAGGTATTTTCGGTATGGTACACCAGGTAAATGCCGCTATCGGAGAAATCAGAAGCATGAGCGCACACGGTGATTATGAAGACCTGTCTCAGTGGCTGTCCTGCCAGGATCCAAAGCAGGTAAAGAAACTTTTCCTGGTGCACGGAGATTATGATGTACAACAGGATTTCCAAAACAGGCTGATCAGCAAAGGATTTCTGGATGTAGAAATACCTGCGTTGCATTCTGAGGTGGGATTGACATAGGAGAATAACAGTGTCGTTTAGTTCTAAAAGACCAATAGTCACGAATACTCTATTTTTTTCAATAAGCCCCCTATGCTGCGCGGTGTAAGGTCAAAAATCACACTGAGATGAAGGACATAGAAGACAGTGACATCCACTGAGAAAATTCTCTGTGCATCTCTGTGGTTCTCAGCGGTTCTCAGTGTAATAAAAAGGTCAGTTCCTGAAAGTGGCCACGAATGCAAGTCCGACTTTCTGCCTAATGCAACACTTGCTTATTGCTATAGCCAAGCAAATACCATAATTATTTGCTACAACAAACTTCATTAGGCTCAGAGTGTAACTACTTGGATTGATCAGACCGTAGTTTGAAATGAAACATTTGACCCACTTCCAATTTATTCAGGTAACGAGTCACATAATGTACGCCCTGTGGTACTATTAGCTTTTGCAGAGACGGAACCGGATGATTTGAAGAAAACCTTTTACCAGAATACTTATTAAACAATTTTTGCAAATTCAATCCGTAAATTTGCCGCTCAAAATTTTTGACCTGATATGTTTGAATCGTTAAGTGATAAATTAGATAGCGCCTTTAAAAACCTGAAAGGCCAGGGAAGGATCACGGAACTGAATATTGCTACCACAGTAAAAGAAATCCGCCGTGCACTGGTGGATGCGGATGTCAACTATAAGATTGCCAAAGAATTTACTGATACGGTAAAAGACAAGGCCTTAGGTGAAAAGGTGTTGAATGCCGTAAGCCCTGGCCAGCAAATGGTCAAGATCGTCAAAGATGAATTAGCAGAACTGATGGGTGGCGATGCTTCTACTTTCGACATTACCGGCAATCCCGCAATTATCTTGGTAGCAGGCCTCCAGGGTAGTGGTAAGACAACTTTCAGTGCTAAGCTGGCCAGCTATCTCAAAACTAAAAAAGCTAAATCGCCATTGCTTGTTGCGGGCGACGTATATCGGCCTGCGGCGATAGACCAGTTGAAAGTATTGGGTGAGCAGATAGGAGTAGAAGTTTATAGCGAACCGGAAAATAAAAATCCGGTTGAGATAGCGCAAAATGCGATCAAAGAATCCAGGTCAAAAAACAAGAACGTGGTCATCATTGATACCGCAGGCCGCCTTGCCATAGATGAAGTGATGATGACTGAGGTCGCAAATATCAAGGGCGCAGTAAAACCGAATGAAATCCTGTTCGTCGTGGATAGCATGACGGGCCAGGATGCAGTGAACACTGCAGCCGCATTCAATGAAAAGCTTGACTACACTGGCGTGGTACTCACAAAATTGGATGGTGATACACGCGGCGGTGCTGCTATTTCCATCAAATACACTGTACACAAGCCTATCAAATTCATTAGTAGTGGTGAAAAGATGGACACGCTCGATGTGTTTCATCCGGAACGTATGGCACAGCGAATCCTCGGTATGGGAGATATTGTAAGCCTGGTAGAAAAAGCACAGGAACAATTTGATGAAAAAGAAGCAGCCAAACTGGAGAAAAAAATCCGCAAGAATCAATTTGATTTTGAAGACTTCAAATCTCAACTGCAGCAAATCAAAAAGATGGGTAACCTGAAAGACCTGATGGGAATGATTCCGGGAGTAGGAAAACAGATTCGCGATGTTGATATCAACGATGATTCATTCAAAGGTATTGAGGCTTTGATCAACTCTATGACACCGGAAGAAAGAAGAAACCCTGACCTGCTGAACGGAAGCCGCAAACAGCGTATTGCTGCCGGAAGCGGAAAAGATATCCAGGAACTGAATCAATTCCTCAAACAATTTGAACAGATGAAAGGCATGATGAAGATGATGAATAAAATGCCGATGGGCAGAATGATGCCGGGAATGGGAAGGAAGTGAGTTGAGAGTTGAGGATTGAGGTGTAGCAGTCATCCTGATCCGTGGCGGTGGAGTATGCTCTGCCTAATCGCAGCCTAAGGTTACAGCCAATCTTTCACGAGAGAAACGATTTAGAATTGACATAGAAAGGTATAATGCGCGATTGCCTTCATTCAACTTCTTTCCTATTAATTTCCACTTACGATTTATAATTCCTCAATTCATCCATTCACCATTGTCAATTATAAAAAGGCAGGTTCCAGTGTTGGGACTTTTGTGGCAACAGATTCCTTCTTCTTATAATAACAGGCCCATTGATTTTTCAGAACAGGATAGATCACCAAACCAAATCCGGTAACAAGCCCACAGCCTGAAATAAAGAATAAGTAAAACCAGGGCTTCAGGCTTTCCATCATCGTACTGAATGGAACCAATGGTTCATTGAATTGCCAGTAAGACTTCATAAATCCGGCAATCAACAATGCCAACCAGAAAAAGAACAAGGAAATATTCATTGTCCAAAATCCACTATCGATCAGTTTACGATGCCTGTCCAATGCCATGCAGGTATTACCCGCGATTGAATAGGCAAAGGCCATGAGCAACATACTGTTGATCCCAATAGTAGCACCCATTGTATGGGCAACGATGACATGAGTACCATGCATGTAAATATTCAAAGCAGGTATCGACATCAGTATCGCCAATCCCAATGTAAGAAACACCCATACATCTGCCGCTACCAGGAAACGGTATGGCCTCAGGAAGAAAAACTTTTGAGCAGTTGTAACAGAAGATCGCCACAAATAAATGATCCTGCCGAAGAGCAATAGTTCAGTCATGCTTACCAGGTAACCAATGTGCTTTACATAAGGTGCTGTTGGCAATGTATAAACATGATGTCCCCAATTAAACATCAGGTTAAATAATCCAAGGAAGTATAATGCAAATGCCAGATTGGAATAACTATATTTTTTGTTGCCCGCTATGTGATCCATCAGGTAAATGGAACTACCGTAAATGAGCAGATTCCATGATCCCACCATCGAGCCATAAGATTTCCACTGCACCGTCATGTCCTTAATCAATCCATCACGAATGGCCGGCAACAGCCACAGGTTCGATTCCAAATAAGTAAACAGGAAAAACAAAACTCCCGTAAACCACATCCAGATATACACCGGTTGCCCTTTGATCCCTTTCAGGTTCGAAAGGAAATTGATAATAAATAAAATCCACCCAATGGTGATGGGTAAGGAAAACAATGGATGAAATTCCCAATATTCCCTACCACCGAATATACCATAGCAATAAGAAACCAGGATTGCAGAAAACGAAATAACAAAAATGTAAAACTGCCACTTTATCAAATTCGTATTCTTCAACGGCTTCCCATTGTGTTGTTGTAAAAAAGAAAGGACACTTCCCATTGCAGCCAGTATGATCCAAAATACCGCGGATGAAACGTGAAGTGGCCTTAGCTTTTCAAAGGAAAAAGTATTTCTGCCAAAGCCCGGCACGATGTATTGCATAGCTGCCAACAGACCAAAGGTCAAGGCGCCACTCAACAATATCAATGCAGCAATGATAAAAGCTACCGGGTAATTGACTTTATTTTTGGGATATTGTGCCATCAGGATGTTGAATAAAGGATTTGGGATCTGCAGTGCCTGTTGTGTTAGTATATTTCAGAAAAGCCACCAGCGCATCTTTCTCATGATCAGTGAGATGAAAGTCAGGCATTATGTTGGTGCCGCTCGTCAAAAATGCACGAATGGTAGCCTCAGGAAATTTAGCAGAAATATTTGTCAGATCAGGCCCCAGGTGTCCACCCAAACCGTAGAATTGATGACATGCCTGGCAGTTTTTTTCTTGCCAGATCATCTTGCCCTCCCTGGCTAATGGACTGGCATGTACCACTTCTTTGGTATCTGCTGTATATAACAAAAAGCTATAAGCAAGGAAGGCTATTGTCAACCCTACCAAAACAAAAATCTTAACTCGGTGTGACTGCATGCTGAAAATAAAGGACAAATTTATCCTTTTTATAAAAAACAGCCAAAACGAAGCGTCTGATTTTAGTCATATTCAGGCATGATTAAACACTTTTATAACAGGCTCTCGAATCACTGATGCTTCATCAGAGGAGTAATAAGTTATCACACCTGCAATTGCCTCCGGAGAAACCCATTTTGTAAAATCCGCGTCAGGCATTGATTTTCTGTTGGCCGGTGTATCGATAATGGAAGGGACCACTACAGACACCACTACATTGCTTCCCTTATCTGCATTCAATACATCAGCAAGTGTGAATAGCAGGGATTTAGAAAGCGTATATGCCAGCGCCTGCCCACCGATTTGTGGTGAAAGACCCTGCCGGCTTCCGGTAAGAAAAATCCTACCGTACCCGTGTTCCTTCATGTGCCTGTAAATGGGTCTTACAAGATTGAAAGAAGTGTAGAAGTTGAGATTCAACTGTTTTTGAATATCGGAAGCCGAAGCATTAGCAATGTTATTCATTGAAAAACCACCGGCGGTACATACTAATACCTCCACTTTTTTCATCTCATTCAATACCTGCTGTGAAGCTTTTTCTGCAGCATGCTCATCCATGAGGTCGGCCACGATTTCTAACGAAACGCCCGGATCCTTTTCCTCTTTCGCGCGATGATAAATTCCTGCAACGGAATAACCCTTTTCATTAAAGCTCTTAACCACAGCGCTACCAAGCACCCCATCGGCACCGGACACAACAACATTTTTCTGCATAATAATTTTTCTCTCAAGGTAAAAAAATATTCCCTTGTGAATACCTTAAAATATGCTCGTAATCTTAATAGGAAGTATCCCGGTGATGAAAGGTATTAGGATTCGCATCATTCAAAGAAACTCTTTTTGACAATCCAGATGAGTGTGTAAAGGATCAACGAGATACCTAATGCTGCATGGTACCACTCTTTCTTTATTTTGATCGCCAATAGAAACAAAATCAGTCCAATGCTGTTATGAATAGGGTATTCCAAACCCAGGCTGACAAAATGCTTTTTACCTTTCAATAAGGTATCAAACAGATTGATGAGACTTGCAAAAGCTAAGGGTCCGAAAAACCAATCACTTCTTTTGAAATAGTACTCTTTCATTCCGGAATAATCCGTCAAGGTTTCCGGAAAAAGCATAGTACAAATGATATAAAAAATGCAGATATAAAAAATCGGTAATGTGGTATTAAAATATGGTACACTCTCTGATAGGATATAATACATGCAACAGGAAAAAACCATCTGGACCATCGGGCATTCCACACACAGTTTTGAAGAATTCATCGCAATGCTTCAATTTTTCAAAATGGAAGTACTTGCCGACATCAGAAGCTATCCGGGTTCAAGGAAGTTTCCACAATTCAACAAAGAATCATTGCTTTCAACTATTCCCCAAAATGGAATTGAGTACTTACACATTCCGGAATTAGGTGGGCGTAGAAAAGTTTCACCAGATTCGAAAAATATGGCGTGGCACCATCCGGCATTTCGTGGATATGCAGACTACATGGAAACACCCGCATTCAACACAGGAATTGAGAAGTTGACAAATATTGCCCTGCAAAAAAGGACGGCCTATATGTGCTCGGAAGCTGTTTGGTGGCGGTGCCATCGCGGCCTGGTAAGCGATTTACTAAAGTCGAAAGGCTGGAAGGTGATACATATTTCATCCCCTCACAAAGCAAAAGAACACCCTTACACCTCTGCTGCCACGATCATTGACGGAGCACTTCACTACGGCCTTCCTTTATTAAAAGATATTAAGGAATAACTTTGAGGCACCAGGTTTCATGAAATTACCCGATTCATTAAGAGCATTACATTATTACAATTTCAGATTGTATGTCACAGGGCAGTCTATCTCTCTGTTAGGAACCTGGATGCAGCGAATTGCAGTGGGCTGGTTAGTGTATGAACTCACGCATTCCGCATTCATGCTGGGGCTTGTTGCATTTGCCGGGCAAATTCCCATGTTATTGGTTTCTCCTTATGCCGGTTCTTTCGTAGATCGGCACAGTCGTTACCATATTCTCCTCGCCACTCAGATAGCATCCATGGTCCAGGCCGGGTTGCTGGCACTGGTAGTAATGACCAATCATTATAATGTAACGATCATCATTGCACTAAGTGTAATGCTTGGGATCATCAATGCATTCGACACGCCATCACGACAATCATTGCTGATCGTACTCGTGCACAAAAATTATGATCTGCAAAATGCTATTGCCATCAATTCATCAATGGTAACACTCGCAAGGCTGGCCGGTCCTGCCATCGCCGGAATATTGCTGAGTGCCTTCGATGCAGGTGTTTGTTTCCTGGTAAACTTCCTGAGTTTCTTCGCCGTAATAGGTTGCCTGCTGGTAATGAAACTCCGGATACCACCCCGAAAACCAAATGCAGCGCCAATATGGATGAACCTGCTCCAGGGTTATCGATATTTGAAAAGAACTCCATCATTAAGACATGCTATCTGGCTGATCGGATTGATGAGCATAATCGTAAGTCCATACATCACACTGTTTCCCGTTTTTGCACAGGATGTATTTGGCGGTGGCGTGCAGGAGTTCAGTTGGCTGAATAGTATTGCCGGCCTTGGTGCTTTGATTGGTGCTATTTATCTCGCTACCCTCAGGACTACCCGTTACCTGCTGAAGATCATCATTATCGCCGGACTACTATTGACAGGCAACCTGATTATTTTTTCACTGTCAAAAAATTTTTATGTGGCACTGGTTTTCATCATGCTGGCAGAGACAGGTTTGCTGATGATTATTTCTGCTACTAACACTTACCTGCAAACGCATGTAGAGGAACGAATGCGCGGCCGCGTGATCAGCTATTATGTAATGGCATTCGGTGGCATGCAGCCGATAGGCAATCTCATTATGGGTTCGCTTGCTCATGCGTTGGGCGCACCTATGACCGTGTTGATACAGGGAATTGCCGGCATGATAGTGATACTTTCATTTATCCCGGCATACAGAAAATCATACAGGCAGGAGGTTCGTGATGCTGTTGCAGCTTAGCATCAAGGCTACTTATTAAATTGCAGAATCGTTTGTCTCCAGGTCAGCCGTTCCTCAACAGGAGATGCATTACCGGTAACCTCAATCAACGGAGTTGCTTCTTTTCTCGAAGCGACCAAAACATGAACATCTTTGCAATCGCTATTAAAAAGTTCACGCACAATGTCCGGATCATTATTGTTGTTGGAAAGATGAGCGAGTATGAGATGACTCATCCAGTAGGGCCGGTGATTGGTAAAAAGCTGGTGTGCAATGGTGTTGCTCAAATGCCCACGTCCTCCCGCTATCCGCTTCTTCAGGTGGTAGGGATACGGCCCTTCATCCAGCATGGTTTCGTCATAGTTAGCTTCGAGGAATGCTGCATGGCATTTAGAAAACCATCCTGTTACATTCTCACAACATTGCCCGATATCAGTGAAGACTCCAATATTAATATTACCGTCAGTGACAAAAAAGCTGTATGGATCTGCAGCATCATGAATCTTGGAAAATGCATGGACTGTTATGCCACCGATAGTGATTACATCTCCATGCAGGAATTTCCGGATAGATGGTTGATGCAAAGTCAAGCCACTGTTGGCCAGGGTTTTTTCTGAAATGTAAACCGGCAGTTCCCATTTCTTCGAGAGCGTTTCGACTCCTTTGATGTGATCAATGTGTTCGTGCGAAATAAAAACAGCACGGATCCTGCTCATGGGAATTTCCAATTCCTTCAACCTCCGTTCGATAGTCCGGCAAGATATACCGGCATCGATGAGGATGGCTTCATTTTTGTTGCCGATATAGTAGCTGTTGCCGTTGCTACCAGAGTTAAGAGAAGCGATGAATAAAGACATGAGCAGCAAAATAAACAAGAGGATTTCAATGTTGCAAGCCTATTTGTACACAAGTTATTTTTACTTTATATGACATTTCCTGATCGTATAAAAATCAAATTCTTAGAAACATCACTATTATTGTTGTCCGGCTTTATATTTTCATGCAATAACGGACAGCAACAACAGAAGAATACCAACATTGACCAACAAATATTTACAACTATGGAAAAAGAACTGTCAACAAAAGGCATTAAGGAAGAAAAAACATCTTTCAATTTTAATGGAACGACTCACGATGCATACGTTACATGGGAAGGCGATAACAAAGACAAACGCCCGGGTATCATCGTAATACCTGAGTGGTGGGGCCTGAATGATTATGCACGAAAAAGAGCAGCGATGCTGGCAGGCCTTGGATACACAGCCATGGCGGTAGATGTATTTGGCAACGGAGCGATCGGGCACAATCCACAGGAGGCGATGCAATTGATCAAACCCTACTCAACAGATCCGACACTTTGTAAACAGATCATCGATACGGTTATTCAAGAATTCGTAACGTATCCTCAAGTGGACGAAAATAAAATCGCGGTGATCGGGTATTGCTTCGGAGGATATGTGGCAACCAATGCAGGAGTACTCGGTGCCAACGTGATAGGGATTGTAGGATTCCACCTAAGCCTGGGCGGTGCAAAGCCGGTCAAAGACTCCGTGAAAACAAAATTCCTGATTTGCATGGGAGCCGATGATGAATTTGAAAAGGATAATGTCGTTCCATTCAAAGAAGGAATGAATAATGCAGGAATCGATTATATCTTCAAAGTTTATCCAAATGCCAAACACGGATTTACCTGCCCTGAAGCGGATGAAAACGCCAGGAAGTTTGATATCCCGGTCGGATACAATGCAGAAGCAGACAGCCAATCATGGGAGGATATGAAAGTATTCTTGAAAACGATATTTCAATAAATCCTTTAGAGAAAGGTCAATGAAATGGTACATAATTCCACGCAGGATATCCATTTATTCATAGCTGCTATTAATTCACAATACTAAAGCTTGCAGAAATTCTCATGCACGGGGCGCCGGATTAAAGAGAGCCTGACGAGCCAAGCCTTAGTAACTTTTTTATTACTAAATCAAATGTTGCCAGGTCTATGCTACAAAATTTCTTAATAACTACTATCGCTTACATCTGCCCCCGATAAATAGATTCCACATTCACACAATAAAACTCCGCTTTCGTCCTGAATCCAGATATTTCTGTTTTTAGATAATATTACTTTATGTCTGCAATCAAATCCATTCACTTGATCTAAAAATTGAAACATGAAACGAATAACAAGATCACTATTCATCCTCCTGTCCGGAGGAATCGTATTTACTTCCTGTAACAACCAGAACGGAGGGAAGCAGACAGAAACACCAAAGGACTCTTCGAATACCGTAACAGTGGCTGCTCCCATGGATTACCCCTACAAAATAGACAAGCCCGACAATTGGGATATGGGTAGCCAGCAAAATACCATGAATGCCCTGAAAGCGCTCAAAGCATGGGAAACAGGTGACTATGCTGCGTCAGCCAAATACTTTGCCGACAGTGTTAGGTTCCGTTTTGATGCTTTCGATAAGAGTATTGCAAATGATTCTATCAATGCCTTCTTCACGCGGGGTGCAGCCAATACAAAAAGTGTTTCCATAAAAATGGAGGATTGGGAAAGTGTCATTTCGAAAGATAAAAAAGATGAGTATGTAACGATTTGGTACACCCAATATAATGAAGCAAAGGATGGCAAGAAAGATTCATCTGACGTAGTCAATGACATCAAGATGAAAGATGGAAAAATAATTGGGGTAGAAGAGTACAGGCGTAAACTACATTGAAGACTATTTTAAGAATCAAAAATCAAAATCATTTAGCTTGGAAGTATTTGCCACGAAGACACGAAGGCACTAAGAGCTATCCATTCCTTTTTCTTCTTCGTGCCTTAGCGCCTCGTGACTAAAACCATCCTTTGATTCTTACCTAAACGATATTAAATCACAAATTCCTTTTCAACAATTAAATTTCAATCAACATGAGAAAGATTTTTTTATCCATCGGAATACTCCTGATAGGGGTATCCGCATTCTCTCAAAAGGAAGAAAAGAACGGAACCATCTACATTAAGCATCCATACATTACGATTGTAGAAAATGGTGTCAAAGCCTACCTGGCACATGATGTAGCCACATTGAAAAGCTACTATGCTGATACTGCGAAGTACTGGGCATCAGGCCTGGACAAATTCGTACCGATGGCAGACGCTTTCAAAACATGGTGGGCCACTTTTGAAAAATATGATGTCACTATGACCCCAATGGGTTACCCGGATTACCTGCACTACGTCAAGGATGATACAAAGGTGGTGCAGTCATGGTGGACATGGATTGCAAAGCCAAAAGACGGAGGACCGGAGGTTAAGGTCTATATGGTGATGTTCCAGGAATTCAACAAAGATGGAAAAATTACCAGCCAGGGTAACTATGGTGATTTCTCAAAGATACAGAGGGAATAACTCCGATGCATATACGAAGAATTTAGAATTGCAATGGGCAGGTGGGTAATCATCAAAAATTCACAAACCTGCCCTGTTTGAAAAGGATATTACCAAGTCAAATTGAGAATTCCAGATTCAGCAAAGATTACCGCCAGGTAATAGGTAAGTGATTTTTCACATTGAAAAATTATTGCTTCCATGGTTTCACTCTCCAAAATTACCCAACCATGAAAACAGTTGGCATCATCGGCGGCGCCGGTTTTATCGGCAGCTACATTACTAAAATATTCCTGGAAGAAAATTACAAGGTTAAGGTTTCTTCCATCAATATCAATCACAAGTGGAAGTATGAGCACTTGTTTCAACTGGATAATGCGGCTAATCTGAAGGTTGAGTCCATGAATGCCAGGAACATAGCCGAGCTTGAAAATTTTGCCAGGGACTGTGATATTATTGTACATGCAGGCACACCATTTATTTTGGATGCCGCTGACCCTCAAACAGAAATTATGGAACCAACCATATTGGGTACACGAAATCTGTTGAATATATCCGAAAGAAATAAGACCATCAGTAAAGTGATCTTTCTCTCCTCTGTAGCAGCGTTCAATACTTCATTCCCGCTAACACCTTCCTTTTATCCACCCGGCCATGTATTTACCGAAATGGATATACCATTCATGAATGGTGAGGACAATCCTTATGCCATTGCAAAGTTCATGGCCAATGCCGAAGTGGAAATGTTTGTAAACAATCACAAAGACTTACGATGTGAAATTGTTTCAGTTTCACCTGTATTGGTCATTGGAAACAGTCTATCATCGAGAAATGATTCCACATCAGTTGGCTTCCAATACCTGGTAAAAAATAAAATAGCTCCCAACCCTTTCATTCAAATTTTGTTCAACATGGACCTAAGCTTTGCTATGGTAGATGTAAGAGATGTGGCTGAGGCCATTTACCGTGCTGCACACACTCAGACCATCCACGGCAGGAATTACCTGATTGCCAGTGAAACCTATTCCATCTCAGACATGTCTCTCATGCTCAATAAACTTGAGCCAAAGAATGAACCGGTTATAGTATATGACAGTTCACGTGCTAAGAATGATTTGGGTGTCGCATTCATTTCCGTTAAAGATTCCCTCAACCATAGTGTATTGGACTCTATCGAAAACGAAATCTCTGCCAACTAATACCATAGTAAATGATCCCACAAAACCAATTCGTAAATAACATTGACAAAAAAAAAAATTCCATTGCAAAAGCATCCCAACAAAGTGAAGGATTAAAAAGAGAGTTGGGAGTCTTTGACGTGACTGTGAATGTTGTGAATGCCATCATCGGTAGTGGTATCTTTTTATTACCTGCAATAATAGCCGGCATACTGGGCAGCGCCAGTATACTTGCCTATTTTTTTTGTGGAATACTTTACCTGTTGGTGATGCTCTGTATGGCAGAAGCAGCAAGCAGATTTACATCATCCGGCGGCATGTACACTTACATTGAAAGGGCGTTTGGCCCTTATTTGGGGTTCCTGGCAAACATCCTTTTTTCCTTGTCCGGCATCCTGATGGGCGCTGCCCTTGTGAACGGAATTGCAGACATGCTATCCGTTTTCTACCCGGTATTCAATAAGTCTTTATACCGCATCTTACTCTTCGCTTTGTTGTTTTTCTTCTTTGGGTACAGCCACATTCGTGGAGTTAAGCAGAGTATGAAAGTCACCAAAGCACTCACAATTCTAAAAATTTTACCCCTCATTTTTCTTGTAATAGCAGGCCTTTGGAAAGTCCATACATCTAACATCGAGTGGCAGGGATTCCCTACTATAGATAAATTGGTTGCAGCTTCCCTGATCTTATTTGCCGCATTCCTGGGAGGAGAAACCGCATTGAATGTAACCGGTGAAATGAAAAATCCAAAACGTACCGCTCCCGTTGGATTGATTATGGGTGTAATATGTGTCATCATATTTTACTCGCTGATACACCTTGCATCACAAAACATACTCGGCACTTCGCTTGCCGGTCAAAAATCTCCACTGTCTGCAGTTGCAGGAAATATTGCGGGTTCATGGGGAACGAAACTGTTGTTCTTTGCCGGCCTGGTATCAATATTTGGCTGCCTCTATACCGGAATTTTGGTTTACTCCCGGGTATTTTTTGCAGGTGCAAGGGATGGGCAATTGCCAAAAATCCTGTCGTCTGTCCATCGTAAATATGCTACTCCGGATAAATCGCTTATAGCATTTGTTTCACTTGCTTTTCTCTTTGCCATTTCAGGCGGATTCAGACAATTGATCATTCTTAGCTCCACCGCGTTGTTGCTCCTGTTTGTTGGCGTTGTGCTCGCAGTTATTAAGTTCAAGTTGTCAGACGATAAAGAATATCCTGCTGCATTCAAACTACCTGGTGGAATCTTCATACCCGGTATTACCTTCCTGGTGCTGGTGTGGTTTCTTTCTCACTCCACAAACGAAGAATTGAATGCGATCCTGGTGTTCGTTTCAATTACATCGGTAATCTATGTATTGAAAAGAGTTATTCAAAAACGCAGGAGGCTGGTAACTCCCATCTGAAGACTTTGAAATTATTTTTTAATAGTTCAATCAACGCAAAAACCAGGATTGATAAAAATGACGAACCATGAACCCAACAAACATGAATGAGTCAAGAAATGGCGTTCACTTGAAGAGGATCATTGGTGCCCCTGCGTTGGCACTCACGATCATTAATTTCACCATAGGTGCCGGTATTTTTGCTTTGCCTGCACTCATCGGAATTCAATTGGGAGGCTTCAGCATATTTGCATATTTGTTTTGTGGCCTGATGCTTTCATTTATCATGCTTTGTTATGCAGAAGTAGGCACACGCATCACTGACACAGGCGGAAGTTATATTTATGTAAGAACTGCACTGGGTGATTATGCAGGATTTGTAATTAACTGGATTTTCTTTTTCGGATGGGGAGTTTTGGGTGACGCTGCTGTATTAAACATTGTTGCAGACTCACTTTCTGTGATCTTTCCCGTACTTGGAAAATTCTGGATCCGTTCATTATTACTATTCATCCTGATCGGGATAATGGCTCTTGTAAACATATGGGGCGCCGCGCTCGGCATGGTTGTGGTGAAACTGATAACCATCATTAAATTGTTGCCAATATTGGCCCTTATCATCTTTGGATTTAGTGATATAGAACCTGCAAACCTCCATTGGGAACACCTTCCATCCTTCCAAACATTTGGAAGTACGGTGCTCGTACTATTTTTTGCATTCGCCGGTTTTGAAACGGCATTGAACGTGAGTGGTGAAATAAAAAATCCCAAACGAAATATTCCTTTGGGCATCCTGATGGGCGGCATTGCAATTGTAATAATTTTCCTATTACTCCAGGTAGTCACTCAGGGGATATTAGGTTCCCAGATGGCAACTGTAAAAGACGCACCACTTGCAGCCTTGGCAGAAAAGATTATCGGTCATGCAGGTGCAGAAATGATCCTCATAGCAACAGCTATTTCCTGCTTTGGAAGTGTATTTGGCGACACGCTATCCTCACCGCGATTGTTGTTAGCTGGTGCAAAGGATGGTATGTTCCCAAAATTCCTGGCTGAAATTCATCCAAAATTTAAGACACCTTATCTCGCCATACTTATCTATTGTGGATTGATTTTCATTTTTTCTGTTTCCGGGGGATTCGAGCAACTGGCCAAACTCGCCAGTGCATGCATTCTCACTATTTACTTTGCTGTCATAATCGCCACCCTGAAATTGAGATCAAATAAAGACACGCTACCAACGTGTACATTCAGAATACCCGGAGGAAAGGTAGTACCTGTGGCAGGAGCCTTTGCCATTCTTTGGTTATTCACCAGTTTGTCTGAATGGGAAATTTATGCTACCCTGATTTTTATAGCCATCATCAGTGTAATTTATGCTCTAATGAAAAGACTCAGAAAAGCAGGTATACCTTCCTTTCTCAAATAGAGGAAGAAGCAAATCCTCCATACCTACAGGGGCTCATTCAAAAAACCTTCAGAAAAAATTTATTTTCTTATTCAATCAATTATTTTTGTTCGGACATTGAAGGAATCTTCGATTCCTACCCAATTGACAATAATTGTATTTTGAAACTGTTCCTTACTCTTCTTTTTTGTACTGCTGCGTTCCTCAACCCCTCTATTACCTTTTCACAATACATCCTCAATGGAAGTGCCACGAAAGAGAGTTGTAATTGTTATCTATTGACAGAGGATAAACTGCGGCAGGGAGGTAGCGTATGGCAACAAGATAAAATCGACCTGAACAAACCATTCGATTTCAACTTTAATGTTTTCCTCGGGTGCAAGGATAAAGAAGGAGCCGACGGTATTGTGTTTATACTGCAACCACTAAGCACAAGCCTCGGTGCACAGGGAGGCGGATTGGGCTTTATGGGTATTGCTCCATCGGTAGGAATTGCTTTGGATACCTGGCAAAACATTGTGCAGGGAGAAAATCATTTCGATCCGGCCTATGACCATATCAGCATTCAGGCCAACGGGGCTATTGTACATGGGAACGACCTTGCCGGTCCGGTACAGGCATCGGCCACCAGCGACAACATTGAAGATTGCCAATGGCATGTGTTCAGAATTAAATGGGATCCGGCAAGCCAGACGCTGAGTACTTATTTCGATGGCGTATTTCGACTTTCAGTTCAAAAAAATATTGTCAAAGACATATTCAACGATGACCCTATGGTCTATTGGGGATTTAGTGCATCCACCGGTGGAGAATCCAATGTTCAGAAGTTTTGTACTTCACTGAATCCTGATTTCTCTTCAGGACTTACCAATGATGATGTTTGCTTCGGTGCGCCGGTTACATTCAAAGACAGTTCCACATCATTCACTACCATCAAGAGTTATATGTGGGACTTTGGTGATGGCACCACCAGCACACTTGCCAATCCACCTCTACATACGTATGCACAGCCGGGTGAGTATAAGGTAAGTCACACCATTACAGCATTGGACAATTGTGTGAGTCCGCCATTTACAAAAACGATCAGGATTGGAGATAAACCCACTGTATCACTGGAGGTTTCAGATACCTGTCAAAACTCCCTTCTGCGGATGGCATTGAATGCAGGTGTGCAGGTAGGTACCATTAACAAATGGACATGGAAGGTGGATGGCACTCCCTACTCTGATTTGCAGTATCCCGATTTTACCAAGTTGACTTCCGGTAATCATACTATTGATGTAACTGTCGCCAGCGATATTGGTTGCATTTCGAATGTATCATCAGACAATTTCAATATCCTACCTGTGCCGGAGATTTCATTGAACGTGGCGGATGGATGTGTGGACACGCTCGTATTATTCACACCGGACAAAACAGACAACCTCACAACGGTAAATTCATGGCTATGGGATTTTGGAGATGGTGCTTCTTCAACTGTCAAAACTACCAGTCATGCATACACGAGATATGGAAATTATCCTGTTACCTTGAAAGCGACAGCAACCAATGGTTGTGTATCCACTATCGATAAAACAGTTTTTATCAATTCAATAACTGCCGATGCCGGTAGTGACACTTTGGTCATACCCAACACACCGTTCCAACTCAACGGCAGCGGTGGTACCATTTATGAATGGACACCGGCCACAGGGCTGAATGACACCCAAATCGCGAATCCATCAGGTGCCGTTGGTGATGATATCACCTATCACCTTACTGTGAAAAGTATTGAAGGCTGCACAGATACATCCTCGGTGCACATCACAGTCTTCAAAGGTTCCGCAGTGTATGTACCCAACGCGTTTACACCAAATAACGATGGATTGAATGATGTGATAAAACCAACATTGATCGGGATAAAGAAACTGGACTATTTTACTATTTATGACCGGTGGGGGCAAAAGGTTTTTACAACTACTGACATGACAAAAGGGTGGGATGGTTTTTTGAAAAACGGAGAGGTGAAAGCGGGTGCTTATGTATGGATACTCCGCGCGGAAGATGTGGTTGGTAAAGTTTATAAATTGAAAGAGGCGGTGATATTGATAAAATAAATTTTTGCTTCGGGGAATCAAAGAGCGGGAAGAGATGAATCACCGCTGATCTTTTTGTAATAAAATTATCCGAAAGATGAATAAGGTAATAAGGTCTATGCCGCAATTGTGCCGGAGCTACTAAGGTTGAAGAAGAAAAATAAGGTTGATGATTAATATCATCAATTCCGATGGAATGAAAATGAATTCAGAAAAAATCTTCACTGATCTTTCGAACCTTAGTAGAAATAATAATGCACCATAACCTATACCTTATTACCTTATTACCTTATTACCTTATCAACTTGGTACCTTGTTATTGTTTGAAAGATAAATAAGGTAATAAGGTATGTACCACCACTTCACAATTGCTACTATGGTTGGAAGCCGCAATAAGAGCCGATGGTTTATTTTGTTGTTTAGGAAGAAAATGCATTCCGGATTGAAATCTTCAATAGGCTTTCAAACCTTAGTAGAAATAATAATGGGCCATAACCTATACCTTATTACCTTATCAACTTGGTACCTTATTATTGTTTGAAAGATAAATAAGGTAATAAGGTCTGTTTTGCTATTGTATTGGTGCTACTAAGGTTTGAAGAAGAAAATTAAGGTAGATGATTATTATCAGCAATTCCCATGGAATGAAATGAATTCAGAAAAAATCTTCCATGGGCTTTCAAACCTTAGTAGAAATAATAATGTACCATGACCTATACCTTATTACCTTATTTCTCAGTAAATGTTCGAGTCTCACGAACAACAACAACTATTCTTTCACTCTGTAGATTCAAAAAAAAATTCTTCCTCACCCTACCCTTCCTATCAAACTTTCATTCTTTGACTCCAGCAATGAACTACCTGAAAGATATTCATCCACCTGTCTTGCACATTCTCTTCCTTCACTGATGGCCCACACTACCAGTGATTGGCCACGGCGCATATCGCCGGCAGCAAAGACTCGCGGTATATTGGTTTTGTAATCTTTCTCTGTAGCTTTCACATTACCCCGGGCATCCAATTCCACTTCGAGGTCATCGATCATTCCTTCTTTCTGCGGGTGCACAAAACCCATCGCCAGCAAAACGAGATCGCAGGGTATTTCTTCTTCAGAGCCTGCCACTTCTACAAACTTTGCAGGCTTCTGATCCGGAGTAAATTGCCATTCCAATTTAGCAATCTTCAATGCCTTTACATTTCCATTTTCATCTGCTACAAATTCTTTTGTAACAATAGCCCATTCCCTGTTGCATCCTTCTTCATGCGATGATGTCGTTTTGAAGGTCATCGGGTAGGTAGGCCACGGCATGAAATCGGTACGCGCCTTTGGCGGCATGGGCATCAGTTCTAATTGTGTTACCGATTTAGCACCTTGCCTGTTGGATGTTCCGACACAATCGCTGCCTGTATCACCACCTCCGATCACGATCACATGCTTGCCTTCGGCAGAAATATGTTCACCAACAATATTGCTCTCTATCGCGGCATTGGCAAGCGGATCCAAATTGGCATTGCGCTTATTTTGTTGTTTCAAAAACTGCATCGCAAAATGTACCCCTTTCAAATCATTTCCTTTTACAGGCAACTCGCGGGGTACTGTACTTCCACCTGCGAGTACGATAGCGTTGTATTCTCGAAGCAAGTCATTCACCTGCACATTCACACCCACATTCTTGTGATACAAAAATTCAACACCTTCTTCTTCCATTACTTTCACACGACGATCCACTACCCACTTCTCTAATTTAAAATCAGGGATACCATAACGAAGCAAACCACCTGCTGCGTCATCTCTTTCCAATACTGTAACCTGGTGCCCCGCGTAGTTCAATTGTGCCGCGGCTGCAAGGCCTGCCGGTCCAGAGCCTACCACAGCCACTTTCTTACCGGTACGCACAAACGGTTTTTTGGGTAATGCAAATCCTTTTTCGAAAGCAATCTCGATAATGTGCTTTTCTATTTCTTCAATGGTTACCGGAGGTTGATTGATCCCCAATACGCAAGCGCTCTCACACGGTGCAGGACAAATCCTGCCGGTAAACTCCGGAAAATTATTGGTAGAGGTCAGTATTTCATACGCCTCTTTCCAACTCTTGCGATAGACTGCGTCGTTGAATGCGGGAATATTATTTCCGAGCGGACATCCATGATCACTATGGCAAAAAGGAACACCACAATTCATGCAGCGCGCAGCCTGCTTCGTCAATTCCGGTTCCTTAAAGCGATTTACAAATTCATTGTAATCATGCACCCTGTCTTTCACGGGCCGCTTTCCCGGCTGTTCTCTGTCAAATTCTAAAAACCCTGTTATTTTACCCATTTCGTTGTTCGTTGTTCGTTGTTCGTTGTTCGTTATTCGTGGTTGCTGAGCTTGCCGAAGCATTCGTTGTTCGTTATTCGTTTTTCGTTTCGCGTTTCTTGTTTCAGGTTTCTTGTTTCAGGTTTCTTGTTTCAGGCTCTTGTCCTTCCCCGTTGATTGTTTATTCTGCCACAAAGCATGTGATTCTGAATTCTAAATCACTTTAAAATTCTTCAACGCCTCCATATCTCAACATCATTCACACACGC
The DNA here is from genome assembly GCA_964526985.1 of uncultured Ginsengibacter sp. GTDB lineage: Bacteria > Bacteroidota > Bacteroidia > Chitinophagales > Chitinophagaceae > Ginsengibacter. The sequence continues at coordinate 1,486 of CAZGNJ010000039.1, read as the reverse complement.
ACACACCATCCACCACAGCGGACACCACTCACAACTTCACTTCCACCGCTGCTTTCTGCAATGCCTTCTTATAATCTCTCGGAAATACTTTCACAAAATTCTTCAACTGGTTTTCAAAATCATCCAGCACAAATTTCGCTACTGTACTTTTCGTGTATTCATAATGTTTAGCAATGAGGTCATGCAGTTCCTGCGCTTCACCATTCACCACCGGATCCAGTTCTATCATTTCATGATTGCACTTCTCCGCGAATTCGCCCTGCACATCATACACATAAGCAATACCACCACTCATGCCGGCAGCAAAATTTCTGCCTGTAGTTCCGAGTATCACTACCCTGCCTCCTGTCATGTACTCACAACCATGATCCCCAACACCTTCTACCACCGTATTTGCCCCCGAGTTTCTCACACAAAATCTTTCGCCGGCTTTGCCCCGGATAAATGCTTCTCCTGATGTAGCTCCATAAAAAGCCACATTACCAATGATGATATTTTCTTCAGGCACAAATCCGGCTTCTTTGGAAGGATACACCACCAACCTTGCACCACTCAATCCCTTTCCGAAATAATCATTGGCATCACCTTCCAATTCCAGTGTTACACCTTTGGTATTGAAGGCGCCAAAACTCTGGCCTGCCGTTCCCGTGAATTTAAAATGTATGGTATCATCAGCCAAACCTGCCGCACGGTACTTCTTTGTGATCTCATTGGAGAGAATGGTTCCGATAGTCCTGTCTGTATTCTTCAGTGCAAACGATTTAGAAATTTTTTCTCCTCTTTCAATTGCAGGCTGCGCTTCTTTCAGCAACTGCCAATCCAACACGTCAGCCAGTCCATGGTCTTGTGCTTCCTGCTTATACAATCCTACACTATCAGCCGCAGGCTCTTTGTACAATATGGGTGAAAGATCAACTGCTTTGTATTTCCAATGATCGATATTATCTCTTCTTTCAAGGCAATCAGACTGGCCTACCATTTCGGTGATCGTTCTGAAACCTAATTCAGCCATGATCTCGCGAAGTTCTGCTGTGATGAATCTGAAAAAATTCACTACATGATCCGGGTCTCCGGTAAACCTGCTTCTCAGCAAAGGATCCTGGGTGGCAACACCAACAGGGCAAGTATTCAAATGGCACTTACGCATCATGATACAGCCTTCCACAATCAAAGCAGCCGTGGCCACACCCCACTCTTCAGCACCTAACAATGTAGCTATCGCAATGTCGCGGCCTGTCTTCATTTGTCCGTCAGACTGTACGACTACCCTGCTGCGCAAATTATTTTTTACCAATGTCTGATGCGTTTCCGCGAGGCCCAATTCCCAGGGCAATCCTGCATGACGAATCGAACTCACAGGAGATGCTCCTGTACCACCATCGAATCCGGCGATGAGAATTACATCTGCTTTTGCTTTGGCCACACCGGCTGCTATCGTTCCTACACCTGCTTTTGAAACCAGCTTCACATTGATACGTGCATTGCG
>CAZGNJ010000038.1:0-35842 GCA_964526985.1 uncultured Ginsengibacter sp. | reverse complement strand
GCCCGTACAACGGTTTAGCAAACCGGCCCTTTCGGCCACTCAGGCACCTCTCCGTATTCCTAAAATCAAGGGTTGCAAAAGTAACTATTGCCTTCTACATGGAAAAATAATTTGCCGATTCTTTAAGAAATCAATATTTCTCTTTATTTCTTGTGGTTATTCCGGTAAACAGAGAGGATGAAAAGTCCGCTGATGGCCCACTTGGAATAATTTATTCCCATCAAATGGTTTTTGGTATCGAAGCCGTACATTCATACCATTGCATCAGAAAATTATCATTATGAAAAAACGGACCACCCAGAGACTCCTTCAATATTTTTTACAAGGCTTGCTGATATTAGGGCCGGTATCCATTACGGTGTATTTTATTTATGTTGTTTTCGCGAGTGTCGACAACATACTTCGCCCGGTAATCAATATTCCGGGATTGGGATTCCTGATCATTATTGCCTTCATTGTTTTGATAGGGTATTTCAGTTCATTCTTTCTCTTAGAGCGGTTTTTATCCTTTATGGATCACATCCTGGAGCGCACGCCCGGCATTAAACTATTGTACTCCTTTGTTCGTGACTTTTTTGAGGCATTTGCAGGCAATAAGAAAAAGTTTACGCAGAATGTATTGGCCAATGTGGACTATCAGGATGTTTGGAGAGTGGGGTTCATTACACAAGAGGATATGGTCAATTTTGGGATGAGAGAATATGTCGCTGTGTATTTGCCGATGGCGTATTCTGTAGCCGGTAATGTGTATATCGTTCCGAAGGAAAAGATCAGGCTGCTTCCCGGTATCAGTGCTGCTGATGCTATGAAGTTTGCAGTGAGCGGTGGCGTTACCCAAACTGAAGACCCTGAAGAAGATAATTAACGCATATTTGATTTCAGTAGCCTGTAATGATTGAATTATTTATTTTGGAATTGATCACAACCATCTCAACTTTCTCAACTATCTCAACCATCTCAACCATCTCAACCATCAAAATTCGATTCCCTTCGCGATAATGAGAAAACTATTCTCCACCATACTACTGCTTGTTGTTTATCAGCATTGCTATTGCTGGGGTTTTTTCGGTCATCGCATGATCAATCAGTATGCGGTGTTCCTGTTGCCGCCGGAGATGATGGTTTTGTACAAGGCACAGATTAATTTCATAACAGAACATGCAGTGGACCCGGACAAACGACGCTATGCCATAGCAGCCGAAGGCCCCCGGCATTTTATCGATATTGATTTATATGGTGTTTATCCCTACAAAGAGCTACCGCGGCGGTATGAAGATGCAGTGGCAAAATTTGGTGAAGAAAAGGTAGTTGAAAATGGAATCGTGCCATGGTATGTGCAAACTATGTTGAGAAGGCTGACGTTTGCCTTTAAGGAAAAAGATTTTTCCAAGATTCTTAAATACACTACGGAACTCGGACATTATATAGCCGATGCTCACGTGCCATTGCATGCCAGCAGTAATCATAACGGACAGAAGAGTGACCAAAAAGGAATACATGGCTTTTGGGAAAGCCGGGTACCTGAATTGCTTGCGGAAAAAGAGTTCGATTTTTTTATTGGCAAGGCGCAGTATATCAGGAATCCTGAAAAATTTATATGGGACCGTGTATTGGAAAGCGCGTTGGCTGCTGACTCTGTACTGGCCATAGAGCAGCTTCTAAACAGGAAATACAGTGCGGGTTCTAAATATGCATTTGAAAACAGGAATGGCATTTTTATCAGGCAGTATTCCAGTGCCTATACCACTGACTACAACAGGATGCTCAATGGGATGGTGGAGCGACGTATGCGCCAGTCTATTTTTGCAGTGGCTTCTTTTTGGTACACTGCATGGGTCAATGCAGGACAGCCTGACCTGCGCGGGCTTTCAGGAAAAAGCTTTTCAGAGGCAGATATAAAAGAGTTTGAAATACTGAATGATGCCTGGAGTAAGGGAAAGGTGAAGGGAAGAGAACATGATGAGTATTGATCCCCAATAGTGGAAGGAAATGCTTCGCCATTAATGAAATTGTACAAACAAAAATGGCTCCCCAATGGAAGCCATTTTCAATAACACAAGTATTAAGTCTATTTCTTGATCAACTTACCGAAATATGAAACTGTCCTTACCAGTTGTGATACATAACTCATTTCATTATCGTACCAACTGGAGGTTTTTACCAATTGTGCGTCACCGGCAGTGATCACTTTGGTTTGTGTACCGTCAAACAATGAACCATAGTGCATTCCGATGATATCAGAACTTACAATTTCATCTTCTGTGTAGCCGTAGCTTTCATTGGCAGCAGCCTTCATTGTGGCGTTGATTTCTTCTACAGAAGTTTTCTTGTTCAAAATACAAGTCAACTCAGTGATAGAACCTGTGATAACAGGAACACGCTGAGCAACTCCATCCAATTTACCATTCAATTCAGGTAATACAAGGCCGATTGCTTTTGCGGCACCGGTACTGTTGGGTACAATGTTGGCGGCAGCGGCACGTGCACGGCGCAGGTCGCCTTTCGGATGTGGGGCATCCAGTGTGCTTTGATCATTGGTGTAGGCATGGATCGTTGTCATAAACCCTGTTACGATTCCAAATGTATCGTTGAGCACCTTAGCCATGGGTGCCAGGCAATTGGTAGTACATGATGCGCAAGAGATGATCTCTTCGCTCCCGTCCAATATGTTATGATTTACGTTGAAAACAATTGTTTTTACATTTCCTTTTGCCGGAGCGCTGATCAATACTCTCTTGGCGCCTGCTTTGAGGTGAGCTCTTGCTTTATCTTCATCGGTAAAAAATCCGGTGCTTTCGATCACTACATCCACGTCATGTTTTCCCCATGGAATCTGTGATGGATCTTTCTGAGCATATACCATCATCTCATCTCCATTTACGATGACAGAGTTTTCGGTATGTTTTACGTCTGCCTCAAACCTGCCCTGTGCGCTGTCATATTTCAACAGGTGCGCAAGCTGACGCGGGTTAGTGAGATCATTTACTGCCACTACATCTATGTCTGGCATTGAATAAATTTGTCTGTACACGAGCCTTCCGATTCTTCCAAAACCGTTAATAGCCACTTTTACTTTTTCCATTTTACGAAGCGTTTAATTTTATTTTTTCTTGTTAATTGGGCCACAAATTTACATCATGTAGCATTAAGTTCTTTTGCCACTTACAAATCGGTTGTTTTTTAGATAAAATCTAAAAGGAAGCCTCGCATCTGCTCCCGCGCTCTCCACGCCAATTCGGTTACTAATGCCTATTTCTTCTTCCATTGGATGAAATCCATCATCACAGAGATAGATGAGGTTATCCATCAGGAAGGCACCGCTGAAATGTTTAAAGATTCCCAATGCCTTGCCCACATTCCCCGGCCCGCGCGTCAGTGTTGACGTCAGTTCTTTCTTTCCGGTGCGTTCCAGCATGGCTTTAGTTCCTTCCATAGGTTCAATGGCGCGAATGAGTATGGCATCCGGAATACCTGCTTTGTTGGTAACGACATTCAGCATTTGGTGCATACCATAACATATATAGATGTAAGCGGTGCCCGGTGCTGCGTACATGTGTTCATTCCGTGGAGTGCGCCTGCCACCGAAGCTGTGCGACGCTCTGTCTGTAATGCCAACGTAAGCTTCTGTTTCTACGATCCGTCCTGAAGTGTATATTCCATTGATGTAAGTCACCACAATTTTTCCGATCAAATCTTTGGCGATTTGTACTACATCATCGCGGTCGTAAAATGATTCAGGAAGTTTTTGGGCTTTGCTTTTGCGTTGCGTTCTTGCCTTCATTTGCAATAGATAAGAATTATTTCAATGTCGGCAAAATCTTATGGTGATTGTTCGGTTTTAATTAAGGATTGATTGAAGGAAATCGAAAAATCTCCGAAGCCTGGATTGGAGGATGATCCCTTCGGGCTTTGTTGTCAGCAATTTGGTAGTTTGAAGTTCCTTTTTCATTATGTCTTATTTATTAACTTTAGACGAATAACGGACGCATTTCAAATCCGGTTGTTTTCGGATCTTGAATTACCGTGTCACTCGTGGGCGATTGGGACACCACCCACGGCGAGCCGCACTGATTGGTGTCCCCGCCAACCGGCGACATCCGATAGTTTTCGGATTTGAAATGCGTCCCGAAAAACTGAAACCCCTCATTTTGAAAATTTTCGAATGAAACATCGCCTGGTAAATAAATTAAAAAAATCCTTCTGCCTTCTTTCAGTGATTCATCTGCTAATTTTCATTATTGGAGCGGGTGGCTACCAGACCGCTTATGCCCAGGAGAAATCTTTTCAGGTTTATGATCCGGCACAAGACCCGGCCTTAGTCATTACCGGGCAGGCATGGCCAGATGAAGTCGCTGATTTTTATGACAGGCTGCCGGCGCGTGCGAAAAATGAGGTAAGAAAGGCAGTTTGGGATTTGTCTAAAAATAGTGCGGGGTTCCAATTGAAATTTATTTCTGATGCACCTGAAATAATTGTGAAGTACCAGGTGAGTGGCGCATTGAATATGCCACACATGCCCTCTACAGGTGTAAGTGGTATTGATCTTTATGCTAAGGATGAAAAGGGAAACTGGGCGTGGGCAGGCCCAAGATTTTCTTTTGGGGATACTATCGTTTACCGTTACACGAATTTGTCTCCTGAAAAAAGAACTTACACGCTTTACCTTCCATTGTACAATTCAGTAAAGTGGTTGCACATCGGTGTGCCAGAGAATAGTTCATTCATTCCACTTCCGGATAGCCAAACAAAGCCTGTCGTGATCTATGGCACTTCCATTACGCAGGGAGCTTGCGCTTCACGCCCGGGTATGGCATGGACTAATATACTCAGCAGGCGCATTAATTATCCGGTTATTAATCTTGGTTTTTCCGGTAATGGCAGAATGGAGAAGGAATTAGTTGAATTGCTGACAGAGATTGACGCTTCCGTTTATGTCATTGATTGTTTGCCTAACATGACCCCTGACTATTTACCGGTCAGGGAGTTGCAAAACAGGATTGTCAATACTTTCGAATTACTCCGAAGCAAGAGACCGTTTACACCAATTCTCTTTACAGAACATGATGGTTATTCAGATGGAGCTATCAATCCCGTTCGACAAAAATTATATGTAGATGCAAATAAGGCACTAGATGAGATCATTGATTCCTTAAAGAAGAAGGGAGCAGTGAATCTTTTTTTGTTGAAGAGAGAAGCGATCGGGCAGAATATTGAATCGATGGTAGATGGCACGCATCCCAATGATTTGGGAATGATGAATTATGCGAATGCTTACACTAAGAAGCTGAAAGAAATATTTGCAACTGCGAAGAATACAAATCTGGAGATTCCATCTATCGTTCCGCTACCGCAGCAATTGGAATGGAAGCAAGGTTTTTTTGTTTTGCAACAATGCAAAGGGATTGTCGCTGATGCGAATCTTAAAACAGAGCCAGGTTTTTTAAGGAATGCATTGAAGAAACTTGGAGTGGAAGTACCGGTGGTACCTGCAGGCATGAGAGGCAGTACCATTGAACTTCGTCTGGACAATACTGTTAGCCTTGCTTCTCCGGAAAGGTACAGGTTGAAGGTCAGTAACCAAAAAGTTGTACTCACTGCCCAAACCTCTCACGGAATTTTCAATGGCATCCAGACTTTATTGCAGATCATTACTCCCGGCAAGAAATTATTATCGTGTGAGGTTACCGACTGGCCGGCCTTTTCGTGGCGTGGGTACATGATCGATGTAGGAAGAAATTATATGCCGATGGATCTGCTGAAACAACAGATTGATGCGATGGCAAGATATAAATTGAATATTTTTCATTTTCATCCCACTGAAGATATTGCATGGCGGTTTGCTATCAGCCAGTATCCGCAACTGACCGCAGCCGAAACAATGACGCGCGACAAAGGAAAGTTTTATTCCCAAAAGGAGATCAAAGAACTCATTCAATATTGCAAAGAACGGCATATCACTTTCGTGCCTGAAATAGATATGCCCGGGCACAGCGCCGCATTCAAAAGAGCGATGGGTGTGGATATGCAGAGTGATAGCGGTATCGCGATCGTAAAGAATATTCTGAAAGAAATATGTACAAAGTATGATGTGCCATACATTCACATTGGTGCAGATGAAGTGAAGATTCATGATCAGAATTTTATTCCTGAGGTTACCAGGTGGATTGAGAGTTTTGGAAAGAGAGTAATCGGCTGGCAACCCGGGGGCAACTTTACTAAAAACACTATCCGGCAATTGTGGATGGAAGATGCAGGAAATAAACTATCTGAAGAAAATATCCGGTACATCGATTCGCGTCATTTGTACCTGAATCACATGGATCCCCTGGAAGCGGTGGTAACAATTTTCAACAGGGAAATTGGCAATAAGCAACAGGGTGATTCTAATTTGTTAGGAGGTACGCTCTGCGTTTGGAATGATAGAAGAGCAGAGAATCCTTTAGATATTTTGAAAATGAATACTGTATATCCCGGCATTGTTACGTTCGCGGAGCGGGTATGGAGAGGTGGAGGCCAACAAGGCTGGATATCCAATGAAAGTGATGGAAACATTCCTGACTTCAATGCTTTTGAAAATAGACTGCTACAACAGAAAGAAGAATATTTTAGTGGTGTTCCATTTCCCTATCAACCTACCACGCAAATGCATTGGAATCTTTATGGACCTTATGATAATGGTGGAGATGTAAAGAAAAAATTCGAACCGGAATGGGATACAACCTATTCTGACTGGAAATTTTATGACAGGCAATTGGGAGGTACAGTTGTACTGCGGCATTGGTGGTATCCATTGATCAAGGGAGCAATAAAAGATGCTAAAGAAAATTCTACATTTTATGCATTGACACGTTTGTGGAGTGAGAAAGATGGAGTGCAGGATTTTTGGATAGGATTTAATAATCTTTCCCGATCCCAGGCTACCGACTCCCCACCAGAAGGGAGTTGGGATTACAAAGGTAGCGAAGTATGGGTCAATGGAGAGATTGTAGCACCTCCTCATTGGAAACGAGCGGGGTCAAAAGGTGATTTGGAAGTGCCATTGGTAGATGAGGGCTATGAGTACCGGACTCCAACAAAAATATTTTTGAAGAGAGGATGGAATACTGTTTTGCTTAAATGCCCTGTAGGAAGTTTCAAAGGCAAGGATTGGCATAATCCTGTGAAGTGGGAGTTTACGTTTTTGCCAATTGGTACCAAAGGATAGACGTTCTTACCGGTTGGTACCAAAGGTCATGTGTTCTTTCCGGTCGGTACTGAAAGGTCAGACCGGAAAGAAAGTGAGAATTTTGACAGTCGCCGTCTGACCTATCGGTGCCGACGGCTGTTCATTCTTTTCGGTCGGTACTAAAGGTTAGGTGTTCTTTCCCGTCGGTACTGAAAGGTCAGACCGGAAAGAAAGTAAGAATTTTGACAATCGCCGTCTGACCTATCGGTGCCGACGGCTATTCATTCTTTCCGGTCGGTACTGAAAGTCAGACCGGAAAGAATGTAAGTATTTTGACAACTGCCATCTGACCTATTGGTGCCGACGGCTATTACCGAATCAGACTAGTAAGAAATGAATACGTCAAGGTTTTGTATTAGATTTTTGTATCAAGGCCTGGCGATTTGAATGATTATAGAATAAAGAATGTTGAAAAAAAAAATAAATCAGCAACAAGGGAACCTTAATAAAGAGACGACGCTTAATTCATTTGCTTCGGATGAAACATTCAATGCGTTGTATCCTGAAGCGATCCGTGTAGTAGCTAACAGGCACTGGACTCCTGTTGATATTGCTGTCAAATCCGCTGCATTTCTAAATACGCATGCCGGTGCAAGGATATTGGACATTGGTAGTGGGGCAGGAAAATTTTGTTTAGTTGCTGCGAAACATTTTCCCAATTTATCATTTACCGGTATTGAACAGCGAAAAAACCTCGTTGAACTGTCTGAAAGCCTCCGGAAAAAAGCAGGGATTGGAAATGTCGAATTTATTCATGGCAATATTGAAAGTTTTGATATCTCCCGGTTCGATCATTTTTATTTTTACAACTCTTTTTATGAAAACCTGCCGGGTACTCAGAAGATTGATCTCGACGTGGTTTATTCAGAAAAGTTGTATGATTTCTATAATCTTGTTTTGTACAAAAAATTAAATAAGATGAAACAAGGCACCCGGCTTGTCACCTATCATAGCCTTGGCAGGGAGGTGCCTCCGGGGTTTGAAGTGGTAAATGCTGATTATGCCGATTTTCTTAAATTTTGGATCAAGGTTTAGGCTTGAGTATAAGGCAGCCTATTTAAATAATATACTGGTTGAATTGGTATCCACAATTAGCGCAAAAATTGCAAATGGAGGAATATGTTGGGATTAGGCACTTCAGGAAAAGCTCATAAACCTAACATTTTTGTGGGTGAATAACTTTGCTCATATCGCGCTGTGTATCTTGACAATTCATTAATACTGACGAACCCAAATACCTTGTAAGGAAGTAAGGTAGCTTCATTCACATTGTCATCAACAAGTGGAAATGATCCCGGTACCAACATTTTACGCAGACGGAGCGTTCCGGTTGGGCCAGGAACGCTCAGGCTGAATTGATATTAGCCTTTGCAGACCTTTCAGGTCGGAAAAATCTGGAAACCTGCAAAAATTTCATCATCTGTTTGCATAAATTTATTTATTTTCAATTTTATTTTATCAGAATTGCAGCTTTTTGGATATTATGATTGCCTATTATGCAACATTTGTTTTCTTTCTTTAATCATTTATAAACCTAATCATTATGGGAAAAGCAATTTTTTATGTATGTACACTGTTGCTTTTGATCCCACTCACCACGTTGTCCCAATCAAGAAATGTAACAGGCAAAGTGACCAGTGAGAAGGGAGTAGCGGTACCATTAGCAACAGTTCATCAAAAAGGTACCAACACAACAGTAACCGCAAATGAGAACGGAGAATTCTCAATTGCAGTAACCGGTAGAAGCCCGGTACTGGTGATCTCTTCTGTAAACTATCAGACATTAGAGATTCCCGTGGGTTCACAATCTGTGATCAATGCGCAGATGCAACCATCGGGAGAACTCTCTGAAGTGGTTGTAACAGCATTGGGAATCAAAAGGCAGAAAAGATCTTTAGGATATTCTGCCCAGAGTGTGGATGCCCAGGAGATCACTGAATCCCACCAACCTAACCTGATCAATGCGTTGCAGGGTAAGATTGCAGGTGTAACCATTACCAGTTCTGGTGGTGGCCCGGGACAAGGGGCCAACATCCTGATTCGCGGTGTAAACTCATTGAACCTGGGTACTGAACCACTTTTTGTTATTGATGGTATTCCTATTGATAATAGTACTTCAGATCAGGGTACCGGAGGCGGATTACCTGCATCTATGCCTAACAGGGCAGCAGATATCAATCCTGAAGACATTGCAAGTGTCAATGTATTGCGTGGTGGTGCGGCTACTGCACTTTACGGATTGCGCGGAGCGAATGGTGTAGTTGTGATTACTACAAAATCTGGCCAGGCTGGAAAGTTCAGAATTAATTATGCGGCTACTTATGGAATAGACCAGGTGGATATGTTTCCTGCTGTCCAGGACAAATTTACCCAAGGATATAAAGGGGTTTACGATTCCGAATCTTTTTGGCCTGAATGGGGACCTACCGTCGCGGCTGCTAAACAATTGGATCCAACACATCCCGACAAACTTTACAATCAATACAAACGTGCCTACATTGACGGAAACCAATTTAGAAATACTGTAAGTTTTTCCGGTGGTAATGAGAAATCCAGCATGTCTTCTTCACTGTCTTATTTTAAGCAGAACGGAACAATTCCATTTACCTGGTACCAGGATTTCTCCGCTCGTTTCAGCGGCAAGCTGAAATTCAATGATAAGTTCAGTATGGGTAGCCAGTTTTATTATGTCAATACAGATGGTAATTTTTATGATGCCAACCGATTTAATGAAAATCTCTCCTATTGGTCTCCAAGGTGGGATGTAAGAGATTTTAAGAAACCAGACGGTACACAAAAAACTTATGGCAATAACAATGCCTGGTGGTCTGCCTATACTTCAAAGTTTCGCTCCAATGTGGATAGAATGATCGGTAGTGTTGATTTTACCTACAGTCCTGTTGAATGGATGAGTGCTACATATCGAGTGGGTATGGACTATTATTCAGACAAGCGAACTGCTACAAGTCCCGGTCCTAAAGGGGTGCCCGGAGAAATCATCGGAGCTGATGATAATGGAGAAGGCTTTGTAGGCCAATACAGAAATTCTTACAGGCAGATTAACAGCAATCTGATGCTCACCTTCAGTCATGACTGGTCTGATAAATTTAAGACATCGCTCAGAGTTGGTCACGATCTGCTGGACAGGTCAAGGACGATGGTTGCTGCCACAGGAAGTGAATTGGTAGTTTACAATTTGTTCAACCTGGGTAATGCAAAGGTTCAGAATGTGGGGCAATATGATGAAAATTATAGAATTATCGGTGCCTACGGTGAGTTGACAGCATCTTACGACAATTATCTCTTTTTAACCGTCACCGGAAGAAACGACTGGACTTCATCTCTTGAAAAAGAAAACCGTTCCTTTTTCTATCCTTCTGTAAGTTTGAGTTATATATTCTCCGATATGTTTAAATTACCGAGTTGGATGAATGAGAGTAAGTTTAGAGTATCCCTGGCACAAATTGGTAAAGACGCTAACCCTTATAGTACCAGTTTGGTTTACGTTCCGACAGGAGCCCCTATTAATGATGTCATCCGTTATACAAGGAACAATGCTGCGGGTACCCCTACATTAAAACCGGAGTTGACCACAGCTTTTGAAATAGGAACAGACCTGAACTTCCTGAACAATCGTTTGGGTTTGAATTTCACGTGGTATAAATCAAATAGTAAAGATCTGATTATGGATGCATCCACCGCTCCGGGCACAGGGCTTACAACTATTACGTTAAATGCAGGTGAAATACAAAACAAAGGAGTAGAACTGTCATTGAGAGGTAAACCCATTGACAAGAAAGACTTTTCCTGGGAAGCACTCATCAATTTTTCTGCGAACAGAAATAAGATCGTATCCATCTATAGTGGTTTAGATTACATCCCGGGGGGTAGTTCTTTTGGGTATGGCGGATCTGGCCCATCATTCCTGTATAGGCCGGGACATTCTGTAGGTGACATCTATGGTACACACTGGTCAAGATATTATGGAAATAAAACACCAGATCCACTGAAGATAGACAAAAGTTTTCCAATCATCATTGGTGCAGACGGATTCCCGGTTCGTGCTCCAGGATCTGATCAGAAGATCGTTGGTAACTCAATGCCTGATTGGATAGGAAGTATTACAAATACCATCCGGTATAAAGATATATCTCTGAGCTTTATGTTTGATACACAACAGGGATTAGAGAAATGGAATCAGCTTGACAACTTTATGGCTGCCTTTGGCATTGCCAAATACACTGAAAACAGAGATCAGATGCACGTGTTTAAAGGTGTTTTGTCAGATGGCACTCCCAATACAAAATCTGTCTATATGGGTCAGGGTATTGGGCCGGATAATAAGGATTATGGAGATGGTTATTACAGAAGGATTTATAGAGGTGTTACAGAAAATTTTGTACAGGATGCGAGTTGGGTAAGATTACGTACCATCAGCATCAGCTATAATCTTCCCGCTTCACTTTTGAAGAATACTTTTATGGATAATGCAAGTATCAGCGTAAGTGGAAACAATCTCTTAATCTGGACCGATTACAACGGATTTGATCCTGAAGCTAGTGATGCCATTACCGGAGCGTTGAATAGTAGTTCACAGGCAGGATTTACCTATCCGCCGCTAAGGAATATATTGTTCAGCATTAATGTAACATTCTAAATTTATTATGATGAAAAAATATTTGAATCTTTTACTGCCGGTGGTGTTGATAATGATATTTACTGGTTGTAAGAAATATCTTGATATCAATCAGAATCCTAACGCATCCACCACACCCCCATTGGATGGGCTATTGGCAAACGTAACCAATCTGACTCCGTATAATGAATATTATATTTCCAGTCTTACTTCTTATTATACGCAGTACCTGGCATCTCCTAGTGAAGGCGGAACGGCGGATACCTATCAGCAATCCGATCCGTCCACTGCATGGGGAAGCATTTATAACACATTAACTGATCTCCACGATCTGAACAAATTTGCCGGTGAAAAAGGACAGGTGGCTTACCAGGGCGTGGCCGATATCCTTACTGCCTACAATTTGGCAATGGCAAGCAATGCATGGGGCGATTTGCCCTATTCTGAAGCTTTCCAGGGTGGAGCTAACCTTGCTCCAATATATGATAACCAGGAGGGAATTTATGATACCTGCCTCGCTTTGATTGACCGTAGTGTCTCACTTCTTCAAAGTCCAAACGCACAAGATCAGATGACTGCTTCCAGTGATTACATTCATGGAGGAGATATTGATGCATGGATCAAGACGGCTTATGCATTGAAGGCACGATTGTTAAACCAGGTAAGTAAACTGCCGACTTACAATGCCAAAGCAGTTCTTTCTGCAATTGACAATGCCTATACTTCCAATGCTGATGATGCGCAGATTACGGCTTTTGAGGTGAGAAATCCGTGGGCGCAAGATGCCCGGGACAATGCCAATCTCGTGTTGGATGTATGGCTCAGTTCTTATTTTGTGGATGCAACCAATGGTGTTACATACGGTGTTTTCGATCCCCGGTTACCACAAATTACAAACCCGGTAGATGCGGGTGTATATGACGGAGTTACTTATCCTGCCGGTGGCTATCGTGGCACTCCTAATGGGTTAGGATACCAGGGGACAAGGAATACGGATCATGTGCAGTGCTATGTAGATGTAAATAAATGGTATTCCAGTACTTCCTCCCCGTTGTTGCTCATGACGAATTCTGAAGTTCGTTTTACTGAGGCAGAAGCAGCACTGAGGGATGGCCAGTCTACCAGGGCCTACACTGCTTACCTTGCAGGCATTACAGCCAGTATGCAAAAGTTGGGTGTGGCTGCTGCTGATATTACCACTTATGTTTCAAATCCTGCTGTAGCAGTAGGCGCCAATAATCTTACTTTGAAATTGATCATGAAAGAAAAGTACGTAGCCTGCTTCCTCCAATCTATAACGTGGGTGGATATGCGAAGATTTGATTACGTCTACCAGGGGTTCAATATGCCTGCAGAGGCTTCTCTGCCTGCATTTATCAGAAGGGCTGACTATCCAAGTACGGAAACAACAAGAAACGGTAAGAACGTTCCTGCTTACGAAAGAACAGACCATCTCTGGTGGGATCAATAGTATTGTTTTAGTAAATGAAAAGGCCACTCTGCAAAGAAGTGGCCTTTTTTATTTGAATAAGTTGGCCAGCCTTCAATGATGAGAAATTCTTGTGGTTCCAGGCTACTTGCAAATGGTTGATAACTTTTGAGAAAGTATGAACCGGAATCCGGCAGATTTACAATAGGGCAGAAGTGCTAATTTTGTCCGTGAATACTTTTTGAGATCATGCGGCGAAAACGTTACTTATTAAAAACATTGAAGATAACGGGTATATCGATAGCATCGTTTCTCCTATTGTTGTTCATTCTTCCTTATTTATTTCCCAACACCATTAAGGAAAAGATAAAGCAGTTTGCCAATCAGTCCATTACAAGCAAACTCGATTTTTCTGATGCCAGGTTTTCATTTTTCAAACACTTCCCGTCGCTCACGTGTACGCTATATGATGTGAGCATTACAGGTTCGGCTCCCTTTCAGAAGGATACACTGATTGTGGGGAAAGAATTGTCATTTGGTATCAACCTGTTTTCCCTGCTTTCTAACTCAGTTAAGATCGATGAGATTTATTTGACCCGGGCAAATGTCAATGTGTTGGTAGATAAACAGGGCAGACCTAATTATAACATTTACAAACCTTCTGAAAAAACTTCTGATACTTCATCATCGGAGACATCATTGCAGCTCGAGAGCATTGTGATTGAAAATAGTAACATTAATTACCGTGATCTTTCTGTTCCCATGATGATCAGTACCCAAAATCTTAATTACAAAGGAACGGGTGATTTCTCTAAAGATGTTTTTGATTTGGCAACGCGGCTATCCGTTGAGTCTTTTAGTCTTGCGTATGATGGGGAGAATTATATCAACAAGAAAAAGATAAAAGCAAAACTGGTTACCTCCATCAACACAAAATCTCTTTCCCTTGTTTTCCAGGACAATCGTGTTCTGATCAATAAACTTCCGGTTCGGATCAGAGGCACCTTCAACTTCCTTCAGCGTGGATATAATATGGATCTGAATGTGGAGTCGAGAAATGCTACCCTTGACAAAATCATCTCAGCGATTCCGCCAGATATGACTACATGGATTGAAGATACAAAGTTGGATGGTGATGTGGTGTTTAAGATAGTACTCAAAGGGAATTACGACAAGCAGGCCAATCAAATGCCTGCACTGTGGGTAGATTTGAAAATTCATAATGGACTTATTGCATACAAGAATGCATCTCAGCCTTTGAAAAATCTGACGGTCAGTATGAACTCCCAACTGCCTTCGGTGAATATGGACAGTCTCAAAGTGAAAATTGATACCTTGTCTTTCTCCCTGGGCAAGGGTTATTTCAAAATGGATTCCTATTCGGTAGGAGTGCAGGAGCCGTATATTGAAACATCTGTAAATGCTGATCTCGATTTAGCCGCTTGGGCAAAGGCAATTGGGTTGAAAGCTGTGGATATACGAGGTCATTACCAAATGAACCTCCAGGCTAAAGGACAATTTGCAAGAGGCCAGAATCCAAATAGCTGGAGGGCAGATACCGTGATCACGAGTATTCCTTCCTTTCAATTTTCTTCGTCTGCACGTAACGGTTATTTCCGGTTTGCATCATTGCCTGAACCGATTCATCAAATCAGTTTTGACCTTAACGGATACTGTACTGATGGCAATTATCGTCATGTTTTCTTAAATGCTCAGAATATCCATTTTGCGGCGGTCAACAATACTTTTAATGGATTTGCAAAAGTCACAAACCTTGAGTCTCCGGAAATAGATGCGAACATTTCAGGAAATTTCGATCTGAAGGATATAGAAAAATTTACTCCTACAGGTGAGTTGAAAATGGGAGGTGTGGTAGCTGTGGATGCAAGGATACACGGTGTTTATGATAAAGAGAAGAATTTATTTCCGATAACAAATGCGAAACTGTCAGTTGCAGATGGAAGAGTGCAGACGGGTTATTTCCCATCTCCGATAGAGCATATCAAAGTACTGACTGAGATTCAGAATACAGATGGGAAATTACCGGGAACAGTGATACGGATCACACCGGTAAGTTTTGATTTTGAAGGGCAACCTTTTATGCTACGTGCCGATCTCAGCAATCCGGATAATTTGAGCTATGATATTGTTTCTAAGGGAACATTTAATTTGGGTAAGCTGTACAAAGTGTTTGGCGTAGATGGATATGACGTGTCGGGATATATTAAGGCCAATGTTTCTTTGAAAGGGAAACAAAGTGATGCGCTCTCCCGTCGCATTGAAAATTTGGATAACTCAGGTACGCTGCAATTGTACCATATCAAGCTCAGCTCAGATTTATTTCCGCAACCGCTAATTATTCAGAATGGTGTTTTTCGTTTTGACCGTGATAAGATGTGGCTGGAGCAATTTGAATCTACCTACGGAAGTACGAAATTTTTAGTGGATGGTTTCCTGGAGAATGTGATTGCCTATGAGTTGCAAAACAATGCCATTTTGAGAGGGAAGTTAAAGTTGACGACAGACCATTTGTACATGGATGAGTTCACTGCATTTGGCAACTCTGAAAATGATATTTCAAGAGCAGGTTCAGATTCGAGTGGCACAGGGGTTGTATTGATTCCCAAAAATGTAGCTCTTGTTTTTACAGCCAAAGTAAATGAAGCGGATTTCAATGGAATTCCCATCAAAGATTTTTCCGGGCAGATGATTGTCGATAGTGGAAAGATAAAAATTCAACAATCGCATTTCAAACTTGCCGATGCTGTATTCAATATTGACGCAGTGTATGAGGGCGTCTCACCCCATTCTGCCAGGTTTGAAACTAAGATGAAAGCTGATTCTTTCTCAATTGCAAAGGCGTATCATGATATCCCGATGTTTCGGGAATTGGCTACGTCTGCCTCCGGAGTGCAGGGCATTGTAGGAATGGACTACACGCTTGCGGGCAGGCTCAATCAGGATATGCAACCAGTGTTACCATCTCTTACCGGTGGTGGTGTTATCAATTTGAAAAAAGTAAAACTCAAAGGATTTCGATTGATGAATGCTGTGGGAAATAGTACTGGCAAAAAGGAACTCAATGATCCAGATCTTTCCGGAATCAATATCAAAACGACGATTAAAAATAACATCATCACGCTGGAACGTACAAAACTCAGGATACTGGGTTTCAGACCACGGTTTGAAGGACAGATTAGTTTGGACGGAGAGTTGAATATTAAAGGGCGACTGGGACTTCCACCATTTGGTATTTTTGGAATTCCCTTTACTGTATCCGGAACAAGTGAAGCCCCTAAAGTCAAATTGAAAAAGGATAAGAATGGCAAAGTGCTCCAGGAAAAAGAAGATATGGGAGAGGATGAGTTGATATCGCCTTCTGATACCCTGAAAGCACCGGTACAAATACCTGCCGGCAATGGCAATCATTAATCTTTGATAGGACAATTCTATTGTCGGGATACGAAATCTTTCACCATCTCCTTGCCAATACCACCGTTTTCTTATGAATCACTTTCTTGCCTTGATCATTGAATGATTCAAAATAAATAATGTAGATACCTTGTGGCAACTTTCCGTTTTTATCATCAAGCCCGTCCCATCTGTAATATCCTTTCACACCACTCAGGCTGTTCTTTTCCAGGTATCTCACCATTTTGCCTGATGCATCAAATATTTTGATATTGGTAACGTATCCCGGTGAAGGGAATTCGTAATTGATGGTGAGAAAATCGTCAGTGCCGTCATTGTCGGGCGAAAAGACTTCAGGTGAAAGTTTGAAGGCGCCATCATTGTCAACAGCAGTCGCACTTTGCGAATTCTTATATCCGGGTGTTCCTTTCACAGTTGTCGATGCTGAATGAAAGTTGGATTGATTCGATGGCGCGGAATAACTGATTCGTTCCAAAGAAATTCCTTGGCGGTCTTTTATCAAACTGAAATGCCAGTATTTAGAGTAGTTGATTTCGTCAATGATGTTTGCCTGCTGGCTCATGATGATAGCGGTACCACTGTCATCAGCGAAGGATGGCAATGCATTCATAGTGATAAATGCATCCGTATCTGCCGCAGGGTATTGTGATGCTGTTGCAGCAGGGTCAATAGTAAGCAATGCAAATTTTCCCGGTAGCAATAATTTACTCTGGTTGCTTACCTGTACAAAATTAGCCGGTGCTCCTGAAGCGTTCCGGTTGGCCACAAATATTTTTTTCAGATCAATCGCTTTCTGGCTATTGTTGTATAGCTCGATATAATCCACACCATTTGGCATGGGGTCAAATAACAGTTCATTGATAACAAGGTCTCCTGTTGTAGGCTCTTCAGGTATGGCGAATGAAGCAACGTTTTTTGTATTGTTGATGCTGCTGCCATCACAACCTGATAACGAATTTACCTTCACTGTATAGATATTATGTTCTGCAGCGGAAGTAGTAAGTGCAATCCGAATGGTAGAAAAGAACGGAGGCAGCACATCTATTGATGATGCAACGAGGCCACCATCAAGAATGTAATTCTCTTTCTTCGCGGCGGAAGTACTGTCGACTGTCTTGTTGATCATCACATACAAAGTGTCGGGTGATGATAAATAAGCATTTAATACCTTGATGTTTTCTTCGAATGCCTTATTAGCATCTACACTGTTTTTTCTTCCCGGCGTACCACCTGAAGGATCGTTACTTGCGATCCAGTTACCGTTGATCACACAACCGGCTTTCGTGTTGATCATTTCTAAAGTGTATCCTCCTTCCTTTTTCAGTTCATTCCCGTAGCTGTCAGGATCATAATTCATAGCATGCATCAGCATTCCGGATTCATTATAGAGCGCTACCTCACCGCCAGAAACATAAAGCGAAGGAAAATTGCTAACAGAAATGGTGTTTCCAAAAACCTTGTAAGCATCATACCCACTTGATGTGGTAATGATGAGGAAACTTCCCGGCTGAATCTCAACATCCGGCAGATACGCCGTATTATTTTCATCAGACAAGCGCCAGTTTTTTACATTAACCGGAAATGGCGCGGTGTTTTTGAGTTCAATAAATTTTTGTGCCGGTAGCCCGACCTGCGGCGAAGTATCAGCAAATATTTCATCAATCACTACATCATATCTTACAGCCTGGTAATAATAAAAATCCTTTAGTGTGTTGATGATTTGATTCCCGTAAACATCAGCGATCCCGTTGAGTAAAATGGTATTCTTTTCGTTGGGTGTGAAACTACCTGCAAAGTTCAGAATTACCACAGTTCCATTAATTGGATCAACAGTTGCCGAAATCGGGTTGCCAATTCCTGAGATAAAATAATGTGTTACATCTTCGGCTGTGGATATATTTACAGGTCGTTCAAATACCAGTTTGACGGCATGAGCAGAGGGTGCAGTTACCGAAATGACAGGAGGCGTTCCCGAAACTTCTTCAAAGGACTTGGCAACAATATCATCAAAGAAATGTTTGTTGAAGAATGAGGCAGTACTTTGCTTAATGCTGATACCAAAGTAATTTGAAGTAGTAACACTGTTGTCAGTGATTTCTCCTTCACTTCTGTATGCGGTACCTGTACCACTCATGTCCCTGAGCAGAATCCATTTGCCGGAAACTGTACACACTACTTTTATTTTTATGGAGTTGGACGATGTATTCAGTAATCCATTTACACCATCTATGATTTTCTGCGGTGCACTTCCAGAGGTTTTCTGATAGAGACAGATGTCATCATCTGTACTTCCTAATCTTACGAAGTAACCTGAGTTGGAAGCATTGTTCAGATCTTGTAATTGTGAGGTGAGCCATACATCCGCATAGTTAACAGATGATGGATTGAAGTCCAGTTTTGTCCAAAATTCCCATTCCGCCTTTTGTGCGGTAGCGCTTGGTGTTGTGATTGTGAAGGTGGACGAAGCAATAGTATTGGCAGATTGCAATTGACCGGACGCATTGACGGTGAAATCTGTAGATAGGCCTGCCCATGCAGGATTAGCAGTGAAATCGCCATCATTAAAATTGTCTGAAAACTGTGCCTTTGCGGTTGTAATAATGAAAAAGGAGGTTAATAAAAACAGACCCTTGTACATTTTGCAGATAGCTTTTGTTAAAGATATGACTTTGCCTTTTCTTTGCACTTCGAAAAAAATTATTAATCATGAAAGTAGCAGTCGTTGGCGCCACCGGCCTTGTAGGAAGCAAAATGCTCCAGGTACTGGCAGAAAGAAATTTTCCTGTAACAGAATTGATCCCCGTAGCATCGGAAAAATCAATTGGAAAAGAAGTAACCTTCAAGGGTAAACAGTATAAGGTTGTTTCCGCGGAAGATGCTATCAAGGCTAAACCTGCTATAGCACTATTCTCTGCAGGTGGCTCCACATCGCTGGCACTCGCTCCAAAATTTGCTGAAGCAGGTATCACAGTTATTGACAATTCATCTGCATGGAGAATGGACCCTTCTAAGAAATTAGTAGTGCCGGAAGTAAATGGTGATGTACTTACCCCTGATGATAAAATCATCGCAAACCCCAACTGCTCCACCATCCAGATGGTGATGGTATTGCAGCCATTGCACAAAGCATATAAAATCAAGAGGGTAGTAGTGAGCACTTACCAGAGTGTAACCGGTACAGGTGTCAAAGCGGTAAAGCAAATGGACAACGAAAGAAAAGGTTTAGAAGGTGAAATGGCTTATAAATACAAGATTGATAAGAATGCGATACCACACATCGATGTATTTCTTGAAAATGGTTATACTAAAGAGGAGATGAAGATGGTGCATGAAACCAAAAAGATATTGAGAGACGACTCAATCAAAGTAACGGCTACGTGTGTACGTATTCCTGTAATGGGTGGACATAGCGAAAGTGTGAATATCGAATTTGAAAACGACTTTGACCTTAATGCAATAAAAGATATCTTATCACATACACCAGGCGTGGTATTGGAGGATGATCCTGAAAACTTTGTGTATCCGATGCCATTGAAAGCGCATGAAAAAGATGAAACATTCGTTGGCCGTATCCGCCGCGACGAAAGCAATCCAAAAACTTTGAATTGCTGGATCGTGAGCGACAACCTGCGTAAAGGTGCTGCTACCAATGCGGTGCAGATAGCTGAACAGTTGTTGGCTTCAGGAATTGTGAAAGATAATTGAGTGATACGGACTAGGATGGGTGAATGGTAATTGACAAGCGGTGAGTATTGTGATTCCAAACTTGTTTCGGAATGTCATTCTTAATCATTATCAACTCTGATATTCTGTCGCTATCTCAGGCCAGACCGGTATGACTGATATTCATTACATTTAGATTTTAAATCTGAATTAATGAAAAAGGCCTTTCTGAATCTCATTCTTCTTTCCTGTGTACAGTTCATTTTTGCCAAAAAAATGGAACCGATAGACTATGTCAATCCATTGATGGGTACACAATCCAGTTTTGAATTATCTAACGGTAATACCTATCCGGCAATTGGGATGCCCTGGGGTATGAATCTGTGGACGCCTCAAACCGGCAGGATGGGAGACGGATGGGCTTACAAATACACTGATGACAAGATTGTTGGATTCAAACAGACACATCAACCTTCGCCCTGGATGAATGACTACGGGTACTTTGCCATCATGCCGGTTGTTGGTAAATTGTGTTTTTCCGAAAAGGACAGAGCCAGTTGGTATTCGCATAAGACGGAAGTAGTGCATCCTGATTATTACAAAGTGTACCTGGCAGACGCTGATGTAACTACTGAGATTACGCCAACCGAAAGAGCAGCACGATTCCGTTTTACCTTTCCTAAAACTGACAGTGCATTCATTGTCATTGATGCCATAGACAAAGGATCATACATAAAAGTAATTCCATCAGAAAGGAAGATCATCGGGTATAGCACGCGCAATTCGGGTAGTGTTCCTGAAAACTTCAAATGCTATTTTGTAATCTGGTTTGATAAGCCCTTCGACTACAAGACAACCTGGGATAATGGAAAGTTTTCTGATAATGATGAAATCAAAAGTGATCATGCAGGTGCGGTGATTGGCTTCAAAGGATTGAAAAGAGGCGAACAGGTGAATGCAAAGGTTGCTTCATCATTCATCAGTTTTGAACAAGCAGGTATTAACCTCGAATCTGAAATTGGTAATAAAGATTTTGAGTTCATCAGGATGCAGGGGCGAAAAGCCTGGAACCGGATTTTAGGAAGGGTAGAGGTGTCGGGCGGTACAGATGAACAAATGCGCACATTCTATTCTTGCCTGTACCGAATGGTATTCTTTCCACTTAAGATGTATGAAATAAATGTTTCCGGAAAGATCGTTCATTACAGTCCATATACAGGTAAGGTGGAAGCGGGTTATAAATTTGCCGGTACAGGCTTTTGGGATACATTCCGGGCACTATACCCATTTCTAAACCTGATGTATCCATCGATAGTAAAAGAGATGCAGCAGGGATTGATCAGTGATTATAAAGAAGGCGGCTGGTTGCCGGAATGGTCTTCACCGGGATACCGGGGTATTATGGTTGGTAACAATTCTGCATCCATAGTTGCAGAATCGTATATCAAAGGGCTGCGTGGTTATGATATCGAAACACTGTACAAGGCGCTGATACATGGCGCTAATAATGATGGGCCGGAAGCTACGGGAAGAAAGGGTGTGGAGTATTATAACAAACTCGGCTATGTTCCAAACAATGTAAAGATCAGTGAGAATGTAGCACGCAGTCTCGAATATTCTTATGATGATTATGCGATTTATGCATTGGGAAAAGCATTGCACAAACCTGAATCGGAAATTGCTATTTACAGGGAGCGTGCGATGAATTTTAAAAAGTTGTTTGATCCCGGACATTTGCTGATGCGTCCGAAAAATGAGGATGGAACATTTTCATCACCTTTCAATCCTTTCTCATGGGGAGGCGCCTTTACAGAAGGAAATAGCTGGCATTACTCGTGGAGTGTATTCCAGGATATAGAAGGATTAAAACATTTGATGGGTGGCAATAGCATGTTTGTGAGAATGCTGGATTCTATATTCATCATGCCTCCTGACTTTGGCGATTATTCATATTATGGAAGTATCATTCATGAAATGCGTGAAATGCAGATTGCGGGAATGGGACAATATGCGCACGGGAATCAGCCCATTCAGCACATAACCTATCTGTACAATTATGCCGGACAGCCCTGGAAATCGCAATACCATGTAAGAGAGGTCATGAATAAATTGTACAACTCAGGACCGGAAGGTTATTGTGGTGATGAAGACAATGGGCAGACTTCCGCATGGTATGTGTTTTCGGCATTGGGATTTTATCCTGTTACTCCGGTGAGTACTCAATACGTGATTGGTGTGCCACTCTTCAAACACGCGGTACTGAATTTTGAATCTGGTAAAAAACTGGTGATCAGTGCCCCTAAGAATAGTGATGCGAACCGTTATGTCAATTCATTAATGATCAACGGAAGGCTTTCATCAAAAAATTACCTGGATCATTTCGAACTATTGAAAGGCGGCGAATTGAAATTTGATTTAAGCAGTAAACCCAATAGGAACAGTGGAACTACTGAGGCAGATTTTCCATTTTCGATGAGCAGGGAGTGACAAGGGAGTTGTTAGATTGTTAGGTTGGAGGGGCGAGGGTTAAGGGCTGGGGTGAATCGCGTTTTGGATTGGCGCATTTATGGAATCAGTATCAGTTATAACGGGAGTGATCACACTAAAGTGATATGGATGTCTGAAAAAAATCAGATAAGACCTTTTTTATTCAGGATGCTTTTCCCCCAACGAGGTTACTGATCTGTTGAATGGTTTGTTTTTGATCTACCTGTATTCCTTCCTTCTGAAAAACAAGGTTTCCATTTTTATCAAGCACGGAGATAATATTGCTGTGCGAAAAATCTCCGTTGGAGTTTTTTTGAAATTGCACATTTAAAAGTACGGATAAGGTACGCACGGCATCCAGGCTTCCATGCAATAATGTGAAGCGGTTGTCCAATTTCATTTCCTGTTTGAATTTTGTCAGTTGAGCCGGCACGTCTCTTTCACTGTCAAAGCTTACCAATACAAAATTTACTTTGCCGGAATTCTTACCCAACTTACTTTCTATATTTTGAATATCTGCTGTGAGTCTCGGGCATGCATAGGAGCAATGTGTGAAGATCATCGCAACTACGGTAGGAGCGCCTGCAAAATCTTTAAGCGAAACTTTCTTATTATCCTGGGTGGTGAAGGTGTCAGTAATATTGTAAATACTTTCATCAGGAATAGTACCTACTGCCGCTGTATGGCTTTCGATACTACCGGTGAATGCAGACTTTGGCTGATCATTACAACTCCAAACAAAAAATGCAACTACGATCAGGAAAAAAACATTTTTCATAATAAAATTATTTTAAGTCTTTGACGCATCGGAATCCCAGGCCTGCAATGCAGAAATTTCCTTTGAGGCTGCCTCTGTAACTGTATCTCAGAAATGAAGCGTAATCATCTTTGTCTTTTACATACAGTGAACTGCTTGCGCAGAATAGCTTCAACTCATCTTCCGTATTGGCACGACTGTCTCCGCTCTTGATAAAGCTGTTGAAATCAAATGTCCACTCCCACACCAGCCCATGCATGTCATAAAGCCCGTAAGTATTCTTGCAAACTGTTTTTACATTGGGTAATACTTTGGGATTTGGTTTTGTGTACCAGTAGAGAATGTATTCTGTCAGGCTTTTAAATTTTGATCCCACCAAAGGCGCTTCACCTGCATGTTCCCATTCTGCCACAGTTGGCAATCTTTTTCCTTTCCATTGCGCGTAAGCTTTGGCAGCAAACCAGGATACATACACGACCGGGCTATTGTAGATTGCTTTATTTTTTATACCGATGTTCAAATCACCTTCCCAATTT
This sequence comes from uncultured Ginsengibacter sp., assembly GCA_964526985.1. Taxonomy (GTDB): domain Bacteria; phylum Bacteroidota; class Bacteroidia; order Chitinophagales; family Chitinophagaceae; genus Ginsengibacter. The sequence continues at coordinate 11,677 of CAZGNJ010000038.1, read as the reverse complement.
TTGAGGTAATTGGAATCCGCAAACAATCTGTTGACTTTGCTCTTTCTCCAATTCGGATTAGCTTTTACAAACTCGAGAAACTCTGCGTTGGTTACCGGAGTTTGGTCCATCAGGAATGCGACCAGATGAATTGGTGCTGTATTGGGCAATCTGAAGAACGGAACGTAATTGCCACCACGGATTTTTACCATACCGGCATCTGTCTTCTGTGCACTGATAGTACTGCAACAAAAAGCAAATAGTATTAGGAATAAGGTCTTCATCAGGCGTGGCTATGAGTAAAGAAAAACGGACGGCCAGTGCCGTCCGTTTTCATTATAATTATTTTTTTATTGGATGAAATATGGACGGATCTTCTTTTCCCGTAACCTTCAGTTGCCCGATGGCTCCCTTGTTGAATGCGCGGAAGATGGAATGGTCCACCAATAAATAAGTCCCCGGAACTTCTGTTTTCATTTCGACAATTGTGGCTCCACCTGCAGGGATCAATGTAGTCTGAACCCCTTTATTAATAGATGAACCTGCTTCTGTATAAACCTTGTCAAAGATTTCTCCGATCACGTGGAATGATGAAACTAAGTTTGGCCCACCATTACCTACATACAATCTTACTGTTTCGCCTGTCTTGGAAGTAAGTGCACCTTTTCCAACCAATGAACGTATCCTGCCGTTGAATAAAACGTAATCAGGATGTTCGTCCAAAGCTTTTTGCTCATCAAAGTCCTGCAGCCCGCCAGCATCATATTTTCCTTTAGTGTAAAAATCGCCTTGCATTACATAGTATTCTTTGTCAACCTTTGGCATCCCACTTTGTGGCTCTACGAGGATAAGACCGTACATGCCATTTGCAATGTGAAGGGGAACAGGCGCTGTAGCGCAATGGTAAACAAAAACTCCGGGGTGCAATGCGCGGAACTGAAATCTTGTAGATTGTCCCGGTGCAGTGCTGGATGCTTCTGCGCCACCTCCTGGCCCTGTGCATGCATGAAGGTCTATATTGTGTGTTAGCTTGCTGTCAGCAGAATTTTCCAAAGTAAAATCAACCAGATCACCCTGGCGTACTCTTATAAATGGTCCTGGTACATGCTCGTCAAAAGTCCAGAACGTGTATTGAGTACTGTCGCCGATGTTCATCACTTTTTCAACTACTTTAACCTTCACTTCCACTCTCTTGGGAGATGTGTAAGTGAGTGGCTTAGGAACGTTGGGTGCAAAACTGAGTTCAGCTTTAACGGTACCTGTAATTACGGTATCAATCTTAGTGAAGTCATTTTGATCATCAGCGCTGCCTTGTTTACAACTCGTAAACGTTGCAATGAATAAAAAACACACCGCTGAAATTAGCAGCAAAGTGCTTGTCTTTTTTTGTTGGTACATTCTCATTTTTATTAGGTATTTAAGGGTGATTTGCTTCAGCGTTGTAAATTTATTTCTTTTAGATCAGTAAAATCAATGATTTGATTTTCGGGGTGCAAAGGTAATGACCTGAGATTAAAAGAAGTCATTCAATTGTCAATATTTATTTTATTGAGCTGTCAATTTGCTGTAAGGCTACTCTGTTATCAATCACTCATTTCTGAAATATTAACGATTTAATGATCTTTTATTATTGGATGGAGTTCTTTCCCCGGAAACTCGGTTTTCCCTGCTTATATTTTTTTTGATTTGGCTTTCAAAGTTTCATTTACGATTAAATTCTGAATACCATTTGAAGTTGATTAATCCAATTGCCAACAGCAAAATAGTCAACACCAACAACAGAAATACCGTCAGTTGAATATACCCGGACGCCATTGTGAGTACTGCCATCAGGCCTGCGGTACCCAGGATAATATTCTGAACACTATTGCGCAATTGATTGTATTCAGGCGCAAATTCTAATAGATAGATAATGACATAAATACAGGTAATGAATACTACAATTGCAAGTCCGAATGTTTTTACAACAGGATACGAATTCAAATGACTCGCACTACTGACAGCCAGTATTCCACGGAAAGCCATTCCCAGGATACCCAACGCAATCAATGTGGCCAGGTAAACCATTTGGAGTGTAGCTCCATTAAGTAACCCGGGTTTAGATTTCCTGTCGGATACGAGTGTGAAAAATATCCACCACAGCGCAAAGACAATGCAGACTGACAAACCGAATTGAACCCATGATTCTGTATGATTCACTTTTACAATCCCTTCACCTCCGATAATTCCGGCAATAACCTCTCCGAATAGTATAATGGTAAATAATCCCAGCCTTTCGGCCATACTGGAGGAAAGATTTAAGAGTCGTGGCTTTTTTCTTCTGAGCAGGTAAACAACAAAAGGTGGCAGGAAGTTGAACACTATTGCTGCTGTAAATATCCATGATCGAATATTCAAATCAGCAAATAAAGAAATCCCAAATAAAATCAGTGAAAGAATATAAAGGAAAGAATACGGCCTGTTGAGTTTTCGGTGTTCCTTGTCATAAATGCCAACACTCCACCACAAATAGGTAATGTAGAGTTGCATGACCATTATGATGATGATCAACTGGTGATGAAACATTTTACCTTCCCGATCCAATGCTACTACCATTGCAGATATGATCAACATTTGCCATAGTGTCATCAATCTCGTTCTCAAACCATCGGAGCCATGTAGATCATGATACAGGCTGCCATTCATCCAACCCCAGAAGATGATAGCAAACAAAACGAAGTAGTTCAAGAATCCTTCTATGGAATGGTTTTCTGAGAGTAGAGCCGTGATGCGTGCAATAGCAATGACATAAACGAGGTCGTAAAATAATTCCAGCCAACTGATCTTTCTTTCTCTTTCCTCAGATGAGAACTTTCGTGGTGCTCCCCACCATGATGCTGATGTAAGATTCAATTTCATTTTAAAGAAATATTGAAAAAGGTTTTATTGTACAAAATATCGGTTCTTCAGTTTAAAATTGATCTTTTTTAAAATAGGAATTTACAATTCTTAAAAGTTAACCACCGGTGTGTTTATTCAAAATATCTTCCAATGCCTCTTGCAATGTTTCGAATTCAAAACTGAATCCTGTATTCATCAGGCGCTCCGGCAGTACCCACACACTGTCAAGAATCAACCGTGGCTCTGTTCCTATTATGTATGCACCGGCTCTGACCATCCACGATGCGGCCGGAAGACCAAAAGGAACATGCATTACATTTCGCAGCGTCTTCATGAAACTTAGATTGTTGACAGGAGTGGGGGATGTACAATTGAAAATACCTGACAGTGATTCATTCCCGGCCAGGAACATCGTGATCCTGAATAGATCTTCGAGATGAATCCAACTCACCATTTGATGCCCGCTGCCTTGCCTGCCGCCTAATCCGAGTCTTGAAAGCCGGGCAAGAATGGGCAGGGAGCCTCCGCTATTACCCAACACCTGACCAAACCGCAGGGCTGCCATTCGGGTAGTTGGCGATTGAAATGAGAAGAAGACTTCTTCCCATTTTCTTGCCACACCTGCCAGGAAATCGTCCTTGTCGCTGTTGTCATTTTCGGTATGAGGCGAATCATTTTCTTCGTAAACCGAAGCTGTGCTTGCATTGATCCATAAAGGTGGTGGTTGTTTGCATGCCACTATTGCTTCTCCAATCCATTGTGTTGTATTGATTCTGGATTCAAGAATCGCTTTCTTATTCTTCTGAGTGAATCTGCAATTGATGGACTTACCCGCAAGATTGATGACTAATGCTGCATTTTCCAGTGCATAGATCATACTCTGTTTGTCATTCCAATTGACATTGGATTTTTGCCGGGAAATAATGATTACTTCATAACCTGTTTCATTAAATCGTCGCGCGAAATAGCTACCTATGAAGCCTGTGCCCCCTGATATGACAACTTTTTTTTCCACAGAATGAAATTCAAGAATGTATTCAAAAGTATCATTAACAATTTATACCATTGATAATAAGTGATGCTCATTTTTTCGCAAAGTTGGCAACCTTATTTGGGCTACGCCCATAATAATCAAGTTGATTTGCATAACTTGTTAATTCCAGGCTCAACTAATAATGATTTTGATACTGGAATACTTTATTTTCGCCGTTTTCAGAACAAGTATGAAACCGGAATCATATCAGATAAAGCTACCGCAATTTGAAGGCCCATTCGACCTGCTTTTATTTTTTATCGAAAGGGATGAATTGGATATTTATAATATTCCTATTTCGAAAATCACCAATGACTTCCTAAACTATATTCACCAGAGTGAATCTCTGAACATAGAATTAAGCAGTGAATTCATTCTCTTTGTGAGTACACTCATGCACATCAAAGCGAAGATGCTGCTGCCCAGGAAAGAAATAGACAGTGAAGGCAATGAAATAGATCCACGCCAGGAGTTGGTGGACAAGATCATTAAATACAAAAGATTTAAGGAGGCTTCTGTTCAACTTTCAGAATTGGAGACCGAAAGAATGCAACGTTTTCGCCGGGGAAATATTCAGATGGAAACCGTGACGGTAGGCGAGGAAGCAGCAGAGGGTACAGAAATACAGACAGTTTCTTTGTTCAAGCTTATGAAGGCATTTGAGAAAGTCGCTAAACGTCTTCATGAAAAACGCAATCGACCGGTGCATACGGTGGTACGCTACAATTACACAATGGAGGGAGCGCGTAAATATGTATTTGAATTAGTGAAGGCACACAAGAGTATTTCTTTCGAAAAAATATTTGATGTGTGTGAAAACCGGATTCACGCTTTGTTTCTCTTTCTGAATATGCTGGAATTAGTGCAGCAAAAATTCCTTACCATACTGACGGGTGAAGGATTGAATAATTTTATTTTGGAGTTTAATGAAGCTTCCGGCAATGACCTTCCGGCCGTGGTAGATCCAATGCAGAATTAGATACCTTCTCTCATTTTCCTGGTTTCTTTGGCCTGGTATTCTTTCATCAATTTTTTGAAGCTCTTGGCGTCATGCCCCGGAGGATATACAAACCGGGTACGGGTAAATATATACCACGAAGCGGCTGCATAAAGCATGGTAGTAGTAGTTCGTATCAGCATTTCGCCAACATAGGCCAGGGTTACCAGTTTACCGGCATTGATATGAAACAACATGGCGATATAGCCAATAAACATAACGATAGTGGCAATGAAAAGGAGTGGAGTTGATAATTTCTTTTTTAGAAAAAAGAGAATTCCGCTAACCAGGTATAATAGTGAACTGATCAGGCAGCTAATCTGGGTGAGTTTTATAAAGATTGCATCTTTATGAGTACCTCCAAACCATCCAAAAAGAGCAGCCGTACTTGAATAGAAAGAGTAAATACCGCCTAATAATAAGACACTACCCAGTATATAGATCACGAAATTCTTCATTGGCGGTTAGATTGCAATGGCAAAAATAGCCCAATTTGTAAGGCTTTGATCTTATTAAAACGATTTTTCATGTTATCCTATTGCAATAGTAGGGATTTATTGTTTTTTGTCAAAAAATAATAAAAGTATAAAAATACTTTTATTTATGTTTTCTTCCTATTTTTGCCAAACATTAATCAAAACAAAAAATCAAATAACTAATGGAAGCAACAGCACAGAACATATTGGTAGTTTATGAATTAGAACCACAAAGAAAGCACGCGACGATTTTTGAAAGATTTGATGAACTTGCCATTGGAGAAACACTGACCATACACAATGACCATGATCCTAAACCACTCTATTACCACCTGCAGTCAAGCCGTGGTGATATTTTTGATTGGGAATATTTGGAACAAGGACCAGACCTGTGGCGGATCAACATTACCAAGACACACAATCCGCTGGAAATTCTGAATGTAACACTGATTGAACCAAGACTGAAACACCCTACTATTTTCAATAAATTCGATAGCCTGAAACCCGGAGAGGCCTTTATTCTTTTGAATGATCACGATCCACGTCCGCTCTATTACCAATTAGCTCAGATGTGGGGTGATATTTTTACCTGGGAATATATTGAGCAAGGCCCTTTCGAGTTCAGGATTTTGATAACTAAGAAGCCGTTGCAAACCGAAACACATCAAGTGCAAAAAAACGCCTTTGCAAAAGATGAAAACATCCTTGATGTAACTACCCTGGAACCAAGACAAAAACACCCTACCATTTTCCAGAGGTTTGATGCATTGACTGATGGCCAGAGCCTGACCATTCACAATGATCATGATCCTAAACCTTTGTATTACCAAATGCTTGGAGAAAGAGGAAACATCTTTACCTGGGAGTACCTTGAAGAAGGGCCACAACTCTGGAGAATTAAGATTACAAAGAAGACTACAGGAGAAGCAGAAGAAACATTAGGCGAATTGGCCGCGAAAGATTTACGTAAAGCCCAGGTATTTAAAAAATATGGACTTGATTTCTGCTGCGGCGGTAAGAAAACAGTGAAAGAAGCCTGTGCTGAAAAAGGAATTGATGTAACACTCGTAGAAAAAGATCTGCAACAGGCAGATAATGCTCCTGCTACTGCAGCGGCACGTCCATTACCATTCAATGAATGGAACCTCGATTTTCTTGCTGACTACATAGTGAACACACATCACAGTTATGTAAAGAAGGTAATGCCCGACCTGAAAGCATATTCCGATAAAGTAGCACGCGTACATAGCGGACATCATCCTGAACTGTTGGAAATAAACAGACTGGTACAGGAAACGATGAAAGAAATGGCAGAGCATACCATCGAAGAGGAGACAGTTCTTTTTCCATACATAAAGAAGTTGGTTGCTTTAAATGGAAATGCAACAGCCAAGGATATTGATCATGTTCAGGAGTCTATCGATTTGCGTATACAGGAACACGAATTGGTAGGTGGCAATATGGAAAAAATTAGGGAGTTAAGCAGCAACTACACTGTGCCTGAGGATGGATGTGCCAGCTATTCATTCCTGTTTAAGTCATTGAATGAATTTGAAGAAGACCTGCACATTCATGTACACCTTGAAAATAATATTCTTTTTCCAAAAGCTATTGAGCTTGAAAAGGAGATTTCATTGAAAAACCAGTCTTAATTGCTTATTTTTTGGCCGGGGAACCTGTTATCTCGTTAAGATGTGTGCTGCCTGTGATGTCTTTGTCTTATGAGAATAATTCGGTTTCCCTTCCGGCCAGAAATAATTGTACCGGTATTTTTGTATCCATTTTTTGAAAATCATTTTGCCAATTAGAATGAAAACCAGATACTATTTTTTTCCGATTGCTATTTTGTTGGTGAGTTTTCTTACAGCGTGCGATAGCTCAACAAATGCTACTCATGAAGAGTCGCAACATGATCACAACGCGGCAGCTACGGAACTATCGCTCAACAACGGACAAAAATGGAAGGCAGATGCTGCTACGAATAGTAATGTAGCTTTTTTGAAAAATACTACCGAGAATTTTGCTGCTAATACTACTCCTGCCATAAGTAATTACCAGGCATTAGGAAATGAACTTGGAGAAGGTCTTAATAAAATGATCCGTGAGTGCAAGATGAGTGGCCCTGATCATGATGCGCTGCACCTGTGGCTGGAGCCGGTGCTTAAGGAGACCAATGAACTGAAAACAGTTTCAGATACTACCAGGGCAAAGGAAATATTTTCTTCACTGAAAGAAAGAATTGAAGCCTACCAGAAATTTTTTGAAGCTGAAAACTCATGACTATTAATGCCAATACAAAGATTGCAGCGCTGCTAAAAGCACATCCCGATGCATTAGACGCCATTGTAAGTATTACTCCCAAATTTGAGAAACTCAGAAATCCATTGCTCAGAAAGCTGATGGCTGGTCGTACAAGTATCGCTATGGCCGCTAAGATCAGCGGATGTGGAGTCAATGCTTTCTACGAAAAGTTGAAGCCACTTGGTTTTGAATTTGATGATTCCGTGGTTGCTGAAGCAGTGAAGTCACATCCTGTCCCTGCATTCCTTCATAAGGTGAAAGAAGAAAATATTGTTTTGCTGGATGTGCGACCCATCATTGAAGGAGGTCAAGATCCGCTGAAGAATATCATGGATGCAGTAAAGAAGGTACCATCCGGAGGTGCATTGAAAGTGATCAACAGTTTTGAACCTACGCCGTTGATCAAATTATTGGAAAAGCAGGGATACGCTTCTTTTGTTGATACTATCAGTGATGATACTGTTGAAACCTGGTTTTATAAAGAGAAGGAAGGATCCTTTGATATACCGGATACTCCTTCAAATAATGAAGATTGGGAGTCTGTGATGGAACGATATTCCGGCAGAATGGTTGATGTAGATGTAAGAGAAATGCAGATGCCAATGCCAATGCATACTATTCTCGAGTCCATTGAGACGCTTCCTGCAGATAAAGCTTTATTTGTTTTTCACAAACGCATACCTGTTTTTCTTTTACCGGAGTTGAAGGAGAGAGGATTTGATTACAGGATAAAGGAGATATCAGACGGGCAGGTACGTTTATTAATATTTAAATCATAATGTTTCCACCAGGCGCGGGCATTAGCCCGACTAAGACGACATCTCATAAAGTAGTACTTCCTTTTTACGTGTATGCGTCGGTGTCATTGCTTGCTGCCTCCATATTACTTTTTTTCGGAGCAGATGCTTTTACGGGGCATCATTTTCATCCTGCTATCTTATCGGTAACACATGTGATGGCGTTGGGCTGGGGAAGTATGATGATACTCGGTGCAAGCCATCAGTTAGTGCCGGTGATGATAGAGGGAAAATTGTACAGTAACATTTTGGGTTATACCACCTTCGCTTTGGCAGGATTGGGAATCATACTCCTGGTGATTGGATTTTACCGTTTTGACTTTGGGTGGATGGCACGCACCGGCAGTCTCATGATCCTTTCTGCATTTATACTCTATTTTATCAATCTTGCAGTAAGTATGGCAAGGAGCAAGCACGAAAACGTACATGCTGTTTTTGTGTTGGCTGCTACGCTATGGGTATTGATCACGATGTCACTGGGAGTACTGCTGCTCTTTAATTTTACTTCTAATGTTCTTTCACTGGATTCCCTTCATTACCTCACACTCCATGCACACCTCGGGATTGTCGGTTGGTTTCTGCTGATGGTAATGGGTGTAGGAACACGGCTGATTCCAATGTTCATGATTTCGAAGTACAATAATCTCAAAATGCTGTGGTGGATGTTTGGACTGGTGAATGGAGGATTGATTTTGTTTTTTGTTTCATTCATCCTGAGACTCAATTCAATGATTTACGTTGTCAGTATTGCAGCGATCATTATAGCGATCGGATTGTTTATTGATTTCTCATACAAAGCATACAAGAACAGGCTGAGAAAGAAGTTGGAACCACAGCTCAAGATTTCTATTTTTTCCGGGTGGATGATGCTGGTACCTGCAATTCTTATTCTGGTCATACTGATGCTTCCATCAGTGATTCAGAACGATGAGAAATTAGTTTTGATTTATGGGTTTTGTATTTTCTTTGGATGGATATCAGCAATTATTTTTGGAATGACCTTCAAGACCCTCCCCTTTATTTTATGGAATAAAAAATTTCATGCAAAGGCAGGTGCGGGGCAAACTCCAAATCCGAGAGAATTATTCAGTCAGCCGGTATTCAAATGGATGTTGGCTCTTTACTTTGCAGGATTTTTGATTTTTATTTTAGGCATCCTGCTTTCAACTGTTTTGCTTCTGAAAGCCGGAGCAGCTTTTATTATTGTAACATCTTTATTGTTCAATACTAATGTGTATAGAATGATAAGATTCAAAAATTGAGACAAATGAATGAAGTAACAAATGATAGAGAATTGTGCGACCATGCTTTGGAGGCATTGCATGATGTGATAGACCCTGAGATCGGTTTGAATGTAGTAGATCTGGGACTGATCTATCAATTGGATTTCGACAGGGAAAAACAAATTGTTTATTGTACCATGACGTTGACGACTCAATTCTGTCCGATGGGTGAATCTATTACAGATGGTGTTACCCAATGCCTGCAGTCAACATTGTCTGGATATGTTTGCGAATTGAAACTGATATTCGATCCACCATGGAGCATGGAAAAAATTTCTCCGGAAGGAGTTGAATTTTTAAATGGATAACCTATGCTGAGTAAAATGTGTAAGACAGCCGTCAAAGCTGTGATATTCCTCTGCTCTCAAAGAGATAAAAATAATTATGTTGGCATCAAGCAGATAGCTGAAGCAATCAACTCGAGCGAACATACGGTTGGAAAATTATTGCAAACCATGGTGAAGGATGGTATCATCGGTAGCATGAAAGGCCCGTCAGGTGGCTTTTTCATCACGCCTGAACAAGAGCAACTTTCGATTCTTAAGATAGTAGAAGCCATTGATGGCAGGGAAAAATTTACGGAGTGCGGGCTTGGGCTTAGCAAATGTTCAGCTAAACATCCGTGCCCTATTCATCATCATTACGAGGCTATCCGTTCGGGAATGGAAAAAGTATTTAGAGAAAAGAAAGTAGCTGATTTGTGCCACAGCGTGAATATTGGAGAGGCGTATCTGGCGGGATGAGTGAAATTGCTAATTGCTAATTGTTAATGGTTAATTGATTTGAAAAAATGGTGTGGTACATCGGAAATATTTTCCCTCATTAAGAAATCAACACTTCAACAAGTGCATAGATTGAATCATTGCCCTCGGTAACGGAATCAGTTTCCGCTCATTTTATACCAGATGTATTTCTAAAATAGGCCGAATGGTTCCGGTATTACTTTCCCAAAAAATCCAGCACATTACCGGATTCAATCACGGGTAATCCTCCTACATCTCCTTTGTACCAATATACCCAAGCTGTGTATTCTTTTTTATTTTCATCAATTACGGTGGCAATTGTCCTTTTGTACATTGGTGTTTGTGGCGGTTCAGGATAAAGTCCTTCATATTCATCCAACTGCCCGATTGCAAATGAAAAATGGTGCTGCTCTTTGATCTCGAACAATTCACCCTGGATATATCGCTCATCATCACATGGTGTTCCTACAACAATTTTGTTCAGGATGCTTAGTATTCCTTTGGTTTTAGCATTACCAATAAAATTGAAATACTTGCTGACATATTCGTAGTCAGTAGTAGGGAAGCCGTTCAGCAATGAACTATAAACGAATAAATAATCTGACTTTACGGAATACATATGGAATTGTTTTAAAGCTCTTGTAAGTTACGCATTCTTTTCGCCTTCGGTAGGTTGATGCATATTCTTTTCGGGGCGCATTTGCGGGAAGAACAATACGTCCTGTATGGAAGGATTGTTGGTAAGTAGCATTGCCAACCTGTCAATGCCAAACCCGATGCCACTTGCAGGTGGCATTCCGTATTCCAATGCGCGCAGGAAATCATAATCTATAAACATGGCCTCTTCATCGCCACGCTCCATCAGTTTTACCTGGTCTTCAAATCTTTTCCTCTGATCGATAGGGTCGTTTAATTCTGAATAGGCATGTGCCAATTCCTTACCGTTGATCATTAATTCGAATCGTTCTACCAGCCCTTCTTTACTGCGATGTTTTTTCGTAAGCGGGCTCATCTCTACCGGGTAGTCGGTGATGAATGTTGGTTGAATAAAGTGTGCTTCGCATTTTTCAGAAAAAATTTCATCAATGAGCTTCCCTTTCCCCATGGTGGCATCTGCGTGTATGCCTAACTGTTTGCAAACCTCCCTGAGCTCGTTTTCATTTTTTTCACCGAGATCTACACCTGTGT
>CAZGNJ010000037.1:36579-37237 GCA_964526985.1 uncultured Ginsengibacter sp. | reverse complement strand
TCATAGGATATTGGATTTTAAAGCGGGACTAGATTTCTATCTTGGTCCCTTTTTTATTTTATGTCCATTCTGTTATTTCCGGACAAATAGTTTTCCTTCAATGTCCATTGTGATTTCATTCTCATCCTTTAAGAAACTGATTACTTCTAATATTTTTTCCCTGGATATTTTTAGCAGAGTGTGCAAATGCTCTATATCAATCCCGTTATTATTTTTTATGGCTCCAAAAATGGATTGTACATTATTTGAAGAGATTCCTCTTTTTTTCTTTTCCAGACACACATCACAAATTCCACAGTCAGCAATTTTTTCTCCACCAAAATAATTGTTGATATAAACACTTCGACAAATTTGTTTTTGCGAAGCATATCCCGTCATCGCATGCAGGCGTTTTTCAAAGGCACTTTTCCTCTCTGCAATTTTTTTTGTGTCGATAAAAAGTTCGGCAGCTTCAGGACGATCGGTAAGAAAATACAATTGCGGAATATCTGTTCTGGGACTGTAGCTCACTATGCTTCTTTTATCTAATTCCTTCAACTGCGTTAATACTTTGGTCTTGTCCATTTTGACAAACCGTGCAAGTGTGAACTCGTCAATAATAACCGGCTGATCAAATATGCCTTCATAACTTCTTAACAGACCTTTGATGACAGGTGTG
>CAZGNJ010000037.1:0-36569 GCA_964526985.1 uncultured Ginsengibacter sp. | reverse complement strand
TTCCAAATTCTTCCAACGTTTTTTTTGAAGCAAGAAATTCCAATGTAGATGGAGAAAAGAAACTGTCACTCAATGTGAAAAATTCTTCCTGCTCCAAAATTTTAATGACACTACTTACCGTCAGGGCATTCAATTTGAATTTTTCAATGAAATCAGCTATTTCAAAGTTGAATGAAAGTCCATAACCTTTTCCGGCCTGAAGGCCTATGTAATTGCAGAGAGCACCGAATGTATCTCTGATAGTTCCCAGATCCGGATAGCGAATGGCTAATAGAGATTCCATTGCAGTCAATTCTTCAGAGCGAAACAACAAAACGGTATAAGCCCGTTTACCATCCCGTCCTGCACGGCCAGCTTCCTGGTAGTAATATTCCAGAGCATCCGGAATTTCTGTATGTACCACGATCCTGACATCTGGTTTGTCAATCCCCATCCCAAACGCATTGGTACAACAGATGACGCGGACTTTATTTTGCATCCAGTCATCCTGCCTGTTACTTCTTTCTTCCGTTGATAGCCCCGCATGGTAAAAGTCGGCGGTGATCCCGTTCGTTTGTAGTAGTGATGCCATCTCTTTGGTTCGCTTTCTCGATTTGCAATAGACAATGGCACTTCCCTCCACTTTTGAAAGGATTTCCATCAGTTTTTTTTCTTTTGACGCGGGGCTGAATACACTGTAGGAAAGATTGGGCCTTTCGTAGGTCTGGGTGAATGAGGCGTTATTCTTATTGAAAAGTAATTTATCACAAATATCTTTTTGTACTTCCTTAGTAGCGGATGCAGTCAAAGCGATCACGGGTATATTGGGGATGCTCTCTCTCAGATGCGCTATTTTCAGATAGGAGGGCCTGAAGTCATAGCCCCATTGAGAAATGCAATGCGCCTCATCTACTGCAATCAGGTTGATCTTCAAAACAGGGAGATATTCTAAAAACAGTTCTGTTTCTAACCTTTCCGGTGAAACGTAAAGAAACTTGTAATTGCCGTAAGCAGCATTCTCCAGACTTTGTTTTACTTCATGGTACTTCATGCCACTATGAATGGCTAATGCAAAAATTCCATGTTTTTTCAAATGAAGAACCTGGTCTTTCATCAATGCAATGAGTGGAGTGACCACCACACATATTCCCGGCAGAATCATAGATGGTACCTGGAAACACAAAGATTTTCCGCCACCTGTGGGCAATACGGCCAGTGTATCATTTCCTGCCAGCACAGAAGAAATGATAGATTCCTGCAATGGTCTGAATGAAGGATAATGCCAGTATTTTTGTAATGCTTCAGTGGGCGACATGTTATCAAAATAAAATCATTTTAAATTTACCATCCATTAAATGTTCGATAATAGTATTTTGAGTATGAAGGCAATTGAAATTGAATTTGATCTTGGAGAAATAGATGCTGCCGTAAAGAAATTCTCAGATGAGACTAAGAACGCACATGTGCTGGCTTTTAGTGGAGAGTTGGGTGCGGGAAAGACGACTTTCATTTCAAAGTATTGTGAGCAGTTGGGAGTTTCGGATATAGTAAATAGCCCGACATTCGCGATCGTACAGCAATATGTATATCCGGGGGGAAATATTTTTCACATGGATCTATACCGGATCCACGATGAGGAGGAAGCAGCCAATGCCGGATTGGTGGACTGCATTGATTCCGGTGATCTTTGCCTGGTAGAGTGGCCTGAGAAAGCTCCTGGAATTTTGCCGGAAGATGCGATCCTGACGCGCATTCATATCACTGGGCCAGATCGTCGCCGGTTGGAAATCCACATTCCCTCACAGGCTATGTAATTTTATTGTTATTTTTAAGGATAAATTCTTTTCATGGCTTCATCAAAACCTTTTGTGTCTCCTTCCTTTACGTATGAAACACTGGAAGAAACATTAGACATCAAACCAAAAGGGGCAGAACTTCATATTGGCATTCCCAAAGAAAATTCTTTCCAGGAAAATCGTGTACCGCTGACTCCCGAAGCGGTGAGTGTACTTGTGGCTAATGGGCATAAGGTTGTAATCGAATCGAAGGCAGGGGAGGGCGCCAGCTATAAGGACAAAGATTTCAGCGATGCCGGTGCTCAAATAGTTTATTCAAAGAAGGACGTGTATGAATGCCATACCATCGTGAAGAGTGCCCCCGTGTGTGAAGCCGAGATTGAATTATTAAAACCGCACCAGTTCATCGTTTCGCCAATTCACGTTTCAGCGATGAAGCGTGAGATACTCGAAAAGATGATGGAGAAAAGGATCACGGCACTGAGTTTTGAAAATCTGAAAGACGACAGTGGACACAACCCTATCGTAAGGAGCATGAGCGAAATAGCCGGTAGCGCTATTATGCTGATAGCCGGGCACTACCTGAGTAATTCTAATCATGGCAAAGGGGTGCTTGTTGGTGGTATATCCGGTATTCCACCAACCAAGGTGATCATTATCGGTGCAGGTATTGTAGGTGAGCAGGCGGCTCGTACAGCACTGGCAATGGGCGCCAGCGTTAAAATTTTTGACAATAGTATTTACCGGTTGAAGAGGTTGCAGAATAATATTGGAACACGTATATACACTTCCGTTATAGAACCCGGTATCCTAGGTAAGCAGCTCAAGACATGTGATGTTGCCGTTGGCGCATTGGCTGCTTCGGGAGGCAGAACACCAATGGTGGTTACTGAAGAAATGGTGAGCCGGATGCGTGCCGGAAGTGTGATTGTAGATGTAAGTATAGATCATGGCGGTTGTTTCGAAACATCCCGCATTACCTCACAAGACGACCCTGTATTTAAAAAATATGATGTCATCCATTATTGTGTACCCAATATCCCAAGTGGATTCGCACGAACCGCCTCACAAGCAATCAGCAACGTGTTGATGCCATTGATGCTTGAAATGTCAGAAGATGGAGGGCTTGAAAATATGGTGTGGTATAAGATCAATATTCGTAGTGGCATTTACCTTTTCAAAGGATCACTTACAAATTTCCACCTGAGTGAACGCTTCGATCTGAAATTTACCGATTTGAATTTATTGATCGCCAGCAAGCGGTAAAACTATCCTTCTACGTATACTCTTTTTACTCGTGTAGATATTCCCGTTATGATCTCGTAAGGGATGGTATCTGCCCATTGTGCCAATGTTTGCAAAGGAATATGACTGCCGAATATTTCCACTTCATCACCTACTTCCGCGTTGCCGATACCGGTGATATCGATCATTGCCATATCCATACAAACATTACCAACTACGGGTGCTAATTTACCTTGCACATACATTTTCCCGGAACCATTTCCGAGGATCCTGGGATACCCGTCTGCATAACCAATGCCAACGGTGGCAATGGTTTTGTTCTTTCGCAGGATGTTTCGACCGTAGCCTACTACTTCTCCTTTTTTTACTTTTTTAATTTGTGAAATAGTGGTGGTGAGTTTATGTACAGGCTTTAATTGATTCGAAATTTTAGGATTGCTATCAATGCCATACATGCCAATACCAAGTCGTACCATGTCCATTTGAAATTCCGGAAATCGGCTGATGGCTGATGAGTTGGAGATATGGCAGAGAAATGGATATGGCAAAGATTGCCTGAGTTTATCCGCAACTTTTTTGAAGGTTGCAAACTGCTTGCGTGTAAAGCTATCGTGCTTAGGATTATCGGCAGAGGACAGGTGGCTGAATACAGACATGACGCGGAGGGTGTCATTCTTCTTCAATTTTTCGACCAACCTGGTAATTTCAGCATTCACAAATCCGAGGCGATGCATTCCGGAATCAATCTTAATGTGTACCGGGTAATGTTTCAGTTTTCTGTTGGAAAGGAATGCAGAAAAGCTATCCAGAAGTTCATGCGAATATATTTCAGGCTCCAGCCTGTTTTTTATTAAGGTGTCAAATCCCGTTTGCTCTATATTCAGCACCATTACCGGAAGCGTGATGCCCGCATCCCGGAGGGCTATTCCTTCATCAGTATAGGCTACAGCAAGATAATCTGCTTTGATGAATTCCATCAGTGAAGCGATCTCGTTGCTGCCACTTCCATACGCGAGCGCTTTTACCATTACCATCAGCCTGGTACCCGGATTGAGGAAGTTGCGGTAACACCTGATGTTATCTGTGAGATGGTTCAGGTTAATGGTTAAAACCGTTTTGTGCAGTTGGGCTTCCAGTACATTGCTGATTTTTTCGAATTCGAAAACACGTGCTCCTTTGAGCAGGATAGCTTCATCCCGAAAGTTGAATCCCGAAATATGGTTTAGAAAAGAGTCAGTATCATGAAAAAAGGTACTGTTGGGAATGAAAGAAAACAATTGTTTTTCTTTCTGGATTTCGTTTCCGATACCAATAAACCTGTCAATTTTTTTTCCATGCAACAATGTAGCTACTCTTTTGTAAAGTTGATTGGGAGGAAGGCCTGAACCTACAATATCAGACAGGATCAAGGAATGAGATTTGTGTTTTTGCTTGTTTAAGAAATCAATGGCTACAGATAAAGATTGCAAATCGTTACTGTAGCTGTCATTAATAATACTGCACTGATGTATCCCGGGTTTCATCTCCAGTCTCATGTTAACACTGCTGATGGACTGGAACCTTTTTAATGAGTCATTGGAAACAACACCTAATGCGTCCATTGTTACAAAAACGGAAACTGCATTTTCTATGGAAGCACTATCAGTAAATGGGATACAAATATTTTGAGTGTTTTCATGCGAGGAGATGGTTATATCTGCAGCGTCATGTATCTGCTTCTTTGTGTTATACCTGTACGTCGAATCTATTTTACCCCAATCAAATAGTTTCTTACCGGAATCGTAATTCAACTTTTCAATCTCTTTTCTTATCTGCTGCTGATTAGGAAAGACAATTGTATCAGCGGCTTTGAAGAGAAGCAGTTTTTCCTGAATTTTTTGTGCTTTGTTTTTGAACCCTTCATCATGTGCACTTCCGATATTGGTAAGCACGCCGATGCCGGGTAAGATCATCTTTTCGAGTTCAGCCATTTCTCCCGGCTTGCTGATGCCTGCCTCAAATATGCCGATAGTGTGGTGTTCACGTATTTGAAGAATACTGAGAGGGACACCGATCTGTGAATTAAAACTCCTTGGGCTTTTGATGACTGTATGATCCTTCGAAAGTAATTCAGAGAGCCATTCCTTTACAATGGTTTTACCATTGCTTCCTGTGATCCCGATGACTTTTATTTTTTGAAATTTCTTCCTGTGAGAGATTGCAAGTAGTTGCAAGGCTTTCAGAGCATTTTTTACAATGATGACATTGCTTCCCTGCAAGACATTTTTATCAGGGGCTGTTTCAGTTACGAAATTTCTTACACCGTTTTTATATAATTCTGAAATAAAGGCAGCGGCATCTCTTTGTCCGGTAGATAAAGCCCAGAATAAAGTATTCGCAGCATCAGGGATTTTGCGGCTATCCAATGAAATGTACTCCAGGCGTGTATTTTCATTTTTTGATAACCAACTGCCATCAATGATGGAACAGATGTCATAGATACTATAATCAATGGGAGCTGTCAATTTCTTTTTGCCGGTTTTTGTACAATGAAAATACAATAGAACCTCCAATGCACAACAAGATCACTGCCAGTGATATCACAATGTGGATATGGATATCAAAAAAAGTGATCAGCATTTTTACACCTATAAAAACCAATACAATCGCAATACCTTCATGCAGGTATTCAAATTTATTAACTGCACCCTTGAGCAGGAAGAATAAAGAACGCAACCCCAATACTGCAAATATGTTTGAAGTGTAGATTACCATTTTGTCCTGTGTGATGGCAAATACGGCGGGAATAGAATCCAATGCAAAAAGAATATCTGTGCCTGCCAGCAATATCAATACAACGAAATGAGCAGTATAGAACCGTTTTCCATTTCTCCTGATTACAAATTTTGGCCCTTCCCTTTCATGTGTAAGAGGAAAGATCCGTTTCAGCATTCTATAAATGAAATTGTCATTCGGGTCAAATTCACTTTCTGTATCTGCAAAAAACATTTTGGCTCCGGTAATCACAAGGATGACTCCGAAAATGTATAATATCCAGGAAAATTTTGCGATCAGTACGATCCCAACAGTAATGAATATTACCCTTAATACTATTGCCAGCAGAATGCCATAGAGCAATAATCTGTTGGTATATTTCTCAGGAATTCTGAAGAAAGTAAAGATGAGAATGAAAACAAAAATATTATCAATACTCAGCCCCCATTCCATAAAGTAGGCACTCAGGTATTCGAGAGCCTGGGTTTGGCTATCTTCAAACCACACGAAAATACCATAAGCTATTCCCAGGCTTACCCAGAAGATTGTCTGGAACAGTGCCTGTTTAATAGTTACCACTTTTCCCTTTTTACTCAGCAACCCAAGGTCGAATACAACAGCAATCACGAGCAATATTCCAAATACTAAATAACTCCATTCCGTCGGTGTCATGATTTTATTGAATTCATTTTGAAGTGATATTTTCTTTTGCGGATGAATTGGTAAATGAAACCGATGGCAAGAATGAGCAGAATTGGAATTAAAAAATTAAGTAATTGCCAAATTGTTTTTTGATCGTCCACCTTCTTGCTATCGAGCAACCTTAGTTTGAAATCCTTCGCTTTTGCCTGCATCAGCCCTGACTCATTGATCAGGTAGGCAATGCAATTTTCAACAAACGTGTGGTTTGCAAATTGATATTCAAACTGCGTGCCTATTGTAAACGGATTCACACCCATTGGCAATGGCCTGTCCTTATAAATATTATTGAGTGGGATATCACCATCAGCAATGATGATCATTTTATTTTCCAAAATATTTTCAGGGAGATACGGCGAACCTGCTTCTGCAAGGGCGTCCATCATCTCACGACTCATCCTGTTTTTATACAGCGACGTGAATTTGCCTTCCAGCAATACGGCCGCCGGTATTTCATTTCTTGTGAATGCGGCATCCACGGGTGCATTCCTGTTTTCTCCACCGCTGATGAGTGCCGGTGTTTCTATCGTTCTCGAATTCGAAGAAGTGCTCAGTAAGATTGTTTTTCGTACCCGATCTGCTTTTACTGTATCAATCGAGTTTACGAACCTTCCTGCTACCAATCCCACATTCTTTGTGACCACATTAGAAGGATTTGGCTGCAGCAAAGGAAAATAATTCCAGTGCATCAATTCGTACTGCCCACTATTATTTACATCGAATGGCAGGTAATCACTCTGGAGATCCATGATCAAATCGGGGTTTATCCGTACTCCGTATTTGAATAAAAGATCCTGAAGATTCAGATTTCTATCATAAGCCACTACCTGGTTCTTGATCTGGAGACTGTCCATTTCGGCCTCGAGTCGATCGATAAACATCAACAGTTTGCCACCACGCATTACGTATTGATCTATCTTTAGCTTTTCTTCTTCCGAAAATGGTTTAGTGGGCTTGGTAATGATCAGCAATTTAAAAGTATCCGGAATGCCTTTTTCTTTTTTCAGGTCGATAGTAAATACATCGTAATTAGGATGCAGAATGTTTTCTACGAGGTCGTAGGTGTTCGAACCTGTAGGTTCTCCATTGCCTATGGCATAGCCTACCATTGGTTTGGCGGACTGCCTGAGCTTCTGGATGGCGCTTGCGAATTGATATTCGAATTGAGATTCGGCAGTATTAAGGTCGGATGGAGTGATCACGGGCCTTGCAGCAGGATAGAGGTTGATAGCAGAGAGTTTACCTCCAGACATTGCCGCTGCGGCGGGATATACATATTGCGATTGCTCACCGGCCTTCAATTGTACTTTCAAATTGATCGGGACAATGTTCATTGATTGAAGTGTATCTGCCCAATGAACATTGCTGCCGGGCACTAACGACTCCGGATCTGCCAATTGATAGTGTATCTTTCCATGAGAATATTCTTTGAATTCTGAAAGTAATTCGGTGGCGCTCTGCGAAAGCATTCTAAAGCCTGCCGGAAGGTCTCCTTTTAGAAATACATAAATATTAATATCCTCTTTAGTGTCTTTGAGAATTTTCTTTACGGGTTCAGAGATCGTAAATCTTTTTTCATTGGTGAGGTCAATGCGCTTGTAGGCATTAAATGAAAGTACATTGATGAGTACAAGGGCAACAATGACAATGACCCACTGAACTGTCCTGGCTGATTTCCTTTTCATCGTCATTGCTTTTGAATGTTTTGACGTGATGCAAAAAGAAATAAGTAGATCAGCGAAAGAAAATAAACAATATCCCGTGTGTCGATAACACCTCTGCTGATATTTTGATAATGCAGATCAATGCCAAGCATTTCAATATAGTAATCGATATTTCCCCTGAATAAATTGATTTTGCTCAATGCGCTGAAACCAAAATACAATAACAAACAAAAGAATGCACCGGATAAAAAGCTAACAATAGCATTGGATGAAAGTGTAGAGCACCAGATACATATCGAAGCAAAGACGGCAACGAGGAAAATCAGACCGATGTATGAGCCTGTGATCCCACCGGTATCAATCCCTCCTGAGGCTGACAGCGTGCTGATAGTAACAGGGTAAAGCAGGGTGGGAATGAGGGCAATGATGGCTACGACAAGCACAGCAAGATATTTTCCACCGACAATTTTCCAACTGCTGAGTGGAAGAGTTCTTAAAATTTCGAATGTGCCTGATTTGAATTCATCAGAAAAACTGCGCATGGCAATGGCAGGGATCAGAAAAATAAATACCCACGGGGCCAAAGAAAAAAATGGTTCGAGAGTAGCATATCCAAGGTCAAAAATATTGCTGTCCTTCAGTACAAAGAGATAGAGCGCTGTTACCACCAAAAACAAAATGATGGCAATGTATCCGGCCAGTGAACTGAAAAACTGCTGCAATTCCTTGCGGGCGATTGCAATCATTAATTGTTGGTTTTTTTATGCGGTGAAAAATAGTCAAAAGTATTTGATTAAAAACAATATTGGCTATATTCATCGATTCTATTAATAATTTTTTAAACCCACTATTTCAACAAAGGCGCCGGCTCTTTGAATGATGCCGTTGCGATCTGCATGAATACCCATAGCGGTGGTTACACTACAACAGCGAATTTCACTGATCAGGGAGACGGGCTCCGGAAAGCCCTTTCAGGTGTGCAGGGTACTGATCGTGCTACACTCAATTTCCCGGCAGGATTCAGCGCTGATTTTGCTATTGCATTCGACCAGGGATTTGGGGGAGTCTGGGAATTGGTAGAAAATGGTGGACACAATTATATAATTAGTGTAGGTCTTTCGCCAACAGGTACCACCACTGCATCACAATATACATTCACACTTGCAAAAGCCGATATTGGCAATCCTCCCGGATTTTATTTTCTTGTTACTTATGTAAGTGAGTCCGGGTATAGAAGCAATGAGTTTATCGGCGA
Organism: uncultured Ginsengibacter sp.; assembly: GCA_964526985.1. Classification (GTDB taxonomy): domain Bacteria; phylum Bacteroidota; class Bacteroidia; order Chitinophagales; family Chitinophagaceae; genus Ginsengibacter. The sequence continues at coordinate 27,177 of CAZGNJ010000037.1, read as the reverse complement.
CAACGGCCCTGCGGCCAATCCGCAAAACAGTGCCTATACTGCTACATCTTCTTTAGTCTTTGCCAACCCGCTTCCTGTTGGATTTTCCAACCCGGCTGCTCAATCAATCAGTCAGTCTGTAAAGGTTTCATGGAATATCACAGCAGACTGTATGGATGGCGTGTTTGGGATAGAACGCTCTGCAAATGGAACTGATTTCACATCGATTGGATCATTGGATTGTACGCGCAGTTTATCTTATTCCTTTGAAGATATTGCACCATTGAATGGAAACAATTATTACAGGATTGCCAATGTAGGCATTAATGGGAAGAAATCTTATTCAAAGACTGTGGTTGTAAATATCCCGGTACGTGAATCTCTGAATGCATTTGTAACAGGCAACCGCCTGAAGGTAATCTTCAATACTACCCGGAAAGATGCTTATACTGCAACTCTGATCAGTTCTGATGGGAAAATCGTTCTTTCGAAAACAATAAAATATGATGGTAATTCCAATAGTATTGATCTTGAATTCAAGAACACTTTGAGTCCCGGTATCTATACTTTATTAATGCGGGGAAAAGGCCATAGTAAGAGTTTACAATTATACCTGAAATAAATTACGGGATTGAGCAGCGTTTTAAAAGATGCATTTGTCTTGAATATGTAAGAACGCCCGTTTTTTCCTGCCAACGGAAAACAATTATACCTGAAAAGCAATCTGAGTTAAATTTGTTTACCTAAACAGGCTGTAACCAGCTCCCTGACCATGGGAGCTTTTTTTATGCTGCTAATGTCAGGCTTTACACTGCAAAACTCTCTCCGCAGCTGCAACTCCGGCTGGCATTGGGGTTGTTGAAATAAAATCCTTTCCCATTCAGTCCGTCAGAAAATTCAAGTGTGGTATTGACGAGGTATAAAAAACTACGGAGGTCTGTCACTATTTTGATCCCCTTGTCTTCAAATTCCTGGTCCTTGGGTTTGAGATCTTTGTCGAAGTCCAATTTGTAACTGAGGCCGCTGCATCCACCGCTCACTACACTCACCCTCAGAAAATATTCCTTTGGGTCAAAATTGGAATCCTGCATTATCTGCAGCACACGCTTTTGAGCATTATCACTTACAAAAATCATTCTGTAAAAATAAAAAATTTCAGACATGAGAAGATCACATCCGGTGGAATTAGTATTTCATTAATGGAAAGCATCACTTCTTTCAATTGCATAAATTTACAGTTATGAAAATTCCACTGCTGCTTGTTTCAATGCTGTTTGTTCTGAATTCATATTCTCAGCAAACTTCCTTTTTTGTAAAAACAAATGATTCACTTCCTTTTCTGAATTATGGATTGGGAACAGACCGGCTTGGAGGCGCCAAGATGACTTTCCTGGACAGTAATGTGGTGCTAAGAGTGGTGGACAGTGCAGGTTCGCAATACAAAGTGCAGCTCTCTTCATTGCACAGCGCCTGGATTGAAAAGAATAAAGTGATACCTGGTGCAGGTCATCAAACTCCACAATCTCTTACCGGAAGCTGGAAAGTGTATGGTGATTCATTGTTCGACTACGTGTCCATTTCCATGCCCTCGCGATTGCCTTATACGAGCCGAATGGACATTCATCCTTCGAGAATCGTGGTTGATATTTTTGGTGTTACCAGCAATACGAATTGGATCACTCAATTGAAAACTGCTCGTGAAGTGAAGAATGTATGGTATGTGCAAAAGGAAGATGACATGATGCAGGTTTTTATAGAGTTGAAACATCAGCAACCGTGGGGATATCATGTCTTTTACGATAGTTTGCAAAGATTGAACATTCGTGTCAGCAGGCAACCCGTAGTGCTCAGTTTAAAGAATTTGAAAATAGCGGTAGATGCAGGGCATGGCGGAGATCAGACAGGAGCCTCTGGAATTAAAACAGGTATCCTGGAAAAGGATTACACGTTGCTATATGCGAAAGAATTGCGCACTGCCCTGAAACAAAAAGGAGCTAAAGTGTATATGACGAGAGACAAAGACACAACACTTACCATGTTTGAAAGGCTGACAGGACTTCATAAAGAACTTCCAAACCTTTTGGTTAGTATTCACTTCAATAGTTCTTCAAAAGACACCGTCAGAGGTGTGAGTACTTATTACCGTTATGTAGGCTTCAGGCCACTGAGCGCTTTTGTGCTGGATAGAATGCTCGCATTAGGTCTTGATAACTTTGGAAATGTGGGCAGTTTTAATTTTTCATTGAATGGACCTACTGAATTTCCAAACTGCCTCGTAGAGGTTGCATTTCTCAGCAATCCTTCAGATGAAAAAAGAATCCGAAGTGTACAATTCAGAAAACAGGTAGCCCAACAGATTGTAAAAGGTATTGAAGACTTCCTGAGATCATGCAGGGACTGATATTAATTCAGAGGAATAATAGCGAGCGCTACAATGTCGGCACTTTGCTTCTCAAAAGGTTGCTCAGTCGTTCTCTGTGTCTCCTCTGTGCAACTCTGTGAAACAATCCTGGTTTGGCCTTATCCTAATTTTTGCAACGCAGCACGCAATTTCTCCAACATCTCGGGTATTTGCTCCTTCTTACAAGTTCCCACACTCAGCCGGTACCAATCCGAATCTTTGGAAGCACCAAATGCGTAAAATGGTACTACAGCCAGTTTAGCTTCATTCAGAATATATGCTGTAACATCCTGCTGTGTAGAAAGTGTTTGCCCGCTTGGTGTCCCGGATCCTTTCAGGCTCAGACGTATGGTGAGATAAATAGCAGCTTCCGGTTTGCATGCATCTACATGGAAGCCTTCCTTTTTCAAAGCCTGGAATCCTTCATAAATATTTTGCAGCCGCTCCCGGAGTTCTCTTTTGAATGTATCGAAATAAGAATCTATCGCATCATACTTTTTCAAATAGGCTGCGGTTGCGTTTTGCTCTGCCATTGGGCTCCATGCACCTACATGACTGTTGATAGCGCGCATCTTGTTGAGAACTTTTTGTGGACCCAGCGCCCAGCCAACTCTTACACCTGTTGCGGCAAATGCCTTGCTGATGCCATCGATGTAGATGGTGTATTCTTTCATCTCAGGGCGCAGTCCTACAGGATTGTAGTGTTGTGTGTCACCGTAGGTAAGCGTCCAGTACATCTGGTCATAAAGCAAGTACAATTTCTTTTCATCCGGTGCACGTCGCGCATTTTCTTCAAGTATCAGGTCACAGATCTTTTCGAGTTCCTCTTTTTTAAATACAGTGCCTGTCGGGTTCAATGGTGAACAAACTGCAATCAATACTGCCTTTTCAATATGAGGCGCTATGTCTTCCGCAATAGGCATAAAATTATTTTCAGGTGTCGCATCTACTACTATATGCTGACCACCATTAAAATGCACGTAGTGGTTATTATTCCAACTTGGTACCGGGTATATCACTTTATCGCCTTCATCTACAATAGCGCGGTAAGTCGTGTAGATCAGTGGACGTCCTCCAGCTGCTATCAACACTTCATCAGGTGTGTAATCCAGTCCTTCATATTTCTTTATGAATTGGGATACTGCTTCGCGCAAAGATTGAATGCCATTGGCAGGAGGATAGGTGGTTTTTCTTTCGCGATATGCTTCGCAAATGAGGTCTTCCAGTTCCTGCGGTATCGGGAAGATGGAAGAATCAAAATCTCCGATTGTAAAATTGTATATTTTTTCTCCTTTGCTGATCTTCTCTTTAATTTCTCCTCCCAACTTTACGATCTCACTTCCTATCAGTGTTTCCGAAAGGTGACTTAACGGGGCGGTATCAGGTGCTTTTGTTTGTAATGTATTCATAGTAATATTTTTTAAATGGAGGGTTTACAATTTAATCATTTTTTGCCGGAAGGCAATCAGATTACCACATTGATCATTTTGTTCTTCACAAAAATGATTTTCTTCGGCTTTTTATCTCCTATCCATTTCTGTACTGTTTCATTATTCAATGCAATTTTTTCTACATCTTCCTGCAGTGCATCCAGTGAAATGGTAATGGTAGTACGCAATTTGCCATTGATACTTACCGGGTATTCTTTTTCAGACTCTACGAGATATTTTTCTTCCCATTTAGGGTAAGTCGCATTGATCACAGAAGTGTTGTTGCCTACAAGGTGATACAACTCTTCAGCGATATGAGGAGCATAAGGCGCTAGTAGAATGAGTAATGATTCCAAGACCGGTTTGTTGTGGCATTTTAAGTCGGTAAGTTCATTGACACAAACCATGAATGCACTCACTGCAGTATTGAATGAATATCGTTCGATATCATCTTCTACTTTCTTAATTGTTTTGTGCAGAACTTTTAGAGATGCATTATCAGGATCGGTGTCAGTTACGATAAGGCCTTTCTGTTCATCTATAAACAAACGCCACAATTTCTTTAGGAAACGGTGTACACCCTCAATGCCTTTTGTATCCCACGGTTTACTTTGCTCTATCGGCCCGAGAAACATTTCATACATCCTGAAGGTATCTGCTCCGTATTGGGCTACCAGGTCATCAGGATTGTCCACGTTGAATTTTGATTTGGACATCTTCTCAGATTCTTCTTTCACGATGATGAAGGCATCATCTCCGCTACCTTCCCATATTATTTCAAACTGTGGCTTTTCGTGTAGGCTATCCTGTAAGAACAATTCGAGAGCTTTCCTGGTCAGTTTCCTGTTTGAGTCCACTGCTTTGTGCCCGTATTTGAAACGTACAAAGTTCAATTCTTCGCCGGATTCGTTATGTGAAATGATTTTTCCATCTTTAGTAGCGTAGAAATAAGACTTACCGGTGATCATTCCCTGGTTGATCAGTTTCCTGTAGGGTTCATCAAATGAAATAAGACTTCTGTCGTATAAAAACTTAGTCCACATCCTGCTGTAGAGCAAATGGCCAACTGCATGTTCTGTGCCACCGATATATACATCTACCTGGTTCCAGTAGTCTGTATTTTCTTTTGCAGCAAATTCCTTGCTGTTGTGTGGATCTGCGTAGCGCAGGAAGTACCAGCTACTTCCTGCGTACCCTGGCATGGTAGAAGTTTCACGTGTGCCTTGTGGCGTGTTCATCCAGTCTTCCAGGTTGGAGAGAGGCCCTTTCCCTTCTTTTCCAGGTTTATAATTTTCGACAAAAGGGAGCTCTAATGGCAAAGTGTCTTCCAGAAGTGGAATTGCAACTTCATCTTTCCAAATGATCGGGAATGGTTCGCCCCAATAGCGTTGCCGGCTGAATCCTGCATCACGCATTTTGTAGTTGATCTTTCTTTTTCCCAATCCTTGTGATTCAATTTTGTCAACAGCTACACCAATTGCATTTTTCATTATCATGCCATCCAGGAAATCCGAATGTTGTAACACAGCTTCCTTTGTCGGATTAGCTTCCTTGCCATTGTAAGCATCACCTATGATATTAGTGATGGGTATTTTGAAATGCGTTGCAAAATCAAAGTCACGCTGATCACCGCAAGGCACTGCCATGATGGCTCCGGTACCGTACCCGGACAAAACATATTCTGCGATCCATACCGGAATTTTATTCCCGCTGAAAGGATGAATAGCGAACGCTCCGGTGAAGCAACCGGTTACCTGTTTTACTTCTGAAAGCCTTTCCCGGTCGCTGCGGCTTTTTACATATTTCAGGTATTCGTCTATGGATGACCGTTGTTCATCTGTTGTGATCTTCTGTACCAGGTCATGTTCGGGAGCCAATACGAGGAAATCTACACCGAAGATGGTATCAGGGCGTGTTGTATAAACCTTGATTATCGCCTCACCCCCAACCCCTTTCCGCACGGAGAGGGGTGAAGAAGAGATTTCATGTTTTATTTTGTCAATAACGCTTTTTAAATGGCTCTTCACTTCAGCATTACTAAACCTAATCACTCTATAACCTAAACTTTCTAGACATTCAGTACGTTGCCTGTCATATTCTTTTTGTTCAGGATCGTTGTGGTACTCTCCGTCAACTTCAACTAATAATTTTTCATTCAAAAAGGCCAAGTCTACTATGAACCCTTCGATGACATGCTGCCTCCGGGCCTTGACACCATGTTTGTTATTTCTGAATTCCTGCCAAAGCAGATCCTCAGCAACAGTACTATTCTTCCTGTTTTCACGTGAGAAATCTTTTAATAGAGGCCAATACTTATTGCCTGATGTTTTAAAAGTTCCCTTTCTTGTCTCTTCTTTTTCTGAAGAACCCGATGATTTATCAAAATTCAAATCCTTGCCAGGGGACAAATTTTCCCCCTCTCCCCCCGGAGAGGGGCTAGGGGTGAGGCGAAAATCCAGTTCAGCACCCTCAGACTTCCCGATCCAGTTACGCTGCATTTCTTTCATGGATTCACTGAAGTCCACTTTTTCTAATCCCTGCAGCAACCGATCCGCGTAATCGGTAATGCGCAAAAACCACTGTCGCATTTTCTTTTTCTCAACCGGGAATCCGCCACGTTCGCTCACTCCATTTACAACTTCATCATTGGCGAGCACGGTTCCCAATCCTTCACACCAGTTCACTTCTCCGAATGAAGAGTAGGCAAGGCGAAAATTCATTAGCACATCCTGCCGTTCCTTTTCATTCATTGCCTTCCATTGCGCAGCAGTGAATTCCATGTTCTTATTGTCTGCAAGGGCAGCAATGCCGTGTTGGTTGAATGCTTCAACTAACTTTGAAATTGGTTCCGCTTTATTACTCTTTTTATTGTACCAGCTATCAAACAACTTTAGAAATATCCATTGAGTCCATTTGTAATAACCGGGGTCACTGGTCCTCACTTCTCTGCTCCAGTCAAAACAAAAGCCTATTTTCTCCAACTGGTCTTTGAAAGTGGCAATATTTTTTTCTGTTGTTACAGCCGGGTGCTGGCCTGTTTCGAGTGCGTATTGTTCTGCCGGCAGGCCAAAGCTGTCGAATCCCATCGGGTGCAGCACATTGAATCCTTTCAGGCGTTTGTATCTTGAGAGAATGTCACTTGCGATGTATCCTAACGGGTGCCCCACATGCAGCCCAGCACCACTGGGGTACGGAAACATATCCAGCACATAAAATGGCTTTTTAGTTTTGTCTTCAGTTACTTTATAGATATCAGATTCCTTCCAGAAGGATTGCCATTTTTTTTCTATTTCCCTGTAATTGTACTCCATGCTGATTACTTTCTATCCCTTTTTGCCGATTGATTGATACCGGCTAAAAATGTACTTTCTTTTGTGAAAAATATGTTATTGATTATTTTTTTTGCACTGCTGATGTAAGTTGTGCTACATTAGCGTTGCTGCGATATGTGCGCAAAATTACTAAAGTGCAATAACATATCTTGCGGAGCAAATCGGTAACATTAAAATCAGAACAGATTCTATAGCATGGCTCAGTTTGGAAAATTATCAACAAAGCGTGGCAAACCTTCTTATGTGTATGCCATTATCGGAGTTTCATTAGTATTATTTTTATTTGGATTGGTAGGCTGGATATTTCTGAATCTTCAGAAAACCGGTAAGTATTTCAAGGAAAATATCCAGTTGCATGCATATATCTACCGCACTGCCACACCCGAACAGATCGACAGCCTGAAGAATTATGTAGAGCACCTGCCCTACGCTGTCAATGTAGAATACATCACCAAAGAAAAGGCGATTGAAAAATACAATGCTGAAAATGATACGTTGTGGAAGACGCTGGCCATCAGCAACCCACTACCGGAAAGTATTGACTTCTATGTGAAAGCGGAGTATGTAAATAAGGACAGTCTTTCGAAACTTGAGAGTACACTTTTGAGCACTTTCCCGACCACGGTCTCAGAATTTCAAACGCCGCAGGCTACTGTAGCAAGCGTAAGCCAGTTTGTAAAAACTTCTACATTGGTGCTTTTGGTTATCGCCATTTTGCTCTGTATTATGGTGATCATTTCTATCGACAATACCATCAGGTTGGCTATGTACAGCAATCGCTTCCTGATCAAAACCATGCAGATGGTAGGCGCAACGCGTGGATTTATAACAAGGCCTCTGAATGGCAGGGCATTGGTGAACGGGTTGGTTGCATCGGCCATCGCCATTGCATTGCTGTCTGCCTGTATTTATGCCGCGGAGAAGTTTATTCCCGCTATTAAGGTATTGCATGACAACGTGAGTATCATGTTGATCTTTGGAGGCATTATTATACTTGGCATTCTTATTACTGTACTCAGCACTAACCGCTCTGCGGTGAAGTACCTGAGGATGAAACTGGACGAATTGTATTAATTGCGTATCATTGCAGCCATATTATGAAATCTAAACAAGATACTTCCAAAAAACCTGTAGCACATCAACATCCGGTTCAGGAAAGGTTTTCCATCTTTTCTAAGGAGAATTACCGGTTAATGATCATTGGCCTCGTGGTAATGGCTGCCGGATTTTTCCTGATGGCAGGCGGCAAAAGCCCTGACCCGAAGGTGTTTGATGCAGATGCTATTTATAGTTTTCAACGCATTACTCTGGCTCCTATTCTGATCGTTGGCGGACTGGTGATCGAAGTCTTTGCGATCATGAAAAAACCAAAGGCGTAATCTTCACAAGTCGGCATGAACTTAATTGAATCCATTATTATCGCTATTGTGGAAGGGTTGACCGAGTTTCTGCCGGTATCCTCTACGGGCCATATCATCATTACAGAAAAATTACTATCCGTTCCGGAAAATGAATTCACCAATGCATTCACTATAGCGGTACAATTGGGAGCTATCCTTGCAGTGGTTGTCTTGTACCGGAAAAAATTTCTTGATTTTGTACATTGGAATTTTTATCTGAAACTATTGATCGGTATGGTGCCTGCCGTGGTTCTGGGTCTATTGTTTTCAAAAAAGATTGATGCCCTGATGGAAAGCGCAACCACCATCGCAATCACATTGCTGGCAGGTGGTATTGTGCTGGTTTTTATCGACCGCTTTTTTAATCATCCAAAAATTCATTCTGATAAAGAAGTTTCGTTTCTCAAATCGTTCATGATTGGGTTGTGGCAATGCCTGGCCCTGATACCCGGCATGAGTCGAAGTGCATCTTCCATCATCGGAGGTATGCAGCAGGGGCTTACCCGCAGCGCTGCTGCCGAGTTTTCTTTTTTTCTGGGTGTTCCCACTTTATTTGGAGCTACCGTTTATAAGTTATTCAAGTATTACAAGGATGTGGGAGGTTTTACCGGTGATCAGATGCAATTTCTGATTGTTGGTAATATCGTATCCTTCCTTGTGGCGCTGATGGCAATCAGGTTTTTTATTGACTTTCTGAAAAAGCACGGATTCATGGTGTGGGGGTATTACCGCATTTTAGTGGGAATAGTTTTACTAATCATGATCTGGACAGGGTTTATCAAATAGACTCCAATGAAAGGATTTTTCATTCCGTCGAAGAATAATGAACCTCCGGGTTCATGTCACGATGTAACCAGGTAGATTTTGGAACATTGCAGATTATGCAGCTAACTTCTATCCGAACTTGTTTTTTATTCCGAAGCAAACCGATGATGAAACATTTACTATTTATTTTTCTTCTCCTAACAGCCTATAATGGCTTCAGCCAGAATTCAATATCATGCCAGGACTTTAAGTTAGGTGTGTTTTATATGTATCCCAAGAATGATACCGGCAGTTTTATCATTTACCGAACCGGAGATATTCAAAAGGAGGTGAATCTTGTTACCGGAGATTCTGCGATTTGGAAAATTAAATGGATTGATGATTGTGCCTATCAATTAAAATTTATTTCAACGAGTGGAAAATTAACTGCTGAGCAAAGAGAATTGCAGTCTAAGCATGATTTGGTTATTTCAATTACAGGTGGAGGAAAGGACTACTACACCTTTCAGGGTTCATTCGACAATAGCAAGAATCCGGTGGTGATGTATGATACGATGTGGTTGAGTGAAAAAATGCATCCATCGAACTCACCGTTGTTTCAAGTGCTAAAGTCTGAAAGAGATATTCACCGAATGAGAGACACTTCAAAATATGCCATTTTGTACCTGTACCGTCCGCACAAACTTACTAATGCCATAGGGAGTTATTTAGTGTATTTTGATAACGTATTGATGAGTGCAATGCCAAATAACAGTGGGTATATATTTAAAATTCTTAAGGAAGGGTCTTTTCCAGTTACGAGCAGGTTGTTAAAAGAGGAATCGACTGCAAAAGTTGATATCAGGTTTGGTCATGTTTATTATGTAAAGGCAGCCATAAAATGGACGATTTCAAAAAAGCTTTATAATTTCAGGTTAGAGACTACACAGGTGGCCAATGAAACAGGCGAGATCGATTTCGAAAAGATCAAGAACAAGTAAAGACCTTCCTGCACACTTGGTATGGAGTTAATTACCTGATCGGGATTTTATCAGTAGTTTGTGAGCAGGATGAATTTAAATGATTTTGAAAGGTTTCGTCCACTTTAAAATCCTTAATAGGATTTAACTTTAACCAAATGAAAAATTTCCCAGCTCTAATTTCTGTTCTATTAATTTCCACCATCGCTTTCTCACAACGCGTGGTTACTAACTTCGGTCAGGACTGGCAATTTCTATCCGCATCAAACAGGGATGCTGCCAAAGAAACAGACTGGAAATCCATTACCATTCCGCATACATGGAATTTAGATGCCTATCAGAAAAGAGATTATAAGAGAGGCCAGTGCTGGTATCGCAAAAAATTCGCAGTTCCGCTTTCTTTTCGGGATAAAGAAATCTATTTAAGATTTGATGCAGTGAATTCTTATGCTGAAGTATATCTGAATGGGCAATTACTCACCTCCCACAGTGGGGGATACTCAGCGTTCCAGGTGCATTTGCCAAAAGGAAAATTAAAACCTGTCAATGAACTCAGTGTCCTGGTGGACAATCGCAACATAGATATTCCACCACTTTCCGGCGACTTCACCATTTTTGGAGGCATTTACAGAAGGGTATGGGTGATTGCTGTAGAAAAAGAGCATTTTGATCTGGATAATCATGGCTCTGCCGGAGTGTTTATATCTACACCTATGGTTACACGAAAATCTGCAAGAGTAAATGTGAAAGGTGTAGTTACAAATCCCGAGAGGGAGACTTTAAAGGTTCAACTACAAATAAGCAATAATGGGAAGGCCGTACTTTCCAAAAGCATCAAGGTGTCATCAGGAAGTGAATGGCAGATCAATAACCTCCTTGTTACAAATCCTCAGTTATGGTCGCCGGGCACTCCACATTTGTATCATGCAAATCTGAAACTGATCAGGAGAAACAAGGTCATTGACGAACTCAATATTCCTGTTGGCTTCCGGTGGTTCAGCGCGGATACCAGGAATGGGTTTATGCTGAATGGAGAACCGCTCAAACTGATGGGCACCAATCGTCACCAGGATGAAAAGCCATTTGGCATTGCCGTACCCCAATGGGTACACGAAAAGGATATCCGGATGATCAAAGACATGGGAGCCAATTTTCTGAGATTGGCGCATTACCAGCAGGATGATGAAGTACTCCGGCTTTGCGATAGCCTGGGGCTCATCGTATGGGAAGAAATACCGGTCGTGGATATTATTGGTGATAATGAAACTTTTAGAAAAAATGCAAGGAGTGAGTTGGTAGAAATGATACGCCAGCATTACAATCATCCTTCTGTCGTTTTCTGGGGATACATGAATGAAGCCGTGATACAGGTACAATACCGGGTACCCAAAGAACAGCAGCCTGCATTTTATCAGAAGACGGTAGCGCTTGCGAAAGAATTAGAGCACTTGTTGAAACAAGAAGACAATAGTCGTCTTTCAGTTATGGCGTGTCATGGAAGTGATATCTATAATGAAATTGGGCTGGCAGGCATCACAGATGTGTTGGGCTGGAACCTTTACCAGGGATGGTATAGCGACAATCTGAGCGATTTTGAAAAATATACAGACGATCAGCATAAAAGGTATCCTGATCGCCCCATCATCATCAGTGAATTTGGAGCAGGGTCCGATAAAAGATTGCATACACTACATCCTGAGAAATTTGATTTTTCCATAGCCTATCAGCAAAAATTATTGGAGCATTACCTGCCTGAAATCGTGAAGCGACCTTACATTATCGGAGCTGCTGAATGGAATTTTATCGACTTCAATGTAGCAAGCCGGCAGGAGTCTATGCCACGTACCAATAACAAAGGCCTTGTGTTTAATGATCGTACTCCAAAAGATGTGTATTATTATTTCCAGTCTTTCTTACGAAAAGATACTGCGTTGGTGCATATTGCCAGCGATGACTGGAAAGTGAGAGATGTGATCAGCGATGGCGACAGCACTACAGTTCCTTTGAAAATTTATTCCAATCAATCACTAGTACAATTGAAAGTGAATGGCCGGATGATAGCGCAAAATCCGGTTCAGAATTTTCATTCAGACTGGTTGGTAAAAGTTCCTAAGGGGAATATGATTGTTGAAGCAATTGCTTCACAGAATGGCAGCATCACGGCAACTGATACAATTCAGGTCGTAACCAGGTTTACACCATTTTCAACTGCACATACAAATCAGGAGAAATGGGATCTTGCGATTAATGTCGGCAGTAATTGTTCCTATTACGATCAGGAAAATGATTTGACCTGGCATGCTGATAAATCTTATACACCCGGCAGTTGGGGATATTTGGCCGGAAGTATTTTCAGAAAATCACCGGGCAGAATCGGTACTACTGCAGAGATTGCCGGTACTGATAACAACCCTTTGTTTCAGACAATGAGAGAAGATATGGGAATGTACAGGATAGATGCACCTCCGGGAAAGTATGAAATAGAGTTATGTTTTGCCGATCTCTACAATGCACCACCGGCCCAGGCTTATGATTTATCAAAAGGTGTGCAGAACTATGATGGTCTTAATGTTTTTGATATCAGCATCAATGATTCGGTTTATTATTCAAATTTTTCTCCATTTCTTGCCGCTGATAAAAAGAACAATGTTGCTGTCGTAAGAAAGGTTATTCTCAATAATACCGGTGATGCCATACGGATCACACTCCTGAACAAGCAAGGCCATCGTTTTCTGAATGGACTTCGGGTGAAACAGCTTTGATGAAGCCCTGAAGGTGTAATAGATTTAAAGGCGGAGAAGCAATGACCTTCTATTAATTATACGGCTATTCTTTTAGCAACTTCACAGTCTTCGTTTTACTTTTCCCGGTTAATATCAGCATGTAGATACCTTTCGAAATCCCCTGGGGAAGCCCGATTGCGTTGGTACCTTTTTTTATGGGAACATCGAGTAATTTTCTACCATCGCTGTTATACAATTTGACTGTTGTGAAACCTTCATAATTGATCACATTAAGGTTGTAGCCTGTGATTGGATTGGGATACACTTGAAGAAATCCTGTAGATATTTTTGAAAGCGTTACAATCTTGCTGAATGTTTCATGCTCATTGATGCAATTGATTTTTATCCTGTAGAAACTGGTTGCAGTAAAATTGTTGTCTATGAATTGGTAATTTCTTTGATTTCTATTTACGGCCATTTGCTCCAGGTCTCTGAAATGAGTTCCATCATCACTCTTTTGTACTGTCATTTTACATCCTTCTTCTGCTTCAGCTAATGTCCATACTATCCTGCTTTGATCTTTATTTGATTCAATAGCGCGGATATCTTCGATGTCGAGTGGTAACACACTGTTGTCCGTTGCCATAAAGACTTTGGAAGTAAATGGTTCCAGGGAAACCTGGCCGGAAACTGTGTTGCCATCTACGTCAAGGAATGTGCCCGGCAAGAAAATGGTTTGAGTTTGATTGGTTGGATTTACGAAGAAGAGATTTTGAGATAATGGGTTAATTGGTGTTGTTGTTACTTCCTGAAGTTTTATGTTATCGAGATAAAAAGTGGTCGTGTATTCCGGTCCGATATAAAAAGTAAGCTGTCCTGAAGTGGTGTTTTCATTTGGCGAAAGCAATATTGTTTGTTCTTTCCTTGTAATGGCCACTTCTTTTTCGACCTTAGGAGTCAGTTGCGCCCAGTTACTTCTGTCCTGGATATTGAATGCGGCTATCTTATTGTCATCACCAACGACACTGTAGCTGAGCAGGTATTGTTTTCCTTTTTGCAATGAGATAAGTTGCTTATTGAAAAAATTTCCATAATCAAAACTCGGGCTGGATGCTTTTACATATCCACCGTCTAATCTTCCAGAGTTTTGCCAGCTTGAGTTGCAGGTAAAATTGTCTGCATAGCAATCCCAGCCGTTCATGTTCTGATCAAAAGTGCCATTCGTTACAAGGTCATTACCGATGGTAGAAATTATTTTGAAGGTATCCAATTTCGAAGGGCTTGCTTTTGCACCTGCGTCACTGAGCGTACTCCATCCTTTTTCAGAATACTCTTTTTGTAAGAGATCAAAAGACCCCCTGATATTGGTGCCGTATTGCGCGGTGTAAACAACAGCATCAAAGTATGGATTGATGTAATAATTATTCGAGTAGGTTCCGAAATTCAAACCTGTTTCTGATTGATGCCAGTTCAACACTTTCAATGCATTTTCATTTGCATGAATATTGTAAAGAATATTTCCTGAAGACACATTCCCTGATAACATGCCACCATTATAATCATGCTCAAATACCAAAGAACCATTGTTGCAATTGAAAACAGTATTGTTGCGTACCTGGTTGAAGGAACTGTTGTGAATACTGATTCCCCTGCCAATGACATTATATACTGTATTGTTTTCAATAACAGCATTCCCGGAATTATCATCCATTCCTATTCCATTCACGAATGGTAATGTACTGAATGGAAAGCTTTCTACATTTCCAACCGGATCGTGTACGATATTATACCGCACTGTGCACCCGGTGCCGTTCCTTGTCCCGTTCATTACACCATGAGCACCAATGCCGGCTCCATCATCGGTTACCATGCAGTATTTGGAAATAATATTCTTTTCGATAATGGTATTTTGAAAAAATTCTATTCCATTATGCCCGATGCTGTCGATAATGTTGTTGGAAATAGTACCACTACTGCCATTCATATTGATGCATTTATAAGATATCAAATCGTCTGTGGCTCTTCCGGGTGCTGCAATACCGATACGCTTAAAAGTGTTATTGCTGATTTCTACATTCGTAATGCCACCAATGAAAATGCCCCCCGACCAGATATCATTGAATTGGCTACCGGTGATGGTTAGACTGTTTTTATTGGCTCCGGTTATCGCGTACAAATAGATTTGTTGAAAATTGCAATTGTCGATAGTCAGATTATCTGTTGGAGCACCCATGATCTGTACGCCATTTTTTTGTTGATGGGTGATCGTCAGGTTTCTAATGATGAGGTTAGCACTGCTTACCGCGGATATACCATTATCATACCTTGATACTTCGATAGTGTTGTTTGCCGGTGCGTTGCCATCTTTTGTTTTGAAATACAACTGTTGTTCAGATGCGCTGTAATAGTATTCACCGGCTTCATCCACGAATTCAAGTTTCCCGGTAAGGTAATAGCCTGCACCCGGAGTGATGGCTGCTGCAGTTGGTCTGTCAAACCCAAGATAGCCACCACTTTGAGTGGAAATAATTCTTTCTTCATAACGAAATCGTGCGGTGCGAATATGTACTCCTGCACCAACATATAAGTCGCCTTTATCCGGCAGGTCGTTATCAGAAAAACCATTGTTGCCATTCGCTGCATCTGTAAAATAAAATCCTGTGTTAGGGAACCTGGCTAATGTTTTTGGGATACCATTTACAAAAACCATTTGAGGATAAGCAGGACATGCAGCCTTATAAATACCATTTCCAACAGATGTCCAGTTATTGAGGTGTTCACTTCCGCTGATCACTGCATCTGTTCCGGTGCCATAACTGGTAACAATGATTGGTTGGGATACTGTACCGGAATAAAAGACTTGTAATGTTCCTCTGAATACTTCCCCTCTTTTGAATAACAATCTGTCGCCGGGTTTCAGGAGAAGCGAACTTGCTTTGGCAAGTGATTGGAACGGGCTTGCTTCGCTGGTTCCCGGATTATTATCGTTGCCATTCGTAGAAAAAAAATAATCTGTTGCCTTTGTTGAAAATGAAAATGCGCAGAAGGCAAAGACAAAAATAATTCGATGAAGATGTTTCATAGATCAGGATCAGTAGATGAGGGTTACAGAATATAATTGGAAAGCAGCCGAATCGTAAAGCAGTCAGCATTTTTCCTGACAACAGTAGCCAAAATTAATGCCAAGAATTAAGTTACTCATTCACAGATGAGAACACTCCGTACTCCATCACGGTAAGAGATAAACTATGGTTTTTGTAAAAAGAATTTGAGCTGGATGTTGCGTAGTTCTTAAAGTAATTCTGTTACACTATCTACGATCTCTTTCTTTGTGAACGGCAGTCCTTTGATCTTATTCAAACCTTTGGCATCAATCAGGAATTGATCGCGAATAATTTTAATAAGTTGGCCATTGTTAAGCTCAGGGATAAGAACCTTGTCAAATCCTTTCAATAGGTCACCTAAATTCCTGGGGAATGGTCGAACATAACGGAGATGGATATGCGAAACTTCATGGCCTTCCGCGATGAGGTCTGCTACAGCGCTTTTGATAGCACCATAAGTACTTCCCCACCCGAGCACCAGTACTTTACCCTTTTCTTTCCCATTGTCTATTTCCTGCAATGGTATATAGTCTGCAATCCGATCTACTTTTTCCTGGCGTGTCTTCACCATCAGTTGATGATTTTCGGGGTCGTAACTCACATTACCTGTTATATTTTCTTTTTCTAATCCACCCACGCGATGTTCTAATCCGGGAGTGCCCGGAATCGCCCAGGGACGTACCTGCTTTTCATCTCGGCTGTATGGTTGGAAAATATCTCCGTTGTTGAGAGGAGATTGAAACTGAAATTCGATTTTCGGAAGGTCTTGGGCCATCGGGTATCTCCAGGGTTCAGCACCATTGGCTATATAACCATCACTCAAGAGTATCACGGGAGTCATGTGTTGCAAAGCAATGCGGACTGCTTCGAATGCAGCAGTAAAGCAATCGCTTGGAGTTCTCGCTGCTATGACCGGCATCGGGCATTCTCCATTGCGCCCGTAATAAGCTTGCAGCAGATCACTTTGTTCAGTTTTTGTAGGCAGTCCTGTAGAAGGCCCTCCTCGTTGCACATCACAAATAATCAATGGTATCTCGAGCATGAATGCAAGACCCATCGCTTCAGATTTTAATGCCATTCCCGGACCGCTGGTCGTTGTCAATCCCAGGCTGCCACCATACGATGCTCCTATCGCGGCACTGATAGCTGCTATCTCATCTTCAGCCTGGAAAGTTTTTACACCGAAATTTTTGTGTTTGCTTAGTTCATGAAGAATGTCACTTGCCGGTGTGATGGGGTAGGAGCCCAGGAATAATGTCAAACCGGATTTTTGCGAAGCAGCGATGAATCCTAATGCGAGCGCCTGGTTGCCATGTATGTTGCGATAGGTGCCTTCAGGCATAATAGCTCTCGAGACAGAATACCTGGTAGTGAACGTTTCTGTGGTATCTCCATAGTGGTATCCTGCCTGCAACACTTTGATATTGCTATCGAGAATTTCAGGTTGATTGCGGAATTTTTCTTTAAGAAAAGTGATAGTGTTTTCCGGATTGCGGTTGTACATCCAGTAGAGGAATCCCAGTACAAACATATTTTTTGCTCTGTCCTTTTCCTTGGTGCCAAGCGAGAATTCCTTCAATGCTTCTTTGGTCAGTTTGCTGACGTCAATCTTTATGACTTCATAATTAGTAAGGCTACCATCCTCCAGCGGATTGACACCATCTTCATAATGTGCCAGCCGAAGGTTTTTTGTATCAAAGCCTTCTATGTTGGCGATGATTCTTCCTCCCTTTTTTAGTGTGCGGAGGTTAACCTTTAATGCTGCGGCATTCATAGCCACCAGCACATCTGCCTGGTCACCCGGAGTGTAAACTCGATCACTGGAAAATTTCAATTGAAAACCACTTACACCCGGCACTGTGCCTTGTGGTGCACGTATTTCGGCAGGGAAGTCAGGAAAAGTAGCCAGGTCTATTCCCATCAATGCAGTGTTGTTGGTGAACTGGGATCCTGTCAATTGCATGCCATCTCCACTGTCTCCGGCAAACTTGATTACTACTTCTTTTAAAACTTGCTCCGCCATAATGTATTGAGCAAAGTTATAGCAATGGTTGAGTAAAATCAGGATATTTTATTGCGATATGGGTAAATTTTGTGCTAAGACAAATGGCGCACTGAATGCAGGGAATACTAAGGTGCATCCCGGATTTTCATAAAGTTACCAACCATACAGCGGTGGCGCGATAATGGTTGGCAATCCTACGAAAACAGGCCAATCAATTAAATTTGTATTCATCCAATCTTACGATCATGAATGATGCTCTTCCTTTTTTTTCAGTGATCATTACCACTTACAATCGCAGTGGATTGGTAGGGAGGGCTATTCAATCCCTGATTGATCAAAGTTGTACAGACTGGGAAGGTGTCATCATTGATGATGGAAGTACCGACAATACATTTAAAGTTGTTGCACCATTTTTATCTGGGAGCTCACAATTTTATTACCATCCGTTCAAGAAACCTCACGGTTATTCCGATGCAAAAAATAATGGCATGGCTTTGTCTTCAGGAAAATACATTGCCTTCCTCGATTCAGATGATGAATACACTGAGGACTACCTGGAGACACGGAAACAATTTCTTGAAAAGCATCCTGATATTTCATTGCTTCATGGAGGTGTGCAGATCATTGGTGATGCTTATGTTCCCGATATGTATCATCCCGGAAAAAAGATTCACATCGATGAATGTGCTGTTGGTGGCACTTTTATCATAGCCAGAAACCTGTATGAAACTTTTGGTGGATTTATCGGGATGCCATTGGGAAGTGATGCGGATTATCTGAGCCGCCTTCAGGAAACAAAGTTTAGGGTTGCGACCATTCAACACCGGGGCTATATTTACCATAGAGAAAACATCAATTCCATTACCAATAATTTGCTCCGTTTCGGTAGGAAGGAAATAGGAAAAAAGAAATGAAGTTCTAAATAATTTCAGCGATTAAACACAAGTTACGCACATCCATATCGAATTATTTCTAAGTTTAATACAATTAAATTTTTTGTTAATTCTTTTCCCTATTTTCAATTAACAAAATCCCTTATTATGCGAACTCCAAAACTTTTTCTACTTGTATGTAGCCTCCTCTGTGCCTTTGTAATCCAGGCACAAACGAGCGTCCATGGAAAGATTACAGATTCTCAAACGGGCGAACCTGTCGCCAATGCATCCGTCATCATCAAGGGTACTTCCACCGGAACTGCTTCTGACGGCCAGGGCAATTTTTCTCTCCAGGTGCCAAAGAAAAATGCTGTCCTTATTATTTCTTCTGTCGGCTATGCCGAAAAAGAAGTGGATGTATCTGATGGTGAAATGAACATCACCCTGGAACCATCAGGCAGCAAAGGCCTGAAAGAAGTGATCGTAGTCGGCTTTGGTACCAAAATAAAAAGAGACCTCACCGGAAACATTTCCAAAGTGAAGGGCAGTGAGGTGGAAAACATGCCGGTAACCAATCTCGACCAGGCGCTGCAGGGAAGAGCGGCCGGTGTATTCGTAGAAGCCGGAAACGGAAAATTAGGTGAAGGTGTGAAAGTGATTATTCGTGGATCCGGTTCCATCTCGGCTTCCAATCAGCCATTGTATGTAGTGGATGGTGTGCCATTGAGTAATGATTCCTATTCAGGAAGCCCTATCGCTGATATCAATTTTAATGACATAGAATCATTTGATATTTTGAAAGATGCTTCGGCAGCAGCCATCTATGGTTCACGTGCTGCCAATGGTGTGGTACTCATTACTACCAAGAAGGGAAAAATGGGAAAGACAACTTTCCAGGTAAACACCCAATATGGAACCAACAAGCCAACGCATCTTCGAGGATTTCTGAATGCACACGAATACATCGATCTCCTGAGAGAAGCGGCTATCAACAGCGACCACATTGATGGAATTGATCCTTTGGATCCGAATCAGTATGAAGACTCCTGGCTGGAGTTTGCAGAAGGCAGGCTGAGGAGATACTCAGGATGGTCTGATTGGAAAACTTATCAGACAAATACCAACTGGGAAAAAAAGGCATTCAATAATAATGCACGTACCGGCGCGATAGATTTATCTGCCTCCGGCGGAAGCAACAAAACAAAGTTCTATTTGAGCCTTGGATACATTAACCAGGATGGAATTCTCATCGGCAACAGCCTAAGGAGGATTTCCGGAAGGATCAATGTGAGTCACCAGGCTACTGATAAATTTCAGATTGGGATGAACCTCGGATTATCGCAAACCACTACCGGCCGCGTAACAGCCGATAATGAATTTAACACACCAATGCAAATGGTGGCGCTATCACCTGTTACTCCATTCAGGGATAAAGATGGTGTGATCTACACTTCACCGACTACTACCTACGATAATCCTTATGTGGACTATGCAGAAGGAAATTACAAGGCTTTGATATATCGTAACATTGGAAATATTTTTGGCCAGTATAATTTTTCTAAATCATTGTTCTTCCGTTCTGAATTCGGTGTGGACATCCACAATCAGAATGACGATATGTTTTATGGTGCGCGTACTGCCTATGGAGACGGTACTAACGGTTATGGTGAATCGGATTGGTTCCGCTCACTTACCTACAACACGAATAACTACTTCAATTATAAAAATACATTTGCCAACGTACACAACCTGGAGGCCGTGTTAGGTATGTCTTACCAGGAATACAATTCTGAATATGCCAATGTATATGGGGAACAGTTTCCTGTGGATGAACTGCAGAAGTTGGCGAGTGCAGGTCTGATCAAAGGCGGTACTTCAGTAGCAACTAAATCTGCATTTCTTTCTTATTTCGCAAGAGCGAACTACAAATACAATGATAAATACCTGCTCTCACTGAGCGGTCGTATTGATGGTTCTTCTGTATTTGGAAATGATCGCCGTTACGGTTTCTTCCCGGCAGTTTCTGCCGGATGGATATTGAGTGAAGAATCGTTCCTGAGAGATAGCAAACTCATCAGCTTTTTGAAATTGCGTGCAAGTTGGGGGCTTACAGGTAATGCGGATGGATTCGGAGATTTTGCTTCGAGAGGCCTGTGGGGTGGAATTTCTTATAATGGATTGGGAGGATTGGCTTCTACACAAATGGCAAATCCTGATCTGCGTTGGGAAAAATCGAACCAGGTGGATATCGGTATTGACTTCGGACTTCTTGATAACCGCATCAGCGGTGAGGTGGATTATTACAACCGTAAAACCGATGACCTCATTTATGACGTGCCTGTGCCCGGCAACACCGGATATACCAATCGTACTGTGAACATCGGCGCAATGCAGAACAGTGGTGTGGAGATTGTATTAAATTCTGATATTTTCAGAAGGCAGAATTTCCGGTGGAATGTCAGTGTGAATCTCGCATTCAACAAGAATAAAATAACCAGGCTGGATGGTGATCAGACTTTGATTGCCGGTAATGATGGCCGTTATCTGAACAGCCTGATCGTGGGACAATCCATCGGTGTTTTTTACGGGCCAAAGTTTGCAGGTGCTGATCCGCAAAACGGAGATGGGCTCTTTTATTTGCAGGATGGAAAGACAACGACCAATGACTATAACGAGGCAGGAAATTTCATCGTTGGCAATCCGAATCCCAAACTCAATGGAGGTATCACCAATACTTTCAATTACAAAAATCTCGATCTGTCGTTTTTGTTCCAGGGTGTGTCAGGAAACAGCATCATGAACGGAGCAGGCAGCTTTATGAGTTCCAGTTTTGCATGGTTCGACAATCAGACAAAAGATCAGTTGAAAAGATGGCAGAAGCCGGGTGACAAAACACAGGTACCTCAGTTGCGGTTAGGGTATGATAATGGTGTAAGCGCATCCAGCAGGTATATCCAAGATGGTAGTTACCTGCGACTGAAGAATATCACACTCGGATACAATATTACTGCTGCGGCCCTCAGAAAGTATGGCCTTCAGAATATCAGGATCTATGTGACCGGGGTCAACGTACTCACATTTACAAAATACACAGGTTGGGATCCGGAAGTAAATACAGATTACAGAGCAAGCAACAAGAACCAGGGCGGCGACTTCTATGCTGCACCACAGGTGAAAAATTATTCTGTAGGACTTAATGTTACTTTCTAACTAAACTTAAAATCATTACCATGAAAAGGTTTTTTATAACAGCAGTTTTGTTCATGTTTATCATAGCATCCTGCTCCAAAAAATTAGATATCAATCCTACGCAAAGCGTGGATGAAAATATTGTCTTCAATTCGGATAAGAATATCAAATCAGCGCTTACGGGTGCTTACGATGTTGTAAGTGGCGCCTCATTGTTGGGTGGCGATATGCAATTGTATTCAGAACTCCTTGGCGCTGATGGCGAGATCACATGGGTGGGTACTTACAATGAACCGGATGAAATATTCAACAAAGCCATCCTTACTAACAATGCTTACGTGCGCGATACATACACCGAAGGTTACAGGGCAATTAATATCTGCAACAATATCATCGCTGCTATTGACCTCGTAAATGAAGAAGATCGTGATCACGTGAAGGGACAGGCATTATTTCTTCGCGGCCTTGTTTATTTCGAACTGGTGAAATTATTTGCACATCCATACAGTGAAGGAAATGCTTCTTCATCTTTGGGACTGCAGATCATTACTGCACCCACCAAAGACGGACAGATAACGGATGCCAATAAGGTACCACGCAGTTCACTGCAGGATACCTATCAGCAAATACTGGACGACCTTGCTACTTCCAAGACACTGATGGATGATGATTATGGCCCTTATGCAGGAAAGTATGTGGCAGCAGCAGTATTGTCAAGAGTATATCTGCAAATGGCGGATTATCCAAAAGCACGTGATGAAGCCAATGACGTGATAGAAAATTCCGGAGCATCACTGGAAGATGCATACAGTAAGGCATTCAATAATACAGCCCCGTCTTCCGAAGATATTTTCGTTCTACCGGTTACTGCACAGGATGGTAGTAATGATATGCATCTCTTCTGGTCCATCTCAGACTATGGTGCGCGAGATGGTGATGTGGAAATAGAACCGAAGCATATTAATTTGTATGAATCAGGCGACAGCCGGCTTGCATTATTTTATATTGATGGCAGTGATATTTACCGCAGTGGCAAATGGAAATTTCAGTACCGGTATCTTCCTGTGATCCGCCTTGCGGAAATGTACCTTACCAGGGCAGAAGCAAATTTCAGGATGGGTACTTCTGTAGGAGCTACACCTGATTATGACTTGAATACTGTCATCAGGGGCCGTGCAGGATTGGGTTCTGTTGCCGTTACGCTTGCTAACATCGTGTATGAAAGAAGACTGGAACTGGCTCATGAGGGCCAGCGTATCCACGATATCAAAAGACTGAAAGGGTCTGCTGATGGATTTCAATACAATGATAATAAACTGGTATTGCCGATTCCGCTGAGAGAGATCAATGCAGGCAATGGTGTGCTGGAGCAGAATCCGGGATATAATTAGAATGGTTAATGTTTAATTGTTAAGCAATCCCATTTAGTGAAGAATTAATATTTGTTTTTTGCCACGAAGTCACTAAGGCACGAAGAAGAAAGATGGATGAATAGTTCTTAGTGCCTTCGTGCCTTAGTGTCAAGACTTTCTTAATTAAATGATATTGAATTTTTAATTGGGTTCGTCGCGGCGAATGAATCTTGCCAGATGTAAGCAGGAATGAGAGACCCGGCTGATGAGTTTACTGTTATGCTTACCCGTAATGGCAATGGTGGTTTTAATTTCAACATTTCAATAAAAAATAATTCCTTTAAAACAGGGAACGATATTTTTGTAATCAAAAACTAATTCATCCTTAATCATCAATAATTACCAAACGTGAAAAAAATCAATTGCATTTTCCTGGTGTTGTTTATGGCATTCTCTGCGACAGCCCAGGTACAGTCTCCTGCTCAATTCCTCGGTTATAAATTAGGTACGCGCTATACCTCTCATTACCGCATCGTTGATTATTTCAAATATGTGGCACAGTCAAAACCGGGTATGGTGCAATTGAAACAGTATGGTGAAACCAATGAACACCGCCCATTGATGGTAGCATTTATCTCAACTGAAGAAAATATTTCAAAACTTGAAAGCATCCGTAACAACAATCTTGATCTGGCTCACCAGGGTAAAGCAGGTGCGAAAGGATCTGTGAATACGCCGGCTATTGTGTGGCTGAGTTACAATGTGCATGGTAATGAAACCTCGTCTTCTGAAGCTGCCATGCAAACACTCTTTGCATTGGTTGACCCGTCAAATACACAAACAAAAGACTGGATAAAAAATACAGTTGTCGTCATCGATCCTTGCCTCAACCCTGACGGGAGAGACCGTTATGTGAACTGGTACAACACTATGATCGGCAAAAAGTATAACCCACTCACCATTGCCAGGGAACATCGTGAAGAATGGCCGGGTGGCAGAAGCAATCATTACAACTATGATCTGAACCGTGACTGGGTATGGCAGACACAGGTGGAAAGCCGCTCACGTGTAGCATTGTACAACCAGTGGTTGCCACAGGTGCATGTGGATTTTCATGAACAGGGTGTAAACTCTCCTTATTATTTTGCACCAGCCGCGGAACCGTTTCATGAAGTGATCACACAATGGCAAAGAGATTTTCAAAAGACCATCGGTAAAAATCACGCGAAGTATTTCGACAAAAATGGTTGGTTGTATTTCACAGGGGAAAGATTCGATTTGTTTTATCCTTCTTATGGTGATACCTATCCATTGTACAATGGTTCTATCGGTATGACCTACGAACAGGGTGGCATCTCCGCAGGGCTTGGAATTCTTACCAATGAAAAAGATACACTGACACTGGTTGACAGGGTGCTCCATCATTACACTTCTTCAATGAGTACGATTGAAATAGCGTCTAAGAATGCTGACAAACTGGTGAGCGAATTCGGAAAATATTTTGATGATGCCGTGAATGGAAAGGTAGGTGAGTACAAAACATACATAGTAAAATATACACCGCAGGATGCACAAAGAATAACCGCATTGAAAAAATTATTGGATAATAATAATATCAGCTATGGCGCAGGATCCGGTACAGGCAAAGGGTTTCATTATGTCAATGGCAAAGAGGAATCTTTTTCCATTGGCAAAGAAGACCTCGTGGTGAGTGGTGTGCAGCCCAAAGCCACACTGGTGAAAGCATTGTTTGAACCACGATCAAAATTATCTGATTCCATCACTTACGACATCACAGCATGGTCATTGCCGTATGCTTATGGATTGGATGCCTACGCGTCTAAACAGGTAGTACAAACGAACAATACGGTTAATGGTGATAAGGTCAACAATAGTATTTCTTCCAATGCTTATGGCTGTGTTATTCCCTGGGCGGGATTATCGAGTGTACGAATTGTAGGCGAACTGCTCCAGAAAGGAATCAGGGTAAAGTATTCGGAAGTGCCGTTTGAATCAGGTGGAAATAAGTTTGACAGAGGTTCCATTATCATAACAGAAAACGGGAATCATCAATTCGGGAAAGGCTTGTGGGCAGTAGTGAATGAGGCTGCAAATAAAGAATCAGTAAGAATTTATGAAGTTAAATCAGGGATGGTGGATAAAGGATCCGATTTTGGCAGTAGCGAAGTGCATACAATTCCTTCTTTGAAGGTAGCAATGCTCACCGGACAAGGTGTAAGCTCCAATGCTGCAGGCGAAGTGTGGGATTTTTTCGACAATGAAATATCATACCCGATTACCTTGATCAATGCAAATGATTTCGGACGCATCAATTTATCAGAATTTGATGTGATGATCCTGCCAGATGGAAGGTATTCTTTTCTCGATGATGAAAAATCATCTGATAATTTCAAAAACTGGATTCGTGGAGGTGGCAAAGTGATAGCACTGGAAAGCGCTGTTTCGCAACTCTCCTCTCAAAAATGGAGCACATTGAAAAAAGCCGGAGACAAAAAAGATTCTTCGGATGAAAATAAAAAAGACAAAAAAGAGAATATTTATGATGCATTAAAAGTGTTCAAAGACAGGGAGCGCGATGAACTCACAGAAGTAACGCCCGGCTCTATTTATAAAGTAGATGTTGACAACACGCATCCATTGATGTTTGGTTACCCGAATTATTATTACACCTTGAAGATGAGTCCTGATGTGTATCAATATATGGGTGAAGGTGGTTGGAATGTGGGTTACCTTAAGAAAGATAATTATGTAGCGGGGTATGTAGGACACAAACTTACAAGCGAACTCAAAGACGGACTGTTGTTTGGTGTTCAGGATATGGGCAGAGGCAGTATCGTATATCTCACTGATGATGTCATATTCAGGAATTTTTGGCAGACAGGAAAACTGATGTTGTGTAATGCAGTGTTTTTGGTGGGAGAGTAAAGTGAAACTTCAACAAATAACTGCAGAGAAGACACAGAGGTGTGCAGAGTTTTATTATAAATATCCAACAACTTATCTAAAGGCCGAATCTCCGGAAAGGTACGTTCTAACAGTAAAATGCAATAGAGGCAATAAAGAATTTTCGCAATGCAAATAATTCAATCCATTCAGAATCGCATTTATGAGATCAGGGGTGAAAGGGTAAAGTTGGACAGGGATTTGGCGGCGCTTTATGAAGTAGAAACAAGAATTTTAAATCAATCTGTAAAGCGAAATATTAAACGGTTCCCAAAGGATTTCATGTTTCAACTTACCAGAACTGAATTTGAAGATATAAGGTTACAAATTGAAGTCATAGAAAAATCAATGTCATCACAATTTGTGATGACATATCCGAACAGAAGACCAAATTCAGCATTACCTTACGCTTTTACGGAGCAGGGAGTAGCTATGCTTAGTGGCATTTTAAACAGCGACAAAGCTATCAGCATGAATCCCGATAGCTATCGGGACCATTATGCGGGCTTTTGTTGAGATAAGAAAAGTGCTTTTGCGGGAAAATGATTTGAAAGAACAAATAAAAGAAATAAGAGAGCAATTAGGCGAGTATGATGTCCAACTTAACCCAAATTTTGCAGTAGCAAAATTTCTGCGAAGTGCTGACGCTTGCGGTCAGCATGATGACCGTAGCGTCATTCACAGTGACGAAAAATTGGC
>CAZGNJ010000036.1:0-37840 GCA_964526985.1 uncultured Ginsengibacter sp. | reverse complement strand
GAACTGGTAAGTACGCTAAAGGTCAGATCACCCGTACAAGAGGTAAGGGTTCTGATAAGCTCATCATCCAGAGAAAGAACGGTAAAAAACTTTCTACTAAATAAAAGAAACTAGTTTAAAAACGATAAAGATTAAAAATGGCTCGTTCAATTAAAAAAGGTCCTTACGTACAGGCAAAGCTGGAAGATAAAGTGCTTGCAATGAACGAAGGAAAGTCAAAGAAAAGTGTAATCAAGACCTGGTCTCGCAGATCTACCATTACACCGGATTTTGTAGGGCATACCTTTACGGTGCACAATGGCAATAAGTTTATTCCGGTATATGTAACGGAATTTATGGTAGGCCATAAGTTGGGAGAATTTGCTCCTACACGCAACTTTAAAGGGCATTCCAGCAAGAAAATTGCTTAAACCAAAGGACAGTTATTCATTAATTTTTTATAAACGCATTAAATAGAATGGAAGCAGTAGCTAAATTAAATAATTACCCCACTTCACCGCGCAAAATGCGGCTGCTCGCTGATTTGATCAGGGGAATGGAAGTGGAGAAGGCGCTTGGCGTACTCCAGTTCAACCCTAAGCATCCGGCAACACCGCTTTATAAACTTCTGAAGAGCGCTATCAATAACTGGGAACAAAAGAACTCAGGCGAAAAAGTGGAAGACGCGGGATTGGTTGTGAAGACCATCATGGTAGATGGCGGAAGGGTGATCAAAAGGATGAGGCCTGCTCCACAGGGACGTGGTTACCGTGTGCGCAAGAGAAGCAATCACGTTACCATCATCGTTGACAGTCTTGGCGGTTCTAATGGCAAGGCCCATAAAGCTGTGAAAGCTGAGGTAGTAGCAGATGTAGTTGAGGAAGTAGCAGCACCGGCAGAGAAACCGGCTAAGAAAGCATCGGCCAAAAAGGCTCCTGCTAAGAAAACGGAAAAGAAAGCAGAACCTAAGGCAGAGAAGAAAACAACTAAAAAAGAATCAAATAAATAAGTAACCAAATGGGTCAAAAAACAAATCCGGTAGGAGCCAGGTTAGGAATCATCAGGGGATGGGATAGCAATTGGTATGCTAATTCCAAAGAGTATGGCAAGAAGCTGATCGAAGATGACAAGATCAGGAACTACCTGAATGCACGTATCAACAAAGGAGGTATCGCGAAGATCGTGATCGAGCGTACTCTCAATAAACTGATCGTAACCATTCACACCTCTAAGCCGGGTATCATCATCGGTAAAGGTGGTGGCGAAGTAGATCGCATTAAAGAAGAGTTGAAGAAACTGACCGGTAAGGAAGATGTGCAGATCAACATCCTGGAGATCCGTCGCCCGGAATTGAATGCAGCAATCGTGGCAGATACCATCGCAAGGCAGATCGAAAACAGGATCAACTACAAGAGAGCGATCAAGATGTCCATCGCGTCTGCGCT
Organism: uncultured Ginsengibacter sp.; assembly: GCA_964526985.1. GTDB lineage: Bacteria > Bacteroidota > Bacteroidia > Chitinophagales > Chitinophagaceae > Ginsengibacter. The sequence continues at coordinate 36,416 of CAZGNJ010000036.1, read as the reverse complement.
TCGTATGGGAGCTGAAGGTATCAAAGTGAGAGTAGGTGGCCGTTTGGGTGGTGCTGAAATTGCACGTAGTGAAGAGATCAAACAAGGACGTACACCATTGCACACTTTCCGTATGGATATAGACTATGCAAGCATCTTCGCACAGACGGTATATGGAAAAATAGGTGTGAAAGTTTGGATCTGTAAAGGTGAAGTATTGGCTAAGCGCGATCTGAATCCGAACATCATCGCCGGCGGTGGTAAAGCTGATGAAGGCGACAGGAGAGGCGGATTTAGTGATAGAAGAGGAGGAGACAGAGACAGAAGAGGCCCACGCGGAGGTGGTGGCAGAAGATAATTCAATTTAAAAACTGAGTACTAAAAGATAAGCATCATGTTACAACCAAAGAGGTCCAAGCACAGGAAAATGCAGAAGGGCCGCATGAAAGGAGATACTAAAAGAGGAGCTACCATAGCTTTTGGTTCTTATGGCTTGAAAGCATTGGATTCTGTATGGCTGACCAACAGGCAGATAGAATCAGCCCGTCAGGCAATGACACGTGCAATGAAGCGTGAAGGTAATGTCTGGATCAGGATATTCCCCGACAAGGCAGTAACCAAGAAGCCGGCTGAGGTTCGTATGGGTAAAGGTAAAGGTAACCCTGAATACTGGGCAGCAGTAGTACAGCCGGGCCGCATCATCTTCGAAGCTGATGGCGTACCATTAGAAGTAGCCAAAGAAGCGTTTTCTCTTGCTGCACAGAAGCTTCCTATTTTGACAAAATTTATTGTAAGAAGAGACCTGGTAAAATAAGCCCGGACGATCATAAAATCAAGTATCATGTCTAACAGAAATGATTTCGTAAACAGCCTCAGAAATATGAGTGAGCACGACCTGCAGAACAGGATCAAAGAGGATGAGTTGCGCATTAAGAAACTGAAATTTGCCCATTCCGTATCTCCATTGGAAAACCCGATGAGCATACGTGATCTGAGAAAAGATCTGGCGCGTTCAAAAACTGAATTGCAAAAAAGAAAGTCAGGTATAACCGAAAATAAATAACAATGCCGCAAAGAAATTTAAGAAAAGTAAGAACCGGTGTGGTTTCCAGCAACAAGATGGATAAGACTATTACCGTAAAAGTGGAAAGGAAAGTAAAGCATCCTTTGTACGGAAAGTTCGTGAAGAAATCAAAAGGATTCCATGCCCATGACGAAAAGAATGAATGTAGCATAGGGGATGTGGTAAAGATCATGGAGACAAAACCACTCAGCAAAACAAAACGCTGGAGGTTGGTAGAGATCGTAGAAAAAGTAAAATAACCGGACTGATTATTTCAAATCGTATTGGCTTATTGCCCGCGTGGCATAAATATATAAGAAAATGATACAGCAAGAAAGCAGATTAAATGTAGCTGACAACAGCGGCGCCAAAGAGGTGCTTTGCATCAGAGTATTGGGCAATTCCGGCCAGGACTATGCGCATGTGGGCGACAAGATAGTAGTGACAGTAAAAGATGCGATCCCACAGGGAGGTATCAAGAAAGGTACAGTGAGCAAGGCGGTGATCGTGCGTACTAAGAACAAACTGCGTCGCAAGGACGGTTCTTACATCCGGTTTGATGACAACGCAGTGGTATTGTTAAATAACGCGGATGATCCTCGCGGAACCAGGATTTTCGGGCCTGTAGCCCGTGAATTAAGGGATAAAGGATATATGAAAATTATCTCTCTGGCTCCTGAAGTTTTATAATATAATGTATCTTTGCAGCCCTTTAAAAAAAAGGGTTTTAAAACAGAATAATCAAAGACAATAATTTGTCATTATGAAGAATAGATTTAAACCAAAGTTCAGCATAAAAAAGGGTGATTCCGTAGTGGTGATCACAGGCGAATACAAAGACCTGAAGAAGCCACGTACCGTGTTGAAAGTGATCCCTGAAAAAAGCAGGGTATTGGTGGAAGGTGTTAACATCGTAACAAAGCACAGCAAGCCAACGCCGCAGAACACGAAAGGTGGTATCACTAAAATAGAAGCGCCGATTTCTATTTCTAATGTAATGCTTTGGGATGCCAAATCTCACGGTCCAAGCAAGGTGAGTAAGTCCAGGGAGAATGGCAAATTAGTAAGAACCGCTAAAAAATCAGGGGAGGTAATCAAATAATGAGCGAAACAAAATACATACCGCGCCTGGCATCCAAATACAAAGAAGAAGTGGTGCCTGCACTGATGAAGAAGTTTTCCTATTCAACAGTAATGCAAGCGCCTAAGCTGGAAAAAGTATGCATCAACCGTGGGGTAAATGGTGCTGTAGCAGACAAGAAATTGGTAGATGTGGCAGTTGAAGAGTTGACAACCATTACAGGTCAGAAAGCAATTCCTACCATGTCCAAGAAAGACATCTCTAATTTCAAATTGCGTAAGAATATGCCGATAGGTGCACGCGTTACGCTGAGAGGTGTGAAGATGTATGAATTCCTGGACAGGCTGATCTCAGTTTCTTTACCGCGTGTAAGAGACTTTAAAGGAATCAATGAAAAAGCATTTGATGGCCGAGGTAACTATACATTGGGTGTTACTGAGCAGATCATTTTCCCTGAGATTGATATTGATAAGGTAAGTAAGATCACCGGTATGGATATCACATTCGTAACATCAGCTAATACCAACGAAGAAGCTTACGAATTGCTGATTGAATTGGGAATGCCTTTCAAAAACATGAACAAGTAAGCATTAAGCGATTAATTAAAATATTATGGCAAAAGAGTCAGTAAAAGCAAGACAAAGAAAAAGGGAAAAAATGGTAGCCCAATATGCCGAGAAGCGTAAGGCTTTAAAAGAAGCCGGCGACTATCGTGCACTGGACCAATTACCTCGTAATGGTTCAACAGTGCGTTTGAAAAACCGCTGCCAACTTACAGGAAGACCCAGAGGTTACATGAGGCATTTCGGAATTTGCCGGAATATTTTCAGGGATATGGCTTTGGATGGCAAAATCCCCGGAGTGAAAAAGTCAAGCTGGTAATAAATTATTAAGTAATAGTAGTATAAACAAACAGATTATAATGGTAACAGATCCTATCGCAGATTATCTCACCAGAATTCGTAATGCGCAGATGGCCAATCACCGCATCGTGGAAGTGCCTGCAAGTAATTTGAAAAAGCGTATCACTGAGATACTGTATGACAAAGGGTATATTCTGAAGTACAAGTTTGAAGATGATAACAAGCAGGGTGTGATCAAGATCGCATTGAAGTATGATCCTCAGACAAAATTACCTGCGATCCAAAGTCTTGAAAGGATCAGCCGCCCCGGATTGAGGACCTACTCAAAGCCGGTTGATTTCAGACGCGTGCAGAATGGATTGGGTATTGCTATCATTTCTACATCAAAAGGTGTGATGACAGACAAAGAGGCGAAGGCGCAGAATGTAGGTGGCGAAGTATTGTGCCATATTTATTAATAATCATTTTTGCCTCTGGCAAATAATAATAAGGTATTTAATTAAAAAGTTTTAAAAGTACAGCAATGTCAAGAATAGGTAGAAGCCCGGTTCAGTTAGGAAAAGGAGTAGAAGTGAAAGTGGCGCCGGATAATGTTATAACCGTAAAAGGTCCTAAAGGAGAATTGCATCAGCAAATCGACCGCGATATCACCATTGAAGTGAATGAAGGTAAGATCGAACTGAAAAGACCTACAGACCAGATTCGCCACAAAGCACTGCACGGATTGTCCCGCGCACTGGTTCAGAATATGGTACATGGTGTAACTGAAGGATATACTGCTACACTGGAATTGGTCGGTGTGGGTTTTAAGGCTTCTAACCAGGGTAACCTGCTGGATCTTTCTCTTGGGTATTCTCACAATATCATTATTGATATTCCAAAGGAACTGAAAGTAGCTACTGCACAGGAAAAAGGTAAGAATCCTAAAGTTACTTTGAGCGGTTCTGACAAGCAATTGCTGGGTCAGGTAGCTGCCAAGATCCGCAGCCTGCGCAAACCTGAACCTTACAAGGGTAAGGGTGTGAAGTTTGAAGATGAAGTATTGCGCAGAAAAGCAGGTAAATCAGCAGGTAAATAATTCAATAAAGTATCAGTGAATTCCGGCAAAATCCGGAGTTAAAAATAAAGAAGATGAATTCTAAAATCAACGCCAGGAAAAAGATCCACTATCGCATTCGCAAGAGAGTGAGTGGCTCTGCACGCAAACCACGTCTGAATGTTTTCAGAAGCAATAAGGACATATATGTGCAGATGATCGATGACGAAAACAGCCAGACACTGGCATCTGCATCCAGCCGTGATAAGGATATTGCTGCTCAAAAAGGCAACAAAGTAGATTCCGGAAGATTGGTGGGTGCCGCGATTGCACGTAAAGCAGTAGAACTGGGAATCAGCGAAGTGGTTTTTGACAGGGGCGGATACCTTTACCATGGCCGTGTGAAAGCTGTAGCTGAAGGTGCACGTGAAGGTGGATTGAAATTCTAAAAATATTTAAAATCATCCGGCAGATTGCCGGCGACACAGAAACAATTACAATGGTGAAATCTAATCAAAGAGTAAAAGGCTCTGAACTGGAATTAAAGGAAAAAGTAGTTGCCATCAACAGGGTTGTAAAAACAACCAAAGGTGGACGTGCTTTCAGCTTCTCTGCACTGGTAGTAGTAGGAGATGAGAATGGTGTGGTAGGCCAGGGTATGGGCAAAGCCAAAGAAGTACAGGAAGCCATTACTAAAGGGATCGAAGATGCCAAGAAGAACCTGATCAAAGTTCCGGTTTCTAAAGGTACCATCCCTCACGAGCAATGGTGCAAGGACGGAGCGGCCAAGATATTGATTAAGCCTGCTGCACACGGTACCGGCGTAATTGCCGGAGGTAGCATGCGCGCCGTATTGGAGAGCGCTGGTATCACAGACGTTCTCGCAAAGTCTTTGGGATCTGCTAATCCGCAGAATGTGGTGAAAGCAACAGTGAAGGCATTGAGTTTGTTGCGTGAGCCGGTAGCTGTAGCAAAGACAAGAAATATTTCTCTGAAAAAAGTTTTTAACGGTTAATCAGTTTGAATTATGAAGAAGATTAAAATCACCCAGGTAAAAAGCGGTATTGACCGTTCTCAAAGACAAAAGGATACACTGAAGGCACTCGGCCTCAATAAACTCCATGCCACCAAAGAGGTGGAAGCAACTCCGCAAATTCTGGGTATGGTGAAAAAGGTGGATCACTTAATAAAAGTAGAAGAACTGGCCTGACCGGTTCTTTCTCTTGTATAGAATTATTTTTTTAAAGCGAGCCTGCCGATGGCGGGCGTTAAGTAAATTAAAAGTACATGCAGTTACATCAGTTAAAGCCTGCGCAAGGCGCAACACACAAGCAAAAGAGATTAGGTCGTGGTGAAGCATCCGGTAAGGGTGGTACATCTACTAAAGGTAACAAGGGTGCGCAGAGCCGTGCCGGTTACAAAATCAAGATGGCTCACGAAGGTGGCCAGATGCCTATTCAAAGACGACTTCCAAAGAGAGGCTTCAAGAACAATAGAAGGGTGGAGTATAAAATTTTCAACCTTGGACAAATTGATCAGTTAGTGGAGAAGTATGAGATCAAAGAATTCAATCCTGAAAATTTGTACATCAATAACCTGATCAGCCAGTTTGATAGCGTTAAAATTTTGGCAAGCGGAGAGATCAAAGCATCTATCCCTTTCAAAGTGAATGCGATAAGCCAAAAGGCAAAGACCGCTATCGAAGCTGCAGGTGGAAGCGTAGAAATAATCAAATAATTTCATTGATATTTGTAAGCCCTTACAAATTAAATCTGATCTTCTGTGAAGAAATTTATCAAAACACTTAAAAATATCTGGACGATAGAAGAACTGCGTAAAAAGATCATCTACACTTTGTTGCTGATCCTTGTTTACCGCGTTGGTTCTTTCATTGTTTTGCCGGGTATTGACCCTAATAAACTTTCAAACCTTCATAGCAGTACACAGGGTGGTATGCTGGGCCTGTTGGATGCCTTCGTTGGTGGTGCATTCTCTAAGGCTTCCATCTTTGCACTTGGTATCATGCCTTATATCTCTGCGAGTATCTTCATGCAGTTGGTAACTGTATTGGTACCACAGATTAGCAAGATTCAGAAAGAGGGAGAAAGCGGACAGAAAAAAATTAACCAGTGGACACGTTATCTGACCGTAATCGTTACAGCTTTCCAGGCCGCGGCCTACATCGGATTTCTGAAATCTACTAACCAGGAAGCTTTGTTGCCGGCATACCAGGGATTCTTCTGGTTCTCAACAGTAGTCATTCTTACTGTAGGTACTTTGTTTGTAATGTGGCTCGGCGAAAAAATCACTGACAAAGGATTGGGTAATGGTACTTCATTGATCATCATGATCGGTATCCTTGCTCGTTTACCTCAATCATTTATGCAGGAGTTTTCAGCCAAGTCAACCAAAGGTGGTTTAGGCTTGCTGCAGTTCACAATTGAAATCGCTGCATTCATCGCCGTCATTCTTGGATTGATAGTTTTGGTTCAGGGTGTAAGAAAAGTTCCTGTCAATTATGCAAAGCAAATCGTTGGAAACAGGCAGTTTGGTGGAGCACGTCAGTTTCTTCCATTGAAAGTGAATGCTGCAGGTGTAATGCCGATCATCTTTGCGCAAGCCATCATGTTCTTGCCAACTGTATTTGTTGGATTCCAGACTTCCGGAAAGAACTGGGCGCGCTATTTTACAGAACCTACTAACGGCGTGTACATGATCGTTTATGGTTTTATGACCATTGCTTTTACCTTCGTATATACGGCATTGATCTTTAATCCTAAGCAGATGAGCGATGACCTGAAGCGTAGCAACGGATTTATTCCGGGTGTAAAGCCGGGTCAACCTACTACGGATTATATCGGTACTATCATGGATAGGATCACCCTGCCGGGCTCAGTTTTGCTGGCCATTGTAGGTATCCTGCCGGGATTCGTCCAACTAATGGGAGTTACACAGGGCTTTGCTACTTTCTATGGAGGTACTTCCTTGTTGATCATGGTTGCGGTGGTGTTAGATACGCTGCAGCAGGTAGAAACTCAATTGTTGATGCGCCAGTATGATGGACTAATGACCACAGGCCGGCTACAGGGTAGGCAATCAACTGCTGCTCCCGGAATAACCGGTGGATATTGATCCTTGTAAAAAAAATATTATTTGACACCAAAGCCCTGGAAGTGCCGGGGCTTTTTATATGAATTGAACTGATATGATTATTTATAAAACAGCAGACCAGGCAGAATTGATTCGCCAGAGTTGTACGATCGTAAACGAAGCGATCGCCGAAACTGCGAAGATGCTGAAGCCGGGTGTTACTACCATCCAACTCAATGATCGTGCTGAGGAGTATATCCGAGATCATGGAGCTACGCCTTCTTTCAAAAACTATCACGGTTACCCTTATGCGTGTTGCATTTCAGTAAATGCAGCGGTAGTGCATGGATTCCCCAACGATGTACCACTAAGAGAAGGTGATGTTGTTTCTGTAGATGTTGGAGCATTGAAGAATAAATATCATGGAGACAGCGCTTATACTTTTGTTTTGAAAGAAACTACTCCTGAAGTGATACAATTGTTGAGAGTTACCAAGGAGTCATTGTACAAGGGCATTGAAAAAGCGACAGCAGGTAACAGGGTTGGAGATATTGCAAACGCGGTGCAACAGCATACTGAGAAACAACACGGATATGGTGTAGTGAGAGAATTGGTAGGGCATGGCCTTGGTAATGACCTTCACGAAGATCCCCAGGTGCCCAACTATGGAAAAAGGGGAAGTGGCACTGTGCTGAAAGAAGGACTTGTGATCGCTATCGAACCGATGATCAATCTGGGTAAAAAAGATATTTATACCGAAGATGATGGCTGGACGATCGTAACCCGCGATGGTAAGCCTTCAGCACACTTTGAACATACAGTCTTTGTCCAAAAAGGAAAAGCTGATATACTTTCATCTTTCGAAAAAATAGAAGAGGCAGAACGTAAGAATGAATTCTTATATTCCGAGTGATGCATTGATCGGTTATTCAAAATCTTTCGTTTTCGGAATGGAATAATAACTTTCGTTAAACTTTCCAATCAACAAAATTCAACTTCGTACTCTTGCAATTCTATTTTGCCAGGAGGTGGGTATTGTACTGCCTGCCATCTATATAAATATTCATAAAGTATATTCCTGCAGGTTTTCCTCCAAGGCTAAAATCATAATCTACCTGAGTACTTACCTTGCCAAAATCTTTTCTGAAGATCATTGAACCGTTTGCTGAAATAATACTGATACTTACATCTGCACTACCTGAAAGCACACAATTGAAATGATACAGTCGTGAATCAGGATCCTGGTAAACTTTATAGTACGACTTGTCATAAGGGTTCATGAGTTTGATGATATTACTGTAAGTCCTCGTACCATCTCTATCGTACATAGCAAGCCTGTAATAAGTGTAGGGAATCAAAAGGGAAGGGTCTGTAAAATGGTAATCGCTACTTCGCGGATTTCCCTTTATTGAAGCAAGTTTGGAGAAAGTGATACCATCCTTGCTCTTTTCAATATCGAACGATGCTACCTCGTCCGGATTTTCAACCTTCCAACTCAATTCTCCCTGGTTCTGAGCATTTACTCTTCCATCGAAAGAGGTGAGGATAACAGGCAATGCACCTTTATCGACATTCCATGCAATGCTATTGATATATCCTGCTGCCGGTAAATATGTTTTGGAAAATGATGTGTTGTCAATCACTTCTGCTTTTACGGTATTGGCTCCATTGACAAAATCTGAATATGGAATACTTACATTATCCACATTGGTGGCAAATGGTGTGGAACTTCCATTTAGATACCAGTTTATCGTCATCGTAGAAGGAATGCTCAAAATATTGGTGATGGAAAAATCTACATTGTTGGTATTGGTAAGCGAAAAGGATGTAGTTGATGGACTGTAGGTGTCTACCATATTGACCAATTCGTGAATCCGATCTACAATTCGTTGACTGCATACTGCACAAAAAGGATAATTCAGGAATTGCATTTTGCACGTCTGATGAGGGCGATACCAGGCATTTTGTGGTGCGACAGTACCATAAGGATAAATTCCTACACCATTGAAACCAATCCATCCTTTCCACCGGTTGGTAGCAGGATTATTATCCTGTGTCATATTGTAGGTTTCTCTGGCATAGATAGTACCTGCCCAGTATTCATCTGCGAGGCCGGCAAAGGAATGTCCAATCTCATGAAGTGCTACCTCTTTGGAATTGACATTGATTGATCCTGTGGCAAAAGACCCTCCTGAGCCACCATAGTAGGTAGAATTTACGATTACAAACCCCTGGTCATAGTCAGGAAGATTGCTTGCTAATACATTATATACGGCAGCATTATTCTGAGGTACCAATAACCGGTGAATCAGGCCATAGTCAAATGTGCTTTGAAAATAGTTGTCAGGATTGATGATGGGTTGCCCACCGGAAGAACTTTCATCAGTGGCATTGCCCGGATGTTTGGCGGCAGATTGATTGGAAGGGACTTTTATGATAAATGAATTAAAAAAGTTTTTGTATTCCTGAAACGGCGTCTGAGCAAATATGGCGTTGTTGAAATCGGTAGCGTTTGTTTTGAATGTGTTCAACTCTGAACTTTGATAGCCATCACTCAAATAAACGAGATTGATCCTGTTTGGTCTTTCTCCGTTTTTCATTATGGTATCCATTGGGAATACCTGGGCTGTCAGTTGCAGAGCTACCAATAAGAATACCCCAAGTATTGACCCTGAACGCAATAAATTCTTTGTGTAAAATTTAAAGAACTGCATAGTATATCTTTTTTAGAGTTTTTGATTCTGTGTTTCCCGGTTTGAATATGGATAAATATTTAATAGCATCACTATATTGGAACCTGATCGTGAACTGACCTTTTTGTTGAGTGATAACTTGCTTGCCCAAATCCTTATTGTCTCCTGGAAATTCATAGACTTTTTGGAGCGGGTTCTCAGTTTTTATCAGTTCTAATCGCTCGCTGTTGGCTGTGGCAAGCTCGCAGTAAAAATAATTCTGTTCAATAACCGGTTCAGATGAATAGGGGCTTTTCTTCATCCTGCCATCTGCCAGAATTTTATTGACCAACCGGAAAGTGTATTGATCTTTTGTGCTGTCGTTCGCTGTTACTTCGAAGGTTAAGAATACAAGCTTACCGCGTTCATTTGTTTTACTGATCCCGTTCAATACATTGAGGTGTTCGGTCTGCTCATTCTTTTTTGATGTATGCAGTTTGTTTGCAGAACTACAACCCAGGCACAAACCCAGTATCAGCAGTAGTGTAAAGCGGTGTGTCATAACCAGATGAGGATTGAATGTACGCTGTTTATTCTTCCTTGCTTCCAGTCATAAAATTAAGGTTTTTATTAGTTTACTCATGTAATTCGGATAATAATATCCTCTTTTTCAGGACTTAGGTAAATGGGCTGCCCCCGGGTATTATTAAATTTGTCTTGATAATAATATTTTTGTTGCATGAGCTATCAGCATCACCCGGACAGGAAAGAGTTTCAGATAGATCGCCTTATTCTCTTTACAGACGCGGTATTCGCCATTGCCATTACATTAATGGTGCTGAGTTTTACCGTGCCGGATTTGCCAGCTACAGGAACCGACAAAGATTTTTTAATTGCCATGGTCAATGAGATACCCAAGTTCTTTGGGTTCGTGATCAGTTTCTTCCTGGTAGGGTTGTATTGGTACCTGCATCATAAATCATTCGGCTTTGTTGTGAATTACACTTCCGGATTGATATGGCTCAACCTTGTTTTTTTATTCTTCGTGGTGCTGATGCCTTTTTCTACCAGCATTTACAGCGAATATTCATTCAGTGAACGCATTCACTTGCAAGCCCCTTATGGTGTGTATGTGGCCAACATCTGCTGCCTGGGTATCATGGGGATTTTGTGTTGAGAAACTATATCTATAATGTAAAGAATGGAGTGGCTACGATCGTTCCTTCAAGAGAAGAAAGGATCATTGGGCAGAGAAGGTCATTGGTAATTCCGGTGGTGTTTCTTTTTTCATGGCTGGTCAGTTTTGCCAATCCTGTTATTGGCAGATTCATGCTTTTCCTCATTCCCATTGTTACCAGGATATTGGGAGTGAAGCAGAACAAGGCAAAGCATTTAAGAAAATAAATTCAACTCTTTTATTTTCCTGATTAGCGAAGAAAGAGGAATGTCATGATGTTCTCCTTGCCTCTATTTGCAATTATCCTATTTGTTTATTTCTGTTGGATATACCTTTGTTTCATTTCTTAGGCAGCAACAAGTTGGTAAAAATACTGACCAGTAGCGGATGTCTCCACTCGTCTGCGAAATTTTAGTTTCGACTCTTTCATTTCCAAACAATATACCATACCTTCATTCTGCATTTATTGCACACATATTGAATCTCACCAAAACCAATTATTCTAAATACCTGATCCTGTCAAAAGCCAAACTCGTCCCCTAAAACTGCAACATCAATTGGTAACTGGCACCCGGTATTTTGAATGAGTAGATAATATAATTCTCAATCCTATGAGGAAAATTGAATTTAGGTTGGTAGGTATCTTTTTTCTTGTGTTTTGTGCTTTGCGGTTTGAAGCGAGTGCCCAGCAACGGTTATCACAGCATATTATTGATTCTATTACTGCGCATCAGAATGCTACAGCAGTGTGCGACATGGACAGGACGCTCAGCGCTCTGCGTCGCGACCCTGAGTACAAAAGAAGGGAAGATCAGATGAATCGCGAGATTCGCTCTGCATCGAAAAAGCTGCCGGGAGATACGCTTACACTTCCGGTGGTGGTACACATCATCAATACCAATCCTGCTGCCATCACTGATGCGCAGGTGATAGCAGGTATCAAACTCCTGAATGATGCTTTCAGCAAATCCGGTCCTTATGCTGCAAGTGCCGGCGCCGATACCAAGATCAGGTTTTGCATCGCAAAAACAGATCCCGATGGCGGTATCACAACAGGCATCACACGTACTACCTCTTTCTTTTCTAATTCATTGAATAAACAAATAGAAGATGCTAAACTGAAAAACCTGATTCAGTGGGATCCGTCCAGGTATATTAATATATGGCTCATTACAAATATTGAAGCAGAGAATTATGCTGAGTTCAGTTGTGGCACATGGTCTCGTGCACGCATTGGAGGATATGCTACTATGCCTCCGGGCGGTGGTACTTTGGATGGAATTGTAGTACCCGGATTCGGAAGCATCCTTGCTCATGAGATGGGGCACTATCTCGGATTGTACCATACTTTCCAGGGCGGCTGTACTAATTATGATTGTACCACTGATGGAGACATGGTTTGTGATACACCGCCCGACAATTCTAAAGCTCCGGGGTGTGTTGGTTCTCCTAATTCGTGCAACACAGATACTTTGTCCAGTTATTCGAATGGATTCTTCACCTATGATGCGCCAGACCAGGTTACCAATTTTATGGATTATGGAAATGGAGCCTGTGCTAATCAATTTACCCAGGGGCAGGCAGACAGGATGAGAGCTGCCATACTCACTCAACGTGCAGGTTTGTTAAAGAATGAATGTGACCCGCCATGTGCAGAAAGCATTGTGGCTGGATTCACCAGAGATGTTGATTATTCTGTAATTGGGAATACAATCAATTTTACAAACACTTCTGTAGGAGCCACCAAGTTTGAATGGTTGGTGAATGATGTTGTGGTAGCAACGACTACTAACTTCTCCTATGTTTTCAATACAGCCAAGAAAGATAAGATCACGCTCAAAGCATTCAATACACCGGGTTGTTTTGCTGCATATACATCTTATGTTATCACCGGATGTGGCGTTACTGCCAGGTTTTATTCGGACAAAGAAGTGATCGCATCAAAGACAGGAATTTATGTTGATAGTATTCTGTTCACAAATACTTCTTACAACGGCGCCTCCTACCAATGGCTGGTAAGTAATGATAAAGGAATGGCAGAGACAGTAGTAAGTACAAATGTCAACTTCAAATATATCTTTCCGGATCCTGCGAATTACAAGATCAGGCTGGTGGCTACGAACGGTTCCTGCTCAGATACTACTGATTATTTTTCAGTGACTGTATTTGATCCTACCGCGGATGCATATCCGTTTTCAGGATATTTTACTTGCTATGGTGGCAATAAAGTGCAGATCAACTTTTGTATTGCAAATAATGGATACGCGCCGATTCCCAAAGGTACTCCTGTCAGTTTTTATGATGCGGACCCGAGATTTCCTGGCGCTAATAAAATTCCTACGACATATTATCTTCCGTATGATGTGCCGGGAGGATATTGCTATGTATGTTTCAATCATGTGTTGAATGTGGGCTACAAAGGGCTGGAACAGATTTATATTTCTGTAAATGATTCAGGACTTGCGGTGCCTGTTGTGTTTCCAAATGCGACATTGGTGGAATCCAATTACCTCAATAATATTTCAGTAGCCCAGACCATCAGGACTACCATCTATGCCTCGATCTGTGATGGGAAAAATTATGCCGGATACACAAAACCGGGAACATACATTGATACTTTGGTAAGCGTGAATTCCGGTTGTGATAGTATTCGCACGCTGATACTGACAGTGAGGCCGGTATTCTTTACAACAGTTACTACTTCGATATGTGCCGGACAGAATTATGCAGGCCACACCACTTCAGGAACTTATGTGGACGTCTATTCATCAGTGAATGGATGTGACAGCACTCGTACACTATACCTGACGGTAAAGCCTACCTATAAAACTTCACTGAGTGTGGCTATCTGTGAAGGACAGAATTATTATGGACACACCACTTCGGGAACCTATATTGATCACTATTTCGCGGTCAATGGATGTGATAGTGCCAGGACGGTTTACCTCACTGTGAAACCGATAGCGCGAACTACTATTTACGCTACGATTTGTAACGGACAGAATTATGCGGGTCATACTTCTTCCGGAACTTATGTCGATACTTATTATGGCGTGAATGGATGCGACAGTATCCGTACATTGCACCTCACGGTAAATCCGATTTATAATACCACTGTTACCACAGCCATCTGCCAGGGGCAGAATTATGCAGGGCATACTGTGTCAGGTACGTATGTTGATCTTTATACTGCCGCCAATGGATGTGATAGTACAAGAGTGCTCAACCTGACGGTGAATCCATTGAAATTTACAACGATCACTACTTCCATCTGCGCGGGAGAAAACTACGCCGGTCATACTACTTCCGGTACTTATGTAGATGTTTACCCTTCTGCAACAGGGTGTGATAGTACCAGGACACTCTACCTGACGGTAAAGCCTACACGAAGTAAATCAATAACTGCAGTCATTTGCGACGGAGATGTATTTGAAGGTTACACCACCAGCGGAATTTATGTGGATGTATTCAAGGCGGCCAACGGTTGTGATAGCACACGAACGCTTTATCTCACCGTGAAGCCAAGAAGTTTTACCACTGTCAATGCTGAGATATGTGAAGGATATTCTTATCTCGCAGGCGGGAATTTCCAGACGGTTTCCGGAACTTATTATGATACGTTGACAAATTTCCTGGGTTGTGATTCTATCATCACGACCAACCTGACGGTACATCCGCGCCCCAAGCCGGATCTGGGTCTGGACAGGGGAATTTGTATTGGTGATACATTGGTGATGAATCCGGGAACATTCGTGTCTTATGTTTGGCAGGATGGTAGTACGAATCCGACATTCAGTACTACAGTCACCGGACATTATAGTGTAAGGGTTACTGATAGTTATGGATGTATTGATTCTGCCGAATTGAATATCTTACGTATCGATCCGTTACCCAAAAATTTCATGCGCCCGGACACCAGCCTGTGCCGTGGCAATACAGTGCACTTGTACGTTCCCGGATACAACAAATACTTGTGGAGTACGGGAGCAACAGATGCGGCTATTGATGTTACAACGAACGGCACCTATTTGCTCAATGTCACAGACAAGAATGGCTGCCGCGGAATGGATTCTGTCAAGATATTTTTCTATGACTGCAAGGATGTTTGGATACCGAACGCATTCACCCCAGACAAGAATGGAACCAATGAAATATTCAGGCCGATCTTTCCCGCACCGGTAACGCATTTCAAAATGCAGGTATGGAACCGGATGGGATCATTGATGTATGAAAGTACCAATCAAACTGTAGGATGGGATGGCAGGTTCAGAGGTACTGAACAGGGAGTGGGAGTTTATGTTTACATTATCTCCTTTACTGACATTGATGGGAGAGATGTGTTGAAGAAGGGCACAGTTACGTTGGTGAGGTAGGAGAAGGCAAATTATGGATTATGGATTATAAGATGTGTTTGCTGTGGCGGAGTGAGTTGTGAGTGGATGAGTTTCAAGTTTCAGGTTTCAAGTTTCAGGTTTCAAGTTCTGTCAACTTCAGAGATTTATTCCGAATCATAAAGTTCTTTCTTTTTAATGCTTCGAAACCCAAACCTTGAAACCCGAAACCTGGAACCCTGGATTTTTAACCTTGAACTTTGAACCTTGAACCTTGAACCTTGAACTTTCAACCTTGAACTTTCAACTTTGAACTTTCAACTTTTAACACTCAACTCCCAACTTTCAACTTTCAACGCTCAATCCCCAACCCTCACATACTTCTCAATATTGATCCTGTTCACTCCTTCACTTTCTATTTTTTCAATTCCTTGCTGGGTAAGGGTGTCTCCTTTTAGTGTAACCGTAAATGTAAAGTCATTACCTTCCCAGTTACGTGCGTTGCAATACTCCAGGTGTTCTGTATAGATGCTGTCTTTGAGCGTATAGGTGCCGCCTCCTGATGAGTAAGATGCTTTAGCCGAATCTGCACCTTTCTTAAGGTCATGATTAAGAAATGCAAAATGAGAACCGTTGATGATCTTGATGAATGAAACCTCTTTGGTGTAATCAGTAACAGTGGTGTCTCCTTTTTCAATTAAGGTGCCTGTAAGTAATTTCCATGTTCCTTCTATTGGGTTAGATACCGGTTCATCGATTGTCTTTTCCGGTTGTGTATTGCAGGAAACGATGCCTGCGACTATTATTGCAATGGCGGATAACTTTTTCAATTGTTTAAATTTCATTGTCACGGAAAATTGATTCTTACTGTGTTCAGATATTTTTTTGGATTGCCAAAATAGTACTTATCCTGATCAGAATTTAATTCCTGAATTATTTTTTTTCAAAAAAGCGGCCCTGATTTTTGGGAACATTAATTTTGCCGCCATGAATCCTGAAATAGTTACTGCTGCGAAAACTTTGTGGGATTATCATTTGATGCATCATCATCTGGTAAAATCTGATTGCATTCTTGTGTTAGGGAGCCACGATCTGCGACCTGCTGAAAGAGCAGCAGCGCTTTACCTGGAAGGCTACGCTCCATTCATATTATTTTCAGGAGGTCTTGGGAATTTTACCAGGGAATGGAAGGAACCTGAAGCAGAGCGCTTTGCTGAAGTGGCAATGAAGATGGGCGTTCCACAATCGGCAATTCTTCTTGAATGTAATTCTACCAATACAGGAGAAAATATTCTGTTCTCAAAGCAATTGCTAAAAGAAAAGAATCTGACTGTTCACAATTTGATATTAGTGCAGAAACCATATATGGAGCGACGTTCTTATGCCACTATCAGGAAACAATGGCCAGAAGTAGAGGTGCAAGTGACCTCACCGTTGATCAGTTTTGAAGATTATCCTAATGAAGAAATACCTGCGGATAAATGTATCAACATAATGGTAGGCGATCTGCAACGCATCATCGAGTATCCAAAAAAAGGATTTCAGATACCACAGGAAGTTCCGGACGATGTGTTTGAAGCTTTTAATCTTCTAATCAGTGCCGGTTATGATAAACACCTGATAAAACAATAGGGTATTAGATTGCGTGAGGAGGAAAGCAGGAAATTGGAAAGATTCTTGTTTTTAAAATTCAAAATTTAAAGTTCAATGTTGAAGGTTCAAGGTTGAAAGTTCAAGGTTCAAGGTTCAAGGTTCAAAGTTCAAGGTTCAAGGTTGAAGGTTAAATATCCAGGGTTCCAGGTTTCGGGTTTCAAGGTTTGGGTTTCGAAGCATTAAAATGAAAGAACTTTGCAATCCGGAATAAATCTCTGAAGTTGACAGAACTTGAAACTTGAAACCTGAAACCTGAAACCTGAAACCTGAAACTCATCCACTCACAACTCACTCCGCCACAGCAAACACATCTTATAATCCATAATCCATAATTTGCCTTCTCACCTATACACCGCATTCACCGCATATCCCTGCTCGCTCAACAAATGTAACAATCCTGTTTCTCCCGGAAGATGCCCGGCGCCTACAGCTATAAAGGCATTGCTTTTCGAAATTAGCTTAGGAATCTTCTTTGCCCATCTCTTATTCCGGTTTACTACCAGTATCCTGTACGCCCGTTTGCTCATCATCTTAGGGTTAGTTACCAGGGATGCCAGGTGTTGTAAATTTTCAGTGTGGTATGCCTCCACCATCTGAGCAAATGTGTTTTTGTAATCATCAGCCGCATTCAATTGCCAGAGCATTTCTTTGCCGGTAAACACTTTCTTCGCAATGGCGATTTGCTCCTGTGCTGTCTCAAGCCCTGCTGTCTGCAAACCTTCAGATCGGGCTATATGCATCAGTTCAATTTCTGCAACAGATATTTCATCGCAGCCCATTGCTTCCATTGTCATTTTGTTGATGAGTGCAATGGGGGGAATGCCTCCCGCGTTGTCTAACGAAACACCGAAGTGTTCCATCATGCTGTCATTGAGAGCATCCTTTTGTTTTGATGAAAGCCCCTCAGTAAAATCGACACGTTCACTCTGTTGCTGTTCCATCAGGTTCAGTTCATCAGCGCTTCCCAGGTCAACTTCCATAAAATAGGTTGCACACTTTCTGAGAGCAACATTGATTTTCTTCGTGATCTCGAAGTCCTTCGCACAGATCATGTGCATGGTGCCGAGCAGGTAGGATGGTTTTTTGAGGCCATTGCCGGATATCTTATAGAGTAGCGAATTGCAATATCGTGTAGGTTTCATGATAGGTGTTCAAAGGTAGTATCAAATTGGGTGCGTGCATTCACATCTCCCTGTTTCGTCAAACGGCCTGTACAAATGAATTACAAGAGGACAAGATTAATGAAGTTCTGTAGTGACGGCAAATGAAACGCTGATTCAAAGTGTGATATTTGGTTCGGAAATTATTTCGAAATATTTTGCTACCACTTTTTCCATCTGCATGCTTCGGGAACCTTTCACAAGAATCAAAGCATCCGCAAAATTATTTTTCTGAAACCATTCTCTTGTTTCATCAGCATTGTCGAAGGAGTGATAATGGTGTGAAACGGCTGAGAATGCTTTTCCGGTAAGCGTTACTTCTTTCCATTTAAATTGATTGATCAGTTGTACCAATTGCTCATGTTCTTTCTGTGTGTCTGCACCTAACTCTTTCATGTCTCCCAGTATCAATATTTTTTTATCTCCATGCATGGCTGCAAAGTTTTCGATAGCAGCCTTCATGCTGCCAGGGTTGGCATTGTAGGCATCCATGATGATTGTGTTGGTTCCTTTTTTAATCATCTGCGAACGGCTGTTGGATGGCGCATAGCTTTCAATGGCGGATTTTATCTTCTCATCAGGCACCTTGAAATAACGTCCGATTGTAACTGCTGCAAGTATATTGGGCAGATTATAATTGCCCACTAACTGTGAAGTAATGGTCAGGTCATTTGATCCCGAAATTCTAATCGTAAGAAACGGATCGCTACTGATGATCTCAGAAGTTTCATTTACTGCACTGCTTCCATAATAGATTTTATGTTCAAGATTTTCTGCAATGGCCAGAACATTCGCATCGTCCGTGTTTACAAATGCAGTACCACCGTGTTCTCTTAGATAATCAAACAATTCACCCTTTCCCTTTTTCACTCCTTCCTCTCCGCCAAAACCTTCGAGGTGCGCCTTGCCAATGTTGGTGATCAATCCGAAATCCGGTCGGGTATATTTACAATAAGATTCTATTTCATGAAGATGATTGGCACCCATCTCTATCACAGCCATTTGTGCGTCAGCTTTTATCTTCAGGATCGTCAGTGGTACGCCGATGTGATTGTTGAGGTTGCCTTCTGTGGTGTAAGTGATAAAATGTGAAGACAACACGGCGTGAATCAATTCTTTGGTAGTCGTCTTGCCGTTACTTCCTGTAATAGCTATGAAAGGAATGGTGAACCGGTTGCGATGCTTTGCTGCCAATTGTTGCAATGCTTCCAGTGAATCATTTACCAGGATGATGCGGTCATCCTTTATGTTGATTTCTTCGTCAACCACTACATACGATGCGCCGGCTTCGAGTGCCTGCTTTGCAAATAAATTACCATTGAAGTTTGGCCCTTTCAATGCAAAGAAAATGTCACCTTTTTTCAATTTCCTGGTATCGGTTTGTACAGAGGGATGTACCTGAAATACGGAATAAATATTGTCAATCTCCATTCTTCAAAATTAGGGTAAGCCATTTTGATTTTGTAAAATGTTTCATGCAGATCAAAACATCTTTCATCCGTGTGGCTGAAAAAAAATACTGCCCGGAAATTTCGGGCAGTATTTTACATTGCTATTCCTAAGAAATTGAAAATTATTTTTTCAACACTGATTCAAACAATTTAAAAATCCTCTTGTACTCATCCATCCAACTGGTAGGCTCTACAAACCCATGATCTTCCACAGGAAAGAGTGCCAGTTCCCAGTTTTCTTTTTTGAGTTCTATCAGTCTTTGAGTTACCTTGATGATATCCTGTGCGTGTACATTTTCGTCCACCAGGCCGTGACACATCAGCAGATGGCCTTTCAATCCTTCCACAAAATAAATCGGAGAACTGCGATGGTAGGCAATACTGTCGGTAAATGGTTCGTTAAGGATGTTGCTCGTGTATCCGTGATTGTAATTAGCCCATTCAGATACACTTCGTAACCCTGCTCCTGCGGCAAACACATCAGGTGTTGTAAACATGGCCATGAGCGTGATGAAGCCACCATAAGAACCTCCATAGATACCGATTCGCTTCGGGTCAACTCCATAAGTTTTTACCAGGTAGTTAGCAGCATCTACATTGTCTGTAAGATCCTTGCCACCCATGAATCTGTAAATGCCGGTGCGCCAATCGCGGCCATAGCCTGCACTGGCACGATAGTCTGCATCTATCACATAGTAACCGTTGTCTGCAAGTAGATTGTGAAACATGTATTCCCGGAAGTAACTGCTCCACCATTTATGTGCATTCTGTAAGTAACCTGCACCATGTACAAACACAACTGCCGGCATTCCCGGCTTCGGGTTGTTGGGTTTGTAAACTCTTGCATGCACCTTGGTGCCATCACGTGCTTCGAATGTGATCACTTCCGGATCACGCCACGGATACGATTTCCATTCCGTACTTGCAGCCTTGTTAGTGATTTGTTCCGCTTTGGAGCCTGCTTCATTTTTTTGCAAATAGAGTTCCCAGGGTTTGTTGGTGTAGGAGTACAGGAAGGCAATATTCTTTCCGTCAGGCGACACCGTTACATCATTACCACCCGTCATGGTAGTGACTCTTTCCTGTTTACTATCAGCAATCCTTAGACGATAATATTGTTGTTGAGCAGGTTCCACTTCGTTAGTAGTGATATAGAAATATTTCTTATCCGGAGAAAGATCTGCCGACAGTACTTCATAGTTTCCGGAAGTCAGTTGCCTGGTCTGTTTGTTATTTACATCATAGAGATAAATGTGAGAATAGCCGGTCTTTTCGCTTTGATAGTAAAGTGTATGACCGTCCACCCATCCTACATTATAATACCCGGGACCGCCAAGCCATGCTTCATCATGTTGATGATCTGCCTGTGATAGTTGTTGTTTTGAAGGATCCCATATCATCAGCCAGCGATCTTTATGATCTTGCGAACGGATATCGATCAGCAGGTATTTGCCATCAGGCGACCAGGGGTTGTTGAATCCGAACGAAACTTCTTTCGGTTCATTTTTCTTTTTGAGTGCTTCGTATTCTTTGGGATAGTCTTTGTAGAAATCAGGAATGTTTCTAACACCTTCAAGGCCGTCAGTTTTTATTTCAATAAGGGTATCCTTGTTTCTGTCATAAACAAAAAAGGAAGCGGTGCCCTGAGGTTCTCCTACCTTCTTTCTGCCCGGGATATCTGTGGTATATCCTGATTCTGTTACGTAATTGGGTACTATCGTATTCTTTCCACCCTTAGGTGCTTCGGATAGGCTGTAGCTGATGTTGCCTCCGTCCGGGCTGATGCTCAATCCCACCATGCGCTTGCCATCAGTAGATATCTTCCGGAATTCTTCTTCCTTGAACTGGTCATTATATGCTTTGCGCATGTCTGCTTTTTCTTTTCTTTCCTTCAAAACCTGCATGTAATGAAGTTGTTCATTCTTCAGCCACTTTTCTTCTTTTGTCATGGATGAAGATTCTCTTGAAAATCCTCCGGGGCCACTTTTTTGATCTGAAAAATTGACCAATTGTGTGGTCTGCCCTGTTGCAATATCCCATGCGTAAAGATTCTGATCACGCTGATAAACGATTTTCTTTTCGTTGAATGAGAATCGTGGGTTAGATTCAAAGTCCGCTGTCTGTGTGATGCGCACTAATTTTTCCGGTTTCAATGTCTTGTAGAAAATATCACCGCTCATGCCAAACACCATTGCAGTGCGGTTTTCATTGAATGCGACAAACCTGGGATTCAGCATGCTTCTCTTCTGAATCGGTGTCGCCTTTTGAGGCTGATGATTCTTTAACGTAATGAAATAGGTGGAATCAGACGGTGCATTTTCCGGGTTCCACTGAAAGAATAATGTATCACTGCCCACACTCCAGGAAGGGGAGGAAGGCGATGCGCCGATCCATTTAGGATCCTGCATTATCTTTTCGATAGTAAGAGAACTATTCTGTGAGAATGCAAGAAATGGAGACACGATAAGGGATAAAAGGAATATTTGTTTCATTGCAGAAAAGTTTTGAATGATTGAACTAAGGTAAAAAACCATTGGAATTATTTTTGATTTATTATTTGAACGGATAATTTTTACTCCATATCTTCCCAAAAATTACTAATCATGAAGAAATTTATTTTCATACTCAGTATGTTTATTTGCAGCATCGCAATAGCACAGCCGCCAAAAGGGGATGCTGCGAAAGGCGACACTTATGGTGACGCTGCCGCATTGAATTCCCAGGCAAAGCCGGAGGATATCTCTGATTTAACAAGCGACAAGAAAATAGAAGGAAACTTCGTAGGAATTGTAAAAGAAGTATGCCCAAAGAAAGGTTGCTGGATCAAACTGGAATTGCCCGGTGGTAAGGCAGCTACGGTGAAAATGAAAGACTACGGCTTTTTTGTACCAGTAGCTCTGACAGGTAAGAAGATACTGATTAATGGTGCTGCAGAATTGAAGACTACATCAGTTGCAGAATTAAAACACCTTGCTGAAGATGCAAAGAAGCCGCAATCAGAAATTGATGCTATCACTAATCCCAAAGAAACGCTTACGATCACTGCTACGGGGATCAAAGTGGCGGGCTGAGCCTGAGTGCCTGCTCAACGGTGCCATAAATATCATCCAGGTCAAAGGGTTTTTCGAGTATAGCATCCGCGCCATAGTTTCTGAAGGCTACCAGCGCCTCAGGTGATGCAGATGTCAATATGATCTTTATCGATTGTGTATGCGGATTTGTTTTTAGCTGTCGGCAAATGTGCCTTCCATCGCCGCCTACGAGAAATACATCGAGGATGATTAATTCCGGTTTTTGTTCAACGATCGTTTGGTGAAGCGAAATGATATTGGTCAGAGAAATGATCTCATAATCTCTGAGTTCCAGGAAAAGTTTCATTCCATCGATGATGTCCTGGGAATCATCTACTAGTAGAATTTTTTCTTTGGGCATGAATATAAAAATAGAAATGAAAATCGGTTCTTGCCAGTAATTTTTAAGAAAAATATTTTCTGTTAAAGTCAGGATAATTTAAGAGGAGAGAGTTCCGGATAGGTCACGGGAGTCTCGGGTAAGCTTTCAGTTCTGAATTCTTTTGAAATAGAAATTGCTTCCATCAGTGCAGGATCCACCTGGTAAGTTGCTAATTGTTTAATTCGTTCTTCATCCGGCGCACCCAGGAGCCACTCAATGGCTAACTCCTCAGGCAATATTACGGGCATGCGCTTTTTACTGTTGTGTACCTGCTGCATTATGGCGTTTGCCGCGGTGGTTACTACAGCAAAAGTTTCAACATATTCTCCGGTATCCTTATCATTCCATGATTGCCAGATACCTGCCATAAAGAAATAGCTCATTCCTTTCAGAAAAATATGGTATGGATATTTCTCTGCTGTTTTGAGTGGCTTACCGGTTCGTTGACTGACAGGATGTACATGTCGCCACTCGAAGAAACCTGACGACAACACCAGGCAACGGCGTGCCAGCGCGGCCTCACGAAACATCTTGTTTGGTTGAAGCAATTCCTCGCCTTTGGCATTCAATGTAGTGAATGGCGGTTGCCAGCTTCCGTCAGGTTTCTTATATCCGAACCGAAACTGATTTGCCTTCTCGCGGGTATGTATGTAGGAGGGGAGAAAACCCCATTCCATCCCTGTAATTTCAAAATCACTGTCGCCGGTTTTTTTCAACACAGGGTATTGTCCGTATTCAAAGCCATTGGCTACGGGCTGATTGAAAAGATCAGCATTCGTGATTGTTTTTTCAAAACCTTTCAATCGGATTTTACTGTCAGCAGGTATCTTGATGCCGTTGAAATAGCACATGTTGCATGAGATTTTACTGGTCGTAGGATGAAAGATGAATTCAGAAAATTACATCAAAGATGTTTATTTCAAATTTAATTGATGTTATCCACACCATCCATTTTTCGATTAGGCAATGAAATACTTCTGGGTTTCAATTACAGGTGATAGGCCCAAGACGAAACTTTTCCATCAGAACGGAAAATCGTTAGATCAACAATTGAGGGAAATTGGTGCAAAGAATTCATATATTCGAATTATGATTTTCTGAATATGAAACGGTTGCTTCATACCATTCTTGTAGCATTAATTTTCATTTCGGGTCATTCTTTTGCACAGCAACTGCAGGGCCAATTGGATAGTTTATGCATATTGTGCAACCAGAGCACATCGGATTCGCAGAAGGTAGTGGCACTCGGCAATCTTGCTGAACATTATTACATCTATAAGTTGAACTCAAAAGGAGACAGTGTCTTACATGAGCAATTGCTGATAGCTGAACTCTCTGACAACAGTAACCTTATTCTTCATGCATTATTTGGCGAGGCCATTTTGAATATCAGTCCGTCATCGAGCAGAAAAAGTTTTGACCGGACGATTGCCTTCATTCAAAAAGGTATTGATTATGCTCGTTCAGCGGGCAAGTATGATTACCTGGTATTAGGATATGTACGGATGTCAGAAGTATTGAGAAAGCGCGGAGAATTCCAAAAGTCATTTTCGAATTGCACATCTGCGTTGACATTACTTCAGAGTGTAAAAACAGATTCGGTTAAGGCTGTTGCATATATAGAAATGGGGGAGAGCTACCTTGCAAGAGGAGAGGCCGTGCTGGCTTGCACCAATTTCAATAATGCTTTCGATATTGCTGTAAAGAAAGGATCATTGCCGCTGCAGTCAAGAGTATTGCATTGCCTGTCTGAGATGTATAAATCTCTTGGCGATGAGCAGGCCGCTCAAAATGAATTGAGCAATAGCAGGAGGATGAATATTCAAAAAGGTAACCGCGCAGGATTGCTGATGGATTATATTGACCTGACAAGGCTTTCGGACGAAAAGTATTTTATTGAAAAATCAATCGGCCTGGCAGATTCACTGAATGATTCTAAAAACCTGTTAATTGCAAAGCGGCTAAAGCTGGTGTATTATTATGTGATTGAAAAAGATCAGTCCAATGCGTTTAAATATTTTAATGAGGAAAAAGACCTCCACCAGAGTTATCTCAATGAAGGCAGGGGAAATTATTTGAGTGCCATCGGGAATATTTATTTCTATTGCAATAATATTGATTCTGCACTCAGGTATTACCTGCTCGCTGAGCCAGACCTTGCTAAAGATTTTGAGGAGAACTTGTCCATGATTAATTATGAACAGATTGGAGAATGCTACCGGCTGCGGACAGAAACGCCTTTGGCCATCACGTATTTTGAAAAGGCGCTAACGATCGGCAGAAAATTAAATGATGTCAGGAGTATCGCGTCTTATACAGGAATGCTGAGCAGTCTCTTTGAAAAGAATGGAGAATTTGAAAAAGCACTCGGGTACTCAAGGCAAGCCGATACATTCAAAGACAGTATCAGAGGGCTGTCCAGGCAAAATGACATTGCGCTGTTAGGAGTGGACAGGGAGAATAAGAAGCATCAGCAATTCCTGTTGGAGCAACAGTTGAGAGCAAACATCAGTAGGAATATACAGTATTTTGCTATTACACTTACGATCATTGTTGTATTCTTTGTAATGCTTTTTGTGGGTTCATATCACATAACCCTTCGTACGGTCAGGTGGATGAGTTTTCTCTTCTTTATCTCTTTGTTTGAATTTATCGTGTTGTTCATAGACAACCAGGTTTTGTCAAAGCCGTTCCACGATCAACCATTTAAGTTGTGGATGATCAAAATAGGACTGATCGGAATGCTGGCGCCATTACAACATTTTCTCGAACACCGGATAACGCAATTGCTTGCCTCGCGGCAGTTGATCGCTGCACGTACGAATTTTTCCCTCAAAAATTGGTGGACTTCCATAAAAACAAAATTCGTAAGTCCCCCTGTCGCTAATGAAGAAAGTGCACTATTGTGATCAATGCAAAGCAGAGGGCTCAACAAATAAGACCTTGCAACCGGTTTTTGGTGGTGGACAAATATCTGAAGGTAGTTGCCTCGGGGCCAAAAAGAAATAGGTTGAACTTTTTGGCAGATTGGGTGAAGGCCTTGATTTTGCCTGCATGAGCACAAATGGAGTCTTTTTGTATTCTTTTGGGACTTTTGCTCCTTCAGGAAATGCGGCAAGATAAAATGCTACGCTATCAGTTTGCGGGTCACAAACGATTGAGTTCAATGTAGCCTGGTCGAACAATGTCCAGGTAACTTTCAGTCTGCCTTTCCTCCAACCTCTGTAAGTATGGCGCCTGAACTTTTCAATGTAGGCCAATGCCAGTTCAGGTGGGGTGAATCCGGGGCTATTCCGATATTTGGCTATATAAGGATTTGAATAGTACCCCGCAGTGTCAATACTGAAATTTAATAACCCATGGTGTAATTCTTTAGAACCTGAGCAAGAGATTAAATAGACTGATAGAACGAATAAAAATATTACCTGCTTCATATTGCCAATTTTAAAGTTTAGAAAATATGGTTGATGCGAAGGATATCAGGTAATGCTTATTCAAAGATTAGGCAACTAATATCGGGAAATGATCCTTCGGGAAGAATTGTTGTATAAAACTAAATCAAATGTTGAAATAAAATCAGAATTTTTTTGGAAAGACAACAATCAAGGTAAAGTAGATAATGCCTTCAATTGTATTCCTAACGTAGGTCGAACTATACCCAGAATAAAACAGCCGTTGCCTTCGTGAAAGAAATTTCAGTAAATAATTTGAACTATGCAAATTGTCATGAATCGTTGATGTTGCTTTATTATGAGCCACCCTCTATCATCCCAAAACTACTCCTGCTACACATCTTATCATTCACCCGATAGCTATCAGGTGAATCATTTATAATTCATCATTCATCATTCATAATTTTCTCACATCTCATTCGCAAAAAACAAAACTGACCTGCTCACATGCTTTTCCCAATAAGGCCATTCGTGACCTCCGTCAAATTCCTCAAAGTCGTGAGGGATTTTTGCTTTGGCCAATTGTCGGTGCAATGTTTTATTGGCCTTGAAGAGTGGGTCTTTTTTCCCACAGTCAAACCGGAAATTTCCTATCGAGTCTTTATGCCGAACCAAAGTTTCAAAGACATCATTTTCTGTTGTATCCTTTTGGAGGTAGTGCTTCAAATCTTCCTCCACAAACAATTTCATCTGCTGCAAATTGGTGATTGAGGAATGACCTGAAAAAGCTGTAAATCGTTTGTGATATTTCGCCCCAATTTTTAACGCACCAAAGCCACCCATGGATAAACCGGTGATAAAGAATTTTGATTTTTCGGTAACATCGGCAAACTGCTCCATGACTACCTGCGGTACATCTTCGGCGATCCATTTCTCAAAGTCACAACCATTATGTGGCACATAGCCGGAGCCATCGCCCCACAGCCCGTCAGATGGAAACACCAGCATGACAGGCGGAATTACTTTCTTGCGGATCATCTCACGCACCTGTATGTGTACGCCACTCTGCAATGGCCAACTCCATGCACTGCCATATACGCCATGCAGAAAAATGATCACAGGTACATTAGCCTGCTTCTTTTCTGTTTCGCATACAATGATGTCGCCCCTGCCTTTCAGATTTTTTGATTTCACCGTGAGAAATCTGAGGTGATTGCTCTTGAATTCCGGGTTGGAAATTTCTATGGTTCTGAATTTTTTCATGAGAATACAATTACACCTTTGGCATTTTTTCCGGAGAGCATGTCGTCAAAAGCATGTTGCAGATCAGAGAGCGGATAGGTAGCAGTTACCAATTCATCGAGCATTAATCTTCTGTGATTGTAATGTTCGATAATTTTTGGAAAATCGATTTGCGGCTTGCATTGTCCATACAATGGATTGATGTAGCTCTTGTCCCATTCGAATAACCGCATATCGAAGTTAATCTCCTGTTCAATGCCGCTGAGTTGCAACGCCATTCCACCATGCCTGATCAGCCTGAGTGGTGCGGTCCCCATTTCAGGGATGGCAGTACATTCAAAAGCAAAATCAGCGCCTCTGCCATTCGTCAGAGATTTCACCTGTTGTGTGATTGATTGTAACTCTTCGTCTTCAGCATTAGCCAGTAATGTATGAGTGGCGCCGAATTTTTCTGCGAAATCAAGCCTTGATCTTCGGGTATCAATAGCGATGATGGTGGTAGCTCCTGCAATGCGTGCCGCCTGAATTACGTTGAGCCCTACACCGCCTGTGCCTATCACAGCCACCGAACTATCAGCAGGTACTTTGGCAGCATTCATCACAGATCCATAGCCGGTCATGACTCCGCAACCTACAATGGCTGCTGATGGAAAGGGAACTTCCTTTGGTATTCGTACCACAGCAGATTCTTTTACCAATGTATATTCGGATAATGTACCAAGATTGAATGATCTTGGTATCGGTTTGCCATGATAGAGAGTTCCGTCCGGATGAGCATGCCCTTCACTGAAGGCACTATTCCCTGCCATTACAAAAGAATTTCTTTCACATAAATGCTGATTTCCTTTACAACATTGAAAGCACTTTCCGCAGGGAATAGCCCAGTTTAATATTACATGATCACCCACACTAAGATGCCGCACTTGTTGACCGCATTTTGCGATTATTCCTGCGCCCTCATGCCCCGGTATCATGGTATTGCCCCAACTCAGGGAATCATAATCGGTATGACAGATACCTGATGCTTTTATTTGGACGAGAACCTCATCAGGCGCCGGAGTGCCTATTTCTATTTTATCAATAAACAGGGATCCATCTCCGCGTGTGATCGCCGCATTACATAGGGTGTGCATAACCGTTAGAGTACTTTTGGGTTCAGTTCAGAGTCAATAGTGTCTCCGACAGGCCAGTCCATCAGCCATGTCTTGCGGTCATTCACCTGCCATTTGTTTTGCGGTTCTGTTACGCGTGCGCCATCTGCCATGTAGATAATGGTCATCACCTCCCTGCGTTTCTGAGATAGGTTACCCGGTGCATTATGGATGGTGTATCCGTAGTGCCAGGTAGCATCTCCGGCTTTCATTTCGGCGGCACGGGTTACTTCAAATCCATTGTCGGCAACATATTGTGCGAATTCTTTTTCTGATTCATCAGATATTTCGTGATTGAAGATCCGTCCTTTGTTTTGAGATTTTGAAGCAAATGTCAGCATGCCCATTTCTATGTTGATATCGACTAATGGCATCCACATGGTGATGGTCTTGGGAGTATCAATGGGCCAGTAGTATTGATCCTGGTGCCACGGAGTAGGGCCTCCACCGGCTTCTTTGAAGAGCGCCTGGTCGTGGTAAATACGTACATTATCAACACCCAGCAAGTCTGCAGCTACTTTCGCCATTCTTTTAGCCAGCACAAATTTTTTCACATCTTCATCATGCCTCCACAGATTCATGATCTGCAGAAATGCTTTTCCATACGTGTCCCTGTCTTCCAATTTTCTTTTCTCCGTATTGTATTTGTCTGCAGCAGCTACGATGACGTCTCTGTATTGTGCTGCTTCTTCCGGAGATAGTAGATGCCTTGTCAGTGCATGTCCCTCTTTGCGGAATTGCTGAATCAGTTCGTCTGACAATTGGATGGTATTGTCTAAATTGGGTAAAACCATTTTTTCAGTTGACATTGTTTTAAATTTTAGAGATGAAATTTATGAGTGATTAAAATGTTCGAATCCTTTAACCGGGCGATCAATGGTTGACTCTGGTGGAATCACTTCCCAATGATCACCAAATTGCGTTGCATTTATTAATTCTATATTTTTTGCTCCCGGCAAATAAACCTTTCCTTCTGCCTTATCGGCGCCATCAGAGAATGCTATCAATTCCAGTTGTTCCCAATCAATTTCTTCTGTAGATGATACGGGCTGCGTTATTGGAATTAACGAACCATATCTTACAAACAGCACGCCATCTAATGAGCCACGATTTGTTTTGATCCATTGTTTCCCTTCGATAACTTTTTTCCTTTCGAAGTGAATCCATTTACCCTCCGGTAAATAAATCCATCGCTCCTTCACATTTTTTTCCATGAAAGGCGCTACCATCAGGTCGTTTCCAAGAAGGAACTGATCTTCTATTTCCCATGTAGCAGGATCATCCGGGTAGTTGATAAATAAAGCACGCATCAATGGTAGCCCTTCCTTGCAACTCAGGAATGCCTGCGTGTAGATGTATGGAATGAGCCGGTACCTCAGAGCAGTTATTGTCCTGAATTTTTCGAGAAATGAATTGCTGAATTTCCACGGTTCTCTCGGTGGAAACCCGTGAACGCGACTGTGCGAACTCATCAATCCAAAGAATGACCAACGCTCATATAATTCTTCAATAGGACTTCCGGAAAAACCTCCAATATCATGACTCCAAAATGAAAAACCACTCAAACCCAATGACAGTCCACCACGCAAGCTGCCTGCCATTCCCGCATCTGATACTTCAGCATCGCCACCCCAATGAACAGGATACTTCTGGCTGCCGGCCCATGCACTGCGTGCCCATATAATATTATTGCCTGTTTCTGATTTTGTCAGTTCACTCACCACTTGATTGTATCGTAAGGGATAGAGGTTGTGCTCGTACAATCCTGTTGTGCCTGAAGCATACAATCCTTTCAATGGAGCCCCTTCTCCAAAATCTGCTTTGATGACACTGACCCCGGTATCCAGCAGGCTTTTCAATTTGGAAACATACCATTTTGTTGCATCTTTATTAGAAAGGTCGAGGATGGCATCTTCAGTTGGAATGGTGCCCACTGCATTTCTGATGAATAATTTTTTTTCTACAAGTTCTGTAAAGAGTGGGTTGTGTGGGGTGAAATAGGGAATCTGCCAGAGTGAAGTCTTGAATCCTTTTTCTTTCAGAAACGTCATCATTTTTTCAGGCTCTGGAAATTCTTTTTTGTTGAATGTGAAATCACAATTAATTCCATTTTCGAACCATCCGGCATCTATATGGATGACATCACAAGGGATTTTGTTCTTTCGCATTTTCACCGCCACATCTTTTACTTCTTTTTCTGAAGTATAGCTGAAGCAACCCATCCACAATCCGAATGACCACAAGGGTGGAAGTGGGCTGCGGCCTGTGAGAGCCGTGTATTCTGAGAGGATTTGCTGAGGTGTACCGGTGAAGAAAAAAAGGTCTAATTGTTCGTCAGCGCTGTACAGTGTGGCGGTGCTGTCATGCGTGTTTCCAAAATCAAAAGTAAGTGGTGCAGAAGTATGTACGAATATGCCATAGCCTCGGCTGCTCATGAAAAAAGGGATGGGCTTGTACATCTGTACAGAGGCCGTACTCTGTGCATCCGTTGTAAAGAGATGTAGTTTTTGTCCGCGTTTGTTGAGTCTTGTGAAAGACTCACCGCAACCAAAAATCTTTTCGCCGGGCGATAGAGAAAAGGATGCTGCTATACTTCGCGAGTAATCCTCTGTATGCCTCACAAAGCAAAATGGTGTTGCTTTGGAATGCATGGCTTTCAGTTCATGCATGCTCTGTGTTGTGGTCAGCACTTTCTTTTCCTTATCTCTGAATGTGATGGAAAAAGTCTTTGTATTTACAACTACTGACCCTGATTCATTCTGATAAACGATCCTGTTGTTATCTTTCCTTATGATCCTGGTATTGTCGGCAGGCAGCGACTTAGGTATCATCAATGAAGGCCTGTCAGGATAATCGACAGTTGAGGTTTTCATTCTCAATCGTACCGTTCTGGGGGTGATAAACGAGATATCAAATTCGCAAACCGGGTGCACATCGTAATCCTGGAAGGGAGCATTTTTTTCTATTTGCATTTCCAGGTGCCGGTCTATTTTATTGAAGAACCAATCCTGCACGAAGCGATGATAGTTCCAGGTGATTTTTCCATTGCCTGTCTTTTCATTAAATCTTTCAATAGTGCCGGGCAAGAAAAATTCATTGGCTTCATCATGGAAGCTTTTACTTATATCGATAGGATTATTCAATAGGTAATTGTTCATTGGTTTTTAAGTTCAAATACATTTGCCGCGTAGGGAGATAAAAGAATGGATGTGCTGCCATTCTCATTTGCTAACTTATCATTTCCCCACAACTGTTGTGTATTTTTTATTTGTGAAATATTTTTTGAATTGAATGTTGTACGGGTAGTGTCTGAAGAGATATTTACAACCACAAAAACTGCCTGGTCTTTATCATTACGCATAAAGCTGAATACACTGTCATTATCATTTGGAATGGTTTGATAATTTCCTTTGGATAATACCGCATTGGATTTTCTTAATTGAATCATTCTTTTGTAGAAATGCCACAACGAATTGGTATCCGCTTTTTCTTCTTCAAGTGAAATGCCATCATTTGGTTTTACATTAGTGCTGTCCCACCAGGGGCCTGTGCCTTTGTACCAGAGCGCCATTCCTTTTCCGGTATCGGATTTGTACCACTCGAAAGCTTCACGTTCCGGTATTTCATTGGCGTCGGTCATACCCCATTTCATAAATCCACCCGCCCCTGTCATTCCCAATTCCTGTCCGTAATAAATGGAGGGAACTCCGCCCAACAATAGACTGAGAGCGGCTCCTACTCTAAGTTTGCCGGGGTCTTGCCCTACTATCGTAGCAAAGCGTGGCATATCGTGGTTTTCTATAAAGACGATTTGATTCTTGCCTTTTGGAGTGAATTGAAATGTGGAGTCACACATTGTTTCCAATTTCTTTTTATTGAAATTCCGAATTTCAAATGCTATTCTGAATGCGAATACCCTGTCCACTTCAGTACTGTCCAGGTAATCCAGGCCGAGTGATCCCCAGTTGGCCTGTTCTGCAATAAAGATGATTTTGGGATTGACTTCTTTTACTTTTTTCATCAGTGGATTCCAAAAGCTTTTAAAGAGGTGTGTCCATCTGCCTTTGTTATCGAGATCGTCCATCATGTGGTCTAATCGAAAACCATCTGCGCCATCGCTAAAGTCTCCATCGCCATTCGGATCGGTCCAATAGCTGAATAGCTTTTCATTGTACTCTAAAACTTTTTTGCTATTCATGTTCACGGTTGTAATTCTTTTATAAACACCGTTGTATCCTTTCAATCCTTCCAGGTCATAAACGATGGTTGATGGCTTCGTGTGTGCGCTGTCGTCATAAGTGATGTAATCACTGAATGGAGATGCCGGATTGCCAAAGGAACTCTTGTACCAGGGATGATCTTCCGTTACGTATTGTGTTTCCATATCCATGTAGAGTTTCATTCCCCTGCGATGGATTTCCCTGACCAACTTCAGGTAGTCTTCTTTGGTTCCGTATGCAGAATCAATTTTTTCAAAATCATCAGCAAAGTAATTGTGGTAATAGGGCGACGCATAAAGCGGAAGCATGAGGATGGATGTTACACCCAGATCCTGGAGGTAATCCAGTTTTTCGTAAAGGCCATTCAGATCGCCGTTCGTGTCACCATTACTGTCGAAGAAACTACGTTGTACCACGTGGTACATTATTTCAGAACCGGGAGTTGCGGGCTTACCTGCAATTCTTGTTTCGTTATTTCCGGCACACGCTGAAAGCAGTATCAACAACGCAAGAAAATAATAATTGACTTTCATAGAGGCCCTTTGATGATCAGAAAAACAAATATGGAAAAAGCAGTATTAAATTCCATCTACTCCGTTGCTTTTTTTATATACTATATTTACCTTGTGAAATAATTCAAAGAATTGAAGCCATTTTTTGAACATATAGAAACTTCAGAAGATTCGTCTATTAAGATGAAAACCTATACCCAGCAAATGATAGATGTTCCCATGCATTATCATCCTGAGCATGAAATCGTTTATATACAAAAGGGACAGGGCAACTTATACCTTGCTGATGTGGAAGAGCCATTTGCTTCCGGCGAATTATTTTTTATCCGGGGCAGCATACCCCATCTTTTCGAAGATGCTGCCATGCACACAGGTAAAATGAGTTTGTCAAAAGTTTTTGTGATCCAATATCGCCAGGATCTTTTTGAGAATTTTTATCAGTTGCCTGAGTTTTCCCAGATCAGCAGGCTTGAAACGACGATCGGTTATGGTATCAAACTGCAGGCGACGCCACCGATGTTGCGTCTCTTGAGCAACTTCGAGAAGCAAAACGGTTTGATGCAATTCAATGCACTGATAGCTTTGCTGCACGAGATCATTCACAACAAAGGGCTACAATACCTTGGTATTCCCGGCTCGGTGAGCAACAGCAATCACATCGCTTACCTGAGATTGCAAAAGATGCACAGCTTTCTATCAGGATATTTTCATAAGGACGTTTCTATTGAAGAAGTAGCTGCCCTGTTGCATTTGAGCAAGACTGGATTTTGCAGGTTTCTGAAACGCGAAACAGGAAAAACATTCAGTGAACATTTGAATTTTTACCGCATTCAACATGCGTGTACTTTGTTGAGAAAGTCAGCGGATAGCGTCATGCAAATTTGTTATGATTGCGGGTACAATAATGCTGCATATTTTTTTCGCCAGTTTAAAAAACTAAAGGGAGTAGCACCGTTGGAATACAGAAAGACACATGGTGAGTTGATCAACTGAAATGTATCTTCCTTCTCAAAGATGTTCTCAGCAAATGGTTTTTTAGCGCTTTGGCCGGAGAATATTTTTTCAATAATTGGTTGATCAATTCATTTTTCCCAATTTATCGTGAACTAAAAACTCGTGACAGGAAGAATTCATTCCTACTAACCGGGTATGGTGTCTCAGATTGTTGTCATTCGATATCGATATCGGGAAAAACTGAATAATACGGGCTGGGATTGGGGTACCTTTGTGGTCAGGAATAGTTCAATATGATCCTCACGTTAAGTGCGGGAGAATGTTTGAAATATCAGGAAAGATTAGGCAATAAAATTTCGAAAGATGACAACAATAAAATTGAAAGGAAGCGATGTTCACACATCAGGAAAATTACCGGAGGTAGGCAGCAAGGCGAAAGATTTCACACTCACCACAGTGGATCTTTCTGAAAAAAAATTATCTGATTACAAAGGGAAGAATGTGATCCTCAATATTTTTCCGAGCGTAAATACAGGGGTTTGTGCGGCTTCGGTGAGAACCTTTAATAAGGAAGCAGCCGGATTGAAAAACACTGTGGTGCTTTGTATTTCCAAAGATTTGCCATTTGCACAGAAACAGTTTTGTGGTGCAGAAGGAATCACTAATGTGGTGATGCTTTCAGATTTCCGTTCTGATTTCGGACACGAATACGGGGTGTTGATGACCGATGGCCCTATGAGAGGATTGCTGAGCAGAGCAGTAGTAGTGATCAATGAAGAAGGAAAGATTGTTTACGAAGAACAGGTGCCTGAGATCACGCAAGAGCCTAACTACAAAGCAGCGCTTGCGTCTTTAAAGAATGTGGTAGCTGCAGTGTAGCAGGCGAGTCGCACACTGGCAAATCCTTTGGTGTGGCTATGATAAGAATTAATTACTGAATTCAATTCTGATATGGATTGCAACAAGGGATATTTTACACTGAAAGATTTACTTTTTCATGATGAGAAAAGTTCTGAAACACTCGCGAAAGGGATTGTGCAGGGATTTCCTTCACGATTTTATGAAAGTGAGACTATATCAACATTATTGAAGAATTGCCCGCAATCTTCGCATCACCTGAACAGCGATATCATCAGGATATTATCAAAGAATATCGGCCTGCACTTTGGAGGAGAAGAAGGATATGCAGGTACAGAAGATACTAACTCCCCGGTTTGCTATGCCGGCAGCAGTGAAGTATCAGATGATTTCAAAATCGAACAGCCGCCTCAGTCATTTTCAGAATTGGATGTGTTGGATTATGCCTGTGGTTTCCTGGGCAGTAATTTGAGCGCTGATGAACAAGCAACTGCGGGTGATCAGATGCAGATTCCTTATCCATCATGCCAGGTAGATTTTTGGAAATGTGTCGCAGAAGGCAGAACAATGCGTGAAAAATATTTTTCAGATTCGGGAAAGAAATGAGGTGATGTGATGTTTTCGCCTCTAAAAGATGGAAGTGTAAATACTGATTTTCATTTCTGATAATAAATGATACACACATGAAATTGCAATTGGAATCCCGGAACCTTGAAGACTATCTCTGCGAGATACCACCTGTCATTCAGTTTGATGCGCCGATGGTTCGTCAAAAGATAAAGGAGATAGAATCAAAAGCTACTACCAAAACAGAGAAAGCAAAGCTCGCGTTTGAAGTAGCAAGAGATGAGATACATCATTCCTTTGATACAAAGTATGAAGGTGTAACCATCAATGCGGAAGATGTTTTGGAAAAGAAGGAAGGAATCTGTTTTGCAAAATCACATTTGCTGGCAACGCTATTGCGCGGCATGGGCATTCCGGCAGGATTTTGCTATCAGCGTGTACTTCGGAAAGGAACTGTTGAGTCAGGCTATGCGCTTCATGGGCTGAATGCGGTTTACCTCGATGAAACAGG
>CAZGNJ010000035.1:0-40147 GCA_964526985.1 uncultured Ginsengibacter sp. | reverse complement strand
CGGATTTATATCCCGAAGCGCCGCCCTCCAAGTCCTCCCCTCGTTACTTTCTCTACCCACTCCCAATTCCCGGGAAATACTTTCAGAGAATTCATATCCGCCGCGGCGGACGGCAACTCAAGTCCGCTCCCCGATACTTTTTTTCTTTTTATACTTCGAAGATTCTTTGTGTGCTTAACTTTTCTTGCTAAGCAGTTTGTCAATATCTTTCTCTAACTGTGCTATCTCATCCTTCTTGAGACCATCATAAATACCGCGTACTCTCATTTGCTTATCCACCAGGGCAAAGAATTGGGTATGAATAAAATTCTCATCGATGTTGGTACTGTTGTTATTAGGATCATCTAAGAGATAGCTTTGTCTTGCCATTTTATAAAGAGAGTCTTTAGGCCCGGTTACAAAAAACCATTTTGCCGGTTCATGGATATCATTACCAATCATTCTTGCTTCATATTCTTTCAGTACCGGTACGGAATCTGTTTCGGGCATCGAGGTGTGTGAAACGATTGCAAAGTCGGGTTGCTTCTTGAATTTGTCATACACAATCGCCATATTAGCATTCATTTTAGGACAAATACCCGTGCATGTGGTAAAGAAATATTCAGTGACGTAAACTTTCCCTTTCACATTCTGCTGAGTTATCGTCTTGCCGTTCTGGTCTGTAAACTTAAAATCCTGAACATAACCTAATACAGGAAGTTTCACATCAAAAAAACCCTTGGTAGTAGAGAGTGCTATATAAAACCCGGCTATCAAAAGAATGAAGAAAGCGCCGTAAATAAATAGTTTCTTTTTCATAGAGCAAAGGTAAGGAAACAAGCAGGGCGAAAGATATCCAACAACCCTGAACCAATTGCGATTTGAAGGGAATCTTCAAAATAAAAATTTCCTCAAACCATTTTGTGAAATTGTTTTCCTCAATCTATTCTATTCTTCCATTGTGGTAACCTGTACACTTCGATTGAAGTTTTCGGTAAGGGAAATCAATGTTTCCGTTCTCTCAATTCCCTTTATCTTTTGCAATTCATCGTGCAATACATATTTCAATTGATTGATATCTTTGCAGATAATTTCAATAAACATGCTGTAATTACCGGTTGTATAATTCAGCCTTACAATTTGCGGGATCTTCTCCAACTCTTTAGCTACCTGCTCGTACATGGAACTTTTTTCCAGGAAAATGCCGACAAATGCTGTAATATCAAAACCCAACAATTTATGATCTACGTTCAGCCGCTTTCCTTTTACTATTCCCATGTCCTGCAACTTCTTAATTCGTACATGGATAGTGCCCCCGCTTACAAAGAGTTTCTTACCCAATTCTGCATAAGGTGTTTCAGCATTTTCGCTCATTTCCTGTATGATACTCAAATCTAATTTGTCAATATTGAACTTAGAAGCCATAGTCGATTTTTTATTTGAAAATTATTATTAAAGTGCGAATATAATTATATCATTTCTATATTTCTAATTATTTGTTTAAAAAATTTGTTTAGTAAGGCTTAAGACTTTAGATTTGCATCATAATCGTTCTTTAATACTGTGGGGTGATGAAATTTTTGGCAGACATGCCCTCTTGTCTCGGGGGTGGGGATCACAGAATAAACATAGCATAGAGCCATTTTTCGGCAACGAAAGATGACCAGGGTCGACCACTGAACTTTGTGCTTTGGCTAACTGCCCCGTGAAGGTTCGAACCCTTCCCCTACAGCAATTTTTTTTTTGAACCGCCGGTAAGTCATCGGCGGTTTTTTTGTGCCTGCAAATGTCCCCATAGAAATGAAGTTCTGCAAAATAGTACCTATCATATTACGAGTGATACAAAAATTCTCTACGCTAAATCTGCCTTGATTATTGCGGAAATGGTGCTATTGCTATGTATTACCTCGAAAGAACAATGCGAAAAAAAAGGCCGCAACAAAATTTCTTTCATTACGGCCTAACAAAATATGCGTGGTCTTTCTTACTCTTCTTCGTCAAACGCCATAGCTTCCTTAGCAGTGAGCAACAATTCATACTCTTCCTTGCTGCCTACGATCATGTTCTCATATTCACGCAACCCTGTACCTGCAGGGATTGGATGACCTGTGATTACGTTCTCTTTCAGTCCCAGCATCTGGTCTGTCTTGCCCTGGATAGCTGCTGATGAAAGCACTTTGGTAGTCTCCTGGAATGACGCTGCAGAAATCCAACTCTGTGTTCCCAATGAAGCCTTGGTAATCCCAAGTAACAATGGTGAAGACGTCGCAGGTTGCGCATCGCGGTATTCTACCAATTTCTTGTCAGCCCTGCGGAGCAAACTGTTTTCTTCACGAACATCACGAAGTGTAACGATCTTGCCTGCACGTAATTTAGTGCTCTCTCCGGCATCAGTTACGATCTTCTTGTCAAAGATGTAATCGTTCTCTTTATAAAAATCATGACGGTCTTCAGTATCTCCTTCAAGGAATTTAGTATCACCTGCGTCTTCGATAGTCACTTTTCTCATCATCTGCCTTACGATCACCTCAATGTGCTTATCATTGATCTTCACACCCTGGAGACGATACACCTCCTGAATTTCATTTACCACATATTCCTGAACGGCATGTGGGCCTTTGATCTCAAGGATATCTGCCGGAGATATTTGCCCGTCACTCAATGGTGAACCGGCTTTGATAAAGTCTCCTTCCTGGGCCAGGATCTGACGAGTCAATGGTACCAGGTATTTTTTTACTACACCATCTTTTGCTTCTACGATGATCTCGCGGTTACCTCTCTTGATAGAACCAAAAGAAACCACACCATCAATAGCTGCTACAACGGCAGGGTTTGCAGGGTTTCTTGCTTCAAACAATTCTGTAACACGTGGAAGACCACCTGTGATATCACGCAGTTTACCCAACACACGTGGAATCTTTGCCAACACTTGTCCGGCCTTCACTTCTTCTCCTTCATCAAGCACAATGTGTGAACCAGCAGGCAGGTTGTAAGCTTTTGCTTCTTTCTTACCTGTTACATTCAATCCCGGAATACGTGTTTTATCTTTTGTTTCGATGATTACTTTTTCTCTGTGCCCGGTTTGTTCATCAGCTTCTTCGCGGTAAGTGATACCGTCCACAAGACTTTCAAAAGATACTGCACCATCTATTTCAGAAATGATAACGTTGTTGAATGGATCCCATGTACAGATCACATCCCCTTTCGAAACTTTCTGTCCGTCTTTTACACTTAGTGTTGAGCCATAAGGCACGTTATTAGTAATGAGCAACCGGTCATTCTTTTCATCAATGATCCTTACTTCACCTGTACGGCCAATTACCACTTTCACTTTATCGCCAGCATTGTTTAAACTATCAACAGTACGTAATCCGTCAAAGTGAATGGTACCATCAAACTTAGCTGCCAAAGTAGATTCCACAGATGCAGAACCAGCCACACCACCCACGTGGAATGTACGAAGTGTCAACTGTGTACCCGGTTCACCGATAGACTGTGCTGCAATAATACCTACTGCATCTCCTTTCTGAGCTACATATCCTGATGCGAGATTCTTTCCATAACATTTTACGCACACACCACGATGGCTTTCGCAGGTAAGAACAGAACGAATCTCTACTGTCTCAATACCTGAATCCTGAATGGCGTGTCCTATGTCTTCTGTAATCAATTCACCTGCAGGAGCTATCAATTCATCTGTCAACGGATGGTAAACATCATGCAATGAAGTACGTCCGAGAATCCTGTCGTATAATGGTTCGATGATGTCTTCATTATCCTTCAATGCTGAAGTTGCTATACCTCTGAGTGTACCACAATCTTCTTCGTTGATCACCACATCCTGAGACACGTCCACCAATCTCCTGGTAAGGTAACCGGCGTCCGCTGTTTTCAAAGCTGTATCTGCAAGACCTTTACGAGCACCGTGTGTAGAAATAAAATATTCCAATACGTTCAATCCATCCTTAAAGTTGGAAAGGATTGGGTTTTCAATGATCTCGCTTCCAGTACTACCTGATTTACGCGGCTTAGCCATCAACCCCCTGATACCGGCAAGCTGCTTGATCTGTTGTTTAGAACCTCTCGCTCCGGAATCCAGCATCATATACACAGAGTTGAACCCTTGCTTATCGGTAGCCAGTTCCTGAATTAATGTTTCAGTAAGGCGTGTATCCACACGACTCCAGATATCAATGATACCATTATATCTTTCGTTGTTGGTAATCAAACCTGCATTATAGTTATCCCAAACCTCATCTACTTCTGCAGTTGCATTTTCGATCAACTCAACTTTTTCATCAGGGATGATCAGGTCATTGATGCTGAATGATAATCCACCTTTAAACGCCATTCTAAACCCGAGTTGCTTGATATCATCCAGGAACTTGGCAGTAGTAGGCACGTTAGTCCATTTGATAATATCACCAATGATCTCACGAAGTGTTTTCTTGGTGAGCAAGGCATTGATATACCCGGCATCCTTAGGTACGAATTGGTTGAAGATGACACGACCGGTTGTTGTGTCTAATAGTTTCTTCACCAACTCACCTTCATTATTCCTGACCTGCGTTTTAACCTTAATGTGTGCATGCAAATCCAATTGCTTTTCATTGTATGCAATGAGAACTTCTTCAGTAGAATAGAATGCTCTTCCTTCACCTTTTACTTTATTTTCCGCAGTGGATTTCTTCCCTTTTGTAATGTAATACAATCCCAAAACCATGTCCTGAGATGGCAGTGTAATTGGAGTTCCGTTTTGCGGATTCAGGATGTTGTGTGAAGAAAGCATCAACATCTGAGCTTCAAGAATTGCTGCACTTCCCAATGGCACGTGTACGGCCATCTGGTCACCGTCAAAGTCAGCGTTGAAGGCAGTTGTTACCAATGGATGCAACTGGATTGCTTTTCCTTCTATCAATTTTGGCTGGAAAGCCTGGATAGAAAGCCTGTGCAGTGTCGGGGCACGATTGAGCATTACCGGGTGTCCTTTCAAAATATTTTCGAGAATATCCCAAATAATCGCTTCCTTCTTATCTACCAATTTACGGGCGCTCTTCACTGTTTTTACAATACCCCTCTCGATCAGTTTCCTGATGATAAACGGTTTGAAAAGTTCGGCAGCCATATCTTTTGGCAATCCACACTCATGCATTTTCAATTCAGGCCCTACCACGATAACAGAACGGCCGGAATAGTCAACACGTTTACCCAAAAGGTTTTGACGGAAACGTCCCTGCTTACCCTTCAATACATCGCTGAGGGATTTCAAAGCACGTCCACCCTCTGCCTTTACCGCATTTGATTTACGTGAGTTATCAAACAATGAGTCGATCGCTTCCTGAAGCATACGTTTTTCGTTTCTCAGGATCACTTCCGGAGCTTTAATTTCCAGTAAGCGCTTCAACCGATTGTTTCTGATAATAACACGACGGTACAAATCATTCAGATCAGATGATGCAAACCGGCCACCATCCAAAGGAACCAATGGACGTAATTCCGGTGGAATCACAGGAATGTATTGCATTACCATCCACTCCGGGCGGTTGGTGATGCGGGTATTTGCATCCTTAAATCCTTCAACTACACTCAAACGCTTCAAAGCGTCTGCCTTACGTTGTTGGGATGTTTCGTTAGCAGCAGCATGGCGTAGATCTTCTGATAGTGTATCCAGGTCTATTCTTGCTAACAAGTCATGTACGGCTTCAGCACCCATCTTTGCGATGAACTTAGTAGGGTCATCATCTGAGAGGTATTGATTATCTTTTGGAAGTGCATCAAGAATATCCAGGTATTCTTCTTCTGTGAGAAGATCACCGTAATTCTGTCCTTTATCTGCACGGGTACCTGCCTGTATTACCACATACCTTTCATAATATACAATAGTCTCCAACTTTTTGGAGCTCATGCCCAAAATGTATCCAATCTTATTTGGTAATGATTTGAAATACCAGATATGGACAACAGGCACCACCAATTTGATATGGCCCATTCTTTCGCGACGAACTTTCTTCTCTGTTACCTCCACACCACAGCGATCGCACACGATTCCTTTATATCGGATACGCTTATACTTTCCGCAGGCACATTCGTAATCTTTAACCGGTCCAAATATCCTTTCGCAAAACAATCCATCGCGTTCGGGCTTATAAGTCCGGTAGTTAATAGTTTCGGGTTTGAGCACCTCTCCTTCACTTCTTTCAAGTATAGAATCAGGAGAAGCCAAACCGATCGTTATTTGAGAAAATGTTGATTTCGGACGATTTTCCTTTTTATTCATAGTATGATTAATTCAGTTGTTGCGGGATTAATTTAATTTCTTGGTTGAATTTTGATTATTCAAACTGAAGGTCTAATCCCAGGCCTCTTAATTCGTGTACCAACACATTGAATGATTCCGGAACACCGGGGCGTGGTACGTTATCACCTTTTACAATGGCTTCGTACGTCTTCGCTCTTCCGATGATGTCATCAGATTTGAGTGTGAGTAATTCCTGGAGAATGTTTGATGCACCATAAGCTTCCAGTGCCCAAACCTCCATTTCACCAAATCTCTGACCACCAAACTGTGCTTTACCTCCCAACGGCTGTTGAGTAATGAGACTGTATGGCCCGATAGAACGAGCGTGCATTTTATCATCAACCATGTGGTGCAATTTGATCATATAAATAACACCTACAGTTGCTTTCTGATCGAAGCGCTCACCAGTTTCACCATCATAGAGGTATGTATGTCCGAAAGATGGCAATTCTGCTTCTTTAATCTGTGCGGCAATCTCCTCCACCGAAGCACCATCAAAAATAGGAGTAGCATAATTGCGACCTAATTTCTGACCAGCCCATCCTAAAACAGTTTCATAGATCTGTCCGAGGTTCATACGGCTCGGTACACCCAATGGATTCAATACGATATCAACAGGTGTTCCATCTTCCAGGAATGGCATGTCCTCCTGGCGAACAATCTTGGCTACGATACCCTTGTTACCGTGACGTCCTGCCATCTTATCACCTACTTTCAACTTCCTACGTACACCCAGATATACTTTAGCAAGCTTCAATACACCTGCAGGCAATTCATCACCGATAGAGATATTGAATTTCTCGCGCTTGTAACGTCCCAGTTCTTCGTTGTACTTGATATTAAAGTTGTGCAACAAGATATTGATCTGGTTGTTCGTTTTCTCATCGCTTGTCCATCCTAATGGATTCACATGCTGGAAGTCAATCTGTGAAAGATTTTTCTGAGTAAATTTCGCTTGCTTACCAATCAATACTTCTCCGAAGTTGTTGCTAACACCAGAAGATGTTTTATCCTTCAGTAGCGTCATTAATTTATCCAACAACAGTTCCTTTAATTCACCTTCCTGCTTCTCATGTATCTTATCAATTTTTTCAAGAGTAGCCTTTTCCTTTACCTTACCACTCTTGTCTTTCTTAGCACGTTGGAATAATTTTTTGTCGATAACCACACCTTCAGTACCGCTTGGAGCTTTCAATGAAGCATCTTTAGCATCTCCAGCCTTATCACCAAAGATGGCACGGAGCAATTTTTCTTCAGGAGTAGGATCACTTTCACCCTTAGGTGTAATCTTTCCTATCAGGATATCACCTTCTTTAACATGAGCACCGATACGTATAACGCCATGCTGATCCAAATCTTTAGTCGCTTC
This sequence comes from uncultured Ginsengibacter sp., assembly GCA_964526985.1. Lineage (GTDB taxonomy): Bacteria > Bacteroidota > Bacteroidia > Chitinophagales > Chitinophagaceae > Ginsengibacter. Next base: position 32,501 of record CAZGNJ010000035.1, on the reverse strand, counting down.
TTCACTTACGTTTGGAATATCCGGTGTCAACTCTTCTTCACCCAGTTTAGTATCGCGCACTTCCAGCTCAAACTCTTCTATATGAATAGAAGTGAACAAATCCTCCTTCACTACCTTTTCACTGATTACGATGGCATCTTCAAAGTTGTATCCCTTCCACGGCATGAACGCTACCTTTAGGTTACGTCCTAATGCAAGTTCACCATCCTTAGTGGCATATCCCTCAGTAAGGAAATCACCTGGTTTTACAGCCTGACCTTTCTTAACGGCAGGACGCAGATTGATACAAGTGCTTTGGTTAGTTTTGATAAACTTGGTCAGGTTGTAAACAACCAAATCGCTTTCAAAGCTCACCAACTGCTGATCCTGGCTGCGGTTATATCTTACATGAATTTCATTCGCATCCACATATTCTACCACCCCTTCACCATCTGCATGCACCTGGATACGAGCGTCGCGGGCAGCCTTACCTTCCAGTCCTGTACCTACGATTGGCGCTTCAGGAAGAATTAATGGTACAGCCTGACGTTGCATGTTTGATCCCATCAATGCACGGTTAGCATCGTCATGCTCCAGGAATGGAATGATGGATGCACTCAAACCAACGATTTGGTTTGGCGCAACGTCCATGTATTCTACTTCTTCCTTATCCAAAATCGGGAAGTCACCAGTTTCCCTTGACTTCACTTTGTCATTAGCAAATTCATTCTGATCAGTCAACTGGGCATTTGCCTGCGCAATCTTCGCAGCATCTTCCTCTTCCGCACTCAGGAAAAATATCTTATTCATATCCACCTTTCCATTCTTCACCTTGCGGTACGGCGTTTCGATAAAGCCCATGTCATTGATCTTGGCATGCACGCACAATGTCGAGATCAGACCAATGTTTGGACCTTCCGGAGTTTCAATAGTACACAACCTTCCATAATGTGAATAGTGTACGTCGCGCACCTCAAAGCCTGCACGCTCACGGCTAAGACCACCGGGCCCGAGCGCAGAAATACGGCGCTTGTGTGTGATCTCACTCAAAGGATTTGTCTGATCGAGGAATTGTGATAACTGAGAAGTACCGAAGAAGCTGTTGATCACAGAACTCAAAGTTCTTGCGTTGATCAGATCTACCGGAGTAAACACCTCATTGTCTCTCACGTTCATTCTTTCACGGATAGTTCTTGCCATACGTGCAAGTCCTACTCCGAATTGAGCATACAATTGTTCACCTACAGTACGTACCCTTCTATTGCTCAAATGATCAATATCATCAATTTCGCTCTTCTGATTCGTTAAAAGTACAAGGTATTTTATGATAGCAATGATGTCTTCTTTGGTCAATACTTTCTTGGTAAGCGGATAATCCAATCCCAGTTTACGGTTGATTTTATAACGTCCTACTTCACCAAGGTCATATCGCTTATCACTAAAGAATAACTTGTCGATAATGCCACGTGCTGTTTCATCATCGGGAGCGTCTGCACCGCGCAACTGGCGGTAAATATGTTGAACCGCTTCAATCTCACTATTGGAAGTATCCTTATTAAGTGTATTATATATAATAGCATAATCACCACTTACATCTTCCCTCTGGATAAAAATGCTTTTTACTTCCAGTTCAAGGATCATGGCGATATTATCTTCATCCAGCACACTGTCCCTCTCCAGCACGATCTCATTACGTTCCAGGCTTATCACCTCACCGGTATCATCATCTACGAAGTCTTCAACCCATGTGCGTAATACTCTGGCTGCAAGACGCTTACCAATATGCTCATTGAGTGTCTTCTTATCCGCCTTGATTTCCTCGGCCATTCCAAACAACTCAAGGATATCTTTATCTGTTTCATATCCAATTGAACGAAGGAGGGTAGTTACAGGGAACTTCTTCTTACGATCAATGTATGCGTACATTACGTTATTAATATCAGTAGCAAATTCCATCCACGCTCCTTTGAAAGGAATCACGCGGGCAGAATAGATCTTGGTACCGTTCGGGTGAGTACTCTGTCCGAAGAATACACCCGGAGAACGATGTAGCTGACTAACAACCACACGTTCTGCACCATTGATCACAAACGTACCCCTTGGAGTCATATATGGAATATTTCCCAAAAACACATCCTGAACGATGGTTTGGAAATCCACGTGTTCTTCATCATTACAACTTAACCTCAACTTTGCCTTAAGAGGCACAGCATAGGTAAGTCCTCTTTCTATACACTCTTCAATAGTATAGCGGGGAGGGTCAACGAAATAATCAAGGAACTCGAGCATGAAGATATTACGAGTATCATTAATAGGGAAATTCTCCTTAAACACTCTAAAGAGCCCTTCGTTATTTCTTTTGTCCGGTGTTGTTTCTAATTGAAAAAAGTCTTTAAACGACTGGATCTGGATCCCTAAGAGATCCGGGGTCTCTGCCAAATGTTCTATTTTTCCAAAACTGATTCTTTTGGCAGGAGCTACTTTTTTTGAAGGCATATTTTGTTTAAAATATTTTAAAATGAGGCGAACTTAACAGGGTAAACCACCACTCAAAACACGTACCCAAATTTTTAAAGGATTGCAAAACTACGATATTTTTTTAAATCAGAAATTTTGCTTACAAGAATCTTAGTATTTCTTTATAGCACTACATTGTGGAGTATTGAAGCTGGCTCAAAATTGGGACTACCCCATGTCTGAATTGTGTCATTTTGCAAAATAAAAAGACAAAGTAATCTTCAAACAGGTTAGCTTTGCGCCTGAAATTAAAAAATTTTACCATGAAAAGACTCTTTTTAGCTCCTGCTTTCGCAGTTGTGCTGTTCTTAGCATCATGCGGAGGTGGCAACGAATCAAGTGAATCAACTACTCCAACTGACACAGAAGCAACAGCTCCTGAAACAACAACTACCGCAAAGCCAGGTGCTGACATCCCGGGAATCAATGACGTTCAGGCAACCGACCACATTGAACTTACCGGTGATGATCAAATGAAATATGACAAAACCTTGTTTAAGGTGAAAGCTGGTCAGGATATTAAACTTACCATGAAGAATATTGGTAAACTGCCTGCTGCTGCAATGTCTCACAACGTAGTGGTTTTGTTGCCAGGAACAGACATCCAGGCATTTGGAGAAGCAGCTGTAACTGCTAAAGACACAGAACACATTCCTCAAAATATGTTAAGTGATGTTTTGGGTCATACTAAAATGCTCGGGCCAGGCGAGAGTGATGAAATCACTATCAAATTCCCTGAAGCAGGAGTCTATGATTTTATCTGCACCTTCCCAGGTCACTTTGGTACCATGAGGGGTAAGATCGTAGCAGAATAATATAATAATATTATATATAGTACTTGGAGGCTGTCTCAGATTGGAGACGGCCTCCTTCGTTTTGGGTAAATATTCCCTTTTTTCTTTATTCTTTAGACTAAAATTCCGTTTGTTTTATCTGCCTGAAAGGTATTTCTACCTTTCCATTCAAGTGAATATTGTATATTTCTTCTGTTTTTATTTTTCACTTAAATATTGAAAATCAATGAATTAAATATTTTGCAGTCATGTTGCGGAAATTACGGTCAAGATTTTTGCGCAGAAATACAATAAGTCGAGCAAAAGCTTCGTTTTTATAGTGAATTTACGGTCGCGTGTTTTCCCACGTATTGGATGTACAGGATTCGGAAAATACTCAAAAACTGGAATTCAATTTTTAACGAAACCAGAGTTCATGAAGCAATTTTACCCCTATTACCAGAAAATCACTTCATCTACCTTACTTACTTTAATCTTTATCACTTTTGCCCTTTCATCAGTAGGGCAGGATTGCTCTACCCTTACGGCCACTTTCAAAGCTTATGAATCAAGATGTGCCGCTACAGGGTCTATAAAGGTAATCGCCTCAGGAGGTAGCGGTTCATACAAATTCAAAGCAACCGGACCGGTTAATACCAATTTTACCTCTACTGATTCCATTACAGGCTTGCAAGCAGGAACATACACGGTAGAGGTAAAAGATATAACCACCAACTGTACCTTCATTCAGACCAATGTAGTTGTAAGTGGAAACTACCAGGATATTCGTTTCAGCCCAAAAGCTAATGACATTACCTGTGAAGGAGGTTCAAACGGTAGCATAACTTTATTGACAAAGGAAAATGGAAGAGCGCCCTTCGCCTGGACCATCATGGCTCCATCTGCAATGGGTGTTGGCACTTCTAACAATACTGGAAATTTTAATAATCTTATTGCGGGTGATTACAGCATTCGCATGACCGATAGTTGCGGTGGAATACAAACAAGAGTTGTAACTATTCACGATTATAGCTGGGTAATCAACAGCTATCCGTTTACCAAAACTAACTGCACTACTGTGAACGGTTCTATCAAGGTTACTGACTCTAAGAACAATATCAGTACCGTTGGTGGCATCCCTGGTTTCCAATACGGGATCGTTCGCGCTGTGGGTGATACATTCTGGTCTTCTACCGCTTCTTTTACAGCAACCATACCAAGTGGTTTGACTTCGTTTGATATTGTGGTGAAGGATGGTTGTGGCAAAGTGAAAAAAGGAGCTACCTCCGTATCATTTGTTCCTTCTGTAGGAGCCAGTGTCAATATTACCAACAAGAATTGTAGTACTTTCTCTGCGGCACTGACAAGCATCTCTAACTTCTTCACTCCTTCTTACAGCCTGTACGATAATAATAATAATCTGATTGCTACCAACTCGACCGGATCATTTACGAATATCCCTTATGGTAGTTATTGCATTAAAGCCCAGGATGGTTGTACCGGAACTATTATCAGCAGATGCTTTACTGTTGCTCCTCCATCATTGAGTATTGGTAATACTGTAGCTATCAGTGATAAGAATTGCACCACATTTACCGCAAGCATTACCAGCAAGGTGGGGTTGACAAACCCAACCTATTATCTGTACGATAACAGTTCTGTATTGATCGCTACAAATAATACAGGTGTATTCAATAATATTCCTTACGGCAGCTACTCTATCACTACCAAAGACGGATGTCGCGACACTACCATTCAAAGATTCTTTTCTGCAAAAAGATGGATACCCAAAGTTGCTTCATCTTTTAGTCCTTCTTACATTACGTGCGATAAATTCGGATTATCTCTTTCCGGCGATAGCCTTACAGGACCTACATTCTGCATCTATGATAATTTAGGTACAGAGATCGCATGTAATGCTACAGGCAGGTTTGATAGTTTGCTGCTTGGCACTTATACAATAAAAATTCATGACGCATGTCTTGATACAACTATCATCCGTACCATCACAGTGAATACTCCTACTATAACAAACGACATGAATATTACAACTACAAATACTGGTTGTAATACCTATAAAGTAACAGTGCAAAGTACAAATCTTAAAAGCCCTCTTTACACTTTGTACAACTCATCTAATGTGGTAATAGGTAGTAATTCAACAGGTATTTTTAATAATGTACCTGCCGGTTCTTACTATGTTTTGGGAAAGAACTCCTGCCCGGACACTACGGTTAGAAAGGATTTTTCAATTCAAAACCCTATTCCTTCAGTGAATAGTTCAGTGTCACTTTATGATTACAATTGTTCTACTTTCACTGCAGAAATTGTGGATCAAAAAAATCTGACTTCCCCTCAGTTTTGTCTTTACGACAACAATGACTTGTTAATAGCCTGCAACACTACAGGAAAATTTACTACCCTGGCTTATGGTTCTTATAGTATTAAGGTTACAAACTCCTGTTATGACACAGTGATTACAAGGTATTTTTCTGCATCCACAAGAGTGCTTGATTTGGACGTGTGGTCTTCTAAGTCATGCACTTATGGTAACACCAAATTTTCAATAGATATCGATTATGGAAATGCTCCCTATAACATAAAAATATACAATTCCAAGGGAGACTTGCTTTACAACTACAATACTTCCAGCAGCTACTTTTCTATCAGCAATGTGCCTGGAATTAAAGTAGGAGAGACATATAAAGTATTAGCCGTTGACAATTGTAACAAAAAGGACTCAGTGAGCCTTGTTCCGGAAGTCAGCACACTTTCTTCATCTTTCAATGTAATATCTGTTTGCCCCGGTGAAACCTGGCCAAATGGATCCGGCAGAGTAGAAGCAAACATTCAAACCAACATGGGTAGTGTTTCTATATCTATTATCAAAAAGAATGGAAGCACTCTTTCTCCTGCTGTCACTCCAACTACAGTTTCGGGAACAATCTATAAGTTTGACAACCTTGAACCTGCGACATACATTTTTTCATGGAATATCAATGATGGATGCTCTGTAACCTTCTTCGATACTGTAAAAGTCAATCCTTACATCTTCCCAAGTCTGCAGAACTCTTCCGCTTACCAGTGTGATGTCAATGGTTTTACAATTGGTGCCACAGCTACTAACGGTGTAGCTCCATTCACCTACGAGATCATTGGAAGTTTTCCTGCTTCTCCATCAATAGTTGCTGCGCCACAACCCAGCCCATTATTTAATATCGATAACGGTAACAGTTATTCCCTGGTAAGATTGCGTGCTCTGGATGCCTGCGGCAATGCAACTCTTGGTGATGTAAGTATATTACCACTGGCAGATAATAAAGTGTATTTCAGCGCCAATTGCTTCATGGGACCTACTACCCTGATGGTGGACCCAATGTACAATTCTGATTATACTTGGTATCTGAAAAAGAATAAATTCAGTACGGATAGTACGCTCGTAAGTACCGGCGCTCCACAGTATGATGTAGCAACATTGTTACCTTCAGATACCGGCTATTACGTTTGTAAAGTGTCTGTAGCCGGTGGTTGTATCACTCGTACTTATAATACCCGCCTGGATGGATCTTGCTATATGGTACTCTCTAACGAATCTCTGAAATTCTCCGGCAGAATTGAAAATGAATTGTCTCAACTGATGTGGACGATAGAAGAGCAAAACAATATTCACTCTTATACAATCGAAAGAAAAAATGCAAGAGGAGAATTTGAATCAATTGGTACAGTGGATGCTTCCAACAGATCAAAATATGAGTTCACCGATATGCATCCGGAAAGTGGAACAAATTATTACAGGTTGAAACTAAATTTCATTGACCAAAAATACTCCTACAGTAACATTGTAGCATTGGAAAACAACAACATTCAAAATGGTATCAGTATTTTCCCAAATCCGGTAATAGACCATTTCAACGTTGATTTCACAGGAGCGCCTGGCAACTACAAAGTAGTATTGATGACGCTGAATAACCAGGTGATCAGCCAGCAAACAATCACGAAAGGAATCAATTCCAGATTGGTGATGAAAAGAAATAAAAATTTAAGCAGCGGGCTTTACCTGTTGAGGGTCATTGATATCAACAGCAATAAAGAATCAATTCACAAAATTATATTTAAGTAGTACATCCATTGGTTTTTCTGGTTTTGACAAAGGCTGCCTCCTTACCAAGAGGCAGTCCTTTTTTTGTGCACAAAAAATATTCGTTTACTACTAATGAAAATCAAATGCATTAAGCAATCAGGAATCGCATCCTTTAATGGAATATCGGATGTCGTTTGAATTCTTTTGTCCTGTCAAATAAATATCGATAAGTAGCCAATTTACGACTCATCTCCGCTCCCAGATTTTTGGATATATTAAGAATCTTTGGATTAAAATCACCCTGCCATTGCATTTCGAAGTCTCTGTACCCCGTCCTGTTCTGAATGGTATCTGCTGCGCGGGAAATCATAAAATAATCTATTCCTGCTCCCTGGAATTCCGGAATGACACCAAATACAATCCCGGTAAATTTCTTCACCGAATTTTTGGGTGTCATCAGTAGCCTCAATTTTTCCAACAAGCCAAATCGACCATTATAATTCTTAAATACCTGATTCAATTCTGGGAGACTCAGCCAAAATGCTATCGGCTTTTCGTCTTTATAAACAAACCATACGATCCGTTCATCTATCACCGGCTTCATTGACTGAAACATCTTGTATGCCACTTCCTCCCGCATTTCCTTATTTCCCTCATGAGACGCCCAGGCCTTGTTATACACCTCCGCAAAATCATGGGCAAATTTTCTCAAATCATTTTTTCTGATATGATGCACCTGGTATTCCGGCATTGCCCGATATTTTTTATCCTGCTCTGCAAACCTTTCACTTAACGCTGTCTGTACTGGCATGGTCCAGCATATCTGGTTGAAGAATATTTTGAAACCATAGTCTTCAAATAGTTGCCTGTAATAAGGAGGATTGTAATTCATCAGGTAAATGGGTGGCATATACCCCTCGCACACGAGCCCCCCCCACCGGTCACGTCCCCCAAAATTGATAGGCCCATCCATTGCTCCCATACCTTGCTGCACCAACCAACTCTTGCTTACATCAAACAACATATCGGCAGCCTGCTGATCATGGATGCATTCAAAAAATCCAACACCACCTGTCTTTTGTTCATCCCCTTTGTTTTTATACCTTTTATTTACAAATGCAGCGATACGACCAATGTATTCACCATTGTCATTTTTCAGGAGCCACCTCTTGCAACTTCCATGTCGGAAAGCCTTGTTTTTTTCAGGATCAAATACATTCGCCACATCTTTATCCAACGGACGGATATAGTTGGGATCCTGCCGGTAAATAGAAAGCGGCATCAACAGGAAATCCTTAGAAAGCTTTTTACCTGAAACCTCAATTAATTCCATGCTGGTATAGAATGGTTGAAAATAAAGTTTGTAAAAATAAGAAGATAAACAGAGTAGCGGCTTTACTTTTTGGAGGGAAACAAGCACATGAGAAATAATTCAATATCCAAAAATCAAACAGTTCACTATGCTGAGGATAAAATATTTTGCCAATCTTCTCAATATTACTGCAAAACATCACGACACCATTTAAATAAACCTCCAATCCTCAAATCAATTAAGAAAGCAGGAAAATGAGATCCTCACTCCATCGACTGCTTCATCAGATCATACAATATCTTCTTATCTCCATCTGAAATAACATTGTTTACACTATCTGTAGTTTCAAAATGCCTGCGGAACGCGCGAATAGTAGCAGCAGTATCTTTTACAGAATAACCAATGATGCGCAATGCCTGCATGGCATTGAAGTCAGGCGGAACTATAATGTTTGTAGTATCACCATACCAGAGACCAAACCCTTTGGTGGAAAGTAACTGCCACGGAAAAGTCACATTCGGATCATTTTTACGGGTGGGCGCTATATCCGCATGGCCTACAAAATTTGCCGCAGGAATATGGTAACGTGTTTTCAGTGTATCCAATAGTGTTAGCAAGCTGGAAATCTGCTGATCAGTGAAAGGTTCAAAGCCGTTGTTGTCAATTTCAATTCCGATACTGCATGAATTAATGTCTTTGTTATTCCCCCAGGAACTCACACCTGCCTGCCACGCTCTTAATAAATCATTCAGCATGTGATGTACGGTACCATCTTTGCAGATCACATAATGTGCACTTACCTGTGTACGTGGCAACGTGAATGTTTTTAAAGTCTGTTCACAACTATTCTGTGCGGTGTGGTGAATGATTACGAAATCAGGTTTGCGTAGCCCGAAGTTGGTAGTGCCCACCCATGTTTTTTTCGTTCCATCCAGTGGCGTTCTCCGGATTTCCTTTGCCAATTGCTTCACCTGGTGTTTGTAATCACGGTTGGTAGTTGCATATTTATTAGAGCTGCAGGAAAGAAAGAAAATCGCAGTCAGAAAAATAAAAAATCTATTCATTTTTGATTCAGTTTTACTCCGAGTGAAGCAGAAGAGTTGATTCTGCGAAGACAGCTTCGATTTGGCGGCTCCCTCCTTCGTCGGGATTACAACTATATTTAAACTTATTACCACTTTTAAACTTTCTCTAAACCATCCTCAACTATTCTAAACTATTCTAAACCTTTTTAGGCACTCTATCTAAACTCTAAACCATTCTACCCCTTCTAAATTAAACTCCAAACCCCACCTAAACTCTAAACCTGAAACCCGAAACCCGAAACCTCTTACATACTCCTTCTGTACTGCCCGCCCACTTCATAAAGCGCATAAGTAATCTGGCCCAGGGAACAATACTTGACCGTCTCCATCAATTCCGCGAAAATATTTCCATTGTGCACTGCTACATCTTTCAGTCGTGTCAGCATTGCTTCACTTTTCTCTTTGTGTGCTTCCTTGAATGCTTCGACATGTCTGATCTGGTTTTCTTTTTCTTCTTGCGTGCTGCGGATCACTTCTGCAGGCAGAATAGTCGGAGACCCTTCTTTGTTCAGGAAAGTATTGACACCTACTACAGGATACGCGCCACTATTTTTGAGTCTTTCATAATAGAGGCTTTCTTCCTGTATGGTACTGCGCTGGTACATTCTTTCCATGGCGCCTAATACACCACCTCTGTCAGAGATTCGGTTGAATTCTTTCATCACTGCTTCTTCTACCAGGTCTGTCAGTTCTTCAATCAAGAAACTTCCCTGGATTGGATTTTCATTCTTTGCTGTTCCCAGTTCCCTGTTGATGATGAGTTGAATGGCCATTGCACGACGCACACTTTCTTCAGTAGGAGTAGTGATGGCCTCATCGTAAGCATTCGTATGAAGACTGTTGCAATTATCATAGATGGCATACAGTGCCTGAAGCGTAGTCCTTATGTCATTGAAATCAATCTCCTGTGCATGAAGGCTGCGGCCACTCGTCTGTATATGATATTTCAACTTTTGCGAGCGTTCATTTGCATTGTACTTAAACTTCATTGCCTTTGCCCAAATGCGGCGTGCCACACGACCAATCACGCTGTATTCAGGATCCATGCCATTACTGAAGAAGAACGAAAGGTTGTGTGCAAAATCATCAATCTTCATTCCCCGGCTCAAATAGTATTCTACATAAGTAAAGCCATTGCTCAGTGTGAATGCCAATTGAGTAATAGGATTGGCGCCAGCCTCTGCAATATGATATCCACTGATAGAAACAGAATAGAAATTGCGTACATGATGCTGAATAAAATATTCCTGTACATCACCCATCATCTTCAGTGCAAATTCTGTGGAGAATATGCAGGTGTTCTGTGCCTGGTCTTCTTTCAGAATATCTGCCTGCACTGTTCCCCGCGCAGTGGACAATGCCTTAGCCCTGATCTGCGCATACACATCCGCAGGTAGTACATCTTCACCTGAAAGCCCCAGCAGGCGCAGTCCCAATCCGTCATTTCCTTTGGGAAGGTGTCCGGTCATGCTCCCTTTATGTGGTTGTACCGGTTCACCATTCACACCGATATACTTCGGAAGCTTATTCAAATCAAACTTTGATTCTATCTTTTTGTTGACTTCTTCCTGCAGGATATTTTCAATAATATATTTTTCACATTGCTGATCTATTGCTGCATTCAGAAAAAAAGCAAGCATCATCGGAGCCGGGCCGTTGATGGTCATGCTCACAGATGTCTTTGGATCGCACAGGTCAAAGCCGCTGTACAATTTTTTTGCGTCGTCCACGGTAGCAATGCTCACTCCAGAATTACCTACCTTACCATAGATATCAGGCCGCCTTGCCGGATCTTCGCCATAGAGTGTTACGCTGTCAAACGCAGTACTGAGGCGCTTTGCAGGCTGTCCTACACTTACGTAATGGAAGCGCCGGTTCGTCCTTTCAGGCCCGCCCTCTCCTGCAAACATTCTCGTCGGGTCTTCTTCCGACCGCTTCAATGGAAACACACCCGCAGTGAAGGGATACAATCCGGGAAAATTTTCCTGTAGCTGCCAGTAAAGAATTTCGCCCCAGTCCTTAAAACGAGGTACCGCAATCTTAGGTATCTTCAAATGCGACAGGGACTCTGAATACAGAGGTTGCTTCACCACCTTCCCACGTACATCGTATTCATAAAACTCTTTTTTGTATCGTTGTTTCAGATGATCCCATTCTGAAATCAGTTTTCTGTTTTCAGGAAGAATTTTCTGTTCAGTCTCACGTATCAATTTTTCCAAATCATCATGATTGCCTCCTAACGCATCAGCAGCACCCCGGAGTTGAAACCATTTTGTTGCCAATTCAGATTGCGTGTGTGTATCCACGTTATACTTATCAATGGTCTCTGCAATCTCTGCCAGGTAGCGTTGCCTTTTGGGTGGGATGATCCCACTGCTGTGCATATCTGCTGTGAGCTTTGGCCGGTATTTATTCCATTCTGTCTTTGTAAACGCTCCTAATTTTTCCATTGCCAGGTTAAACAATTCATTGCAGCCCGGATCACTGAATTGTGAAGCTACCGTACCGATCACAGGAAGGTCTTTGTCCTCAGCCTGCCATAATTCATGGTTGCGTTTGTACTGCTTTTTTACATCGCGCAATGCATCATCAGCGCCGGCCTTGTCAAATTTATTGATGCATACAATGTCTGCATAGTCCAGCATATTGATCTTCTCCAATTGTGAAGCTGCCCCGTATTCAGGGGTCATCACATAAATACTGACATCCGAAAAATCCAGGATAGAGGCATCACTCTGCCCCACACCCGCGCTCTCCAGGATCACTAAATCATATCCCGCGCTTTTCACAACAGCGATGGCTTCATCTACTGATTCACTCAATGCCTTGTCATCTGCCCTGGTAGCTAGCGAACGCATATAAGCCCTGGGGTGATGGATCGCATTCATGCGTATCCTGTCGCCCAACAATGCACCTCCGGTTTTCTTTCTGGAGGGATCAACAGATATTACCGCAATTGTTTTGTCATCATTGGCTACTAAAAATCTTCTTACCAATTCGTCTGTGATAGAAGATTTACCTGCGCCTCCGGTACCTGTAATTCCTAATACAGGGGCCTTCCCGGCCTCGCTAATCTTCAAGTGCTCTCCATCTTCCACTTTTGAAATAGATGTTGCAACCGTGCTGATGTCTTTCCATTCACCCAGGATAAATTTTCCATTACCATTTGTGTGGGGCTTCACCTTTCCATCATTCTTATCTTCCCCAGCCTTACTGATCACCTCCTCTATCATGCCTTCTAACCCTAATTGCCGGCCATCATCGGGAGAATAAATCCTTGTAATACCATAAGCCTGCAACTCATTGATCTCAGATGGAAGGATAGTACCTCCGCCACCTCCAAAGATTTTGATATGCCCATAACCGTTTTGATCCAGCAGGTCTTTCATGTATTTGAAAAACTCTACATGCCCTCCCTGGTAACTGGTAATAGCGATAGCATCAGCATCTTCTTCTATGGCACATTCTACGATTTCATGCACGCTGCGGTTGTGCCCGAGATGAATGATCTCTGCCCCCTTGGATTGCATGATCCTGCGCATAATGTTGATAGCTGCATCATGTCGATCAAACAGGGAAGCTGCTGTAACGATTCGAACTTTCTTGCTCTTGATTTTCATAAAATGAAGAAATAGACGAAAGGCAAATTTACGGTATTACTGCCTAGAGAAATATTGGACTGTACGCTGACAGGTTCAGGATCGAAGGTGAGTTGTTCTTCCTGATTGGTTACTTCTTAATTTTCTTTTCTGACTTTTCTATAATTCTTCCCGAGTCTTTCAAAGCTTTATTTAAAAGATATTCTATCTGCCCGTTGATACTCCTGAACTCATCAGCAGCCCATTTCTCCAATGCGTTATAGACCTCTTTGTCTAATCTTAATGCAAAATTTTTCTTATCATTACCCATAATGATTTTACTGCAAGGTTATTGGTAGAGTGTTCCGGTATTCAACACAGGAGATGCTGCTTTCTCCCCGCATAACACCACCATCAGGTTGCTCACCATCGCAGCTTTCTTTTCATTGTCCAGTTCTATTATTTCCTTCTCGGACAATTTATGTAAAGCCATCTCTACCATTCCTACCGCACCTTCTACTATTTTGGTACGTGCCGCAACTATTGCAGTAGCTTGCTGTCTTTGAAGCATGGCCCCTGCTATTTCTGACGCATAAGCGAGGTGGCTGATCCGCGCCTCGAGTATAATGATACCGGCTTTCTCCATTCTTTCATTGAGCTCTTCCACTAATAATTCATTGACCTTATCACCTCCGTCGCGCAATGTGATTTCTGCGTGCTCATCTTCGAGATTGTCATAGGCAAAACTTCCGGCAAGGTGACGTACTGCAGCTTCACTTTGTGTTTTGATGTAAGAATTATAGTCCGATACTTCATAAGCAGCTTTGTAAGTATCGTGCACCTGCCATACGATGACGGCTGCAATTTCTATCGGGTTACCCATTTTATCATTTACCTTAAGCATTTGCCCCTGAAGGTTGTCTGCACGCAAACTTATTTTTTGGGTTACAAAAAGCGGATTCACAAAAAACAATCCGTTCTCTTTGACTGTGCCCACATACTTTCCAAAGAAGTTCAAAATGCGAGAATAGTTGGGATTCACTACTATCAATCCTTTGATCAGGATTATGAACGTAAGCATGAAAACAATACCTCCGGCAATGAACCACCCGGATTGTTCTGACAAAGCAAAACAAAATATTGCAAGCCCCAGGCATACTACAGCAAAAATCAGGGCTAAGAATCCAGACATAGGTTTTATGATCTTTTCCATTTCTAAAAATTTATTATGATATTAATTTGATATCAAAATTATATTTTTAAAATTAGATTACCAAATTTTCTGACACATTTGATTTTAGCGGTTAGCACCTTCCCATTCACTAAGGGAAAGCAAGCAAGTTTTTCTGCTTCTTTGGCTATTTTCAAACAAATAGTAAACCTCCGCACTATACAGCATTCCTGAATATCCAAGAAGCATCATACCGGGCCAAAAAGATTGGGAGAAAAGGGTATTTTTTAAAAAGTTTAATTTATCGATCATCTTATTCCTGCTAATTTTGGGCAATGTGCAGATGGCACTCATCAATAATCAAAAAAAACACTTTATGATCAAAAGAATTTTTACTGTATTATTCCTATCATTCACACTCTTTAAGGCGAGTGCCGATGAAGGAATGTGGCTGCCTATGTTGTTGGGACAGCAGGTATATCAGGATATGGTGAAGCATGGATTGAAATTATCCAAAGAACAATTGTACAGCATCAACAAGCCGAGTATCAAAGATGCGGTAGTGATCTTTGGTGGTGGCTGCACCGGCGAGATCGTG
This sequence comes from uncultured Ginsengibacter sp., assembly GCA_964526985.1. Classification (GTDB taxonomy): domain Bacteria; phylum Bacteroidota; class Bacteroidia; order Chitinophagales; family Chitinophagaceae; genus Ginsengibacter. The sequence goes on along the minus strand of CAZGNJ010000035.1, from coordinate 17,407 downwards.
AGCAACCAGGGGCTCATTTTCACAAATCACCATTGCGGTTATGGCGCCATCAACGCAGCCAGCACGCTCGAGCATAATTATCTGAAAGACGGATTTTATGCGTATTCCAAAGACCAGGAGATCAAAACAAATTTATCTGTAACCTTCCTGGAAAAAATCGTGGATGTAACAGCGGAGGTAGAAAAAGCACTTGCCGGTTTGGATTATGAACAGCGCGAGCAAAAGATGCGTGAAGTATTTAAAAGCATTACTGATAAAGTGGCAGATCCGGCAATTAATGTTTCGGGTCGTGTGTATAGCATGTTCAAAGGCAACCAGTTCCTGATGTATGTGTATAAAATTTATAACGACATCAGGTTAGTAGGTGCGCCACCTGAAGCTGTCGGAAAATTCGGAGGCGATACAGACAACTGGGAGTGGCCGCGCCATACCGGTGACTATTCCATCTTCCGTGTTTACGCAGCAAAGGATGGTAAGCCTGCAGCATACAGCAAAGACAATGTGCCATTGAAACCAAAATGGTATCTGCCTGTTTCTTTGAAAGGCTACAGCGAGGGAAGTTACGCCATGATCTACGGCTACCCGGGAGGTACCAATCGTTATGAAATTTCTTTTGGGGTAAAACTGAAAAATGAAATAGATAACCCATCACTCGTTGCTTTGCGTGATGTACGGCTGAAAGCCATGCACGAAAGAATGGTGAAAGATCCTGCGGTAAAATTAAAACTGGCTGACAGCTATTCAAGCATTGCCAACTATTACAAATTTTATAAGGGCGAAACAGAGCAATTAGAGAAGTATCATGTATTTGAAAACAAACAGGATTTCGAAAAGAAATTTGAAGCATGGGCAAAAGGGAAACCGGAGTTTGAAAATGTGATCAGCGACTACCAAAAAAACTATGAAGCATGGACACCTTATGCCAAGGAGCGGGTTTACTTTATAGAAGGAATACTCGGTTCTCCGCTCGCAAACTTCGCCTCAAGCCTTGCAGGTTTGGAACGGGCATTGGTAAGGACTGGCAGTACACAGGCAGATTTGAACAGAGCAGTAGCCGGAGCAAGTAATGCCAGGGAGCGCTTTCTCGCAAAAGAAGACTTGCCAAGTGATGAAAAAATCCTTGCAGCCACCGCCATGATGTATTATCAAAACATTGACAAGAGCCAGCAACCAACTGCATTTTTTAATACACTGAAAGCAAATTACGGTTCATTGGACGATGCGGCCACTTACCAAAAATGGGCTCATGACGTTTTTGCCAATACGATTATTTTTGACAATGCCAAGTGGGAAGCTTTTACAAAGAATCCTGATGCTCTGGTGTTGCAGAATGATCCTGCCTACAGCTATGCATCTGCTTTCCTCACCAATTACACCGGCAAATACGCCAGCGCTTACAGGGCATTTACAGAAAAAAATAATGAGTTGGGAAGGTTGTACCTGAAAGGCATCATGGAGATGGATCCTGTGAAAGCAAAGAAGATGTACCCGGATGCCAACTTCAGCATGAGGGTGAGCTATGGCAATGTGAAAAGCTACAGTCCGAAGGATGGTATTACCTACAACTATTACACGACAAGTGATGGTATTCTTCAGAAATACATTCCTGGTGATTACGAATTTGACCTGCCTTCGAAGGAAATTGAATTGTTGAAGAAAAGAGATTTTGGTCAATACATTGATAAAAAACACAACGCACTTCTCATCAACTTTATCACAACAAATGATATCACAGGTGGCAATTCAGGCTCGCCGGTGATGGATGGTTATGGTAATCTGATTGGCCTTGCATTTGATGGCAACTACGAAGCACTCAGTCATAAAATACAATTTGACAAAGACCTCAACAGAACGATATGTGTGGACATCCGGTATGTGCTTTGGTGTATCGATAAATTAGGTGGAGCAAAGAATATCATCAATGAATTAAAATTGGTGAAATAGTATCCAATTTTCTCTGATGTATTTCGAATTTTCTCAGTCAGGCAAGGATACCCGCCAGTTGGGTCAGAAATTAGCTATCATCATAAAAGGTTCCTTTTAAACACACTGTCTTTGAAGTCAATCTAATTGAAATTAGACGCCTCTAAGAACATTCATTCAACTCATAAACTATATTCGAAATATTCAAAGTGAGCTGATTCAGGACACATGCCATTCTCAATAAATCAATGTTTTATAACCTTACAGTGGTACCATTCCTATTCCTTTGATGACTTCGAATCTAAGTAATCAATCATTTTATTCTTGTATCAATAACTGAATCGTAAGTGCGATCTAATATAATTTAACAATCCGGACATTTTGCTGTTATCACCATTGTTATCCTCATTTTTGAAGTCATTTGGATTAAGGTAAAAAAACTATAACTTTGAGAGAGTTAATTTTACTCATAATGCTCAAGACTCGTAACTTCATTATTTTGACGGGTGTTTTCATTCTCCTATCGTCTCAAATAATTCAAAACTTTTCTAATCCCATTCAGGACTATCGTTTGGTGGGCCCTAATGATGCAGTTCTTTTTGCAAATCTGAAGGAATTGAAGGATGAAATATCTAGACCAATTAGCGATAAATTTAAAAAGAATACTGACTTTAAGATCAAGGAAATAACCTACACCCCAAACCCATATCATCATGGAGTAATAGCAGATATTAAGTATGTGTTGCCTGATGGCACCGTAACTAATATAATACTGCTAAAGAACATTCCAACGCGTCATATTATGTTTGGTAGCAAGTGGGATGTCAAAGGCACATCGTCAGCTGAATTGAGTAAAGAAACAAAACCTATTGTAAAATTCTCTTGTTCTGGTAGTATCTGCTGTGAAGTTCACTCACATATTTCAAATGATGGAACCGTATCCTTTGATTGCACTTGCAACAATTGTGTTATGACTGTTTATAATGATTAGAAGCCTAAAAACAATTACAATGAAAAATTTCACTCTTAACGTCAAGGTATTTATACTTACTGTTACACTCTTTTGCCTGTCATGCACGAAATCGTCAAATAATAGTCATGCAAATAATTCAACTCCGGATATTTCTCTCGAAGCTCCAAGCGGATTTGTAATAGCGCAAAGTCTGGACAACCTGGGATCAATGATGAAAAGTACCATCAATAGAAAATTTCAAACTACTGATTTAGAATTTAAGATTAAGGATATTCATTACACTGCGACAAAAAGCGGAGGAACAATTGCTGAAATCAATTATTTAACTTCTGATAAAATAGAAAGTAATTTAATTCTGATGTTTAATGTAAAAGAAAAAGTAACAAGTTCCGGAAAAACTGTAGGAATATTTGAAGATAAATACACAAAAAAGTATTCAGGTCTTGAACAAAATAAACCACGAAAATATTCATGTAGTGGTTCAAGTTGTTGCAAAGTCCACGCACTCGAGCATCCCGATGGTTCTGTTGATGTAGACTGTTCTTGCTCAGGATGCACAATGACTATAGAATAATTCTTAATCATTCTTTTTTGAGAGAAGCGTTTCTTCAATGGTAGTAGATAAACCCATTGAAGGTGTTTTACCTAAATGCCCTTCATGGAAAACCTTACCTACTCGCAGGCATTGAGCCAAATCAAGACCTACTGTGCTTACCAGGAAAGGTGCCATTCAGAGGTAAGTGAAAAATTATTCTCTTTGGGCATATCTGCCAATGAAAGAGATCAAATCATCTCTCAACTCATCACAGAAGATTATCTCAATGAAGAGCGATTTGCTATCCAGTTTGCAGGTGGAAAATTCAGAATGAAACACTGGGGCAAGAAAAAAATAGAATTGGAACTAAAAGCACGAAAGGTGAGTGATTACTGCATCAAGAAGGCATTGCGCACGATTGACAACAAGGAATATGAGCAAACCTTTTACAAACTCGCTGAGAAAAAGAGACTATCGCTGAAGAGCGAAAAAAACATCTTTACCAAGAAAAGAAAAATCAGAGATTACCTGATCGCAAAAGGTTTTTCGGCGAATGACATTTATTCCTATCTCGCAAGAGTCTAACCTGCAATGGTCAGGAGAAACACAGACTTCTCCACAGCTTTTACGCTGTGTTCAATTCCTTTGTGCAGCGTAACCATCATTCCTTGCGAAAGTTCGGCAGTGCCTTCGTCACTCACAAACTGAATTTTCCCTTCCAATACCTGTACACTGATCACGCCCTCCGCTTTGTGCTTGGCTATTTCCGTTCCCGAATGAAGGGCTATCAACACAATCCGCATCCCTTCTGTTTTGAAAACAGTCATCGCATTTTTATCACCTGTCCTCCAGGTTTGTTCATCCCGGATCTGATCCATGTACTGATTCAAATCTATGGATACCATTGGCGCATCCAGTACTCTTGGGTTGCCTGGCCTGAGGTCGGTAGGGTTATTGTATTTTGCTTCCATCATCTGAATTTTTTAAAAATGACTATCAAAAATTAATCCTTATTTGTCAATCTATATTTAATTCTGTAGCCGGATCCCAAAATAGTTTTTCAAAATCAACCACCTTGTCATCTACAACCTTTATCTTTTCTTTTTCCAGCAATTCCTGCATTCGGGTCGGAGTACCAAAGTGAATTTTTCCGGTGAGCACCCCATTTCGATTCACTACCCGGTGCGCTGGAATTTTGGCAGGTGATAGTTGCGAACCGTTTAATGCCCAGCCCACCATGCGGGACGACATTTTTGTGCCGAGGTATTTTGCGATTGCACCGTAAGAAGTAACGCGCCCCTTCGGAATCAGTTTTGCTACTTCAAATACATCCTCATCGAATGTTCCTTTGCGAAGTGTATCACGCGGACTTTCCTCTTTCTCTTTTGCGGGTCTATTCCGTTTCATGCAGTTTGTGTTTTTCTTTGTAATAGGCTTCAAAGGCACTGACATCTGCTTCCCATTTTTCGGGAATGGCAAAACAAAGATAAAACACCTTGTTGCTTCCGGATATATCAAGGCTTTCGTAGTAAGTTTTGATATGCAGGTCTTCCGGAATATTATTTTGCACATGCACATCTGCAATGTCCTGTATTGTTTGTAACCTGCACTGTTCAATCACTTCAAGCGTAAAATGATACAAATCCGGCGAGTCCGTTTTCAAATGAATCCGGCCTTTGTATTTCAATATTTTTTGATACTCTTTCAGAAAGCGCGGATGCGTCAGTCTTTTCTTTGATCTCGACATTCTCAATTGAGGATCAGGAAAGGTGATCCATATCTCGTCCACTTCTCCCGGCGAAAAGTAGTCAGCGATCTTTTCAATCTGGGTTCTGAGAAATACTGCATTCTTCATCTGATGTTCCAGAGCATAGGTAGCTCCTTTCCATATCCGGTTACCTTTCAGGTCAATGCCCATGAAATTTTTTTCTGGATACTTCTCTGCCAGTGCGATCGTGTATTCGCCTTTGCCACAGGCTAATTCGAGAATGATCGGATTTCCGTTTTCATAAACCTCATGCCATTTGCCCTGCATATTTTCAGGATACTGAAATACATTGGGATAAGTAGCGATCGCTGCAAACCGCTTTAATTTCTTGTGCGCCATGCGGCGAAATTAAAGAGAAGAAAAACAAATCCTTGGAAGCGTATTAAATTGACCTACCTCAGATCTTTCAATGCAACAGATTCATTGTTGACATCAGGAAACAACACATTGATCTGCGCTGCCAGTTCGCTCTTTCTGTTTACGAGGGCCGAGGTTTCGTCGTAGCACTTATTGCTTTCGTCGTCACGCTGCAGTTTCAGCACTTTTTGTTTCAGCGCCGCATCGGTGTTCATAGAGCATTTTACGAGTACCAGCAGGGTAATTGTTTTACAGCCGTTTTCATCAATGTTCTTTAATGATGGATGCTTTTTCATTTCGCGGCAAAGACTATCGGTGTCCACATTGCCCATTGAAAGAGAACCGGCAGCCCTCGAGATGTACGTAACAATTTCCGGTTTGATCTTCTGAATTACTTTGTTGTAAAAGCTGACAGCTTCGGGAGGCACAGCATTATGCAACTGAGCATAGCTTAAATTGATAAATAAGCCAATCAAAGAAACAAGTAGAAACTTTTTCATAGTAAAAGAGTTTTACCTGTATTAAAAACGATTCAATGGTGTTGAAAATTTCATGTCCGGTACATTTTTCTTCTGTATTTTCATTCTTGCGTAATATTTCCCACTATTCCCACTCATCGAATAAGTATAACCACGGCGTGGTTCTTCGGTAATCAAAGCAATAGAAAGATTTACTGAGGTGAAATATTCCTGAATCTGTATGGAGTTGACTTGTCTGCCAGTATTTTTATTAAAGCAATGATCATAATATTTACAATTATACCCAAAACAATCCCCACAATCCAACTCAATGTTGAAACATCCCGATGGCGTAATACTTCCATAAAGAATAAAATAATTATCGGAAGGAAAAGCACCCAGCTTGTAAACATTCCGGGGTTGTAGATTGTCTTTCCCTTGATATTGAAAAGGAAGGTATGCGCTATGAAATTTCCGATAGAAACCATTATTGCAGTAATGGATAACCATACAGCGCTCTCGGGTAACAGGGCTGCCAGGAAATAGATCAACCAGCCTCCTGTATTAATGATCATCGAAGTGTTGGTATTCAGCGGAAATCTATCCGGTAGGTCACTTGGAAACATGACGGTATTGATCATTTTCGGAAAGGTGCCCGGGTATTTATACTCTTCTAACTGGTGCACCCACAATGCAACAAGATTCAGCCATATCAGCCAGTGAAAATATTCGATAGAAGTCCTGTTGATGAGTAAAAAGATAATCGTAACTACGGCAAGCACACCTCCTGCATCAAACCAATGATTTCTGAACCAATTCATTTGAAAAATATTTTGGAGAATAAAATCCTGTTCTCATTTCCTGCTCAAACATACTTAACCCATTACCTTTGAAAAATGATCCATGTAGGCCAGTTCAACAAACTCAAAGTTTTGAGATCAAGATCCGCAGGGCTGTATCTCGAAGGTACGGATGAAGGCATTTTACTTCCAACTCGTTTTGTACCTGAGGGAACTAAGGAAGGAGAAGAACTAAATGTTTTTCTATATCACGACAGTGAAGGCCGCCTCATCGCTACCACACAAAGGCCAATAGGTTGTGTCGGTGATATTGTATTACTAAAAGCAGTGGAAGTGACATCATTCGGAGCCTTTCTCGATTTCGGCCTGATGAAAGACCTGCTTATTCCGAAAAAAAATATCAGGAGCCACATTCGCAAGAATGGAGAATACCTTGTCAAAATAATTCTTGATGAAAAAACAGGAAGACTAAGTGCTACTGAATATTTAGAAGATGCCCTGAGCAACGATCAACTCACCATCAAAGAAATGGACGAAGTGGCGATGACGGTCTATCGCAAAACCCAAATCGGTTATGAAGTCATCATCAATAGCAGGCACAAGGGTATCCTGCATTTCAACGAAGTCTATCGGCCTCTCAGGATCGGAGATCACTTTCGTGGTTTTGTGAAGAAGATTTTTAAAAGCAAAACATCGGACGAAACGCTCATTGATGTAGTGGTTGGAAAAGCAGGCTATGCGCGGGTGGAAGATGAGTCAGACAAAATACTACGGCTGCTCGAAGACTATGGAGGTCATTTACCCTATAATGATAAATCTGACCCGGAGGCGATTTACAATTTTTTCAAAGTGAGTAAGAAGACTTTTAAGATGGCGATTGGGAAGTTGTATAAACAAAAGAAGATTATCATTGAAGATTCGGGGATTAGCCTGGCAGTTTAGCTAAGATTATTTTTTATTTCATCAACTTTTTATTCGGATGAGGCAGAAGTTTATTCGTAGCAGCACCAATGCTGCTAAAGGTCTTTGCCAGTGGCAAACAGATTCTGTTCGTATTGAACTGGGCCACATTTTTCAGCACATTGATAAAACGCACATACCAACAGGTTACCTGAATGAATATGGCCCGGTGGTGGTGAACAAGAAATGGATTACAGGCACATTATCTGACAGTAATTTTATCTATGATATTGATGTCTTTAACCTGATTTGAGTAATCTAATTTACCTTTAAGAAAGCTATCAAAATCGCCTATTATGAAAAACAGAATATTTTCCATTATCATTCACTTCCTGGTTATGATGAGCGCTGTTTCCTGCAAGAAGCAAAACACCCTGGAAATGGAATTAACCAAACTGCCACAGGCTACACAAACCGGGCGAAATACTTTTGGATGCCTGGTAAATGGAAAGGCTTGGGTTGCGCAGAATCAAGACTGTTTTCTATTATGTGACCCGAGTTTTAAAATGGACTTTGATCATGACTTCGGAGGCAATTTTGGTATTGATGCCTATTGGATAGATTCTAAGAAAAATATTAAGCAACGCATAGATATAATGGTAGATTCTCTAAATTTCAACTTGATAAAACATATAAACATCTATAATTCTCACAGTGGTGTATTTTTCATTAATTATAAAATAAACGGACAATGTGGCAAATATGATCGATTTGATGATGATGATGTTACTTATTCAGGAATCGTGGAAATAACCAAATACGATTTACAGATTGGAATTATTTCCGGAACCTTTGAATTTACTCTTGCTAAACCCGGCTGTGATACCATAAAAGTAACCAACGGCCGATTCGATAAAAAACTTTAAAACCAAAAACTTATGAGAAAGATTCTACTGGCAGCTTTCATAATGCTGCTTGCAATCACTACTAAAGCACAAACAGATTCTGTTCGTATGGAACTTGATCATATTTTTCAATATATCAATAAGTCGCTAATTCCTACCGGGTATTTGAATGAATATGGTCCAGATGTGGTAAATAAAGAATGGATCAATGGTGTACTGGCAGATAGTAATTTTATTTATGATATTGATGTGTGGGACCTGCTCTATAATGATATTGAAAATAGCAAAATTAATCCGGCTGTTCCGGCCATGAAGCCGCTGGATTCGGCGCATTGAATTATTCGCTAAACCGCTTGCCTCTATGATAAAACATTTCTATCTTTAAGACACATTCAAACTACCCCAAAATGAACAAAAAAATATTTTCCATTTCAATTCTCTTCTTGATCACCATGAGCACTGTTACCTGCAAGAAACAAAACACCTTAGAAATGGAATTAGCCAAACTGCCACAGGCTACACAAACCGGGCAAAATACTTTTGGATGCCTGGTGAATGGAAAGGCATGGGTGGCGCAGAATAAGGATTGCTTTCCTTATTGCGATCCGAGCTTTAAAATGTATTATGACGATTACAGGGGGGGGAGCATTTCCATTATAGGTGTAAATAAGCATTTGAATGAAAAAATCAATCAACAAATAACAGTTGCATTCGATTCGCTAAATTATAAGCAGCTACACTTATATGATAAAATTGATGAGATAAAATTTTCTTATGCTAATTTAGCTAATTCATCACTTTGTACCGATTTACACAGTATTGATCAAGCTGTTTTAACTGAAGGGTACATCTTGGTTTCTAAACATGACCTGCGGCTAAACATTATTTCCGGCACTTTTGAATTTACTCTTTATAAACCGGATTGTGATACGATTAAAGTTACACACGGCCGTTTTGATAAAAAATTATAAAACAATATTTTATGACAAAAATTCTACTCTTTGTCTTTATTGTGCTCTTTTCGTTTTCGTTAAAGGCACAAACCGATCCAGTTCGCACAGAATTAGACCACATCTTTCAAAACATCAATAAATCCGTCATCCCTACAGGGTATCTCAATGAGTACGGGCCGTTAGTAGTGGAAAAGAAATGGATCAATGGCGTGCTGGCAGACAGCAATTTTATTTATGACATTGATGTATGGAACCTCATTTATAACGATATTGAAAATAGTAAAATTAATCCTGCTGTTCCGGCCATGAAGCCGCAGGATTCGGTGCAGAGCTATAACGAGCTTGCCCGGTATGATACGGCAACTATGCTTACCTTCTTTAGTGCCAATTATGACATGATGCGTGAAGATGCAGTGTTGCTTAATTTATTTACGGTCAGCAATAATCAATTGTTTGATGTGCCCGTGCGTACGCAATGCCCATACATGACCAAACACATTTTTGCGGCAGCGCCCGTGTTGCCGGAGTCCCCTTTTGATAATGAGATCAGGATCGCTTATAAGCCCTTGTTTTTTGGCAATACAGCAAAAACCATTTCTAAGGTGCAGGTTGATTTTCTTGACGGGTCAGGATATCAAAATATATTCTCAAGCGGTCTGGCAACCCAGGTGTCCAAATTTTATTACGACAGTACGGGCTATAAACGTTTTGCAATCAAGGTTACCTACACAGATGCTACAACCGATGAATGTTACAGCCGCCAATTAGTGAGAGTGAACACTACTGGTGCTATGCTGTACCGATTCTATCCATTGTCGCCTAATGAACTTGCTACACCGGTTCACCGTATTCAACCTGCTACATACCTGAACAGAAACCCGCAAATTATATACCTTCCTCTACTTTTTGATATTCCAAAGCTGGAAGCGCTTCAAAAATTCAACCAGGATATGAAAATTTATATCCGGTACAGCAGCCTTAGAAATGGCACTTCACTTCAAGGAAAAATTGTAAAGCCTTTAATTGTAGTAGAAGGATATGATATCACGGATGTTTCAAGGCTGCTGAAACCAGATAATTATGGGATCAATGATTTGATAACTGAATGGAATGGTTTACGCGATTTGGTTCCTTCATTTGACATCAATAAAAAATTAGACGAAGAAGCAGGATATGACCTCATCTTCATAGACTACTATACCATGCGCAGCATTACCGAAAATGCGGATTATCTGCTGCAGGCCATAGACTGGGTCAACAGCCAAAAGGTGAATAATGCATCAGGCACCAGAGAGCAAAATGTAGTAATGGGCATCAGCATGGGCGGCCTGGTTAGCCGCTACGCATTGGCAAAGCGTACAAAGCAATTAGGCGGCAATCCCACAGAAACAAAGATGCTCATCACCATGGATAGTCCGCACCAGGGCGCCAATGTGCCGCTGGGATTGCAGCATTTTCTGTACGATTTGGGCGAAGCCAGAATTATTAAAAAACTTAAAGATAAATCTGACCAACTTAAAGCCTTTTACGAACTGAATAACGAAATGGCTACGCAGCAACAATTATTATGGCGTGTGACAGATGGAAATGGTAACAGGGTTGCGAATACATTCCTTGCTTCAGGCGGGCATTATCGTACCATGGTAGATTACAATGAGCCCTACCAGTTTCTTGCTGTTTCCAACGGATCACAATGTGGACAACAGATTATGGCTCCGGGCAGCCTGATTATGGAGCGTTCAGGCCATGTAGCTTTTGCCGCCTGGCTTGGTATTGCCCTGAGCAATTATAAATTAGCAGTCCAGGTAAACGCCCTGCCGGCTTATGGCACACAGGCTCAGATTTGTTCAGTGAAAATGGAAAGAAACATTCGCCTTTTGCTTGGTGCGGTTGGCACAGGATGGAAAACCACATCTTCGTCATCGCCGCGCATGTCTCCGGCTAACTCACTACCCTGGGATGGTGTTCCAGGAGGCACGCAAAATGTGGAAAGAGGGGGCCCCATCTCTACCAAAGGACTCTCAATTTTTGTAATCGTAAATGTTACTTACAATATTAATTTCAATTTTTCTCAACAAGAATTTACTTTTGTTCCGTTAACCAGTTCTTTGGATGTTCAGAATGTAAATGCGTCCACATTTAGTCAGCAGTTTTTATATCCGGCAAATGGCGCACTTAATGGATCGAGATCAGATAAATATATTGCGCAGGAATTTTCAAATGATCAATACAATATTCCTCACACAGACTTTACCGCCCGAAATTCCCGGTGGATTTATAATGAAATGGAAAGTATCTCCCAGCCCGTCTCCTGTAAAGATTACTGTTATACTAATTTAGGGATTTCTGGCCCTGAAAGTTTCTGCGACAATGCGGTGTTCAGTGTGCCGGAAATCCCCGGCGTTACTTATACCTGGAGTGCCAATAATTCTTTTTTCATCAACACTTCTGCAAATAACAATGAGTTTACCATAACCCGCAGGCGCTCCGGATCAGCTTTGCTTACCATCACCGTTGTTATCAATGCCGGGGAGTGTGGCATTTTTACAGAAACTAAAACAGTGCAAATGGGAAATACTTTTCCAACATTTGTCGGTCCTTATGATGTAGTTAATCATACACTGATGGGTGTAACATGTGTAGGGCAGCAATATTATTATAAAGCAACTGATAACCCCGCAGGGCAAACTTATACCTGGACTTTATTTCCTCCAACGGGATCCAACGACCTTCCATCTATGTACTCAGGCTCCACCGTCTATTTGACCTTCAACGAAACCGGTTACTACACACTCCGGCTATCCAAAACAAATAGTTGCAATACTACCATGACGGAACAGCAAATAAATGTACAGGAATGTGCCAGTGGTTTTGGAATCATTGTAGCGCCTAATCCGGCTTCTGATGTGATGACCGTATCAATAGTAAATGAAAATGAGGAAGTAAAATCAATAGCCAAAAGTGAAAATATCAAAATTGATTTGTACCAGTTCAATACCGGCGCCAAACAAAAACAATGGGAATTCAGTAATCAACCTAAACAAATGACACTGCGGGTAAACACAATTCCGAAAGGGATATACCTGCTGAAAGTAACAATAGGGAAATTCAGCGAGTCCAAAAAGATCATGATTGAATAAAAAATATTTTCTGTAATGTCTTTTCACAGGTATAGGATTCCTAACCAGGTAGCGATTATGATAGCACCCAACAGTCTTTCAAAATAGCTACCTGTTCCTTTTTTCTCTCCAATCCTGACATAATCACCCAATGGCGCAAGCGTCGCCTTTTGCTCCCAGATTAAACTTTCAAAAATTCCTTCTGAATACTACTATCACATCCAAGCCACTCAATCATTTTTACGAACGGCAATAAGGATATTCTTCCTTTCAATACCTTTATCTATTCTATTCTCATCCAATCAACATAACTACTCCAAATGAAAAAGTTTCTTCTTTCAATGTGCTTTGTGCTCGTGGCTTTTATTGCTTCCGCACAAACTGAGCCGCTTTGGCTGCGCTATCCGGCCATTTCTCCGGACGGTAATTTCATCGTATTCAGCTACAAAGGCGACTTGTACAAAGTGTCCTCAAAAGGAGGAACGGCAGTGCCACTCACGATTCACCCGGCGTATGATACCCGCCCGGTGTGGAGTCACGATGGCAAAAAGATCGCGTTTGCCAGCGACAGGTTTGGAAACTTTGATATATATGTAATTTCTGCAGACGGAGGTGAACCCACCAGGCTAACTTTCAATTCTGCCTCAGATATACCCCAGGATTTTTCACCAGACAACAGCAAAGTCATTTTCTCGACCAACCGGCACGACCTCGCACAGTCAGCACGATTCCCAATTGATGGGATATTCAGAAAATTATTTGAAGTACCTGTGAAAGGAGGACGTAGTGTGTTGATCAACGAAGCAGGAACGGACTATGCAAAATACAATCCTGATGGTAGCGAAATTATTTTTGAAGACATCAAAGGATATGAAGATCCCTGGCGCAAACATCATACATCATCAGTTACACGTGACATTTGGCTGTACAATGAAAAAGCCAACAACTATTCTAAACTCACCTCATTCAATGGGGAAGACCGTGAACCCGTATTCAGCAGCGATGGCAAAAGCTTCTACTGGATCAGCGAGGAAAGCGGTACACTGAATGTGTATGAGAAGCCTCTGAATGGCGGCGCTCCCAAACAACTGACACAATTTAAAGGGAACCCAGTACGGCACCTGAGTGTATCGGGAAATAACACACTTTGCTTCACGTATAACGGTAGCATATACACGATGACGCCGGGTGGCCAGCCTGCAAAACTGAAAGTGCAGATACTCACCGAAAACAGCAATAGCACAGACAAAGTACAACCGGTTACTTCTGGTACGGAAATGGAACTCTCTCCGGATGGTAAGCAAATTGCTTTTGTTTACCGCGGTGAGATATTTGTAACTTCTGTGGAAGGTGCTTTCACCAAACGCATTACCAATACAGCCTACCAGGAGCGCAGTGTTTCTTTCTCGAAAGACGGACGAACACTGTATTACGCAGCAGAGCATGATGGCACCGGGTGGGATATTATGAAAACATCCATCGACAGAAAAGAAGAACCTTTCTTCTTCAATGCAACGGTATTGAAAACAGAAAAAGTAATACAAACAGATCTCGATGAATTTCAGCCTGTGGTCTCTCCTGATGGGAAAAAGATTGCTTATCTCGAAGAAAGAAATACGCTGAAAGTATTCGATATCGACAAAGGCAAATCCACTACCATCATTCCGAAAGGGCAGAATTTTTCTTATGCTGATGGCGATCAGAATTATACCTGGAGTCCCGATAGCCGTTACATTGCTGCGCAGGATTCAAGAGGTTATTATACCAGTGATGGTGTTGCGGTCTTCGATGTGAACAATCCCGGGAATGGTACGGATATTACCTTGTCCGGATTCGGTACCGGTGGCATGCAATGGGGCATGAACGGAAAATCACTTTTGTGGGTCACCAGCAAAAATGGCAAACAACCATTAGCCTACCAGGGCGCAAGGGAAGTGGATGTATATGCAACATTCTTCGACAAGGATGCCTATGATCAGTTCAAACTGAGCAAAGATGAATATGACCTGCTGAAAGAAGGTAAAGACACATCCAAAGGAAAGTCCAAGGACACAACAGCTAACAAGAAGGACAAAGAACCATTCAATCCTGATTTTGCAAACCTGGATACAAGAGAAGTAAGGCTCACTCCGAGTTCCATCAACCTGGGCTCTTATGCGCTTTCTCCAAAAGGAGACAAACTGTTTGTACTTGCTCAATTTGAAAAAGGATACGACCTATGGCAGATTGACACACGTACCAAAGAGATCAAATCCCTCGCAAAGTTAGGAGCAGGTTTCGCGGCAATGCAACAAAGTCTCGACGGAAAATTTTTGATTGTGATGGCAAATGGACGTCTTTCTAAAGTGGATGTCAATACGGGAAAGTCGGAGCCAATCAATGTCAAGAGTGAAATGGTGGTGAATGAAGCAGGAGAGCGTGATTATATTTTTCATCACGCATGGAGGCAGGTGCTGAAGAAGTTTTATGATCCTTCCATTCACGGTATAGATTGGAAAGGATATGAAAAAAGCTACGAAAGGTTTCTTCCATTTATCAACAACAATTACGACTTCCGCGAACTGCTGAGTGAAATGCTGGGAGAACTGAATGCCTCACACACCGGCGGCAGGTACCGACCTCAATTTACCAACCCGGACGAAACAGCAGCATTGGGATTGCTCTTTGACGAATCCAAAGGTGGCAACGGATTACTGATCAATGAGGTGATAGCCGGAGGCCCGTTGGATAAGGCAGAATCAAAGATTCGTGTCGGCCAAGCAATCACTGCCATTGACGGGAACAACATTACTGCCGATGCGGACTGGGCGATTTACCTGAACAGAAAAAAGGGCCTGAACGTTTTACTCACTGTGAAAGATGCCAATGGAAAAACTTTTGATGAAGTAGTGAAACCCATTTCTGGAGGAGAAGAAAACGGATTGTTGTATAAGCGATGGACCAAAAAGATGGAAGACATGGTGAATAAACTGAGCAACGGCAAAGTAGGTTATGTGCACGTACAGGCCATGAATGACGCGAGCTACAGAAATGTATATGATGAAGTGTTAGGAAAAAACAGGGACAAAGAAGCGCTGATCGTTGACACAAGATTCAATGGCGGAGGATGGCTGCATGAAGACCTCACTACTTTCCTGAGTGGAAAGGAATACATGAAATATATTCCTTACGGAGTGAAGCCGGTTGCAGGAGGCGAGCCTGCTGATAAATGGGCAAAGCCCAGTTGTGTAGTGATGAATGAAGCCAACTACAGTGACGCCCACGTATTCCCTTATGCGTACAAAACGAAAGGCATTGGCAAACTGATCGGAATGCCGGTGGCCGGTACCGGTACCGCAGTGTGGTGGGAAACACAAATAGATCCAACAATGGTATTTGGCATTCCGATGATAGCAGTGATAGGGTTGAAAGAAAATCGGCCATTGGAAAATATGCAGTTGGAGCCCGACATCAAAGTAGCAGATGATTATAACAAGATTCTCACAGGCGAAGATCAGCAGATAGAAGCTGCAGTGAAGGAGATGCTGAAGGAAGCGGGGAAGTGATTAAATAACCTGTCAGGTTAGAGAGAGTTCAGAACTATCGCAGGTCTCAATTCAACCTGACAGGTTTCAAACAACAGTACCAATTTAAAAATTGGTTGCTCCAATTAAATAAAACCGTTTGCTACCTTTATATTTGAAAACAAAGTCTTAAATGGGAAACTGAAGTTCAATTTAGTAACCGGAATGAGGAATATAAAAAAATCATTGAGTCCCATTTAAGAATCGAATCATGAATCTCAAAAGCATTTTATAATGGACGACCTTAAGCAAAATCTTATTAATAAGATTGCACTTACCACGGATGAGGATTTATTATTGCTATTAAATGAGGATTATGATTTCTTCACCAAAACGGGGAAAAATGATGTAACGGATCAGCTTTCCGCAGAGGATAAGATTGAATTGACCAATATGGTATCTGAGCCTTTTGGATATGATACAATTTCTCAGGACGAACTTGATGAAGCGATCAGCCAATGGCGTATGAAATAGTATATAAGAAGCGTTTCGTAAATAAACTTTTCAAATTACTCGATTATCTCAAAAAGGAATGGGGTGAAGGAGTTTCAAACAATTTCATTTCGAAATTTGAGAAAAGGATAAAGACATTGTCAGAATATCCAACCATAGGCATTCCCTCCTCAAATATAAAGTCTGTAAGAAGTATTTTAATTTCAAAACACAATAGGTTATTTTACAGAGTTAAGGATAAGAAAATTGAAGTGATTAACATGTACGATACCAGGAGCAATCCAACCAAAAAGCCCTATAAATAATCACTATGCAGAGTTTTGCCTGCATAAGAGCCTGCACTTTGAAAATTTAACCTGCCAGGTTACTACAGAGAGGCCAGGACTGTCGAAGCTCTCAACTTAACCTGATAGGCTTCAACCAACTGGTAGCAATTGTTACCGGCTTTTTTTAAATCATTCTCTTGCCTGAAAAATATTAATTGAAGGCATTTGGTGAGAACCTTAATCTTTCCCTCATAGATTCAGGTATCATCTCATGTCATATTTCAACCCAAATTTTGCAGTAGCAAAATTTCTGCGAAGCAGTGACGAAAAATTGGCTTTTCTGCCAATTTTTGTCAGGGTTAACCCCGACAAACTTCGGTTCGTCGGCTCTGACGCTTCGGTCTGAGTCTGACAAGCGAAGCTTCGTCAGACCC